>ONMB01000003.1:6379-82213 GCA_900318825.1 uncultured Ruminococcus sp.
TCAAGACTTGACAGCGTTGTTTACAGAATGGGACTCGCTCTCACAAGAAGAGAAGCAAGACAGCTTGTTGTTCACAGCCACTATACAGTAAACGGCAAGAAAGTAAACATTCCTTCCTACCGCGTAAAGGTCGGCGACGTTATCGCTCTCCGCGAGAAGGACAGAACCTCCGAGAAGTTCAAGGCAACAGTTGAAGAGACTAAGGACAGACTCGTTCCTATGTGGCTCACAGCTAACAAGGACGACTTCTCTGCAACTGTAAATCGTATGCCCTCCGCTGAGGACATCGACTACGAGGTTGCTACACACCTTATCGTCGAGCTGTACTCCAAGTAATAAGTTACTTGATATTTCAGAACTCGAAATCAATAGTTAATGTGAAATAGGAGGGTTTTTATGCTGGAAAAGATCAATAAGCCTGATATCAATATTGTCGAGCTTAAAAGTGACGGCAAATACGGCAAATTCGAATTAGCACCGCTGGAGCGTGGTTACGGTATTACACTTGGAAACAGTCTCAGGCGTGTGCTGCTCTCCTCACTTCCTGGTGTTGCAGTAACATCTGTAAAGCTCTCGGGCAAGGACGGTACTGTACATCACGAGTTGTCAACAATTCCGGGTGTAAAAGAGGATGTCACAGAGATCATTCTCAGCATCAAGGGACTTACTGCTAAGCTCTATGGTGAAGGACCTAAGACAGTTTATATAGAGGCAGAGGGCGAATGCGAGATCACCGCAGGCGACATAAAGACCGATTCTGAGGTAAATATCCTCGATCCCGGTATGCACATCGCTACTCTCGGTAAGGACGCTAAGCTCTATATGGAGATCACGATCGACAGAGGCAGAGGCTATGTTTCCGCAGAAAGAAACAAGAAGCAGATCAACCTCCCCGTTGACGTTATCGCAGTAGACAGCATCTATACACCTGTTCTCAAGGTGAATTACACCGTTGAGGATACCCGTCTCGGTCAGATAACAGACTACGACAAGCTCACAATGGAGGTATGGACCGACGGTACTATATCAGCTAAGGAAGCTCTGTCACAGGCTGCTAATCTCCTCGGCGAACACCTCAAGCTGTTCATCGACCTCTCAGAAGAGGCTGGACTTGCTGAGGTACTCGTTGAAAAGGACGAGAAGGGCAAGGAGAAGATCCTTGAGATGACTATTGAGGATCTTGATTTATCGGTTCGTTCATTCAATTGTCTGAAGCGTGCCGGTATCAATACCGTGGATGACTTGATCAACAAGTCTGAGGAAGAAATGATGAAGGTTAGAAACCTTGGAAAGAAATCCTTCGACGAGGTTAAGGAGAAGCTCCAGTCACTTGGCTTCGACCTTAGCTCAGAAGAGGAATAATAACCGAAACACTTATAATAAAGGAGTGAAATACAATGCCGGGTACAAGAAAGCTGGGCAGAACAACTGACCATAGAAAGGCTATGCTCAGAGGCATGGTAACTTTCCTTCTTGAAAACGGTCAGATCGAAACGACTGTTACAAGAGCAAAGGAAGTTCGCGCTGTTGCAGAAAAAATGATCACTATCGGTAAGAACGATGATCTGCACTCCAAGCGTCAGGTATTTTCATACGTTACAAAGGAGTCCGTTGCAAAGAAACTCTTTGACGAGATCGCTCCCAAGTACGCTGACAGAAACGGCGGATATACACAGATCGTAAAGATCGGTCCCCGTCGTGGTGACGCTGCTGAAATGGCTATCATCAAGCTCGTTTGATCGCAGATATGATAAACCCCGTTCCGTAAAAGGAACGGGGTTCGTTTTTTAGTGGAAATAACTATTGTAAAAGACAGAAAAAATACCCTCTGCCGTTATGACAGAGGGTAGTGTTTTACTTGATGTTGATATTTGTATTGTTGCCGCCGAAGCCGTTTCCGCTGATGTCAACGCTGCCAGTGATCTTGCCCTTGACAGCCTTTATGTTCTGGAGATTTCGTGCGTAGTGAGCCTCAGTGTCGTTGAGCATCTTGGATACAGAGTCAACAGCGTTCTTCTGGAGGTTCTTGGCAGCGGTCTGAGCCTTTGTGAGCATATCCATAGCTCTCTTCTTAGCCTCGGTAACGATAGCCTCGCGTGAAACTATCTGAGCTGCACGTTCTTCAGCCTTGCGAATGATAGACTCTGCATTGAGCTTAGCCTCATTGAGGATACGCTGGCAGTCGAATTCTATCTTCTTGGCTTCCTTGAGTTCGTGAGGCATATTCAGGCGCACATCGTTGATAAGCTCTCTCATGCGCTCGCCGTCGATGACCTTCTTGTGTGCTGCAAAGGGAACAGACGAAGCCTTATCGAGGAGCTCGTCCATCTCTTCAAGGATCTCATCAATACTCATAATAAATTACCTCTCTTTTATAAGTCTTTGTTTTATATCATCAAGAATTGCTTCGGGAACAAAATGACTGATATCGCCGCCGAAATAGGCTATCTGCTTAACAACGCTCGAGCTGAGATACATATTTTCTGCTGCTGTGGTAAGGAACACGGTTTCCGCACCGGCATAGAGCTTTTTATTGGCAAGAGCCATCTGGAATTCATATTCAAAGTCGCTGACAGCACGGAGTCCCTTGACGATAGCGATAGCGCCGACGTTCTTGACGTAGTCGGCAAGGAGTCCGTCGAGAATGTCTATGACAACGTTGTCGAGGTCGTGGGTAACGTTCTCGATCATAAGCATTCTCTCAGTAGCCGTAAAGCTGGGCGAACCCTTTCCGGCGTTACGCGAGATGAGCACGATGACCTTATCGAAGAGCCTTGATGCTCGTGTGATAATATCAAGGTGACCAAGCGTGATCGGATCGAAACTTCCGGGGCAAACTGCTACCCTTCTCATTCTTCTTCCTCCTCATCGGGGACAGGATCGACGTAGATAGTGACGTTGATCTTGCCGTAGCGGTAGGTTTTGCGGATAACGAGACCGTCCGGAGTTTCGGGGAGGAGAGCTTCCTTTTCGTATTCGCAGATGATACAGCCGCCCTTAGCGAGCTTTTTGGCTGCTATGGGGAGAAGGTTATTGATGTGGCTGTGTCGGTAGGGGGGATCGAGGATAATGAGGTCGAATTTCTGACCAGTCATCTTGATATAGTCGTAGCTGTCGCGGGTTATGACCTCTGCATGGCGGGCGAGTCCCGTATTGCGGAGGTTTTCGTTTACGCAGCTGATAGACCTCGGGGAATTATCCACAAACACAGCGCGTTTAGCGCCGCGGCTGAGGGCTTCGATGCCCATCTGACCGCTTCCGGCGAAGAGATCGAGAACATAGGCGTCTTCGATCTGAAACTGTATTGCGGAAAAGATACCCTCTTTAACTTTATCTGCGGTAGGACGGACGTCGAGACCGTCGGGAGCGACGAGCTTGCGTCCTCTTGCAATACCGGTTATAACTCTCATAAGAAAAGATCTCCTAAAAATACCGGCGGACCGGATAAAACTGCTTAACACAGGCAAGCCTTATTACAAAGAGTTTAAGGCACTGTCATAGCTATACATTAATATTATACCGTATTTTTGCAGCTTTGTCTATATATTTTCGCAAAGATAGGCTATTTTTTACAAAAACGCTCCCGATCGCAGCCCTGTAATTTACATCTGCGTCAGCAAAGGAATTATATAAAGAATAATTAATTGTATAATTCAGTGAATTTGTATAAATTTCATTGACATTTTGTTCAGTTTGAGGTATAATAAAATTAATATTTCGATATAAATGAAAAGAGGTAATGGTTATGGCAATGGAAAAGAATCTCAAGATACTTATCGTTGACGATGATAAGAACATCTGCGATCTTCTCAGGCTTTATCTCGAAAAAGATGGCTATGGAGTAATTCTCTCCCACGACGGCGAAGAGGCTGTTGTAAAATTCAATGCGCTTAAACCTGACATGGTTTTACTTTATATTATGCTGCCGGGTATGGACGGCTGGCAGGTTTGCCGTGAGATCAGGAAAAAGTCAAATGCTCCTATAATTATGATCACCGCTAAGGGCGAGACTATCGACAAGGTAATCGGTCTCGAACTCGGTGCTGATGACTATATCGTCAAGCCTTTCGATGCCAAGGAGGTCATTGCGCGTATCAATGCTGTCACACGCCGTGTTGGTACCGGAAACGCTGAGCCCGAGACAAGAGAAGTCCACTATGACAAGCTCTCTGTCAATATGACTCGCTATGAGCTCAAGGTGGCCGGAAAGGTCGTTGAGACTCCGCCTAAGGAGCTCGAACTGCTCTTCTATCTCGCTTCAAACCCGAACAGAGTTTACACCCGTGACCAGCTTCTCGACGAGGTATGGGGATTTGAGTATTACGGCGATTCCCGTACTATCGACGTACATATCAAGCGTCTGCGTGAAAAGCTCGAAGGCGTTTCGGAAGAGTGGACTCTCAAGACAGTCTGGGGAGTAGGCTATAAGTTTGAGACCGAAGATGAAGAGTGATCTTATTCTTTGATATTTATGGGGGACTCGAGTCCCCCGTTTTGTTAGATACTTAACACCCGCGGAGGTGACGTGATTTTGATTCCAAATAAGAGCACATATTTCAGGATATTCAGGTTTTCCTATATAGTTATCGTGACCTTGCTCGCACTTATAGGCATTATTTTTGTCAGCGTCTGCACTTCTATGTACAAGGCTCAAAGGCTCAACGAGCTCCAGGATACAGGTGACCTCTTCATCAACTGCATCAGGGAGGAGTATAAGACCGACGGCAAGATCGACAGCAAGGATATCTATACTATCCATGCTGCACTCATCAAGGAAAAGAACGTTGAGGCTTTCATCTATGACGCCGACGGAAAATGTCTCGTTTCACCTGAAGACTATGAACTTCAGCTCACAGGAAAGTTCAACCTTTCGCGCGAGGTCAAGAAGCCTGAGCCGCTTTCCGAGGACTTCAGGAAAAAGCTCGAGGACGGCAAAATGCTCGAACTCGACAAGCACAGCTACTCTAACAACGAGCCGCGTCTTACTTACGGCAGACGCATACTCTTCAAGACGGACGAGTCGGGTATACCGGTGAGAATGTATGCAGTATTCTACGGTCTTACCGGCGATATAAGCTCTTATGTACTGAAGATAAGCTGTATCTATGCTGTTATTGCAATTTTCGCAGCGATAATCTCGTATCTCCTTATCAGAAGAAAGTTCCGCAAGCTGGAGAACTATGAGAAGGAATTCCTCAAGGTCGCTTCGATGTACGCAAAGGGCGACTTCTCCGAGAAGATAAGCACTGAGGTGGACGGAAACGTCAAGGAGATAGCCGAGTATGTCAATGCCCTTGCAGCCGATGTAGAAGCCGGTGAGGAGACCAGCAAGACCTTTATCGCAAATGTTTCCCACGAGCTGAGAACCCCTATCACCACTATCGGCGGATTTGTGGACGGTATCCTCGACGGTACTATCCCCAAGAACAAGCAGAGCGAGTATCTCATACTCGTCTCCAAGGAGATGAAGCGCCTGAAGATACTCATCAGCTCAATGCTCAATATGACCAAATTCGAGAACGGTTCTATGCGCCCGAATTTCAGAGAGGCTAATATCACCGACCTTGTTGTGCAGACTGTTCTGATGTTTGAGAAGAAGATAGAGGTCAAGAGCCTCAATATCGTCGGACTCGACGGCAACAGGCTCATTGTGAATATCGACACTGACCTTATGCAGCAGGTCATCTACAACCTCGTTGAGAACGCTGTAAAGTTCGTTGACGTCGGCGGAACTCTCTCGTTCAGATTTGACAAGAACGAGGAGTGGTATGAGATAGGTATCAAGAACACCGGAGAAGGTCTCCGCGATTCTGAGATACCGCAGGTGTTCGACCGATTCTACAAGACCGACTCCTCACGCGGCAAGGATACGACAGGCCTCGGTCTCGGACTGTCCATTTCGAGAAAGATAGTCCACCTCCACAGAGGACATATCGTCGTCAAGAGCGTTTACGGCGAATATACTGAATTCATTATCCAGCTCCCTATCGAGAGTAAGGAATAAGTAAGGTTTTACGGGAAAGGAAGAAACACAGACATATGCAGGAAAAAGATGAAAATAATCCCGGCGTACTGCCGCAGGGAGAATATATTCCAAAGCACGAAAAGACTGCCGATGATACCGGTAAAGAGGTCGATGTTCCGGTAGCAGTTTCGGAAGATATCAGACCTGTCTATGATGACTTTATGTATGAGCCCATCGGCTTTGAGGATATGATGAGCGATGACTCCGCTGTGACCATTGACAAGAAGAAAAAACATTCCAGACCTGAAAAGGCTGCACTGATACTTTTCGGACTTATGCTGACGGTCTGCATCTCACTCTCTGTCTACGGCATTGTCAAGGACATCGTAAAGAGCAAGGACTCTATCATCAGAGTCGAGGAGAAAAAGCAGGTAGTTTTATACCGCAACTCAAAGCCCGAAGGTGCGAACGACCTCAGCAACTTCGTTGACGAAAACGGCAGATACACTGTCGAGGGAGCTTCGGCAGCTGTCATAGACTCAATAGTCGAGATATACACTTACAGCGACGCTTCACACAATACCTTTATCGGCTCAGGCTCAGGAATTGTGATCTCTGAGGACGGCTATATAGTTACGAATGCGCACGTTCTTCAGTCGGACGGATACCACACGGTCATAACCAACGGCGATAAGAAGTACGACGCCAAGATAATCGGAAGAGACTCCAAGACCGACATTGCGGTAATCAAGATAACAGCCGACGGCTTAAAGCCCGCAAAGCTCGGAAACTCCGATGAGACCATTGTCGGCGAGCAGGTCATAGCTGTCGGAAATCCTGCCGGACTCTCGTTCACAGTAACGGACGGCATCGTTTCACACATCGGCAGAAAGATACGCGGCAAGAACAATACCGGCTTTGAAATGGAGTGCATACAGACCAACGCCGAGATAAGCCCCGGAAACTCCGGCGGCGCTCTCGTGAATATGTACGGTCAGGTAATCGGCATAACCTCCTCTAAGCTCATCAGCAGCACACTCGAGGGACTCGGCTTCGCCATATCTATCAACGAGGCTCTGCCGATAATTGAGGAGCTCATAGACAAGGGCTACATCGAGGGACGTTTCAGGATAGGCGTTTCGCTCATTGACACAAGTACAGAGTCCAAGAGAGCCGCTATCCAGCAGGAGCTCGGCTTTGAACTTCCCAAGGACTTCAAGGGCGTATATGTCGGCAAGATAAGTGATGACAGCGACATCAAGAATACCTCCCTTAAAGTTGGCGACTTCTTCACTGAGATAAACGGCAAGACCGTTACGACCTACGCTGAATTCTACGACACCATCAGCAGCCAGTACACCGTAGGCGACAAGGTGCCTGCGACCTGCGCTCACATCGACAAGAACGGCGATATAAGCTACTATCACATAGAGTTCGGACTCATCGAGGATAAGTCCGGCGACTTCTAATCCATCAGCTTTTTAGGACGAGCGGAGTTTACTCCGGAGACTCCTCCCGCTGCACCGGAAACGGTCAGCAGGAGGAGCTTTTTTATATCCGTAAGAGCTCCGGTGCTGATAAGACTTACGGACGAGAAAACAAGATACAATACGACTCCGCAGATAATGCCCTCCGCAAGACCGTGCCTGCGGCGGTGCTTGCCGCCTGTGTAGGCTCCGCTGAAAGCTCCGGCGGCTATTGAACCGCGGCTGAGCCATTCGGCAAGACGTATGTCGTTTATCAGCTTGTACAGCAGCAGTGCCGAGAATACTGCCAGCAGGAAGCAGACGGCAGTTCCCACGGCAGCGGACAGCAGAAGGCTGAGTGGATAGCTTGACCACAGGCTGCGTTTATGTCTGTGCATAAAAAGACCTCCGCATAGAATAGTTGTTATATCCTATGCGGAGGAAGCGTTAGTTATTCGGTTTTATTACTTCTTCTTGGACTTCTTCTCTGACTTTTCCTCAGTCTTTTCGTCCTCATCGTCATCAGCGAGCTTTGCGGAAGCGAGACCTGTGTCTGTTTTCTTGGAAGCAGCCTTAGCCTCCTTCATACGCTCCATTGCTGTAACGTTTTCGGTGATAGCCCAGTTCTTGATCCTGAGCTTCTGTCTTTCGCCGCCGGTCTCAATAACGACAGTGTCCTCACCTGTGCGGACAACGATACCAACGATACCGCCGCCGGTAACGATCTCGTCGCCTACCTGGAGCGAATCCTGCATTTCCTTCATTTCGCGGTCACGCTTTTTCTGGGGCTTGATAGCGATGAAGTAGAGGAGTGCGAACATAATAACGAGGGGCAGTACAAGTGAAAGGATAGCGCTGCCGGTCGAACCGCCTGAGCTTGTGCTTGAATTAGCCTGAGTAGCGTCCTCTGCAAAGGCTGACATTGCACATACAGCAGCGAATGAAGCTGTTGCGAAAGCTGCGGTCACGGAAGCAAAGAGCTTTTTGATCTTCATAAATAATCTCCAATCTGCCGCGTGGGGTGCGGCTGTTCAAAATACAAAATTTATTATACCATATTTCACGCTGTAATGCAAGTGTTTTAAGCGAATTTTCTGTGGAAAAGTGGCGTTTAGTGTATTGAATGCGGCATCTGTCAGCTGTGGATACCCTGCCTGTGACAATTTCCGCGTATTTTCATATAATGAAAACGAAGAGAATGAAATATGCTCCGTTTCGGGAGCGCTTTAGCCGTGAATACGGCGGAATGGAGATAGATATGAACAGAGACTGCAATATACTTATCGCTGGCGGCGATATGCGTCAGATCTACTGTGCGCGGAGACTTGCCGGTCAGATGAATACTGGGATAATAGGCTTCGATGCGGAGCTTCTGCCCGATGATGCGGCAGATTGTATCGCCGATACTGCGCAGAAACGCTTCTACGACTGCGTTGTGCTGCCGGTAGTACCGCTCGACAGCAACGGTCTGCTCTCGACGCCGTGCAGCAGCTCGGAGCTCAGGCCGGAATACATCAGGGAAATGCTCCGCGAAGACGGTATTATCCTTGCCGGAAAATGCGACGAAAGGCTGCGGGAAATGTTCCCCGGTCACACGATAATGGAGTACCTCAGCCGCGAGGAACTCAGTTTGCGCAATGCCGTACCTACTGCCGAGGGAGCCGTGCAGATAGCTCTCGAGGAGCTGCCTGTGACGCTGAACGGTCTGCGTGTGCTGATAGTGGGAATGGGCAGGATAGGTACTGCGCTGACTGCGGTGCTGAAGGGCTTCGGCGCTGATGTAACGGTCGCCGTCCGGAACGAGAACGGAGCTGCAAAGGCGCGTTTAGCCGGAGTGAGATCGGTCTATACGGACAGAGCCGGTGCTGATTATGACCTTGTATACAACACCGTGCCGGGACTCGTTTTTGACCGTGAAAGACTGAGTGCTTTCAGCCGCGATACCCTCTTCATCGACCTCGCTTCAAAGCCCGGCGGTGTTGATTTTGAAGCCGCGCGTGAACTTGGCATAGGCGTTATATGGGCGCTGGGACTTCCCGGAAAGACAGCTCCCGTGACTGCCGGCGAGATGATAGCCGAGACCGTAACTGCTATGCTTGCGGAAAGGGGGAGAGGCGAATGAGCAGCATTTTCAAGGGACTGCGCATAGGTTATGCGATGACCGGCTCGTTCTGCACGTTCAGCCGCAGCTTTGAACAGGCGGAGCGGCTCATGGAGCTTGGTGCGGAGTTGCTCCCCATTATGTCGGAACACGCTTCCTCGATCGACACGCGATTTGGTACTGCGGAGGAGAATGTCCGCCGGCTTGAGGAGATATGCGGCAGGGAGGTCATAAAGACGGTCGCCGGTGCTGAGCCTATCGGACCTAAGTCGATGACCGATATAATGCTCGTTGCACCGTGTACGTCGAATACGGCTTCAAAGCTCGCAGGCGGAATAACTGACACGGCGGTGACTATGGCTGTGAAATCCCACCTGAGAAGCGGCAGACCGGTCCTGCTTGCGATAGCGTCGAATGACTCGCTGCTGGGCTCGGCAAAGAATTTAGGTGAGCTCTTCAACCGCAAGAACTACTACTTTGTGCCGATGCTCCAGGACGACGTAGTGAAGAAGCCGGCTTCGCTGGTTGCGGAATTCGAGATGATACCCGAGGCGGTGGAGGCGGCAATGAAGGGCATCCAGCTTCGCCCTATAATTTATCATAAATAGCAAAAATGGCGAACCCGAATGAATGGGTTCGCCTTTGTTTTGCTGTTATTCACGCTGCATTTATCTTCCGTGTGCGAAAGCAGACTTTCCTTTTGTAAGGAGTGAGCGAGCTTGCGAGCAGCAGCGTGGAGAGCGCAGCCTTCAGCTGCTTAGTACATACCGCCTGCGGGCATTGCAGGAGCTGCAGGAGTTTCCTCCTTGATGTCTGCAACGAGGCTCTCAGTTGTGAGGACCATAGATGCAACGGAAGCAGCGTTCTGGAGTGCGGAACGTGTTACCTTTGTAGGATCAACAATTCCGGCAGGGATCATATCTGTGTAAACCTCGTTGTAAGCGTCGAAGCCGTAGCCTACCTTGCGTGAACGAACGATCTTGTCAACGATAACGCTTCCCTCGAGACCTGCATTCTCAGCGATCTGACGAACAGGAGCTTCGAGAGCCTTGAGGATTATCTTTGCACCTGTCTTCTCGTCGCCCTCAAGTGTGGGAACGAGCTTTGCAACAGTCGGGATAGCGTTGATGTAAGCTGTACCGCCGCCTGCAACGATACCCTCTTCAACAGCAGCCTTTGTAGCAGCGAGAGCGTCCTCGATACGGAGCTTCTTTTCCTTCATTTCGATCTCAGTAGCAGCACCTACCTTGATAACTGCAACACCGCCTGCGAGCTTTGCGAGTCTCTCCTGGAGCTTCTCGCGGTCGAAATCGGAGGTAGTATTCTCGATAGCGCTTCTGATCTGTGAAACTCTTGCCTTGATAGCCTTCTTGTCGCCAGCACCGTCAACGATGATAGTGTTCTCCTTCTGGATAACTACCTGCTTAGCCTGACCGAGCTGCTCGATAGTAGTTTCGCTGAGCTCGAGACCGAGTTCGGAGGAAATAACCTCGCCGCCTGTGAGAACAGCGATATCCTTGAGCATTTCCTTACGTCTGTCGCCGAAGCCGGGAGCCTTTACAGCAGCAACCTTGAATGTACCTCTGAGGTTATTGAGAATAATAGTTGTAAGAGCTTCGCCTTCTACGTCCTCAGCGATGATAACGAGCTTCTTGCCCATCTTGACGATCTGCTCGAGGAGGGGAAGAATTTCCTGAATAGAGGAGATCTTCTTGTCTGTGATGAGAACGTAAGCGTCATCGTAAACAGCTTCCATCTTGTCAGCATCTGTAACCATATAAGGTGAGATGTAGCCGCGGTCGAACTGCATACCTTCAACTACTTCGCTGTATGTTTCAGCGGTCTTGCTCTCTTCGAGAGTGATAACGCCGTCGGAAGTTACCTTTTCCATAGCCTCAGCGATGAGCTTGCCGACATTCTCGTCAGCGGAGGAAACTGTACCTACTCTTGCGATATCCTCAGAGCCCTCAATGGACTTTGAATTAGCTACGATAGCCTTTACAGCAGCGTCAACAGCCTTAGCGATACCCTTTTTGAGCACCATCGGGTTAGCACCTGCTGCGATGTTCTTCATACCCTCACGAACGATAGTCTGAGCGAGGAGGGTAGCAGTAGTAGTACCGTCGCCGGCAGCATCGTTTGTCTTTGTAGCAACTTCCTTAACGAGCTGAGCGCCCATATTCTCGAAAGCGTCCTCGAGCTCGATGTCCTTGGCGATAGTAACACCGTCGTTAGTGATGAGGGGAGCGCCGAACTTCTTGTCGAGAACGACATTTCTGCCCTTAGGTCCCATTGTTATTCTTACTGTATCAGCGAGCTTGTCGATACCAGCCTGAAGAGCCTTTCTTGCGTCCTCGCCGTACTTTATATCCTTAGCCATAGTTATCTACTCCTTTATGATTGATTAGTGACTTGAGATCCGGAATTCCTGATTCCGCATTATTATTTAACAGTTGCTAGAATGTCTTCCATCTTAACGATGATGTATTCTTCGCCTTCGAGCTTGACATTAGTGCCGGAATATTTGGAGATGAGGACCTTATCGCCCTTCTTTACCTCCATTTTAACGTCAGAAGTACCGGGGCCTACTTCAACGACCTGAGCTACCTCGGGTTTTTCCTTAGCAGAGCCTGAAAGAATGATACCGCTCTTGGTAGTTTCTTCTGCCTCGACCATTTTTACGACAACTCTGTCCTGTAAAGGTTTGATAGTCATAATATATACCTCCTGAAAAAAATTATTACATCAACATTTAGCACTCTTTATCTTTGAGTGCTAATTATATTTTACCACCTTTTTATAATAAATCAAGAGTTTTCTTTTAGGTTTTACAATTTTTGGAAATTTGCACTATTTGTTGAAAACTCTGTGGACAATTAACTGCACTTTTGACTGGAATACCCTCATAAAAGAACAGGACCGGCTGCGCCAAACAACCGGTCCTGTTCATTGAACACACTTAATATATACCATTTCTCATTATTCACTTATAGTTTATAAGGTCACCTATTGTCATGGGGACGTGCTTGAATTTGCCGAGGATATAGCCGCGCATTATCACGAGGTCTGAGATATTCAGGCTGCCGTCGCTCATAACATCGGCGCTTTCCTTCTGGAGCGGATTGAGTCCGTGAAAGTCATTGACGAGCTCCTTCTTCATTATTATGTAGTCGAAGCAGTCAACAGAACCGTCACCTGTGAGGTCACCGGAGCAGCCGGGTATGACCTGATACTGAGCAGGCAGATAGGCGTCTTTTATTGATTCATCAGCAGCTACGAAGAGCTGAGACCAGTACCATCTATATGTGCTGTCGGGATCGTAATAAACTCCGATGCCGATGTAGTTATAATCGGGATTGAGTATGGCTTTCCAGTGTTTTTCGGAAGTTCTCCACTGCTCGAAGGTAGCCTCCGGGGTGCTGTTTCCGCAAGCGATATTCTCTGCGGCGGCGTTGTGAGAGAGTACGTTCTCGTCAACGATGTATATGCCGCGTTCGCCGTTCGGGCGGGTATGACTGAAAGTCACGCTGCACTCTTCTGCGCGGATATTGGCGCATTCTGAGAGATAAGGTGCGACCAGAAGCGGTTCAAGACCGGCGTCCTCCCTTGCGCAGTTGACGAAGTAGCCGATACGGTCAGCGTACTCCTGCAAGGATATGTACTGCTCTCCTGCGCAGGAGACTGGCTGTGCTGTGAACATACAGCAGCAGGTTACCGCTAAAGATATAAGCACGGAAAAAAACTTCGCCGCAGTTTTCACAGCACTCACCCCCCGTAGATATGGAA
Organism: uncultured Ruminococcus sp.; assembly: GCA_900318825.1. Lineage (GTDB taxonomy): Bacteria > Bacillota > Clostridia > Oscillospirales > Ruminococcaceae > Ruminococcus. The sequence continues at coordinate 19,698 of ONMB01000003.1, forward strand.
ATGCACAGAGTCAGCTTCTATGAGATAACTCTACAATAATTTTAACACATTGTTCCATACTTTTGAAGAGGTTCAAGGCTATTTTGTTACAACTGACGAGAAAATTCTACATTTTGTACAAATAAAATCTACTTGTAGTATTATCAGAACGGGATTATCCTGTTTGCTTTGCGCTTAGTTTGAGCTTGAAGCGTCGTTGATAACACTTATAACGTTGTCGTAGTGACGGCAGAGTGCTTCAACTGTGAGGTCCATATTCTCGAGGATCTTCTGCTGGGGATCCTCAGTTGTGATGAAGGTGCTGTTGTTGACAACTATCTCACCCTCGGGATCAATGAACATCTTGCAGCTGAAATTAGCCGGATCAGCGTTGAAAGTGTTCACCTGACGCATAAGGTCGATGCCGACGCTCTTGAGCTTAGCGAGGTGGCTTGCCATGATTATAAGCACACCGGTGCTTTCTGTGTAGCTTACGAAGAAGAGGGGAGTTGCTTCGATATTCGGGAGCTTGAGCTGGAACCATACGACGTTTTCGTTATCTGTTGCTGTACGGCACTTGAAATTCTTGGATTCAAGGTATTCTACAAATTTTTTGATAGTGTTATTCATAATCGTTCCTCCAATAATGTGATTATATATAATAATTATAGCGTATGCACAGTAATTTGTCAACAAATATTTTGAAAAATATGCAAATCAGCCTGAAGAAATACTGTCTTCAGGCTGATGTCATTAACCCTTTAGAGCAACTCTCCTGATCTTGCCGCTGATAGTCTTGGGGAGTTCGTCGCGGAACTCGACTATTCTCGGGTACTTATATGGAGCAGTGTGCTTTTTAACGTAATTCTGTATTTCCTTCTTGAGCTCGTCAGTACCGACGGTTCCCTTTGTGAGAACGATCGAAGCCTTTACTACCTGTCCTCTTACCGGATCAGGAGCAGCGCTTACGCCGCATTCAAGCACATAGGGGAGCTCCATGATAACGCTTTCGATCTCGAAAGGTCCTATACGGTAGCCGGAGGACTTGATAACGTCATCAACACGTCCGACATACCAGAAGTAGCCGTCCTCGTCCTTCCATGCAGTATCGCCTGTGTGGTAGACTCCGTCGCTCCATGCTTCCTTGGTCTTTTCCTCATCGCGGTAATATCCGAGGAAGAGTCCGCAGGGAACGTTCTTGTCTGTACGGATAACGATCTCGCCGGTCTCACCGGTCTTGACGGGTTTGCCGTCGGGATCGACTATATCAACATCATAGAGTACGCTGGGCTTGCCCATTGAACCGGGACGGCAGGTCATACCAACGAAGTTTCCGATAGAGAGCGTGGTCTCTGTCTGACCGAAGCCCTCCATGAGCTTTACGCCGGTAGCCTTGAGTAACTGGTTGTAGACCTCGGGGTTGAGAGCCTCGCCGGCAACGGTTGCGTACTTGATAGAGCTGAGGTCAAATTTGGAGAGGTTTTCCTTGATGAAGAAGCGGTACATCGTAGGCGGTGCGCAGAAGGTAGTGATGTTGTACTTCTTGAACATGGGAAGTATCTTGTTTGCATCAAAGCGGTCGAAGTCGTAGACGAATATGCAGGTCTCGCTGAGCCACTGTCCGTAGAGCTTGCCCCAGAGAGCCTTGCCCCAGCCGGTATCGGAAATTGTGAAGTGGATACCGTTAGGATCGACGTTGTGCCAGTAACGCGCTGTGATGAAGTGACCGAGAGCGTACTTGTGGCAGTGGGTAGCTATCTTCGGGTAGCCGGTAGTACCGGAGGTGAAGAACATAAGGTTGGGATCACTGCCGCAGGAGAGCTTTTCGGGATCTGACGGGCGCTCGAAAACGTCGCTGAAAGCAGGCATTTCCGCATTGAAATCGTACCAGCCCTCACGCTGACCATTCACGATCATTTTGGTTATATTCATACCGCTTTCTTCGACTGCGAGGTCAACCTGATGAGCAACATCGCCGTCAGCGGTACATACGATAGCCTTTACGTCAGCAGCCTTGAAGCGGTATGTAAAGTCGTGCTGGACGAGCTGGTTCGTAGCAGGGATAACGACAGCTCCTATCTTGTGGAGCGCGATTATCGAGAACCAGAACTGATAATGTCTCTTGAGCACGAGCATTACCTTGTCGCCCTTCTTTATTCCCTTGGACTGGAAATAATTGGCTGTCATATTGGAGTATTTCTTTATTTCTGCAAAGGTGAACTTCCTGTCGGAAAGGTCCTCTGCGACATATATCATAGCTGTCTTGTCAGGACATTTTGCTGCGAGTCCGTCAACAACGTCGAAGCCGAAGTTGAACTGCTCCTCGTTCTTGAAGCTGATGCTCTTGAGAGCGCCGTCAGCGTCTGTCTCGCAGGAAACGAACTTGTCTGCGATAGGATCATCAATGTTTGCAAGGTCGAAGTTCGTAACGCCGGGGAGTATGACCGGATCGAGGTGGTTGATAGCGTACTGCGGCTGATTGACTCCGCAGACAACAGCGTAGAATACACATTCCTTGCCGCCGACTGCCCATTCATCGTGGGGCTCGGAGCTGTCATAGTAGATAGAGTCTCCCTCGTTGAGCACCTCGATGTTATCGCCTACGCGGACCTTGAGCTGACCGCTGATGACGATATCCATTTCCTGTCCCTCGTGGGTATGGGGGTGGGGGACGCGGTATTCCTCATCAACATAGGGGATAGTTACGAGGAAGGGTTCTGCGATCTTGTTCCTGAACTTGGGGGCAAGGCGGAGATAGCTGAGTCCCTTGCGTCTTGCGATAGGGAGACCTTCGCCCCTTCTTGTTATGTCATAGCTTCTGATATGAGGGGATTCACCTTCCATGAGGTCGGTGATCTCAACACCGCAGGCATTAGCAAATTTATAGATGAAGGAAAAGCTGAAGTCCTTGGCACCGCCCTCATAGGCGTTGTACTCGAATACGGACACGCCGACCTTCTGAGCCATTTCCTCGGGAGTCAGACCTACTGATTCGCGTGTAGCTCTAATTCGCTCAGCGACCTCTCTTATCTTAAATTCGGGGTTCATGAAACTATCCATCGCAAGCCTGCTCCTTTCTGAAGATTTGCCGTTATAAGGCAAAAACAGATCATATTGTATTATGCGCACAGAGGTGCGCCGTGATCTGCGCTCACATAAACATTAGTATACCACATTTCAGGATATTTGTCAACTTCGGTCGGCTGGCAAGGCATATAGAAAAAGGGACGTCTTAAAAGACGCCCCTGCGGTATTTGAGTGAGAGCTTATTGGTCTGAGTAGACTGTTCCGTAGACCTTCTGACCGTTGCAGAAAGCCTCGGATATCGTTCTGCCCTCGAAGTTCATCTCCTCGACGTGCATATCCGCAAATGCAAGGTCGGAGACTACTATCCGGCGTATGTTGTGGAGCTTCATAATGAGCGGATAACCGTCATTGAAGCTGCTTCCGAGACAGCGCATTATGAAGTCGGGATATGGCGGGACGATGTCAGCGCTTCTGATCTCCGGCGGCAGTCCTTCCACGAACGGGTAGCCGTTATTGCTGCCCGGGACGATTATCATTCCCATATCAGTCTCCTCCCTCCACCACGAAGCCTATCGACTGAAGATAGGCAGCGTCCTTGCACTGTGCAGTTGTCAGCGGCAGAAAGACCTGCGGTTCATCGTAGTAGATTCTTGAGTAAGCCATACCGGCATTCTCACGGTCGTAGAAGCAGGCGTAGTTGTAGGTACCATCCCACATGCAGTGAGGGATATTCGTAAACGCGAGCGCACTGTAAAAATTGCTGAACGAAGACTGCCATGCTGACAAACAGGCAGCGCCGTAAGCAGAGAAGCCTGATGCGCCGGTTATCTCGCCTGTGATGTAGGAATCTGTAACGGTGCAGCTATAAGCAAAGAAGCATACGTCAGAGTTGTTGAAGCCGTAATACGGACCTGTAAGCTGCATCAGGTCAAGATGAAAATGGCAGCGGTTCAATGCGGCGCCTGAGAAGAACGCCGAGCTTGTATTGAGTATTCCTGAGTATGAAAAGCTGCAAAGCTCTGCTGTGAGAGCAAGAGCATTTGACATAACGCAGCAGCTTCCGCGCAGGTTCATATCAATGAAAAACGTGCAGTTATACAGGCTGAGTGTACATGAGCTGCCGCCTGTGTTATTGAAAAAAGCAATGCTGTTTCCTACGAGTCTTGTGTTGGAAAAGGAAGTGTTTTTGACAGAAATGCTGGTATTTGTTGAGAAGGGAACAGAGAATACCGTAACGCTGCCATTGGGATCGGAAACGAAGATATTGCTTATGGAGTGACCTTTTCCGTCAAAGCTGAGGCATTTCAGCGGTATTGGCGAAAAGTGCTCAGCGTAGGGTGTACCGTTGAAATCTAAGTCCGCGCCGAGTTCAAAGTAGGTGGTCTCACTGCCGAGAGTATCCATAGAATACAGGTCGTCGACGGAAGTGATGATATAGGGATCAGCCTGAGTGCCTGTACCTGTCATATTATACCCCCTCCCTTATGATGACGTAGAGCGAGTTATGCTTCGGTGTGATAGCATCGTACTGCTCCCTTGTGAGTGCAACTACCTCCGGACGCGCGAGGTAGGTCTGCGTATCCTCCTCCATCTGGTCAAGACGCTCCTCAACTTCTTCAAGGTTGAAATCGTACATTTTCTGCTGGAGCAGAGCAAGGTCGGCAGCAGCTGCGTCGTTGATGCTGCTGACACCGTCGGAAGCTGCCTCGTTTATCTCGCTGATGAGCTGTTCGGCTGTTTCGGGCAGGGGACCGTTCTGACCGGAGATCGTAGGTCTGACGGTGACGGGAGCCATATCGTATTTGATAATGGTATAGTTGCTCGCGTCGATAGTCTCCGAGGCTCTGAGTTCGAGCGCGAGCCTGCCGGCATTGTGAGTGAAGCTGTCCGAGACTTTCCAGCTCAGCTTCAGTGTCCTCTCGTGGACCTCCGGTATGAGTATCTGTTCTATCTCCCAGTTCTCCTCGGTAACGCCTCTGAGCACAAAGGTGCAGAGCGACAGATCCTTTCCGCAGTAGTATCTGTCAACGATGATGTGGATAATGTCGGCAAAGTGTTCGCCCTGCGCGAACAGATTGCCGAAGCCGTAAGTCGGGATAGTTTTTCCCTTGGCGTATATTTCCATTGTAAACCTCCGTTCCGGAGAACTCCGCAGTGTTCTCCTACATATGGGCAAGAAACGGAGTGTTTTCAACGGAAAGACGTTGAATAAGCCGGAAAGTTTACAATTTGTTCATATTTATCGTTCTCAGGGAACACTGTTTCTGATTTCTCAGCAGTTGCTATTGATAATCTGCGTTTAATATAGTATAATGGTTAGTGAAATATTTTCTATGGAGGCATACTATGAACAGAAAGATACTGCGTTCTGCGTCATTGCTCATGATAATTGCAGCTGTACTCATGTGTCTTGTTGGCTGCGGCGGAAAGAAGTCCTCATCAGAGACGAAAAAGCCGTCACAGACCACCACGGCTGTCCGGCAGACGGAAACGGAGACAGTTACCGTGACTGAGACTGAAAATGTTTCCGAAACGGAGACCGCTTCTCAGACCGAAGCAGCTACAAAAGCCAAGTCAAAAAAGGATAAAAAACAGAAAAAGCAGAAGTCCACTAAGCAGACTCAGCCTTCAACGGCTGCTCCCACAACTCAGGAGACGACTGCTGCTGTGTCTGCGGAAGCCTATGTGGAGTACCATTTCCGCAGTCAGAAGCTCCTGAATCAGCACTTTGAAAAGCACGGTGCTGAGTTCAAAGACGATTTCGGTTACAAGACCGCTGCGGAGTACGAAAAGGGTGCGAGCGACGTCATAAACGATCCGGACGCTCTTTTCAAGCACGAGGCAGAGGACGGCGACGAGGTCTACTATCTCGAGGACAGCAACGAGTTCGTGATACTGTCCACGGACGGCTATATACGCACATATTTCAGACCAAGCGGCGGCAAAAAATACTTCGACAAGCAATAGAAAGGAGCATACTATGAACAGAAAAATTATTACCCTGACAGCGGCTGTTATCGCAGCCGGTCTTGCGGTATGCAGCTGCTCATCGGACAGCGGTTCGGGAAAATCTTCCGCAAAAGAAACTGTCAGCCAGCTCTCAATGGACGACATAAAAGGCATAAACGGCGGTGCTGAACCTGAGATACAATACTATTACGGAACCGAAACTATCTCGACTCTGCAAGGGAAATACAGTGATACCAAGGTGAAGGACAAGGACGATGCACTTTATGTTATCAAGGAACTGTCAGGTTTGCTGAATATAAAAGATCCGGATACAGAGCTGCGTTTTAGCACACATAATCCTGGTGCAAAGAGTTCGGCCTATGTTTTTGACCAGTTCTACAAGGAGCTCCCGACAAGCGGCAGGATCTCGGTGATCGTTGACAATGAAGGCAATACCTTTGCGCTCTCTAACAGCTATATATCCGGACTGGATATGGACACCGAGCCTTCTTTATCTGCCGAAGCCGCAGCTGAGAAGGCAAAGAACAAAGCAAAAGGCGAATTGAAAGGGGAACCGGAGCTTATGGTGTACTCTGATGTCGAAAATGGCGCAAAGCTCGCGTGGCACGTTTCTTTCAGAAGCTCAAGCTATCCGAACGAAGTCTGGGTAGATGCAATGTCAGGCGGGATACTTTCCGAGGACGGCCCTATTGATGACTGAGGAAGAGATATGAATACGAGACTTCCTTACCTCAGAGAAAAGACCTCCAAGCTGACAACTTCGCCCGGAGTTTATATAATGCGGAACAAGGAGAACGCTATCATCTACATCGGCAAGGCCAAAAACCTCAAAAACCGCGTTACGAGCTATTTCCGCGAAAATCCCGACCATACACCGAAGGTCGCGGCTATGGTCTCGCACGTTTACGACTATGACTTTATCGTGACCGACAGCGAGTACGAAGCGCTGGTGCTCGAGTGCAGCCTCATAAAGCAGCACAAGCCTCGCTACAATATCCTCCTCAAGGACGACAAGGGTTACCACTATATCCGCATTTCCGCCGAGGAGTACCCGCGCATAACCAGCGAGAACAACACCAATGCTCCCGGACGCTATCTCGGACCGTACACAAGCGGTTTCGTGACCAAAGAGGCTGTGAACGAGGCGAATCGCGTTTTCATGCTGCCGACCTGCCGTAAGAAGTTTCCGCAGGATATAGGCAAGGGACGTCCCTGTCTGAACTACCACATAAAGACCTGTATGGGCGTCTGCCGCGGCAGGATAGCTCACAGCGATTACCTCGAGAGCGTAGAGCAGGCTGTGGAGTTCATACGGAGCGGCAGTGCAGGTTCGGTCGATAGAATGGAGCAGGAGATGAACGCTGCTGCTGAAAACCTCGATTTTGAGAAGGCAGCTATGCTCCGTGACCGCATCGCCGCTGTAAAAAAGGCTGCCGAAAAGCAGAAGATGATAAACAGCGGAGTGGGTTCTGCGGACGTTATCGGCGCTGTTGAATACTACGGCGGCATTTATATTTCCGTTTTGATGTACCGCTCCGACAGGCTCTACGACAAGGCTGTATTTGAGCTGGAACGCTCCGGCGAAGACGTTCTCGGACAGTTCATGGAGCAGTATTACCACGGGCGCGAGGATATCCCCAGAAGTGTCGTCGTTGACCATTTGCCGGAGGAGACTGCTCTCATCGAGGAGCTGCTTGAACAGCAGTCCGGACGGAAGGTGAAGCTGCACGTTCCGCAGAAGGGAAAGCTGCTCGACCTGCTGCGCCTTGCTAAGAATAACAGCGCGGAGTACGCAGCGCTCAGGAATGACCGTACCGGCAGGGAGGTCATCGCACTTGAAGAACTCGGCAGGTCGCTCGGTCTCAGCAAGCCGCCGCGATACATCGAAGCCTACGACATCTCCAATCTCTCATCGGAGTCGATGGTCGCAGGAATGGTCGTGTTCGAGGACGGCAGACCGCTCAAGAAAGCCTACAAGCGTTTCACGGTCAAGGAGCTCGAGCTCCAGAACGACTACGGCAGTATGCGCGAGGTGCTGAAACGCAGACTTATGCACATAGTTGAACAGGAGGGCGACGAGTATTTCACGCGGACTCCCGACCTCATTCTCCTCGACGGCGGCAAGGGACACGTCAACGCGGTCGCTCCGCTTATGCGCGAGCTGGGACTTGATATACCGCTCTTCGGAATGGTCAAGGACAACAAGCACCGTACCCGTGCTATTGCTACCGGCGGCAGTGAGATACAGATAAACGGACTCAAAGCGGCTTTCAATCTCGTGACACAGATACAGGACGAGGTCCACCGCTATTCGGTGAAGTTCATGCACTCCAAGCACAAGAAAAGGACTTACAGCTCTGAGCTGATGACAGTCAAGGGCATAGGTGAGAAGAAGGCTGCAAAGATAATGATGAAGTTCAAGACCAAGGCGAACCTGCTTCAGGCAACACCGCAGGAGCTTGCAGAGACAGCCGGTGTGAATATGGAGATCGCCTGCGAATTGTGGCGTGTTCTGCATAATTAGCTGCTCTTGCAGGGGCGGCGTTCCGTATAAAAAAGGCGCACAATTGTGCGCCTTTAATCTTTTATTTGAATCCTGAGTTCTTATTTTTCGAGAGTTCCGTGTGAGAGTGACTTGAGGTAAGCGTTGATGAAGCCATCAATGTCGCCGTCCATAACTGCCTGAATATTACCGTTTTCAAAGCCTGTGCGTGTGTCCTTGACGAGGGTGTAGGGCATGAATACATATGAGCGTATCTGTGATCCCCACGCGATCTGGTTCTGAACGCCCTTGATGTCCTCGATCTTTTCGAGGTGCTCACGCTCCTTGATCTCGATGAGCTTTGAACGCAGCATCTTCATAGCGTAGTCCTTGTTCTGGTACTGGCTTCGCTGAGTCTGACAGGAGACCACGATGCCTGTGGGCTTGTGGATAAGTCTTACGGCAGAGCTGGTCTTGTTTACCTTCTGACCGCCGGCACCGCTTGAACGGTACACTTCCATTTCGATGTCCTCGGGACGGATATCGACTTCGATAGAGTCATCGAGCTCTGGCATTACTTCGATAGCTGCAAAAGAGGTGTGGCGGCGTCCCTGCGCATCAAAAGGAGATACGCGGACGAGTCTGTGAACGCCGGACTCCGACTTCATATAGCCGTAGGCATTTTCGCCTTCGATGAGGATAGAAGCGGACTTCATACCGGCTTCATCACCGTCGAGGTAGTCGAGGAGCTCGACCTTGAACTCGTGACGCTCAGCCCAGCGGTTGTACATACGGTAGAGCATTTCAGCCCAGTCCTGAGCCTCTGTGCCGCCTGCGCCTGCATGGAAGGTGAGGATAGCGTTTGAGCCGTCGTACTCGCCGTTGAGGAGAGTAGCGAGCTTTTCTTCCTCGAGTTTCTGCTTGAAGGACTCGGACTCCTGCTTTATCTCGTCAATGGAGCTTTCATCGTCCTCCTCGATAGAGAGCTCGATGAGGGTGATGAGGTCCTCGAGGCTGTCGTTGAGCTTGTTGTACTTTTCAATCTTGCGCTCAAGGGACTTCTGCTCCTTGAGGACTGCCTGTGAGTTTTCGAGATCGTCCCAGAAGCCGTCTTTTGCGGTCTCCTCGCCGAGCTGGACAACTCTTTCCTTGGCGGCTTTTATATTCAGAACATCGGCGAGCTCGGTCATTTCCTTGCGGTAGCCGATCATTTCAACCTTTAATTCGTCGAGAATAATCATACTTTCAGTTCCTTTCGTGAATGTATACATACAAATATATTATACCATATAATTGCCGGGACTTCAAGAGCTTTACAAAAATTTTCCGCAGCATATGCAGTCGCTTCGGTAAAATAATAAAAAATGGAAAAAATGCTTGCATTATTACGCGATTTGTAGTATTATTAATAGTGTATTTGCAGACGTTGCGGACTGCTGTTTGTTCGTCTGCACTAACTATAATCCGACAGGAGGAATAATGTGAAACTGGTTTCGGTTGTTGTGCCGTGTTACAATGAACAAGAGGTGCTCCCGATGTTCTACGAGGAGATAACGAAGGTCACGGATCAGATGTCGAAAGACTACCCCGAGCTCACCTTTGAATACCTCTTCATCAATGACGGCTCAAAAGACACAACACTTGAGATACTCCGCTCGCTCGCACTCAAGGACGAGAGAGTGAGATATATATCATTTTCAAGAAATTTCGGCAAGGAATCCGGTATGTACGCCGGACTCGAAAATGCCAAGGGCGACTTTGTTGTCGTTATGGACGCAGATCTCCAGCACCCGCCGGCTTTTCTGCCTGAGATGTACAGCTACGTCAGGGACGGAGAGTACGACTGCGCTACCACACGCCGCGTAAGCCGCAAGGGCGAGTCAAAGATACGTTCGTGGTTTGCAAGGAAGTTCTACAAGATCATGAACAAGATCTCACAGACTGAGATCGTTGACGGCGCTCAGGACTTCCGCTTCATGAGCAGACAGATGGTGGACGCTATACTCGATATGTCTGAGTATAACCGCTTCTCCAAGGGAATATTCAGCTGGGTAGGCTTCAATACAAAGTACATCGAGTACGAAAATGTCGAAAGACCTGCCGGAACTTCCTCGTGGTCGTTCTGGGGACTCTTCAAGTATTCTCTTGAGGGCATCATGGCTTTCTCGACTGCCCCCCTCGCTGTATCGTCACTGCTCGGTATAATAAGCTGTGTCATAGCTTTCATTCTTATGATAATCACGGTCATAAAGACCATAGCATTCGGCGAGGACGTTGCCGGCTATCCGACAACGATATGCGTTATCTTCCTGCTTAGCGGACTCCAGCTCTTCTGCACGGGTATCCTCGGACAGTACCTCTCAAAGACCTACCTTGAGACCAAGAACCGTCCGATCTATATTTCAAAGGAAACTGCCGAGAGCTACCGCGAAAAACAGAAGGAACGCAGCAATGGCAAGTCTGACAGATAACAGACCGGAGGTGCGGCTGTTTTGAACAAGCATATACGTCTGATCGCCTCTGTGCTCTTCATCGTCGTTATCCTGCTGGCAATAGCTATCACGCGCTTCTATTCAAATACCAGCAAGAACACTTCGCACGGCAAGATCCAGACAGATATCGAGCGCAGGCTTGAATCCGATAAGTCCGGCAACCGCATTTTCGAGGACGGCAACGGTCTGTACGGAGTCCTCGATGACAGTGACCGCGTGATAGTACCGCCCGAATGGCTCGAGCTCAGCTTTGCCGGAGAGGGCAGGTGCATAGCTTCAAAGCGCGTCGGCGGAAATGTTATGAAGGGCTGCGTTGACTATGAGGGAAATATCGCTGTGCCGTTCATCTACCGGAGCATCACTCCGCGCTCGGCTGGCTCGCAGACTCTCTATGTAGCCGAGTCGGCAACGGACGATTCCGTTGTGGTCTATGATACCGAGTTCGTCCCTATGTTCAGAAAGGTGTGGACGGGCTGCAATATCACCGGCGATACCATAGTCCTGAAAAGCGCTGCCGGTACTTACACTTATCTTGCAGGCGAAAACGGTCTGAGTTTCATCAATGCAGTTGTCAGCGGTGAAACGCTCGGCTGCGGTTTCAGCTTCACGATAAGGAGCAAGCCGCTGCTCGAAGGACTTGATCCTGCTATGCTCGAATATATGTCGTCAGCTGTGGGACGCTACCTTGCGTTTGCGTTCACCGGTGACGGAAGCTACGTTCAGGATATACGCACCGGAGGCAGACCTGTATTCACCAAGCTCTTCCCCGATGATGAAAAGATAATCGCCAAGAAGCTGGCAGGTATCAAGGGCGTTTCGTTCTATATGGTCAATGCCGACGACGATGTTCCCCACTACGCTATATCAGTTTCGGCGGATACCGAGATAACATATACCGTGGACGGCAGCGATCAGCCGGCAAAGCTCCGCGACGATTACAGAGCTGTTGTGGAATTCAGCGGCAATTCCGAGAACGATCTCATGGCTGTTTCAGGCAGCTTTACAATGAAGACGCCTGCATATCCCGCTCCCGAGCCTCCTACTGAGGTGCCCGACGAGCCGCAGCAGCAGGAGAAAGTTCAGGATGAATATCAGGAACAGCTGCCCGAGGTCATGCAGTCAGAATGAACACAAAGCAATTCTTTGTCATGCAGCAGAGGTGATCTTTCCGGGCTGCGGAAAAAATATATTTACAGGAGAATAGAAAATGTCTAAGAAAGTTGCAGTTATCATGGGAAGCGACAGTGACTTCCCGGTAGTAAAGTCAGCTCTTACAGAACTGAAAAAATACGGCGTTGAGTTTGAGTGCAGAGTAATGAGCGCTCACAGAACTCCTGCTGAGGCAGCTGAGTTCGCTTCAAACGCAAAGGCAAACGGCTTCGGCGCTATCATCTGCGCAGCCGGTATGGCAGCACACCTTGCAGGTGTTGTTGCAGGACACACGACTCTTCCCGTTATCGGTATCCCGATGAAGTCCAAGGCACTCGAGGGCATTGACGCTCTCCTTGCAACAGTTATGATGCCGCCCGGAGTACCGGTCGCAACCGTCGGAATAGACGGCGCTAAGAACGCTGCTGTCCTTGCTGTACAGATGCTCGCTATCGCTGACGAGGAGCTCGCTGTAAAGCTCGCTGCTGAGAAAAAGGCTATGGCTGACGGTGTTATCGCCAAGGACAAGGCACTCCAGGAGCAGATCGCTGCTTTATAATGTACAAGTATCTTTTCTTCGCCATCGGCGGTACGCTCACTGACTCTCAGGAGGTCATCGCTGTGTCCGGCAAGGAAAAGAGAACCAAAAGATTTATCGTCACCGAGCGGTAAGACGTTGAATAAGCCTACAATTTCCGTAATGAAGCGGAATTGCATACACAATCATTTACATAATTCTCAAGGAGGAATTTCAAAATGGCAAACATTGAAAAGAAGGAACAGCTCTATGAGGGCAAGGCTAAGAAGGTTTTCGCAACTAACGATCCCGATCTCGTTATCGTAGACTACAAGGACGATGCGACAGCTTTCAACGGCGAAAAGAAGGGCACTATTTCCGGTAAGGGCGTTATCAACAACAAGATGACAAACTTCATGTTCAAGATGCTCGAGAAGGAAGGCGTTCCTACACATCTTGTAGAGGAGATCAGCGACCGTGAGACTATCGTAAAGAAGGTCTCGATCGTTCCCCTTGAGGTAATCATCAGAAACGTTGCAGCAGGCAGCTTTTCTAAGAGAATGGGCGTTGAAGAGGGCAAGCAGCTTCTCTGTCCTATTCTCGAATTCAGCTACAAGAACGACGATCTCGGCGATCCCTTCATCAATGACTACTATGCACTCGCACTCGGTATCGCTACTAAGGAAGATATCGACACTATTGCTAAGTACGCTTTCAAGGTAAACGATTTTATGGTAAAGTTCTTCAAGGGACTCAACATCGACCTCATCGACTTCAAGATCGAGTTCGGTAAGACTTCCGACGGTACTATTATCCTCGCTGACGAGATCTCACCTGATACCTGCCGTTTCTGGGACAGCACAACTCACGAAAAGCTCGACAAGGACCGTTTCCGCAGAGACATGGGCGGTGTTGAAGAAGCATATCAGGAAATCATGAAGAGACTTATGGGAGAATGATCTATGGGCGGATTTTTCGGTGCAGCTTCTAAAAATGACTGCGTAACTGACGTATTTTTCGGTACAGACTATCACTCTCACCTCGGCACAAGACGAGGCGGTATGACATCGTGGTCTGAGGAGAACGGCTTCCAGAGAAATATCCACAGTATCGAGAACTCTCCTTTCAGAACTAAATTCGAGAACGACGTTGTGAATATGCGCGGCAAGCTCTGTATCGGCTGCATAAGCGATACAGATCCCCAGCCTATCCTCGTCCGTTCAAAGCTCGGACTCTATGCTGTATGCTCTGTCGGTATAATCCGCAATGCTGAGAAGCTCGTCGGCGAGCTTCTCGAGAAGGGCTGCGCTAACTTCGAGACCATGAGCAGCGGTAAGATAAACTCCGGCGACCTCATCGGCGCTCTCATAGCACAGCGCGACTCGTTCGTTGAGGGTATCCGCTACGCTCAGAGCAAGATAGAGGGCACAATGTCCCTCATTATCCTTACAAATGACGGCATAATCGCTGCAAGAGACGAATTCGGCAGACTTCCTATCATCATAGGCAAGCGCAGCGACGGCTTCTGCCTCTCGACCGAGTCCTTCGCATTCCAGAAGCTCGGATACGACACATACAAGGAGCTCGAGGCAGGCGAGATAGTCAAGATCACCTCCGACGGCTGCGAGACCATCAGCGAGGGCGATCCTTCCAAGATGAAGATATGCACCTTCCTCTGGACCTACTACGGCTACCCGAACGCGGTTTACGAGGGTGTGAACGTTGAAGTTATGCGTACCCGCAACGGCGAGATAATGGCTGAGAACGACATCAAAGCCGGAAAGCTCCCCGATGTCGACTACGTCTGCGGCGTTCCGGATTCAGGTACTCCCCACGCTATCGGTTACGCTAACCGCAGCGGCATACCGTTCGCAAGACCTTTCATCAAGTACACCCCCACATGGCCCAGGAGCTTTATGCCTACGAACCAGAGTATGAGAAATCAGGTCGCTAAGATGAAGCTCATACCCGTTCACGAGCTCATCGAGGGCAAGCGTCTTCTCTTTGTCGATGATAGTATCGTCCGCGGTACTCAGATGAGAGAGACAGTTGAGTTTCTCTATGAGAACGGCGCTAAGGAAGTTCATATGCGTTCTGCCTGTCCGCCTATCATGTACGGCTGCAAGTATCTCAACTTCTCGCGCAGCCACTCCGAGCTCGAGCTTATCGCAAGACAGATAATCGACGAATTCGAGGGCGCTGAGGGCGTTAAGTACCTCGCTGAGTACAGCGATACAAATACAGAACGAGGCAAGCGTATGCGCGATGAGATCTGCCGCAGATTAAAGCTCACCTCATTGGAATTCCAGTCGCTCCCCGGAAAGGTTCAGGCTGTGGGACTTCCCGAATGCAAGCTCTGCACATACTGCTGGAGCGGCAGGGAGTAATCAACTGTAAACGATTGTAGGGGCTGGCGTCCTCGACAGCCCGTGAATATATACACTTTGCGGGACGCCGAGGACGTCGTCCCCTACGTTTATGTCATGGAGGTATATTAATGAACAACAGTTTTTCCGAAAGCTACAAGAAGGCAGGCGTTGATGTTACTGCCGGCTACAAGTCAGTTGAGCTTATGAAGAAGCACATTGCGCGTACAATGATCCCCGGCGCACTTTCCGGCATCGGCGGCTTCGGCGGTCTCTTCGAGCTCGATATGACAGGTATCAGCAAGCCTGTTCTCGTTTCCGGAACAGACGGCGTCGGTACAAAGATCAAGATCGCTTTCATTCTCGACAAGCACGATACTGTCGGCATCGACTGCGTTGCTATGTGTGTGAACGACATCATCTGCTGCGGTGCAAAGCCTCAGTTCTTCCTTGATTATATTGCCTGCGGAAAGAATATCCCCGAAAAGATCGCGGAGATAGTTTCCGGTGTAGCAGAGGGCTGTGTTCAGGCTGAGTGCGCACTCATCGGCGGCGAAACTGCTGAGCACCCCGGTCTTATGCCAGAGGACGAATACGACCTCGCAGGCTTCTCTGTGGGTGTTGTTGACAAGGACAAGATACTCCAGCCCGATACCCAGAAGGCAGGAGACGTCCTCATCGCTATCAAGTCGAGCGGCGTACACTCAAACGGTTTCTCCCTCGTAAGAAGAGTATTCGACGTGAACGAGCAGAAGCTCAATATGCGCTTCGACGATCTCGGTGCAACTCTCGGAGAAACTCTCCTCACTCCTACACGCATCTATGTAAAGGCTGTTATGAGCCTTCTTGACGCTGTAAAGGTAAAGTCTATCTCTCACATCACAGGCGGCGGCTTCTATGAGAACATTCCGCGTTCTCTCCCTAAGAACCTCGCTGCAAAGATCGAGCGCAACGCTGTTCAGGTACTGCCTATCTTCGATCTTATCCAGAGAACAGGAGATATCCCTGAGAGAGATATGTTCAATACATTCAATATGGGCGTTGGTATGATAGTTTCCGTTGACAAGAACGACGCTGACAAGGCTGTTGCAGCTATCAAGGCTGCCGGCGAGGACGCATATGTTCTCGGCGAGCTCGTTGAGTCAGAGGAAGGCGTTATCATCTGCTGATGCCTGAAATAAGTCTGTTCTGCCGGTGAAGTATGTTTGCCGGCAGAACGACTATCCTGAAAAGGTGATCTTATGAGGCAAAGAATTATAACTTCAATATTTGCCTGTGGTGCGGCAGCCGCTATGCTGCTGATGCCGTCTGCAAATGCTGCCGCTCCGATGGACTATGTTCCGGACGGCAGGATAAACTGCTTTGACGTTATAGCTGCCCGGAGAAAGGGCGTTCCGACGGAGGAGCTCAAAGCTCTTACCGACCATATCCTCGGCAGGGGAAAATTCGACAGCGACTACACCGTTGAGGAGGACCTTATCCTCGAACCTAAGGGCACTGTCCACACAGGCGACGGAACGTTCTACGGCGGAGGCTATGTCGGAGGCTGTGCAATGCTCGATCCTGTTCCGATGAATTACTGGATCGTCGCTATGAACCTCGCCGACTACAATGAGGGACAGCTTGCAGGAGCTTACATAGAAGTCACAGGCGAACTCGGCACTATAAAAATGCTTGTAACAGACCTTCTTCCCGAGGGCAAAAAGGGTGACCTCGACCTCTATACCGACGCTTTTCCGCTGATAGCTCCGGTCGAGAAGGGAAGAGTACCCGTGAGCTGGAGGATAATCCCGAGGGATACGGCTGACCACCTTCCCGTATACTATAAGTACAAGGAGGGAACCTCCGACTTCTGGATGGGAGTGCAGGTGCGCAACCACCGCTATCCGATCACAAAGCTCGAGTATCTCAACGAGGACGGCGGCTGGACTGAGATAAAGCGCCGCAGGTATAACTATTTCGAGGCGGCAGCTATGGGACCGTGACCGTTTACGTTCCGCATAACGGATATTTACGGTCAGCAGGTCATTGACAGGGACATACCTCTGTCCTACGACGATACGGAGATAATCAGAGGTCATGTTCAGTTACCGGAGTAAGATATGAAAGTTGAAAAAATTGATATAGTATGGGCGGCGGTCTCGATGATAATACTCGGAGTCGCTATGCGCCGAAGAAGTATACCGAACGGCATACTGATGATATATGCCCTTATGGCTGTACTGTTCGCTTACCATATATGGAGAAAGCGCCGCAGCCTTAAAGAAAGCGTTTCTGTCTACGGGACGGTCATTGACTACCACACCTCGCAGAAGGTGAGGGGGAGCTTCCCGGTAGTGCAGTACACTACCGCCGGCGGCAGGGAGATAACCTCTGTATATACCGTTGAAGAGCGCAAGCAGAAGTATTCCGTCGGCGATACAGTTCTTGTCTGTTACGATCCCGAAGATCCTATGTTCTTCTATTTTCAGGGACGTGAGGACGAGCTCACAAGAGATTATTTCCGCTTTATTATTTACGGCGGTGCAGCGGCACTGCTGATGCTGATAATAAAGCTGGCATGAAAGAGTTTAAGATATGGTATTTATACTTATATGTGCACTTGCAACGGTCGGAGTAGGCTTTGCCTTCCTGTATGCAAGGAACGACCGCGTCAAAAATGCTGAGGTGTATATCGGAACTATTATCGGTACTGAGAAGAAAACAGTCAAGCGTGGAGGCGGATTTTTCAAGGTCGTGCGCCCGTCTGTGAGATACAACAACGGCAAGCGTGACATAATAGCTCAGCACAGTGATTTCATCTACGAGACCAATTATCATTATTCGGATGGAGATGAGGTACAGATAAGAGCCTATCCACAGCTTCCGAAAACATTTTATTTTGCTGATGCCGATGAAGGTATCCCTTCAAAAGCAATAGCATCGTTCATTATCGGAGGAGCCTTATTTGTGTTATGGATCATCTCAGAAATAATTATTGCCTGAATATGCACATACTGAATGAGCTGGTGCCTGTATGGCTGCTCATTGCTGTTATGGGAGCGCTTCTTGACTTATGTGCTGTTTATATGATAAAGGATAAGCGGCCGCAGAAAAAGAACATTGCCGGCGGCGTTGCTGTTTTGCTTGCCGGGACGGCTATACTTGCTGTGGGGATATTCCTGGTAGCTATCGGCAAAAGCGGTACATTCAACTCATACAAATGAAAACTTTCGACAGGAGGTCGAACCAATGAAGAATATAGCAGTTCTCGTATCGGGCGGCGGCACTAACCTGCAGGCGCTCATCGACGCGGAGAAGTCCGGTATCATCAAGGACGGAAAGATAACCTGCGTCATATCCTCGAAGGAGGGGGCTTACGCTCTCGAGAGAGCAAAGAATAACGGCATTGCTACAAGAGTGATACCGCGTAAAGACTATCCGGACGCTGCTTCCTACACAAAGGCTGTCACGGACGCTCTCATCGAGGAAAAGGCTGATCTTGTCGTGTACGCAGGATTTATGATAATCCTTGACGAGCAGATAGTAAAGGCTTTCCCGAACCGTATGATGAACGTTCACCCGGCACTCATACCGTCATTCTGCGGAGAGGGCTTCTACGGGCTCCACGTTCACGAGGCGGCTCTTGCAAAGGGAGTAAAGCTCTCGGGAGCGACCGTTCACTTCGTAACAGAGGTGTGTGACGGCGGTCCTATAATACTTCAGAAGGCTGTCCCGGTAGAGGACGGCGATACCCCGGAGACTCTTCAGAAACGCATCATGGAACAGGCTGAGTGGAAGATACTCCCCGAGGCAGTTTCACTTTTCTGTCAGGACAGACTTGAGGTCATTGACGGAAAAGTCCGCATCAAGGACTGATATAATGATAGCTGCAATAACAGAGGGAAGATTCTGGAAAGAGGGCAAGTTTATCAGCACACTGTTCCGCAGGGACATGAAGGTGCTCATATACAACGGCGCTGACGTGGAATACGCAGAGCTCTGCGTGAACGACTTCAATGATCTTTCAGACAGGCTCGTGGAAAAAATGTGCCGTGCAGCCGTACTGTACTGCTTTACCT
This sequence comes from uncultured Ruminococcus sp., assembly GCA_900318825.1. Classification (GTDB taxonomy): domain Bacteria; phylum Bacillota; class Clostridia; order Oscillospirales; family Ruminococcaceae; genus Ruminococcus. Next base: position 38,741 of record ONMB01000003.1, read on the forward strand.
CCCTCAACAGCTGGGCGGAGATAGACAAGCGGGACGAGATTGAGGCTAAGCTCAACGTGCCGCTTTCGCCGGATATGCCGCCCGAAAATATACTGAAATGTCTCAGACCGGTCATACTGTCCGTGCGCGAAGCTCAGGACGGTCAGATCGGGTACAGCGTCGAGTTTGACTGCGACTTTGAACCCGAACACGGTATGGAAGCTGTCATTCTTGACGGAAAACTCATATACACAGGACCATTCGCCGATCATTCCGCGTGGGACGAATATCCGCCGGACGATCCGACGAATTATGCTGCCCGTATAGGATAGTGATGATATGACAAAGGGCAAGAAACGAACAGTCATTGATCTGTTTCTGAGCTTCTGGATGTATGCCGTAATGGGCTGGTGCTACGAGGTGTTTCTCGAAACGGTAGTGTACCGCTGGGGCTTCTCGAACCGCGGAGTCCTGTTCGGGCCATACTGTCCGGTATACGGAGTGGGAGCGATATGCTTCCTGTTCTGTTTTGGCTGGCTCATGGAAAAGAAGGACGACATGCGGCTGAATATCGCCAAGCCTTTTCTGATATTCCTCGGCTGCACCGCAGTAGCAACGCTCATTGAGCTTGCCGCTTCGTACATACTCGAAGCCGCAATGGGTTCGTGGCCGTGGCAGACATACGCAGACTACAAGTACAATTTTCAGGCAAGGATAGCGCTGTCAACGTCAGTCCGCTTCGGACTCGGCGGCACAGCCTTTATGTACATAGTGCAGCCCTTCTTTGACTGGCTGCTCGCAAAGCCTTCGGGCAAAACAAAAAAGTTTATCGCGCTGTCAGTGCTCATAATTGTGGGCGCAGACGCAGTATATACTATCTTTATAAAATAATCATTAAGGAGAATCAATTATGAAAAAACTCGATCTTGCACAGGAACTCAGCACAAACGCTTACCCCGGCAGAGGCATCGTTATCGGTAAATCCGCTGACGGCAAACACGCTGTGACTGCTTATTTCATCATGGGCAGAAGCGAGAACAGCCGCAACCGCGTTTTCGTTGAAGAGGGCAGAGGTATCCGCACTCAGGCATTCGATCCGAGCAAGCTCTCCGATCCTCACCTCATCATCTACGCTCCCGTAAGAGTTCTCGGCAACAAGCTCATCGTTACAAACGGCGATCAGACTGATACTATCTATGAGCTTATGGATAAGCAGTTCACATTCGAGCAGTCCCTCCGCACAAGAGAGTTCGAGGACGACGCTCCCAACTATACACCTCGTATCTCCGGTATCCTCCGCTTTGAGAACGAGGGCTTCAACTACGCTATGTCTATCCTCAAGAGCGCTAACGGTGATCCTTCTTCCTGCCAGAGATATACATTCGCTTACGCTAACCCCATTGCAGGCGAGGGACACTTTATCCACACATATATGGGCGACGGTTCACCTCTCCCGAGCTTTGAGGGCGAGCCCAAGCTCGTTGAGATTAAGGGCAGCATCGACGAGTTCACAGATATGCTCTGGAACAACCTCAACGCTGACAACAAGGTATCGCTTTTCGTTCGTTACGTTGATCTTGAGAACGGCAGCGAGGAGACTCGTATCGTAAACAAGAACAAGTAATATGGCAATAGACAATTTCAGATGTCCGAGCTGCGGCGCTGATGTTTCATACAGCGGCGAGGAATTCGGAGAGTGCCCCTACTGCGGCTCGCAGCTCCATTTCGGGGAGCTCGCAGATGCAGAGGAGCTAAGAAAGCTCAGGAGCGAGAATTCCGAGTATGCGCGGCAGGACAGAGTCAAGGCTGAATACAGAAAAAAACTGAAAAACTGGACAAGGACCAAGTGGTGGACTTTTATAGCTATCGGCGTCGTAAATATGATCAGCTTTGTACTGCTCTCGTTTGATTATATCGGTGTAGGAGCAACGCTCTTTCTGTTTGCCGGAATAGGATTTCTTCTGGCACCGGCTTTCCTCGGAGCAACATTCCCTTGTCTTGATGAGGAGAAGTGCGAGATAGTCTACGGCAGAGGAAAGAAACTCAAAAAGATACTCGCCCTGTATGGTACGGCTCTGACTATTTCGGTATTGTCCATTATTATTGCAGCTGTAATCTCCATGGCTCTCGGTTATGAGAGCGATGAGGAAAAAGAAGCAAAAAAGAAAGCCTCTGAGTTTAATTACGCTGCTGAGTATCTCGGCGGCAGCATAACATATACAAAGGAAAATATCAATGGATGAATTAAGATGTCCGAGCTGCGGAGCCGATATAAGTTTCAGGGGCGGCGACCTGACGGTTTGTCCCTACTGCGGCTCACAGCTGTACTTCGGCAGCGGTGCCGATCCGGCTGAGCTCACAGAGCTCAGGAATATCAATCAGGGGTACAGACAGGTGTATTCACCGGAAGCTGTTGAGTATGCCCAAAAGATGAAAAAATGGCAAAAAGGCAACGGCATATCCATGGGCTTGCTGATGCTTTTTATGATCGCTGCGGAACTTATCACCTTGTTTTGCAGCAAAACGTTCGGCGGAGCATTTTTATTTCTGGCGTTGGGTATAGCTATCTTCATGCCGATGATAAGAGGTATCAGATATCCTGTGCGCGAGACAGAAAGCGGTGCGGGAAAGAAGATCGTTGTGACGCTCGCAATGTACGCGCTTGCAGTCGGTTCAGTTATCGCTGCTGTCATCACAGGAGCAATAATCGCAGTTATTTTCGGCTACGATCCCAATGATAAAAAGGATAGTGAGAAGTCCTCTCCGAAGGCTGAGGCTTCTTATTCAGATGACTGTGACGAATTCGTCAGCGAGTGGTTCAAGCTCAATTATTCTGTTGACGATGACGAGCTGCTTGATTTCTACGGAATGCAGTGTCCTGACGATATATGGGAAGATGACATGGACAGCGAGGATACAGCTATGATGATCGAGTATCAGAAAGTCCACACCCAAGCTGCTCTTAAAAGCTATGACATCAGTCTGACTGAATGTGAAAAGCTGGAGGAACTCACAGACGAGGAGATACTCGGAGCGGAAAGCTATTTCAGTGATCGCTTCGATACAGATATTGAGGTAACGGAGGGTTACGGCTACCACGCAGTCTTTACTGCAAAACCAAAAGAGAAGGGCAAGTCCAAGGAATACAATGATTACTGCTGTGCTGTCAGACTTAAAGGCAGCGACGGCTGGAAGATTATTCCTCTTGATGCCGAAGAACTGAAAGACTATTCCGATTATTATGACGATGATCCTGCCGGAGAATATACTGATGATTACGATGAGGAGTAAGCTATGCCGGAATTGATATGTCCCGGAGGTTCCGGACACGTTGAATACACCAAGGGCGAGTGGAGGGTGAGATGCCCCTACTGCGGTCAGTGGCGTGAGACTGGCGAGCCTAAGCCGCCGTATCAGGTAACGGATATCTGCTTCATTCTCATAGACGTTGCGGCAGCTGTTGTCACAGCCTTTATAGCGATAAAGCTGTTCGGTCCGTTTGAATGGAAATAACATAAAGCCGGTAAAACCGGAAAAAATAAGCATTACCAATTATCAATAAAATACAAGGAGGACATTATTATGTCAAACGAAATGCAGTTAAAGTATGGTTGCAACCCTAATCAGAAGCCTTCAAGAGTCTATATGGCTGACGGCAGCGAGCTCCCGATAGAGGTGCTCTGCGGACGTCCCGGCTATATCAATCTTCTTGACGCTCTCAACGGCTGGCAGCTCGTTAAGGAGCTCAAGGCAGCAACAGGCGTTTGTGCAGCAACCTCATTCAAGCACGTTTCACCTGCCGGCGCAGCTATCGGACGTCCTCTCAGCGACGCTCTCAGAAAGATCTACTGGGTAGACGATCTCGGCGAGCTCTCACCCCTTGCAAGCGCTTACGCAAGAGCAAGAGGTGCTGACAGAATGTCCTCTTACGGCGACTTCATCGCTCTTTCCGACAAGGTAGACGTATGCACAGCAAAGATGATACAGCGTGAGGTAAGCGACGGCGTTATCGCTCCCGATTACGATCCCGAGGCTCTTGAGATACTCAAGTCCAAGAGAAAGGGTACATACTGCATACTCAAGATCGACGAGAACTACAAGCCCGCACCTATCGAGACAAAGCAGGTATACGGCGTTTCCTTCGAGCAGGGACGCAATGAGCTCGACATCAACCGCGAGCTCCTCGCAAATGTTGTTACAGACAACAAGAACATTCCCGATGACAAGAAGGACGACCTCCTCATCTCACTCATCACACTCAAGTACACACAGTCCAACTCCGTATGCTATGTAAAGGACGGTCAGGCTATCGGTATCGGTGCAGGACAGCAGTCCCGTATCCACTGCACAAGACTTGCAGGTCAGAAGGCTGACAACTGGTGGCTCAGACAGTCTCCGCAGGTAATGGGACTCCAGTTCGTTGACGATATCCGCCGTGCAGACCGCGACAACGCTATCGACGTTTACATCGGCGACGAGTACGAGGACGTTCTCCGTGAGGGCGAGTGGCAGCGTATCTTCAAGGTAAAGCCTGCTGTATTCACAGTTGAGGAGAAGAAGGCATGGCTCGCAAAGAACACAGGCGTGTGTCTCGGCTCTGACGCATTCTTCCCGTTCGGCGACAACATCGAGAGAGCTAAGAAGTCTGGCGTTGAGTACATTGCAGAGCCCGGCGGTTCTATCCGTGACGACAACGTTATCGAGACCTGCAACAAGTACAGCATCGCTATGGCATTCACAGGTATCCGTCTCTTCCACCACTGATAAGGGACGCATTCCTGAAAGATATTATTACAACGGGACGGCGCTTATGCCGTCCTGAAAAAATGATATAGGAGAAACTATGAACAAGAAAATTACATTGATGCTGATAACGGCTGCACTCTGTGCTTCTGCGTGGAGCTGCGGCAGCAAGGTAGGTTCAGGAAGCGGCTCATCTTCTGTTGAGACCACATCTGCTGATGTGACTGCGGCGGAGTCAGAGACCTCTGCCGAGTCCTCAGGCGCAGCTGAAACTCCGAGTGAGGACGATACCCTGCCGCCTGCGACAGCTGCTCCGGCAACTATCGGCGCTGACGGAAGATACAAGACTCCCGAAGGACTTTTCAGCTTTACTGTTGCTGATAATTACAAGCCGGTAGCGAGTGAGTCTGAGGAATACGATATGGCTTTCAAGGAAGAGGGGAACGATCTCCTCATCGGCATCAAGTCCATAATTGATATGCATCAGACCGCAAAGGGCTTTTCCGAGGGCGTTCTGCCTGAATATGAAAAAAAGTTCAGTGAAGTTTCTGTGAAGGAGGAAACTGTGAACGGACTTCCGGCTGCAAAGCTGACGGCTGTCTATAATGAGGGCTCGGAGAAATATATTTTCTCCTATACAATGGTGCAGTACGGCAACGGCGACCTCTTTACCGTAATGTACTCCACACCTGCAACGAGCTCGTTTTCTCCTGACGGCGATATAGAAGCGATGCTGAATTCGCTCGAGTACACCGGCGCACCTCTGAAAAGCGGCGATGAGGTATGTGAATGCGGCAGCTTCAAGTGTACTGTCGGCGACAGGTTCTATATCAGGTCAAAGAACCAGAAAAATATGAGCTTTGGCTATAATCTGGCAAATTCCATATCCGAGTATATGTGCAGAGGCTATTTCAGGGAAGAGGAAGGAACTTCCGCTGAGACGCTCGCTTCAGAGACCGTCAGCAAGTGGGACGGAAACGACAGCGTTACCGGTATCACCAATGAAAAGACCGAGTTTATGGGACATGAGGCTTACTGCGTAAAGTGGACCGTTACAAGAAGCGTATTCGTACTCGATGTAACAACATACTATTTCGAGGAGAACGGCAAAGTATATGCAGCGGCGATGTCCTCCTATCAGGATATTACAGAGCAGTTTGCGAACGATTCACAGGCTGTATTCGATAGTGTGACATTCAGCTAAAAGGGGTATATGATGAAATTCAGAAAGACAGCAGCATTTCTGCTTTGCCTTGCAATGCTCACCGGCACAGGCTGTTCGATAAGCATCGGCGGCTCGAAGTCCGGAGGGAACGTCTCATACAGCAGCTCAACGAAAAAATATGACGTGATAGATTTCAGCTTTGAGGCGAGCGAGGATCTTGATGTTGAGGACACAAGAGAACGTGACGGTAAGATCAATAAGTATGAATTTTCAGGAGACGGTTTCAAAGCTTTGGAGGTCATGAACTGCGGACTTGATTTCTGTACGTCTGAGACCTATATCAAATCGCTTGAGCGTTCTATAACCAGCTCCAATGAAAAAAAGGGCAAGAGTGATGAATTTGAGTCGGCAAAGCTCGATATCCCGGGCTTGAATGCGGCGGAAATATTCATAGTCAACAAGGATAAGGAGGGCGAACAGGGCGAAGCGCATGTCAGCCTGACGTCCGAGGGCTATCGTCTCCTGATATCTGCGACCTACGATCTCGATGATAAGGACAGCGTCAAGCAGCTTATGGAGGACATAGCGAAAACCGTAAAGTACACAGGCGATTTTCACCTTCCCACCGAGCCGCAGACCTACGATTGTGACTTGTTCTCGATCACGGCAGGTCCGGAATGGTATATCAAGGACACTATTGTTGAAAATGAGAAAGAACGCGGTATTGAAGATGTAAGGCTGAGGTATTACTACGCTCAGGACCTCGAACACTTCCGTTACCCTTTGCTGACTATACGTACGATACCTGAGGACAAATTCAACACGGTTGAGAAGCTGATAGAAAAGCAGGAAAAAAATTCAGATGAAAGTAAGTACAAGACCAATGTTGAACGCGGCAAGGAAGAGATATCAGGCTATCAGGCGGATACATTCTCTTTTGACATTTCTTTAGCCGGTATTGAGATGAGGTCTAAGACTTTCTATTTCAGCGCAAACGGCTTTGTTTACACGATCAGCATTAGTGTGAACCCGGGTGCAGAGGAAATGAACAATGCTGAAATACAGACTCTCCTTGACGGCCTTACTATCAAGCAGCTTTCCGAAGAGGAGATAGAAAAGAAAAAGCAGGAGATAGAGGCTGCACGTTATAAGCAGTATACATTCCATGGGGCTTCATTCAGGCTTGATTCAAGTCTGACGACGAGAGATGATCTTGACAGCTCCAAGACCTATGCTGGTTTCAGCAGCACTCACGCTGACATGAGGATAAGCTGCGACGGTTCCGGCAAAGATGTTGAGGATGCGGTCAGAAGGCTTTGCGAAGAAAACGCAGACTATGCAGACCTGAAAAAGGAAAAGGTCACAGTCGGCAGCAATGAATTCGTATGTGTAAGCTGGACCATTACGGATCAGGAAAGAAAGGCGGAGGTCTATCTGCTGAACATCGGAAATAAGCTCTGGACCTTTGATTTCGGTATAGATGAAAGCTACTGCGAGGAGGGCAAGGATATTATCCGGAACTTCCTTGAGAGTCTTGACTTCAGCAATGCAGGTTAATGCGCGGCTGAAATAAAGCCTTGAGTTTAAATAAAAGAATATACAGGAGGAAATCCAATGAAAAACGTTTTAGTAGTAGGCGGAGGCGGAAGAGAACACGCCATTATTATGAAACTGGCTGAAAGCCCGAAGGTCGGTAAGATATACTGCACTCCCGGAAACGGCGGCATTTCAAAGTATGCGGAGTGCTTTGGTGTAGGTGCGACAGATATTGACGGCGTAGTAGAGCTCGCAAAGAAGCTCAAGCCGGATATGGTAGTCGTAGCTCCTGACGATCCGCTCGTTCTCGGAATGGTTGACGCGCTTCAGGCTGAGGGCTTCATGACCTTTGGTCCGAAGGCAAATGCGGCTATCATCGAGGGCTCAAAGGTGTTCTCAAAGGAGCTCATGAAGAAGTACGATATCCCGACAGCCTTCTATGAGGTTTTCACAGACTCTGAGAGCGCTATCGCTTACCTTAAAAAGCAGAACAGCTACCCGGCAGTTATCAAGGCTGACGGTCTTGCACTCGGAAAGGGTGTTATCATCGCTCAGAACGAGGAGGAAGCTGTTAAGGCTGTACACGAGATGATCGACGAGCTGAAGTTCGGAAAGAGCTCTGCGCGTATCGTTATTGAGGAATTCCTCACAGGTCCTGAGGTGTCAGTTCTATCGTTCACGGACGGAAAGACAATGGTGCCCATGATCTCATCTATGGATCACAAGAGAGCTCTCGACGGCGACAAGGGACTCAACACAGGCGGAATGGGAACTCTTTCTCCCAACCCCTACTACACAGACGAGGTAGCCAAGGAGTGCATGGAGAAGATATTCATTCCCACAATGAACGCTATGAACGCCGAGGGCCGCACCTTTGAGGGTTGCCTCTACTTCGGACTTATGATAACTCCCAAGGGACCGAAGGTGATCGAGTACAACTGTCGTTTCGGCGATCCCGAGACACAGGTAGTTCTCCCCATGCTCGACGCTGATCTCTACGAGATATTCGAGGCTATCTATAACCACGAGCTCGACAAGGTGGACATCAAGTGGCACAGCGGAAGCTGCGCTTGTGTAGTTATGGCGAGCGGCGGCTATCCTGAGAGCTACCCCAAGGGCATTGAGATGAAGGGCTTCGACGACAAGGGACAGATCGAAGGCTGCTTCGTTTACCATGCCGGCACAAAGCTCAGCGAGGACGGAAAGTTCCTCACAAACGGCGGAAGAGTCATCGGTGTTACAGCAAAGGGCAGCGATCTTCAGGCTGCACTCGACAAGGCTTACGAGGGCGTGGCAAAGATAGACTTCGAGGGCGCTCATTACAGAAAAGACATCGGTCAGAGAGCTCTGAAAGCGCTCAGCTAAGGAGTAGGAAATGCACAAAAAGCTATCTCTGGGACTTATCTTAGGTCTCGCCGGAAACCTGCTGTTCATAGCCTTTGCGCTGCTTGCCTACTGGTACTACAAGATATTCGATCCGACAAGCGGCTTCGTAAAATTCCTCGAAAAGGTGACATACACCGTGCTCTTTTCAGGATTTATCTGTCTTGTGGTCTCGGAGGTACTGCTCTGCATCACCCTGCGTATGAGACGGCTGCTCAAGATCGCAAACGGACTATACATCATAATGGAAGCGGTGCTGATGTATTTTGAGCTGAACACTATAAGGTACAGGAGCTTCTATGAGCCTTATTCGTTCAAACTGGCGATAATACACTCGCTTGTCTCGGCAGTAGTGTGCTTCATGTTTGTATATCTTGATCCGTATAAGGTGCAGTTTGAGGTAGTCATTATAGTCTGCATAGGACTGATAATGGGCGGAATGTTCGGAAATCTCATTGGCATAAGGATATATTTCAGCATACTCGTCAACGCGATATCCTATACATTGATGTATGCGGCGATAATCCGCCTTATGAAGAAGGAAACTATCGAGATCGACTGCTATGGTGACAGTGCCAGAGTCGCGGAATACAAGAGCGTTTTCTTCGAGGAAGAGGTCGATGATGATGACGACGACAGCTCTGATGATGAGGCGGTTGACAGCAAGGATACTGACAGCGAAAAAGAATAAAAAGTTATATGTGACCGGAACAGTTTATTGTTCCGGTCATTTTTGATATTGGGATTATCATTTAACTGCATATGTACGGAAAAATCACGGCATTACTATTTTGTCTTAACTTTGCTATGGAATTTTTGACAAAAAAATCAATAACGATTTGTTGTTTTCTCCAAAAAATTTAAAATCGGTATAATTTTTGCGGTGATTTTTTAAGAAAGTGTTGATTTTTTATTGCTGATACGGTATAATATTATTGTGTATATTTGCCCTGTATCTGCCGGCGCTGTCTGAGGAGACTCCGACGCCGTTTACCTGCCGGAGTGCAACGGGTATCTGGGAAATCGGCATTGTCTCTGCCGTAAAGAGACAGCCGCGGTGGATGGCTGCGGTCATGGAGATCATTATGGATATTATGCTCGTAACGACTTCTTTTAATGACGAAGTCCACGGTACGGAAAATGAAAAAAAGACCGGCTGTGGCATAAACCTTCTCAAACCGGAAAATGTCACAAGATATCGTCGTTCAGGTATTATGACCAATCTTAACGAGCTTACTTGTGAAAAATGTAAATCGGCTCTCGCTAAAAAGATGATAAAAGCGGACAAAAAGGAAATGGACCGCATTCTGAAAGAGGAAAAGCTCAGAGCTAAAAGAGGATTTGTTGATGACGGTATCGTTCCCCTCGGAAACACTACCGCCAAGATCACCAAGGATCCCAATGAGGAAGCTAAGAAGATAGCTGCTGCCAAGGCTGCTGCGGCTGAGAGAAAGGCTCAGGAGGCTGAAAGACTTGCCGAGGAAGAGGCAAGAAGAGAAGCTGTTGCCGCTCAGAGAAGAGCAGAGCAGGAAGCCCTCGAAGCAGAACAGGCTAAGCCTACTGTCCCCGGCACAAACGTTGCTATGGACGACGACCTCGCACAGTTTGCGATAAACGTCCCCAAGGAAGAACCCGAGCCCGAGCCGGTACCCGTTCAGGACGATTTCCTCGCTCAGTTTGCCGTAAACAAGCCCGCCGAGGAGCAGAAGCCGGCAGAGGACGACTTCCTCGCACAGTTTGCTGTAAACCCGGTACAGGAACAGCCTGAGGTCATCGAGGAAGAGCCTGTCATCGCTGAAAAACCGGACGATGTAAAGCCTATTATCGATATCAACAATGAAGCAGACATCTTGAAGATGTTCTCGCTCAACAATAATCCGCCTCCGGAGACAAGTCCCTTTGCTAATTCAGCACCTGCTGCCGGAACAGCGGACAATACACTCACACAGACAGCAGCTGCAGCTCCCGATCCTGTAACTGCCGTACCTGAGCACGATGTGGATCTTTCCACAGTATCCGAATGGGATATGGTCGCAGACCAGATCTTCGGATTTGAAAACACAGATCAGTCTGAAGCTGCTCCAGCATCAGAGCTCACCGAGATGGAAGAACTTCCTGTTCCCGGAGCTCCTGCTGCCGCCGCTCCTGTATATGAAGAAGCTCCCGCACCTGCATTCGAGGAGATTCCCGTTCCTCAGCCGGCAGCCGCTCCTGTTTTCGACAGTATCCCTGTCCAGCAGCCCGCAGCACCGGTCATCGAGGATATAATCCCTGCTGTACCGCAGCCCGCAGCTCCTGTTATTGAGGACATTCCTGTTGTTCCTCAGCCTTCAGCTCCGGTCATCGAGGATATTCCTATGCCGCAGAGTGCAGCTCCTGTAATTGAAGATATCCCTGTGCCGCAGCCCGCAGCACCGGTCATCGAGGACATTCCGGCTGTACCGCAGCCTGCCGCTCCCGTTATTGAGGACATTCCCGCACCTCCCAGAGCAGCAGATCCTGCTATCGACAGTATTCCGGAGGTTCCGCAGAGACCTGCCGCTCCTGTACAGCCGCAGGGGATCCAGACTGAAAATGTTAATGAGGAAAATGGGGAAAATGATATGAATAAATACAGATACAGTACACCGGTATTTGCAGATGAGAGAAGAACACAGCCTATGGCTCCTGTTCAGCCGCTTTCTATGGAACAGCCTCAGATCATCAGCGTTCCGCAGTTTGCAGGCTATGATATGAACGGTCAGCCGGTATATACATACGTTCAGATGCAGATGGCAGGCGTTGACGCAAACGGTCAGCCTGTATTCGCACCTCTTGCAAATCAGCAGATGGTACCGCCTATGGGTATGCCTCAGACAGCTCCTCCCGTTCAGCCGGCAGCAAACACAGCTGCTCCCAAGGCTGAGACAGGCAAGAAGTCCTCTGCTAAGCAGACAGCAGCCGCAAAGGCAGCTCAGGCAGCAGCTCCTGTACAGCCCGCAGCACAGGTCCAGCCGGCAGCAGCTCCTGTACAGCCCGCAGCTCCCGCACCGGCACCCGCTCCTGCACCTGCCCCCAAGAAGAAAAAGTCCAATGCTCCTTATACAACTCCTACTGCAAATATCTCCAAGATCGCTGTAAATCCGCACAGCAAGAGCACTTCTCAGGCTTTCATCACAGCTATCTCGAACGCAAAGGACTATTCCGACAAGAGCCTCCTCGATACTCAGGGACTCAAGGCGAATGCTCCTCTCCTCACATCTATCGAGGACGTACTCTCACAGATGGGCGACGATTCCCTCAAGAGAAAGAACGCAGCAGCTGCTGCTCTCAAGCAGAACGTTCCCGAATATGAGGAGTACAAGGGATCTTCAAGACCGGCTTCAAAGTCCTCTGCTGCTGCATTCAAGCCTCTCCACCAGGAAGAGGATATGCGCTTTATGACAAAGGCAGAGCTCAAGGCTAAGAAGAAGCAGGATAAGATCGACGCTAAATTCAAGAAGGATATGGCTAAGAGAGGTCTCTGATACCTCCGAGCCGTCAGAGCGGAGCACAAACCGGTTTCCGGCTGCGCTCCGCTTATACTATAAGAAACAAGAAACGAGGAAAAACTATGTCATACAACGATACTCTTGAGGAGATCAGAAGCAAGCTCGGTGAGTCACGCGAGGAAAACGACAAGCTCCTCCGCGAGTTAGCCGGAAAATATGCTCAGGAAGGCAACGGAGAGGGCTTTGAGGCAGTAGAGCAGCTGCTTATGGAAAACCTCCCGGAGGCTACACGCAAGGAAATGATGCGTATAACCCATGTTGACGGAGTCCGCCTCGACAAGATGTATGAACAGATTAACCAGCTCATTGGCGAGAGAAAGTTTGTTGAGGCAAAGTCTCTTGCAGAGCGCCTTTACAAGAAGATCACAGTTGAGTTCAGAGAGGGCGAGAAAGCAAAGTTCGTTTCGCTGAGAAATCCCTTTGAGGACAACCTCTATCAGCGCCTTTTCAAGCCTGAAAAAACTCTTAACCGCGCTCCTTTCGACTTTGCTACATACATAACAGCCTATGCTTATATTATGACCGAAACAGGCTCTCCGCTGGACGCTATCCCGATACTCGAAAAGGCTATCGAGTTCAATCCGGTGGACTGCGGTCCTAAGTTTGAGCTCGCAGAGGTATACAAGCTGCTCAAGAACCGCAGGAGACTTGAGGAGATCACACGCGATACACTCAGAGTAGCTTCTTCGCCTGTTGCACTCTCACGCTGCTATGCAAATATGGGATATCTGCTCACAGACGCTCAGGAATACGATGACGCAGCGGCTTTCTATACAGCAAGCGTTATGATTGCTCCAAACCCGACTGTACCGCTTGAGATGCAGCATCTTGCAGATCTCAAGGGCTCTCCGATAATCCGTCCTGATCACGCAGAGGTCGTTGAGGTGCTCAAGAAGTACGATATGGAGCTCGGACCTAATCAGGAGGTCGTTACGGTAGCTGCCGAGCTGGCTGCACATTATCTTCAGGAAAACGATATCCCTAATGCGGTGAACGCGCTGAAGATAACCTACAATCTGACTCTCGACGAGAATATCAAAAATCTGATAATCAAGTACGATCCGAACGCACAGAGATATGTCCGCAAGGACAACGTCAAGGAAGAGAGAAATATCACTCAGACCGTGAACGAGTCGCCTGAGGAATAAAAATAAAGACGGTAAGGGCATGACCTTTACCGTCTTTTTGTACACAGACAACAGCGCACAGGTGGGTGGGACCTGTGCGCTGCCGTCATTATAGGTGGTTTATATGAAAAGTGAGGATTTCATTATTATTGGAGGACTCTTCCGTCCTTCTATGATAGTATTATACCTGCCTAATATGTGAAAGCTGTGATAGTTTCCGGAAACAGCTGAAAAAATCTGATGAATAAAACGAAAAGGGCGGAAACTATCCGCCCACAGATATCGTTTTATTTTTTGATCCTCATTGAGATATCGAAGCATTTTACGGAGTGTGTGAGAGCACCGAGTGAGATGATATCAACGCCGGTCTCAGCGACCTTGCGGATATTCTCAGCGGTGATATTTCCGGAAGCCTCGAGAAGAACGCGTCCGTTTGCTATCTCGACAGCCTCAGCCATTTCGTCGCAGCCCATATTGTCGAGCATGATTATCTCGACCTTGTTCTCGAGAGCCTCTTCGAGCTCGGCAAGAGTACGGACCTCGACCTCTATTTTTACGGTGTGACCGATCTTGCTTCTGAGTGCTGCAACAGCTGCTGTAATGCTGCCGTAAGCGTCAATGTGGTTGTCCTTGAGCATAGCTGCATCGGAGAGGTTGTAGCGGTGGTTTTTGCCGCCGCCGACCGTGACAGCATACTTCTGGAGCGCGCGGAGTCCGGGGAGAGTTTTTCTCGTATCGGTAACGGAAGCGCGGGTTCCGGCAACGAGCTCGACGCACTTGTTGGTAGCAGTAGCGATACCGGACATATGCTGGAGGAGATTGAGCGCAGTACGTTCGCCCTTGAGGAGAGTGAGAGTGCTGCCTTCCATTTCAGCGATGATGTCGCCCTTTTTGACCTTTGTGCCGTCATTCATAAGAATGTGGAAGTCAACGTTTCCGCCGGCAAGGTCGAAAACTCTCTTTGCGACCTCTATTCCGCAGACAACACCGTCTGCCTTTGCGATGTAGTAGGCGGAGCTTCTGTGATCCTCAGGAATGAGGTTATCGGCAGCCGCGTCTATGTAGTTGATGTCCTCCATAAGCGCGGTGGTGATTATATTGTCAACATAGCATTGTAATAACTTCATAAGGCATTTCCTTTCGTAGAGAGGTCATTCTGTAACTTCGCTGAGAATTATCGAAGCAACAGTAACTATGGATTTAGCGAGAACGTAGTCGGGATCAACGTAGTATCCGCCGTTGAGGAGATCCTCGCGGATAGTCTTGATCCTCTTGAGTCCCTCGGCAGCAGCAGGCTTGTCGGGGATAACGAAATAGCTGTTCTGCATTATCTTTCTTGTCTCGGTGCGTATGCCCTTGGGGATAGTATGAGCGCCGATGTGGGGATCGAACTGTGCTTCCTCGAAATCAGCCGGAACGCTGCCGAGCTTTGAAGCGATATGGTTTGCAGCGTGACGCGAGAATACAAGGGCTTCGAGGAGGGAATTGCTGGCGAGACGGTTGCTGCCGTGAACTCCTGTGTGCGAGCACTCGCCGCAGGCATAGAGGTTGGGGAGAGAGGTCTCGGAGTTGTTGTCAACGTCGATGCCGCCCATGAGGTAGTGCTGACAGGGATATATCGGAACAGGTTCCTTTGTGAGGTCGTAGCCCTGTTCGAGGAGATTTTTGTAGATCATCGGGAAGCGCTTCTTGAGGAATTCGCTGTCCTTGTAGCTGATATCGAGGTAGAATTCGGTGGAATTCTGCTTCTTTGCCTCGAGGACGATAGCGTGTGAAACGACGTCTCTGGGAGCGAGCTCGAGACGCTCGTCGTAGTTCTGCATAAAGCGTTCCTTGTGGCAGTTGAGGAGGTAAGCCCCCTCGCCGCGGACAGCCTCGGAGATGAGGAAGCACTCGCGTGTAGCCCTGTTGTTGAAGGCTGTGGGGTGGAACTGTACATAGCTGAGATTTTTGATCTTAGCGCCCATTTCGTAGGCGAATGTAATACCGTCGCCGGTAGCGATAGCTGAATTTGTTGTAAACTGGTAAACTCTGCCGATACCGCCGGTAGCGAGTATCATAAAGTGGCAGTTGCAGTTTTCATAGGAGCCGTCCTCGCTCCTGAGGAAAGCGGTGTAGCCGGTAGAGGTCTGCTTAACGCCGCACATAAGGCAGTTTTCGCGTATCTCTACGTTTTTGAGTTCCTTTACTCTTTCGAGGAGGGTGGAAGCTATCTCCTTGCCGGTGGAGTCAGCGTGGTGGAAGATACGGTGGTGGCTGTGGCCGCCCTCGAGGGTGCGGTGGTAGGAGCCGTCCGCGTTTTTATCGAAGTCAACGCCGAGCTTTATGATATGTTCGAGGTCCTGAGCAGCCTCGCTGACGAGGGTGTGGACCGCATCGACATTGTTCTTGAAGCTGCCGGCGATGAGTGTATCGTTCTGGTGATACTGTATATTATCTGAGGGAGAGTCGTAAACGCCTGCGATACCGCCCTGAGCGAGGGAGGAGTTGCAGAGGGCGAGCTCTCTCTTGCAGATGATGAGGATATTGAGTTCTGAGGGGAGGTTTATAGCTGCATAGAGACCTGCGGCTCCGCAGCCTGCGATTATGACGTCATAGTTACGAGACATAGACAACACATCCTTTATATAATTGCTTTATTGACCGCTGTGAAGAGTATCATCAGCGTTTGTTCAGATGATAGTATACACAACTATTATAGCATATCTTTGCAGAAATAGCAACAGGCGGGATAAGAATTTTCACATCATCTGTATGAAATGTCAAGAGAGCTTTGTCCTGAGCCGGTCAGAACGGCTTTGCTGAAGTTAAAACAAAAACATAAACGTGGCCTATTGACAATGGTGAAGATATGTTCTATAATATAATCACAAGGAATAGAACGTTAGTTCGACAAGCTGCTTTCGTGCGATATTCTGACAGCAAGGGAGGTTTAAAGAAACGTGAATAAGATGATAAGTGAATACATCAGAGGTCTCGGACTTGTCCGCGGACGTACAGAGAAGCTCTGCGGTCTGAGGAAACAATTCTCATCTTCAGACGGAGCAGACAGAATTGAGGAGGGTGCAGCATAGTGTCGAGACGCAGAACCTATTCCGATACATTTACAGGCAAGGCTGACGAGGGGATAAGACTCATTCTTGAGGGTAAAACCGATGAGGACAGACGTTCCCGGCTCAGGAATGTATTGTTAAAAGTGATAAATAATGAGCTTACACCGAGACAAAAGCAAATAATTATGTTATACTATTTTCAGAACAAGGATATGGTGTGTATCGGACGCGAGCTCGGTGTGACTCCGCAGGCAGTATCAGCGGCGATGTCCCGTGCGAGACTGAGAATGTTCCGGATACTGCAATACTATATCTGACAGATCCCGCGAGGTAATGATATGGATACTCCTGTTATAGATTTTCTTGAAAAATACGCTTCTTCCGGACCCCTCCGGTGTCATATGCCGGGGCATAAGGGCAGAATACTCCCATATGTTTCGGCAGCAAATGACATAACCGAGATCGCCGGAGCGGACAGTCTCTTCGACGCAGAGGGCATAATTGCTGAGAGCGAGCGGAATATGTCCGCGCTGTACGGTTCTGCCGCAACTGTGTACTCTGCCGGCGGTTCAACACTGTGCATACAGGCTATGCTCGCCATAATGAAAAACGAGAGACGCCGCGTGTTCGCCGTCAGGAACGCTCACAGAGCGTTCCTGAATGCCGCCGCCTTGCTGGGACTTGAAGTTGACTGGCTTATGCCGGAGTACCGCGGCGGTATACTTTCCGGGGAGCTCTCTCCGGCGGCGGCTGAAGCCGCTTTGAGCGGCTGCGGCGAACACGCTTGCCTTTACGTCACATCGCCTGATTACACCGGCAGAATGGCGGATATACGCGGATTATCTGAGGTTTGCAGGAAGTACGATGCGAGACTGATAGTGGACAATGCTCACGGTGCGCATCTGGCATTTCTGCCGGATAATATGCACCCGATAGCGCTCGGGGCAGATATGTGCTGCGATTCGGCACACAAGATGCTGCCGGCACTTACGGGAGCCGCTATGTTGCACACTTCCCGTCAGGAATATGCGGAAAAGCTCAAGCCGGCAATGGGACTTTTCGGCTCAACGAGTCCGTCCTACTTGATAATGGCGTCGCTGGACGGCTGTGTGAAGTACATCGCGGAGGAGATAAGGACGGATATTGCCGCAGGTCTTGCGGAGCTCGAAGCCTTGCGCTATGAATATGCGGACAGCCTCGTTTTTGCGGAAGGCGATCCCTTTCACGTTACGATATGCGCTGCCGAGAGCGGTTACAGCGGGGTTGAGCTTGCCGGACTTCTGCGAAAAAACGGCTGTGAGTGCGAGTACGCTGATGACAGCATAGTCATATTGCTGATGTCCCCGGCAGACAGTCCGGAGGAATTCCGCAGACTCAGGGAGATACTCGGCAGAACGCTTTCGGAAGCCCACAGAATTGCTCCGGTGAAAGCTGCTTTCAGTCAGGAGCTCCCCGTCCGTGCGATGAGCATACGCGAAGC
Organism: uncultured Ruminococcus sp.; assembly: GCA_900318825.1. Lineage (GTDB taxonomy): Bacteria > Bacillota > Clostridia > Oscillospirales > Ruminococcaceae > Ruminococcus. The sequence continues at coordinate 56,737 of ONMB01000003.1, forward strand.
GGTTTTCGCACCAAGCGAGGATATACCGGTCGATGAGGCGGAGGGCAGGATATGTGCAGCCGTAAGAGTACCGTGTCCGCCGGCAGTTCCGATAGCGGCGAGCGGCGAGATAATCGACCGCGGCTGTATAAATATTTTCAAAAGGTATGGTATTTTTACCGTGAATGTGGTAAAATGAATAAGCAGGGCTGATGCCCTATTCAGGAAAACAGGGTGAAAAATGAAAAAGATATACGGTAACGAATACGTCCTCTCAACATTGAGGAGTATGGTCCTGAGCGGAAGAACTGCCCATTCTCTGCTCCTTTACGGCGAGAAGGGCAGCGGAAAAAAGCTCATAGCTTCATATTATACGGCGCTGCTCCTGTGCGAAGCTCCGACTGAGAACGGTCCGTGCGGAGCCTGCAATTCCTGTCATCACAGCGAACGCGGTACGCACCCGGACGTAGTTTATGTTGAACACAGCGGCAAGCTCGGCGGTTTTTCCGTAGAAACAGCAAGGAACGTCATCGCTGACGCTTTCATAAAGCCGAACAACAACAGTGGCAGAAAAGTATATATCTTCGCGGACTGCCGTAATCTCGATCCGCGTACACAGAATACGCTCCTCAAGCTCATCGAGGAACCGCCGGATTATGCTTTCTTTATCTTCACGGCGGAGTCAAAGGCGGAATTCCTGCCTACTATCATCTCTCGCTGCGTCTGCCTCGGAACAGCTGTCTGCACTCCGGAAGAAGCCGGAAATTCGCTTTCTGAGGAGAGCTTTGCTCCGGAAGATATCAAAAAGGCAGTAGACTGCTTTCACGGCAATATAGGTATGTGCCGCGAGTATCTGCTCAATGAGAGCCTGAGGAAACAGGTCGATTTGACAAAATCCATTGCTGATAGTATAATTAAAAGAGATGAATACGCTCTCAATGCTGTGCTAAGCAGCGGCGTCAGGGAGCGCAATGACATAAGAGAGATACTTGGTATGCTCGATAAGCTCATCAGAGACGCGGCTGTTCTGAATAAGGACAGCAATGCCGGACTTATCGGCTGTTTCCGCGGCGGAGCTGTGAGCCTTTCACGGCTTCTGACAACAGGTCAGGCTGTGAGGATACACCGCAGCATTGAAAAAGCGTGGCGGGCAGTCGAAGCAAATGTGAGCATTCCTCTTGTGACAGCAGCTCTGTGTGCTGATATCACGGAGATAACCGGCTGAAACCGATCATACAGCGGGAGCGTTCCCGCACAGAATGGAGAATACTATGAAAGAAATAGTTGGAGTACGCTTCAAGAGCGTAGGTAAGATATATTACTTCTCACCGGGAGATATAAAGGCTAACGTCGGCGATCACGCTATCGTCGAGACCGTAAGGGGAGTGGAGTGCGGTGAGATAGTCATCGCCAACAGGCAGATAGAGGACAACCAGATCGCTTCGCCTCTCAAGCCTATCATAAGACTCGCAACTCCTGCCGATATGAAGGTCGTAGAGAAGAACAAGCTCCGTGAGAAGGACGCTTTCCGCATCTGTGAGGAGAAGATAGCTGCAAGAGGTCTCAAGATGAACCTCGTCGAGGTCGAGTGTACCTTCGACAACAACAAGCTGCTCTTCTACTTTACAGCCGAGAACCGCGTCGACTTCCGCGAGCTCGTAAAGGATCTCGCAGCAGTTTTCAGAACTCGTATCGAGCTCAGACAGATAGGTGTTCGCGACGAGGCAAAGATACTCGGCGGACTCGGTATCTGCGGACGAGAGTTCTGCTGCAAGGGCTATATGGGCGATTTCCAGCCGGTTTCCATAAAAATGGCAAAGGAACAGGGACTTTCCCTCAACCCGACAAAGATCTCCGGAACGTGCGGCAGACTTATGTGCTGTCTGAAGAACGAGCAGAACGCCTATGAGGCACTGCTGAAGATAACTCCCAAGGTCGGCGCTATCGTGGTAACTCCCGACGGCGACCGCGGAAGAGTCGAGGACGTTAACCTCATAACCGGAAAGCTCCGCGTCAAGACCGATAAGTCCGAGGTGCCGGTAACTCTCGACAGAAGCGAGGTAAAGCTGCTCAAGGACGTTGAGATCAAGGTCAACCGCGAGGAGCTCAAAGCACTGAAAAATCTCGAGGACAAGTAATGCCAAAGGTAAACTACGGAAAAATGCTCGATGACAGGCTCGCCGAGCTTGAAGTCTCCGGCGAGAAGCCTTCATTACTGCTCCACGCCTGTTGTGCTCCGTGCAGCAGTCATACCCTCGAGTACCTGCACAGCCATTTCCGGATAACGCTTTATTTCTGCAATCCGAATATAGCTCCGGAGGAGGAGTTCGATTTCCGCCTGAGCGAGCTGAAACGCCTTGTTCGCGAAATGGGACTGGACATAGAGGTCATCGAGGAGGAGTACGATCCGAAGCCGTTTTTCGAGCTTGCAAAAGGGCTTGAGGACCTGCCGGAAAGGGGAGAGCGCTGTCAGCGGTGCATAGAGCTGCGCCTGATAATGTCGGCGGCAAAGGCAAAGGAGCTCGGCTGTGAGCTGTTCACCACAACACTGACTATAAGTCCGCATAAGGACTGCCAGTTTATAAACGAGTGCGGCGCAAGGATAGCCGGTGAGAGCGGAGTGGACTACCTCTTTTCCGACTTCAAGAAGCACGAGGGCTATAAGCGCTCGATAGAGCTTTCGCGGCAGTACGGGCTCTACCGTCAGAACTACTGCGGCTGTGTTTACAGCAAGGCAAATTCACAGAAGGACAGATCAGAAAATGGCTAAAGAAGCAAAGACCAACGCTATGCGTTTTCTTGAAAAGAACAAGATAGACTACACCGTCCAGACCTATGAATGTGACGAATTCATCGACGGCATACATACGGCAGAGCAGCTCGGACAGCCGCTTGATGAGACCTTCAAGACTCTCGTTGCACACGGAAAGTCCGGGGACTATTACTGTTTTCTGCTGCCCGTAGCGCTGGAGCTCGACCTGAAAAAGGCGGCGAAGAGTGTGGGTGAGAAGTCTGTGGAGCTGCTCCATGTCAAGGACATAACCAAGGTCACGGGATACGTTCGCGGCGGCTGTACGCCTATCGGTATGAAAAAGCAGTTTATGACGGTCGTGCATAAGACAGCCGAGTCGCTGGAAAAGTTCTACATAAGCGGCGGCAGGATAGGTATGCAGATACATCTTTCGCCGGCGGAGCTCGTAAAGGCTATCCGCGGCAAGTTTGAAGATATAGTGATGTAAAGGCGGATAATATCCGCCCTTTATTTATGCGTCCATATGAAAAGAGCGGCTGTCCGGACAGGACAGCCGCTCTTGATATTGTGGCAGGTTTGTTTGTATTTATTTGATCTCCAACCGTTTTGCAACGGGTTCTTCCGGCTTCTTTTTCGGAAGATCTATGCAGAGGATACCGTTTTTGTATTCGGCACTGATATTATCGGCATTGACGTCCGAGATATCGAAGCTCCTCTTATATGAGCCGAAGGAGCGTTCACGGCGGATATACTTGCCGTTGTCTTCCTTCTGGTCGTTTTCTGAATTGTGTTCGGCTGAGATTACGAGATAAGAGCCGTTTATATCAAGTTTGATGTCTTCCTTCTCAAAACCGGGGAGTTCTGACTCCATAACGTATTTTTCACCTTCGTCCCTGATATCGGTGCGGCAGGTGTTCATCGGCATAGTGTCTCCGAAGAAGTCCTTGTCGAAGTCATTGAAGATGTTGAACAGGTCATATCTGTTTCTTCCATAGGGTGTAAGTCCATACATAATTCATACCTCCAAAAAGTTATTCTACGTTTATTCTATGCGTTCATATGCGGATTATACTTTTTCCATCGGAACCGCTTCCTTTCGTTTCATTGACTACATATTACAGCCGGAATATGACAGGAATATCAAAGAATTGTGACAGTTTCAAGAAAATTAGCACTCTCGATGTGAGAGTGCTAATCGTATATAAAAAGAAATGCCGCGGAGCAGAAGCTCCTGCGGCTATCCGGTGAAAAAACTGTCAATAAGCCTCTTTTATGGCTGCCTTAGCCTTTGAAACGATAGTCCTGTCGTTTTCGTAGGACAGGATATTCGAGGCATATGAAATATCCACCCACCTTATATCGGCGATCTCGTCCTCCTGAGGCACAAAGTCAACGTTTTTGGCTTTGGCGAGGAAGTAGACGACTACCTTGATCGTATCCTTTTTCGGAGAATATGTAACGGTCTCGCGGAAAGTGGGATCTATGATAACATCAATGGAGGTCTCCTCCATTATTTCGCGCCGAGCAGTCTCGACCTCGGTTTCACCGGCTTCAACGTGTCCTTTCGGGAAAGACCAATGACCGCTGTTGATGTGTTTGATGAGCAGTATCTCGGTATTCCCGTGAAATTTGCGGTAAACAATGGCACCGCATGATTTCTCGTGAAGCATACTATTTCCTTTCTTGCCCTTCGGCATATTAAAAGCCGTTCTAAACGGCTGCATGGTTCATAAATAGTATAACACATTTTCCTTAATTTGTCTATACCCTTTAAGAAAAAAGTCGCGGAAGCAGCATTTACTTTTCCTAATATAGTAAACGGTTTACTTCTTGAAAAATAACGAGGGGGAAACTTCGGCTAAGGGAGGAAAATAAATAAACTGGTAGAAAAGCCGGCATTCCTCCCTACACCCAACGGGTGACCGCCCCCCCTCTGTCAGCTTCTCGGCTGGCGATGTGTGGAGAAATTAGGAAACAGAGCGTTTCTCTTTGGCTTGTCAAACAGTTTGAAAAAAGTATGGTGATAAGGTGCGGCGGTACTTTACAAAATGCGAGAGATGTGATAAAATAGATGTATTATGATAATTATGTTGTCAAGATATTTTATATAAAGGAGGCAGCTCATGCCTGAGAATATAAGCCCTGAGCAATACCGTGCTGAGATAGCGGAGCTCAACCATGAGGTGTTCCGGCTTTCACGGCAGCTTGAGGAACAGGAAAAACAGAGCGTTATTGACGCTATGCCGCGCAGAAAGGATCCTTTCCTCAACCCCACGGAATACCACGAATCGCGTGACGATTATTCAAAAATACTGCCGCGTATCACAGAGCCCGGCTGCGTAGTGCCGCTCGATCCTGACAAGGAGGAGCGCAGACGTCTGAAACGCTGCTACGCGATCGGCGGAGGCTGTATGCTGGCACATTTCATAGTCAGCGATTATGTTGCTTCAGCACTGCTTACAGTGATAATGGTAATTATAAAGAAGTTCAACCCCGATGCTGATGCACAGGTCATATCGCAGTATGTAAAAGCATCGTCCATACTTGCGGGAATTACGATGATAGTCTATGTTCTGGCGAATGTAGGTTTTGGAGCTGTCGGTATGAAGCTGAACGGTACAAAGCCCTCAGAGCTCATCAGAACGCGGAATTTCAGCTTCGGAAAGGCTGTTCAGTACTGCTCCATAGGGCTGTTCATACTGTTTACATCGACCATTGCTACTGTTCTGATCGAGAATTTATTCACGAAATACGGCTATACCACGGACGTTATACAGACAAAGGGCATGGCTGTTTCGGGTATCGGAAAGCTGATAATGATAATCTATACCTGCATCGGCGCTCCGGTCACTGAGGAGATATTCTTCCGCGGAATGGTACTGAAATCGTTCTCAAAGGCGAGTCAGCGCTTCGGAATATTCTTCTCGGCAGTCCTCTTCGGACTTGCACATTCCAATATACCGCAGTTCCTGCTGGCATTTATGGTGGGAGTTTTCCTCGCTCATATAACGCTGATACACGGTTCGCTCATACCGGCGATGATAGTTCACGCCTGTGTGAACACTTACAGTACCATAGCTTCTGAGCTTGACCTCAAGGGCTCGGCGCTGATAATATTCAACGAGATATTCATTGTACTCGCTATGCTTGGACTTGTTGCGCTGCTGATATTCGCATCGAAGGAGAGGCTCCCGGCAACGACTCCGGCACAGACAAGACGCGGCTTTTCGCTTGCTATTCTGACTCCGCTCGCAGCTCTTGCATTCATACTCCAGATATGCTACACACTTTCACTGATATTCAGCAGCCCGTTCCTTGACATGATAAGGACTTACCTGTAAAACTGAATAGTTTCCGAGCCATAGTGCTTCCGGTCACAGCCGGAGGGACTGTGGCTTTTTTTGTTGACATAAGGCTTGATTATGGGTATAATAGGTTTAAATCAAAAACGAGGTGAACTATGGAAATAATCGCAATAACAAGCAACCACAGCCTTTGGGACGAAACTATCCGCTTTGCCGAGAGCTGTTCATGGCGCGGCGGACACTTCCTTGCGGAACAGATGAAGGAGGGCGTTTTTCGTGGCTGGGAGAGAGTTTTTGCCGCTCTTGAAAACGGACAGATAGCCGGCTTCTGCACCTTTACGGAAAGGGACGAGTTGGCGGAGAAGTACGACTTTACGCCGTTTATCGGCAGCGTTTTTGTTGATGAAGAATTCCGCGGACACAGGCTTTCCGGAATGATGATAGAGAAAGCTGCTGAATACGCGCGCGGAAACGGCTTCGGCGCGGTGTACATTATGAGCGGAGAGGTCGGACTCTACGAAAAATACGGCTTTACGCTGACTGGTCAATATGAGACGATCTTCGGCGGCACGGAACAGCTTTTTGTGAGAGAGCTGTAACATTTAATATTTATCCTGCATATAATATACCGTGAAAATTCGGCGTGCCGTATGCCGGAAAGCGGTGGAGTGGATTATGTGCGGAATTGCAGGTGCGATCAGCTTTGCCGAGGATATGCGGGCTGATATGAAGGTCTACGAGCGTATGCAGCGGGCGCTTCTGCGGAGAGGCCCTGACCAGAGGGGGATAATCCTCACGGAGGAGGCTGCGATGATACACACGCGGCTCGCTGTCATCGACATAAACGGCGGACGTCAGCCGATGACGTTCTCCTGCGAAAAAGGCAGCTACATCATCGTTTACAACGGCGAGCTCTACAATGCCGATGAGCTCCGCGCCGAGCTTGAGGAGGAATTCGGCTTCTGTACCCGGTCCGACACGGAGGTCGTGCTGAAAAGCTATGTCAAATGGGGCGAAAACTGCGTTGACCGTCTGAACGGAATATTCGCCTTTGCGGTCTATGAGCAGGACGCGCACAGAGTTTTTCTCGCACGGGACAGGATAGGCGTAAAGCCGCTGTTCTACGCGCTTTGCAAAGACAAGCTGATATTTGCGTCAGAACTGCCGGCGCTGCTTGAACACCCTGATGTTCCGCACGAGATAGACGAAAAAGGTGCGGCGGAGCTGCTGCTCATGGCTCCGGGAAGAACTCCCGGCTGCGGTGTGATACGCGGCGTGGAGGAGGTAAAAGCCGGTCACTGCGGCTACTACTCGGCGAAGGGACTTGACCTGCGCCAATACTGGAAGCTCCGCGCATATGAGCTAAGTGAGACCTTTGAGCAGACGGCAGAACACGTCCGGGAACTCGTTCTTGACTCTATACGCCGCCAGCTCGTTTCGGACGTCCCGCTGTGCACTTTCCTCTCGGGAGGGCTCGATTCGAGCCTTATTTCGTCAGTCGCGGCGGCTGAGATGAAGAAACGCGGCGAGGTCCTGCACACATTTTCCGTGGACTACCGCGGCAACGACAAGTATTTTCAGAAGAACCATTTCCAGCCCGACAGCGATCCTGAATATATCCGGTGCATGGCGGAATATCTCGGCACAGAGCACCACTGGACGATAGTTGATACTCCGGAGCTCGTTTCGGCTCTCGATGAGGCTGTCGAGGCGAGGGGACTGCCCGGAATGGCGGACGTTGACGCTTCACTGCTGCTGTTCTGCCGCGAGATCAAGAACTACGGTACGGTAGCGCTTTCCGGGGAATGTGCCGATGAGATATTCGGCGGCTATCCGTGGTACCGTGACAAGGATATCCGAATGACGGACGGCTTCCCGTGGGCGCAGAGCACAGCTTACCGCAAGCGCTTCCTCACGGAGCGGTATGCGGAGGTGATAAATGCTGAGGAGTACGTTTACAGCGCCTACCGCAGAACGGCTGACAGTGCAGAAAAGCTGCCGTCAGACGGTGAAGTTGACAGCCGTATGCGCGAGATGACGCAGCTGAATTTTGACTGGTTCATGCAGACTCTCCTTGACCGTAAGGACAGAATGTCGATGTACAGCGGACTTGAAGTCCGCGTGCCGTTCTGCGATTACCGGATAGCGGAGTATATGTACAACGTCAAGTGGGAATACAAGGACTGGCAGGGGCGCGAAAAGGGCTTGCTGCGCGAGGCAATGAAGGAGTGGCTGCCGGAGAAGGTACTGTGGCGGAAGAAGAGCCCTTACCCGAAAACGCACAATCCGGCGTTTCTGGAGGCTGTGACTGAAAGACTGCAAAAGATACTCGCCGAGGACACTCCGCTCACGGAGCTGGTCCGCCGGGAAGAGCTCGAAAAGCTGCTGCGGCATGAGGAGCATGTTCAGTGGTACGGGCAGCTGATGAACCTGCCGCAGACGATAGCATTCTTCATACAGCTGGACTGCTGGCTGAAGCGGTTCGGGATAAAAATGATATGACTCAGGCGGCGCGGGAATTACCTGCGCCGCTTTGCGCATATTATAATAGTATAAACGGCGGGCGGAAAACGATTACAGACAGGATAAGTGTTTTTGACAAAAAAGCGTGACCAATGGTCAGAAATTAGCGGAAATCAGCTGTATTTGTGATAGTTGTCCTATCAAATAGGTGCAGAATACGAGGAAGAGGTGGACAAATCAAAACTTTCAACAGTCAAAATGACTAAAATCGGGATATGCTCCTTGCCGTAGTTCACAATAATATAAAAAATTCAGAAAAATATACGGTTATAAGTTGCAATTAGATGAAACGTGTGATATAATATTTGTGTAAGTTTAACAATCTGAAGCATTGGGAGATCAATGCTCCATTTGTGCTGTCTTGAGATTGTTTTTTGTAGAATTTTCGGCGGTCAGGAGTTATAATATTACACCTGGTATAATTGTTGGTGAATATTGATAAAAAACGGTTGATTATTTAAGTCAAAAAAGCGATTGAAAAATAACGTTCAAAATGTTATAATTGTAATATTAAGACAGTAGTAAATTTGCTCAGAAATGCAATAATTTATGGAGGTGGTTATATGAAGAGTTTTGCCTATGTAGCCCAGGACGCCAAGAATAAACAGGTCAAGGGCGTTATCAATGCGGAAAACGAGCAGGATTTCCTTAAAAGAGTAAAGGAAAAAGGCTTGTACGTTACTGATTACAAGGAAAGCGATTCAGACAATTCAAAATCCTTATACAAGTTCAAGACCAAAGAACTTGCATTCTGCTGCCGACAGCTCGCAGCTATGCTTACCTCAGGTCTTACACTTGTAAAATCGATCGACATTCTGACCAAAGAACAGGAAAACGAAAAAGCAAGAGCAATCTGGCAGGATATCTACGAGAGCGTACAGAAGGGTGATTCCTTCTCAGCAGCTCTGGAAGCCCACGACAGTGCCTTCCCTGAATTCCTTATATCAATGGTCGGCGCCGGTGAGTCGAGCGGTTCGCTTGATGTCATCATGCAGCGTATGTCAGATCACTACAACAAGGAAAACAAGCTCAACAATACGATCAAGGGCGCTATGATCTACCCGATCATACTCCTCGTCCTCTGCGTCGTTATCGTTATCTTCCTCTTTACGTTTATTATGCCTACATTCATCGGAATGTACGATGATCCCTCGAAGATGCCCGCGCTTACAAAGGGTATGGCTGCTATCAGTGACTTCCTGAAGACGAAGTGGTATATTCTTATCATACTCGTTATCGCAGCATTCTTCGGTATCAGATACGCACTCAAGGTTCCTAAGATCAGACTCAAGTTTGATCGCTTCCTGATAAAAGGACCTGGTATCGGTCCCCTTATCACAAAGATCTACACAGGACGTTTTGCGCGTACTCTTTCTTCACTCTACTCCAGCGGTATCCCGATGGTAGAATGTCTTGAAAGATCATCGTCTATCCTTGGAAACAGCTACATCGACGAAAAGTTCGTAGGAGTTGTTGACGAGGTTAAACAGGGTGAAAGCCTCTCGGCTGCTATAACAAGAACAGAGATCTTCGAGCCTATGTTCTGCTCGGTTATCTACGTTGGTGAAGAAGCAGGTGCTCTCGACTCGATCCTTGAGAAGACATCTGACTACTACGAAGAAGAATCAGAATCAGCAGTACAGCGACTCGTTGGTATGATCGAGCCTATGCTCATCATCTTCATGGGCCTTATCATAGCTCTGGTCGTATGTGGTATTTACCCCGCACTCTATGGCTCCTTCGAGAGTATCGAGAACGAATAAAACGGAAAGGTGGAAAGATAAATGCTTTCATTTGATATTACCGATAGAAATATACGTGTCGTTAAAGGAACAGAGAGCAACGGCAAGATCAGGATCAGCTCCGCTGCTACACTTAACGTTGAAGAAGGCCTCATCGTAAATGGTCACGTTAAAGACGTTCCGAACGTTGCAACGCTCATCAACGGCGTTCTTAAAAAGAACAAGATGCCTGATAAGGAGGCTATCGTTTCGATCTCCTCCAACCTTACGATCTTCAAGGAAATGACAGTCGTTAAGGGCAAGCCTCAGGACCTCCAGAGAACTGTTAGACAGCAGATGCAGGCTGAGCTCAACCTCGACGATACATACGCTGTATCTTACATCGTTGTAGGTGAGGCTGACAGAACAGAGGATAATGCAGAGCCCGCTTACAGGATCCTCGCTACCGCTTGTCCTAACGAGATCATCAATAGTTACAGAGAAGTTTTCAAGCTCCTCGGTATCTCACTCAAGTCAGTTATGATCGGCTGTAACTGTATCACAAAGGTTCTTCTCGCTGATACAAAGATCAGATCGAAGATGCCTCTCCTTGCAGTTCAGATCGATAACAACTTCATTTCACTCAACCTCTATGAGCAGGGACAGCTTTCATTCTCACGTTTCGCTTCCATTGACGCTGCCGACTACGGTTATTCCGACGACTACGTTTTTGAAGCTGTTAACGAGAACATCTTCCGTATGCTCCAGTTCCACAGAAGCCGTAACACAGGCGAGACCATCGAGAACGTTATCTTCTACGGTGATACTCACGACTATGTAAGACTTACTGACGAACTTGAAAAGCTCGACCTCAAGACCAGCCTTATCAATGTTCCTCCGCAGATCCATGGTCACGAAAATCTTGAATTCTCACTGTACGCTAACGCTATCGGTGCTATGTTCAAGAGAAACAAGGACTTTGAAAAGATCAACCTCCTTGAAACTGACCTCGGTACTGCTGTTAAGAACAAGATCAAGGACGACAGTGCAGGAAATCTCATCTTTATCGGTGCGGTAGGTCTTGCGGTTCTTATTGCAGGCGGCGTTTACCTCACTCGCTTTGTAAAGAACAAGGGCATCGAAAAGGATATCAAAAGCACAAGAGAGTTCAACGAGAGTTCTGAGACAGCAAAGAAGCTCGAGCTTCAGACTAAGCTCCTCGGCATCAGAGATCAGGTCAACCTTTATAACGAAAAGATGACCAACTCTTATGATGCTTATCAGTCACTCCCTGTTATCAACGGTGAGAAGATTGATTCATTAACATCTATAACAAACGATACAGCAAAGCAGTTTGATGTAAATGCTTATACTGTACACAGTGGATACACTGAAGGCGCACTTTCTCTCAGAATAGTATCAGAGTCTGAAAATCTCAAGGACGATGAAAAGCTCAAGAAGATGGTACAGGAATTCCCGTCTGAGTACATAATGAGCATACTTTCCAAGAAGGACAGCAAGAACAATTCTATTTTCGGCAGCGCTACTTATGCCGGATATCAGGTTGAACTTGTAAAGCCTGGTGAGGGCAAGGAAGCCAAGGATGTGAAGGATAAGGTAACCTTCGGTGTTGATGTCAAGCTGAACGGCAGAAAGAGTGCTTATGTTCCGGTTGAGACTGAATCGGAAGAAACTCAGACAGAGACACAGGCTGCTGAATAATGGAGGAGAGTGATTAAGATGAAACTCAATTACAGAGACAAAGTAATACTTGGAGTAGTACTTGCTATCGCAATACTTCTTGCAGGATATTTCGTACTTATCAAGCCAAAGAACGAGGATATCAAGAGCAATAAGAGCACTCTTTCAGATCTTGAAAAGACTGAGAAAGAGTATAAGCAGAGGATCAATCAGATCGAGCCCCTTAAAGAAGGTATCAAAGAGACAGTTAATGAGACAAACAAGATCACAAAACACTTTGTGCCGATCGACGATGTAAACAATACTGTAAAGCTGGATAGATATATGCAGCACTTTGCAGTAGAAAACGATATCAGAATCATAAACCTTGCTGTTGGTGATATGACTGATTCAACCATTTCATATTACTATATGGAACGTTCACAGGATATCGGTTCAGGTCTTCGTGAATTTGCTGATATCAACGGTCAGTATCAGGCAGCTATCGACGCTAAAAATGCTGAGAAGCAGCAGCTTTCAGAAAGAGAGCCCGGCAGTGTCCTCAAGACACAGTACGGTGTAACAGCAAGAGGTACCAAGGAAAACCTCTGGAAACTCATGGACGCTATCGAGAAGCAGGATAAGACTATCATCATTGATTCTGTTGATTACTCTCTTGTAAAAGAAGATGAGGAAAAGGCTACTGAGGATAAGCAGCCTGCAACAGATAATGAAGGCAATCCTGTTGAGCCTCCGACATTCAGCGAGGGCGAGGAGAGCGAATATCAGCTTATCCTTCCTGAAGACGAAGTCGAGATAAGACTTGTAATCTCACTCTATTCAGTTTACGACTTACCACAGCCCGATGTTGAAAACATTGAATGATCCGCACAACTCGCTTCGGTTATTGAGAAACACCCCATAACTTGAAAGGCGGTAAAGAAAGATGAAAACTGAGAAACACAGAAAACAGAAAGGTTCTGTCCTTCTTACAGTTGTTTCAGTGCTCTCGATCATGATAATATTCATGACGTGCGCACTTGCAATGGCTGCAGCTTCAAATAAGCGTTCTCGTAAAACGTATTCATCGTCTCAGTCGTCCTATACTGCAAGAACTGCCATCGACAGTATCCTTGCAGCAATAGGAACCGACAAGGATTTCTCAAAATCTGTCCGCGCTCTTAAGAACAAGGGCAACAAAATGGATATCCTTGTTGATGTCAACGATCCTTCGATGGGACGTATCGAAAATGCTACTATCGAGAACATAGGCACTAAGGTGCTCTATGACTCAGTAAAGGGACAGTGGGTAGAGAGAAATCTCTTCGCAATTAATGCTGATGTAACTATCGGCGGCGAAACAACTTCAATTACTTCAAAAATTCTCCAGGATCCTCCCGCAACTGATTCGGGTAAGGGTCAGGGAGGCGCTGCGTTCCTTACATACGGTGATATGACTGCTATCCAGAAGGTTCTTGGTTTCGGCGGTACATACATCGGTATGGGTACATGGAAAGATGAGTCAGGCAAAAAGTATGAGTGGAATGATATGAGCGGAAACGGTCTCAAGTATTATTACTGGAAGCCAGTTGGCGGCGATTATACACAACCTGACTACTTTACTTCACTCAAGGAAAAGCAGTACCGTACAGGCAAAGAATATGGAATAACAAATGCTTCGTTCTTTGAAGCTCCGTGGGTAGTAAACGGTACCTTTAAGACAGCTACTAAACTCGGCGTTGTATATACCTATCAGGATACAGGTATCTATAACAACGGTGCTGAGATATGGGGAGACCTCAATCTTGGTTCAAATACTTGCGATTTTACAGTCAGAGGTACTGATAAACTGGCTAATTACCTTGGGGTTCACGGCTATGACTTTATGTCGATGCCCTATTTCTACATAGACGGTACATTAATTACTAATAGTGATGTACAGTTGAAGTTCGGTCATCCTGATCTTCCTCTTAACATTTTTATGGGTACACTTAACGATACAGCTAATGCTATGCGTGAGTATTATGGTGACATATATCTTATGGACAGCGGTGCAAGCAATAAGCTCGCTGTAAACAATGGTACTAAGCTGTATAATTGGGCTAGTTCAACAGTTACAAAGAGCAAAAGTGTTTCATCTGTCGGCGGTAGCATTTACTGTAATGGCGATCTTGAACTCGCTTCAAACGGTCTTGAGATCGGCGGCAGTATTATAGTTGAGGGTGACCTTACTATAACTGGTAATGCAGATGTAACTATCGGCGGTGATATTGCAGTCGGCGGCAATTTCTATTACAATTCTGACAGCAAGTTTACAGTTGGCGGAAACATCTACACAAACGATCCCGGTAAGTCAATCGCCGGCGGAAAGAAATTTGATGACGAGCATTTCGAGGAAAAAACAATTGAAGAAACTCTCACAAGAATATATAACGCATACTGGCAGGAAAATCCTTACTATGGCGACACACAGCGCTCACTGTGGATTTACGCAGATAAGCTTAGTGCTGCTCAGTCTGAATGCGGTGTAAGCGGACTTAATTTTGGCGGCAAGCATGTAAATCCTGACTATGTAGTTTCAAAGGAATGGGTTTCTGATGATGCTATAGCGAAGGCTGCTGCTGAAACTAAGAAAGAGAGCAGAACAGCTTACATCAATAAGGACACTGGCGACGAAGTAGAAAAGGACGCTTGCTATGTTCCTGCTGGTGACATAACAACAGTAGACATTTCAGAGTATAAGGATGCACACGACAACAGAGTATATCCTCAGTATGCAACAAGAGATGTACTCATCGGAGCTGAACGTTTCCTTTATGTAAAGGGCGTTGCAGACAGAGTTGTTAAGTATGGCGAAATTCCGGACGCAAACCGTGCAGCAATGGAAGCAAGCACATATACAGGCACTTATAATCCTGATGCATCAACAACACCGGCATCTGATTATACTGTATCATCAGATATAACACTTACTGGTACAATAGGCGGTAGGGTAATTGTTAAACCTCCGCTTGACACAGATATCTACATTCGTCTCAAGGATGTCGAGTTCTATTGTCAGGAAGATAAGGCTACAAGCAAGGTTACTGATAATTCTTCTTACATTGATATTGATGAGTCTGAATCCGGTACAGGTCACGCATATTTCGTTTACGACGGCAATGTGATCAGCAACTATGATTTCAATTCAGATCTTGCAAATACACGTCTTGTTAAGACTGTATATGACTGGATGAGCGAATTCAATTTCGGAGATGTTCCGAAGGAGAATACAGGTCACGAGGGAACAGTTTACTCTAATGATTCAAGTCTCGTTGGTAAAAAATATACCACTTATGAGGTTGAATACAATGGCGACGGCACTATCAAGTCCAAGGTTGCAAAGGAAGAAACAATCAAGAATATCTCGGAACTCAGCAAGGATCCGAGTACAGGAAAATACCTTATAACTGCCAATACAACATTTGTTGGTACAAAACTTTCTAACAGCTCAAATGATATCATTGTCAAGGCACCATCAACAGGTGATGTATGGGTAACATTTGATTCAACAGTTGACGATAAGAAGTGCTCAATGGAAGGTAGCGCATCAGTTATTGTTGATGATACAGACACAAGTGGTACTGGCAACGTTAATATTTATCTCAAGGGACAGCTTACCTTTGACGGAAATGGCATGTGTGGCATTATATCAAAGTATGTTAAGGATACCATTGACGCGGGCAACAAGCTCAACATTGTAAGTAAGCGCGACAGCGCAACTTACAAAAAGATCGTAAACAAGCTGAACTGCACAACAACGGAGGATGATCCCAAGGAGGGTACGAACGGTAATGATATGTATCCTACACTTGGTCAGCTCAGAACATATTTATATGCAGATAAGGGCGCAAGACTTACACTTTACAATCAGCCAATGGTAATGGCTTATGTCAAGGCTCCTGAGACACTTACTGTTGATATAGGTAACCCTAAGGACAATCAAACACTTCTTGATAGTATCTATTACGATGGTATGCCTCTTACAAAGTTGAAAGATGCGTCATATCTTAAAGAAGGCGTATCTCCTCGAATTGGATTTATCGGTATGCTCAACGTACTTGAGGTAACTAATGATGCTAAGAACGACTGGTTCCTGCTCTATGATGCTCCAGGCAGTGGTGACGATAGTGCTCCAAGCGGCGATCCTGATGCAGAGGGATTCCACAGATACGCTGCTGTTGAGTATGTTGCTTACGCAAGATAAGGAGGTGTCTCGATGAAAAAGCTGAATAAAAAGCTGAAAGGTATGACTCTCGTTGAGATCATAGTATCACTTGCTATCTTTGCAATGTTCGCTATGATACTTGTTATGCTTGGTAATTCTGTCGAGAAGAACTCCCGCGAAGCTAACAAACTTAATAAAAAGGTAGCCGTTAACGGCCCTGTTGCTGAAATGCAGAACAGTAAGAAAACTTATATCGCTAATGATAAGCACGTTATCAGAGTTGCTGATAAAAAGGCACTTCAGACGAACTCATCTGGCGAATGGGCTTCTAACTATGTTAAGATCGAAGGAACACTCTGTTATGTGAATGAGGACCTCACTAATGCGGTCACAACCAATACAGAAGGTCTCAGCGGGATCGTTGTAGATCCCACTGATCCAACCGCTTCAAACGGTAACTACGATTTTAACTTCATCATTGTAACAAAGCCTACCGGCTTTGCGACAGCTGCAGCAAGTGATACAACGTCAACAACTACACCGGATTAAAGGAGGGAGCTGCTTTGAATAAGAATAATAAACTCAAGGGCTTCACTCTCGTTGAACTTATCGTCGTAATGGCTATTTTCGGAATACTGATGGCTGCTGTAATGCAGGTCATCACACCGCTCAACAAAATTTCAAAGCGTGCCTCCATTCAGGAGGCTAACGCTGCGGCGGTTGACAACGTTAAGAGCTATCTTGAGTCATCTATCAGATACTCAGAGTGTGTTGAGGTTTGTGTTGGCGGTCTTACCGATAACACCGGCAAGCTGCTTTCAAAGTACACAACCGACGAACTCTCTAAGAAGTATGGAGTTTCAACTGTCGGCGGTTCAGGTTCTGCTATCTCACCGGAAGATGCTGCTGTTGTAAACTTTATTGACAACCACTATGCAAACCGTACACAGCCTGACCTTAAACAGGCTATCAACCCTCTGACTGGTAAGGTCAGAATGCTCAAGATAGATAACGGCAATGGCGGTAAAGTATCAGAGTATGAGTACGATTTTACTGCTGGCTATACTTACACAAACTATCTTGAAGCTGATGCAAAAATTGACGGAAAGGATTATAAGAAGGGAGAAGCTAATCCCCATCCGATCCGTGTAAATTCAACTGTCAAGAGCGTTTCAGTTGCACCGAAGTCGGTCATAAACGATGTTTATTATGAGAATTACTCATTCTATATTGCTCCCGGCTACGCGCAGATGCAGACAATTGACAAGAATGAAAAGAACGCTGATAAGCCTTCAGAGAATAAGCTCAAGGGATTTGATACCAGCGATGACACATCTGACGATTACTATGCAGCTCTTGAACCGGTCGATAAGACTGCTGTAAACTTCTCACCTGACCTCTTCTCACTCAGTATCGTTACCTACAAAAATGATAAGAACGATGCCGGCGAGTACACATACAGAGGTACCTGTGATGAGAATGATACTGAAAAGTATACTGCATTCCAGTCACCCTTTGCACTTTCAAATGCAAATATGTCATTGGTCAATATCAATAGTGAATTCGGTACTTCCAAGTGGGAGACCGCTTGCTACGGTCCTGTAAGATGCAACGGAAAGAAAGCTGTATATGACAAGGATACAGGAGCTGCTCTTGCTGAATCTGAGTGGCCTGAATATGATCCTATAAAAGGTCAGAAGGGTGAGGTAGATCCTTCAACCGGCGCTTATACTTGGGGTCCTATTGATGAGAACAAGGACAAGAATCCTGATTATAGGGCTATTACAGCTGAGGAAGCTCGTAAGATAAATGCAAATGACAGACTCTTCGTTCACCCTGAGGTTACAGGCGCTGACAGCGATGACTGCATCTACTTTATCTACACAGTACCTGATTTCAAATAAGCATAAAAATACAGGCAGCAGTCAAATGCTGCTGCCTGTAAATATTTTTTCGTCTTACTGCTGAGCGGGACCTTTAAGAAGGTTTATGTACCAATCAGCAATGCCGTTTCCCCAGAGAGAACCGATCGCGATGCCGATCGAGAGGAACGGTCCGAAAGCAAATTTAGAATTACCGGTCACATACTTATTGATAAGTCCGATGACCGCTGCAACTACAATACCGATTAATGCTGAAACGATAATAGCTTTTGTTCCGAGGAGAGCTCCTGCTGCAAACATCAGGATAGTGTCTCCGAGTTCAATAGCACGGTAGTCCTCACCGGTCTTCTTCTTGATGAAGCCTCTGCTGATCTCGCCGATAACATAAAACGGAACGCTTATCACAAAAGCTCCGATGATGCGGTGAAGAAGAGAAGCTCTGTCAGTAAAGAGAGCCGAGGGAACTGCAAGTACGAAAATGAGACCAACGATTATCATGTCGATCTCCATCGTATCCCAGTCCATAAAGGCTACTACAATAAGAAGCGACATAAGAACGCAGGTTATTATGGAGTCAGCATTGAGATCCAGAACAAAAAATGTGAGTACATAAAGTATACCGTTCAGTGACTCAACTATGGGGTAGCGTGGGGAGATCTTCTCGCCGCAGCTATGACATTTGCCCCTGAGCATCAGCCAGCTGAAAACCGGTATCAGGTCACAGGCGCGGATCTTAGCTCCACAGGTCATACAATGCGAGGATCGCTTGATAAGCGATTCGTGCCGGGGAAGTCTGAGGATTACAACATTCAGAAAGCTGCCGACACATATACCAAACAGAAATGCCATGGTATAAAATGAAATTAGGAAAATGGGATTGGCTTCACTGCTGTGAAGGGAATTGATTAATTCAGACATAGGGTTAGCCCCCTCCTTATCATTGTTAATATGCTGCATAATCTATTATAGCATAAAATTGATAAATTTCAAGTATATTCTACAATTAAAATTTATAAAAGCGGAGGTTTGTTATGAGAAACGAGAGAATTGGTGACTACTTAGTCAGCCAGGGGCTTATCAATGATGAGCAGCTCCAGCAGGTTCTTGCAGCTCAGAAAGAGTCTAACGGAACCAAAAAGTTCGGCGACGTTGTCGTTGAGCTCGGCTTTATGTCGGAAGTGAACTTTACTAAGGCACTTGCCGGAAAGCTGAGAGTACAGTATGTTGACCTCGACAATACTGAGATCAACACAGAGGCAGTACAGAAGGTTCCGGAGGCGCTGGCAAGAAAGCACACCGTAATCGCTATCAATGTACAAGGTAAGCGTCTTACAGTTGCTACCAATGATCCTGTAAACTTCATTGTTCTCGAGGATATCAAGGTATCAACAGGTATGGATACTGTGCCTGTACTTGCAACAACATCTGCCATCAACAAGGCGATCGGTAAGTGTTACTCAATGCAGAACGTTGACAGCGTTCTCGAGGGTGTAAGCGCAATGGGCGGCGACCTCGGCGATATGAGCGCTGAGGATGCAGAGGCTAAGGACAGAGTTGAAAATGCTCCTATCGTTAAGCTCGCAACCACAATCGTTGAAAACTCTTACAGAGCAGACGCTACCGATATCCATATCGAGCCTTTCGATAAGTATACAAGAATCCGTATCCGTGTAAACGGCGACCTTGTAGAACTTATGAACATATCCAGTGCTGTTCACAGCGCTCTCACAACACGTCTCAAGCTCATCAGCGGCATGAATATCGCTGAAAAGCGTATCCCTCAGGACGGTCGTTTCACACAGGTAGTTGACGGAACCACCCTCGATGTCCGTGTATCCTCACTTCCTATGGTAAGCGGTGAGAAGATAGTTATCCGAATTCTTTCAACCGGTCAGATCGCCCTTCGTAAGATCACAGACCTCGGTATGTCAGACTATAACTACCAGCTCTTCGAGTCAATGCTCCGAGTACCTCAGGGCGTTATCCTCGTTACTGGTCCTACCGGTTCCGGTAAAACAACAACTCTTTACGCTGCTCTTGGTGAGATCGCTAAGCCTAACGTAAACGTTGTTACAGTTGAGGACCCTGTCGAGAAGAATATCGACGGTATCAATCAGTGTCAGGTTAATGCCAAGGCTGGTATGACATTCGCAGCTGCCCTCCGTTCTATCCTCCGTCAGGACCCTGACGTAGTAATGGTCGGAGAGATGCGTGACGCGGAGACCGCAGATATCGGTATCCGTGCCGCTATCACCGGACACCTTGTTCTTTCTACACTTCATACCAACGACGCTGCTTCAACTGTTGTCCGTCTCGTTGATATGGGCGTTGCTCCTTACATGGTAGCTACTTCACTCATCGGCGTTATCGCTCAGCGACTCGTTAAGGTTCTCTGTACAGAGTGCAAGAAGCCCAGAATGTCCACTCCCGAAGAGGACGAACTCATGGGCATCGATCAGCCTATCCAGATCTATGAGCCCTGCGGCTGTCCTTCATGCAACAACACAGGTTACAGAGGAAGAACCGCTATCCATGAGATCATTCACTGTTCTGCCAATGTTCGTTCGATCATCGCAGCTAACGGTAGCAAGGAAGAGATCGAAGCTGCTGCAAAGGCTAACGGCACTAAGCTCCTTCGTGATAACGTATCCGAGCTCGTTCAGGCTGGTATGACTTCTATCACAGAGCTCATCAGAACTACATACACAGTATAATTCATTGGGAGGACATTTACTATGGGAATTATTAATATCCACAGGATCCTTGACGAGGTAAGACTCCTCGGCTGTTCGGACCTTCACTTTACAAACGCTATCGCTCCCGTTGTTCGACTCAATGGTACACTCAGAACAATGCGTTCACAGTATCCGGAGATGGATGAAGAGGAGATACTCGATATCATCAACCAGATGACAAACGACGCACAGCAGACAAGCGTTAACCAGCACCACGACACCGACTTCTCTTTCCAGACAAAGAGTGGTTACCGTCACCGTGTAAACGTATACTTCCAGAAGGGTAAGCCCGCTATCGCTATCCGTCTTCTGAGAAATGATATCCCTACTCTTGAAGACCTCGGACTTCCTCCGATACTTCAGGATTTCGCAATGCGTCCCCGTGGACTCGTTCTCGTAACAGGACCTACCGGTTCCGGTAAATCTACAACACTTGCTGCTATGATCGACTTCGTTAACCTCAACAGAAGTGCTCATATCATCACAGTAGAGGATCCTATCGAGTACGTTCACGAGCACAAGAGATGTATGGTAAACCAGAGAGAGATCGGCGACGACGTTCCGAACTTCGCTCTCGCACTCAGAGCTGCTCTTCGTGAGGACCCTGATGTAATCCTCGTAGGAGAAATGCGTGACTTCGAGACCATTCAGGCTGCTGTAACCGCTGCCGAGACCGGACACCTCGTTATGTCAACACTTCATACTACCAGTGCTTCTGATACTATCAACCGTATCATCGACGTTTACCCCGAGCATCAGCAGCAGCAGATCCGTACACAGCTCGCTAACAACCTCGTTGGCGTTATCGCCCAGACACTTATTCCTAAGAAGGACGGTTCCGGACGTATCGCTTGTATGGAGATCCTTAACTGTACTGACGCCGTTGCCGCTCAGATCCGTGATAACAAGATCCACCTGATCCAGTCCACGATCCAGACCGGTAAGCAGCTCGGCATGATGGACCTCGATATGGAGCTCGCAAGGTATGTTAAGAACAACGTTATATCTGAAGTTGACGCTCTTGAGAAGTGTCAGGATAAGCAGGAGTTCTACCGTTTCCTTTCACAGATGTGATAATGCAAGCCGCAGGCATAAAGTCTGCGGCTTTTCTATATTATAATAGTGTAAGAAATGCCAGTGATATAATTGTGGGGATAGCAGAGGTACAACTTAATTGTTAAGGCGAATATTACAGAAATATAGATATGGTTTAAATATTAACGATAACTGTCAAAGTGCCCAGTGTTAAGGCGGAAAACTCCGTTTTGATTGACACCGGACGACCTTATGGAACAAATTCGACACTTGATGCCAAAAAGTTACAAAGTGGTAACCGTGGTAATAAGTCTATCAAAATATACAAATCGTAGTCAATAGAAGATAGTGTGAACACGGCTGATATTGTATATTACGATTTGTATAAGAAAATGTGAATAATACATATCGAAGATTAAAACAAATAATCAGTTCACAGAACGTTGTGCATTTTGACGGAAAATGGTAAAAAATACCCCTGATAAACCGTGCTGATGTAGAAAACGCCTCTGCGTCCGTTATTTTTTCCGAAAAGTGTTGACATTTTATGAATGAAGTGATATACTATAATCACAGGGAAGGGAAAGGGAGACAAACACAAAGGAGCCTCCTAAAGACCTCCGATGGTGATGAGCCCCGGAGTTATCTCGGAACAAGTTTCTTTGAGAAAATTATCCCCGTACCTACAAAAACGTGTGTAGGCTACGAGCCGCACAGATATTATTTTAAAGGAGGGTTTTCATCATGAAAACTACAAAGAAAGGTTTTACACTTATTGAGCTCATCGTTGTAATCGCTATCATCGGTGTTCTCGCAGCTATCCTCGTTCCTTCAATGCTCGGTTACGTTAGAAAGTCCAAGATTTCTTCCGCTAACTCTGCTGCTTCTTCTATCCAGAAGGGCTTCGAGGCAACTCTTACAGACTGTGACTCTAAGGGCATCAAGCTCGAGTTCGTAGGTTGGGTTGACTTCAAGGACGGCGACATGAACGGTGCTCTCAGCCACATGTCTAAGACTGGTACTAACATCTCTACAAACCTTACAGAGGGCGTTGGCAACTACTTCGACAAGTTCTCAAAGGCTAAGGGAGCTGCATTCATCCAGAAGTCTTCTTGCCCTGCTGTATTTGCTACAACAGACGGAACATACTGGGGCACATTCCCGAGCGGATATGTAGAGGCCAAGGACTACAAGAAGCATGGCGATATCAAGACAGCTACTAACGATGCTGCTGTCTCTACACTTCTCAGACAGCGTATGGCTGGTCTTAAGCCAGGCTTTGACGCAGTAGAAGGCGTTGACTCTACAGGTTCAGTTGATAAGATCGGTAAGATCTAATAAGTAGTAAAACCTGATTATTAAGAACTTAAAATCCTCTCTCTTCGGAGAGAGGATTTTTTATGGAGTTAATATTAAGTATGGATATAAACAATAAGGTAATAAACAGCTTTTTGTGTCTGTGTGCGAGTGCAGCACTCGGTGCTGGCGGTATGTATCTATATAATAAGAAGCATAACGATACTTCGACCGGCAGTGACAACAAGCTGATCTCAGAATGTGAAACTATTCTCAGAGATAATGATGTTAAGCTGCCAAGCGACTCGGAGCTCGAGTCTGCGGCGATAAAGGGCTATCTCAGCGCTCTTGGTGACAAGTTTACGAAGTATACTTCTCCCGAGGACTCGGAAGCAGAGTATGTTGAAAGTATAAACAACTACCCTGCACTTATTACCTGTGGCTATAAGGTAGGAAGGAACTCTTCCGGCGAACTTGAGGTCGTCGATGTTGAGGACGGCAGTATTGCTGACAAGCAGGGACTCGCTAAGGGGGATATTATTCTTGCTGTCGATCAGAAAACTGTCGCTGATGACGGTGTGAAAATGACTGCTTTTGAGCTTGTCGGCAAAGACGGAACAGTTATGCAGCTCAGGCTCAAGCGTGACGATTCTGAAATTTCACTTGACTTTACAAGGTCGGTCGATGATTCAATCGACAAGGACGATGTTTCAGCAGAGCTCATAGGCGATGTGCTCAAGCTGAATATTCGCACTATCACGAACTTTACAAAGGCTGATATCAACGGTACTATTCAGAATTTCAGCGGAAAGTACAATAAAATGATAGTTGATCTCAGGGACAATATCGGCGGAGATGTTGAAAGTTCTGTTTCGGTATCTGATATGTTCGTTGATTCCGGACAGGTGAAGTGTTATTTCAATAACGGTGAGGAACTGCTTCTCGAGGCTGGTAAAGATCCTGATGATATCAATGTCAGGACTGTTGTTCTCGTCAACGGTATGACAGCGAGCTCAGCTGAGATAATTACAGCTATGTTCAAGCAATTCCACGGTGATGTTACGATAGTTGGTGAGAATACTTATGGTAAGGGGATATTCCAGAAGGACGCCACTCTCAGTAACGGCGGAACTCTCACTTATACAGCCGGCTACTACACAGTAGGCGACTGGGAGTGCTATCAGGACAAGGGTATTGCCCCTGATGTCGAGGTCAAAATGGATAAGGAGCTGAAGAATACCGACAAGGATACTCAGCTTAAAAAAGCTCTCGATATACTGGGATAATTGCACAAGATGATACCCCAAAATTTGTAGCATACACTGAAAGTTTTTTATTGACAAAATGTGAATAATTTGCTATAATGTATTTGTACAGTTATCACATTAATGGAGGTGCTTTGGTTATGAAGAGGAAAAAAGGCTTTACGCTTGTTGAAATGATCGTAGTTCTTGCAATTATTGGCATTCTGCTTGCTGTTCTCATTCCTACATGGAGCTACTTCGTTATGCGTGCGAACGTTAAGTCGCAGAATAACTACTCAAAGGTAATATTTAACGCTGCTCAGACTCAGACTACTCGTGAGAAGTTCTATGAGCGTGACTATTTTAATATAGTCTCTGATTTGAGCGGTAAGTATAGTACTGCGGAAAAAAAGGAAGCGATGAATCACCTTGTTATCGGTGAGCATGAAGAATTCTATGCTTACTGGGACGGCAGGAAGGGCTATATCCTTGATAATAAAGATGGTGTAACTAAGATAACACCTAAGGACGACGCAAGAGTTGAGGCTTATTTCAAGGCTATCAATAAAGTGTTCTCGCATTCCGGCGAGACAGTTTACAAGATCTATGTTAAGAACTATATGGTAATGTCAGTGTGCTCCGGACGCTCTGAGGGTACTGAGGATATCGGTTCATTCCCGAAAAATCAGGACGGCAGATCACACGGCGATACAGTTCAGACATATGATATGTCGGATATTAAGTTATAATGAAATCGAAACTTCAGAGGAAACCGTATGGTTTCCTCTTTTTTTATTCGTAGAAGTAAAATGTGAGATATCGGTAGTGAGTTTTCAACATAATCAAAAACAAAAAGTTGAAAACCTTCTGCTTGACAATCACTGAAAAGCATGATATAATAATTAAGTCGCCTGAGGAAAACGAAAACATTTCCAAAGGAATGACACACCAGCAACTTGAAAATTGAACAATGCTAAGAAAAAGTAACGACCCTTGAAATTCCTTGCGAGAGTAAGGGAAGGTCAAGTAAAGACTAAAAAATACGCAGTAATAACGCAAGCGTTATTGAACAGGATTGATTTCATAAAGCCGGAAGGCTTATGATATACAACTTACT
>ONMB01000023.1 GCA_900318825.1 uncultured Ruminococcus sp.
TTACAACAGGCACGATAAGCTCAAAAACAGCTTCGAGCAGTTTAAAAAAAGGCCCGAGTATAAGTTCTTTTTTGTAGTTTTTCAGATATTTCAATAATCTTCTCATCCGACCGCATCCGTCCATTAAAATCATTTACACACAGCAACACTCCCTGTCAAAGGGAGTGTTGTGTAATTTTATATTTTAACTCCATTCGCCTGAAGCAGTTTTCTTGCCGACTCTACCGAATCAACACCTTCTGCATTTTTAACAGGTGCGAACTCCTTGTCCCGAACAACTTCATAAGGAAGACAGCTATCCTGCATATGCACCATATCAAGCACAAGAGTCTCAAATTTATATCCGTTTGGAGAATCAGGTTTTACGAGCTCACCGTTATCATTCATAAACGGGATCTTCTTGCTGACAACATGAACAGGCATTTTTCTGTCACATATCTCCTCAAGCTTGTCCACGTTAAAAAGATAATTGAGAATTACTCCGTACTTGTATGCAAGCTCTCTGTTATCATCCAGAAGCGTTCTCATTTCCTCGGTCATTTCGTAATACTCTACTATGGAGGGCATTCCGTCCTCGAGGCACAGAACTCCTACGCGCTCATCAGGAGATACCTTGCTGACGACCTTTCCGCCTGACTGCATCCCCGAATCGATAACAGCACCGATAAAACTCGGATCAGCTATCCTTTGCAGCACGTTATCAACTGCAAATACATTGATCCACTGAACGCCTTTTTCCTTTATCTCATCAAGCAATCCTGCTCTGACAAGTGACGAGAACCAGCCTCCGTTTCCATTGGGTGAAAGCGATATCTTTGAACGGCTTTCCATCAATATTTTACCGTTTGTATCAACAGAGGGAGCCATATCCTGGATAAAAAATCTTCAGATCATGGAAGGATCATATCCAAAATAATTCTTCTCTTTGAAAAATTCCACCGTCTCGCTGTTGTTTTTCTCGCTGGTCATGATATAGAGAGGGACCCATGCACCTGCAAGCTTGACAACATCCATAAGATTATTTATCAGACACTGAAAAATGTACAGTTCCGTATCAACTCCGATATTGAACATACCCTTAGGCTTATCAAATCCGAGTCTTGTCCCCTGACCGCCTGCGAGAAGAACAGCAGCCACCTTTCCTGCTTTTAATGCCTCGACTCCTGTTTGAGTAAATCTGTCACTTTCAGAAGCGATATCTTTGATCGTAACAGCACCGAGAGGTTCAAAACTGCCGCGTTCTCCCCCACTGTTATGGTCGCCTGCCAGATTTTCAAGTACTGAAAAATCTGTTATTTCGATCTGAGAAAGAAGCTCCTTCTGCTCTGTTTCGTTAAGCTCATCAAAATATTTCAGTACATGTTCCTGGCCGATTTCTGACAGAATACGAAATGCCTTATCGCGATCTATCATAAACTCCTCCTTGATTATGGCATTGCCAATTTACTGAAATATATTATAACATAACATTATA
Organism: uncultured Ruminococcus sp.; assembly: GCA_900318825.1. Taxonomy (GTDB): domain Bacteria; phylum Bacillota; class Clostridia; order Oscillospirales; family Ruminococcaceae; genus Ruminococcus. The sequence goes on from ONMB01000023.1 coordinate 1,475, forward strand.
TATTAGTCAATGTATAAAAAAATCCGATACTCAAACGAGCATCGGATTTTGGGGTAATGCTGATTGCATCTGGTCTGAGTGACGGGACTTGAACCCACGGCCTCTACCACCCCAAGGTAGCGCGCTACCAACTGCGCCACACCCAGACGACTTTAACCATCGCAGTCAACGATATATATTATAGCACCTCTTTTTCGATTTGTCAATACCTTTTTTGAAAAAATTCCAAAATTTTTTTGAAGCGGCGCCATCAACTGAAAAACGCACCTGAGATCAGGTGCGTTTTCTGCTATATTACTTCTTCTCGGGAAGATCAGCTTCGAGGAACTTGTGCAGCACTGCTGCGATAAATGCTCCTACAAAAGGTCCTACGATGAACACCCAGAGCTGCTTGATAGCGTCGTCCATTGCAAATACTGCCGGCCAGAGGCTTCTTGCAGGATTTACTGATGTTCCTGTCATACCGATACCGAAGATGTGTACCAGTGTGAGTGTGAGACCGATGATGAGTCCGCCAAAGGAACCGTGGTTTGCCTTCTTGGAAGTTACACCGAGAATTACGAGTACAAAGATGAATGTGAGGATTATCTCAACGATAAGTCCAGCAAGAATACTGTCGTCAACTCCGGCGAGAGTATTAGCGCCCATTCCCCATTCCTTTCCTTCGGGAGCAGTCTGGTCGCCGAGGTCTCTTATACCGAAGAGTATCCTGAGCATTACTGTTCCGAAAAGTGAGCCTGCGCACTGTGATACTGCATAGCCTGTGAAATCAGCAGCTGTCATGCCGCCGTTGAGAAATACTGCGAGTGATACCGCAGGGTTGATGTGGCAGCCGGAAACATTGCCAACGCAGTATGCCATACCTACGATAACAAGTCCGAATGCAAGAGCTGTTGCAATGTATCCGCCGGGTGTATCACATCCGAGGAGCATTGCGGTTCCGCAGCCGAGGAACACAAGTGTGAATGTTCCGAAGAATTCGGCTACATACTTTCTGATTGATGCCTGATTCATTGTTTTTTTGCCTCCTATTTTATATTTATTTGTTTATCGGTATTACCGACTTAATTCATTATAGCACCTAATTCTTAAATAGTCAATAATCAATGTGTGATATTCAGGATTTTTTTTCCTCGGATATCGCGTGAACAGCCGACGCTCTCTTGCCCTTTCCGCAGAATACTGCGTACACAACGAGCATACCTATTCCTATGACTATCGCTGCTATCTGCGATGCCATAAATGCCTCAGTCAGACCGAAGAGTGATCTCGTATACGCTGCAAATACCTGCGGCTGCTTTATCGAGAAAGCGTTGTAATACTTCGTAGCTATAAGATATGCTGAGGGGATAGTTCCCATTATTCCGGCAATAAGCGCGGATATACCGCACCAGTAGAGCAGTTCGAATATCCTTTTTCTGTGCAGAAATGCCAGTATCAGCATTATCACAGCTGCTGCCGCTGCGGCTGCAAAAGTCAGCTTGTAACGCGCACGGTACAGCTTCGACAGCTTTGAGAGCAGTCCGTGACTGTTCATGGAGTCTACCTTGAATATATCGCAGCTGCTGCCTATCGTCTTATAGGCATTTTCCTTGGTCACTGCCAGTTTCTTCTCGTAGTTCTCGTCCTTCTTGTAACCGGTTTTGTCAGCATAATCGCTGAAAAAGCTGTCTATCGAATTCTCGAGCGCTGTATTCTCAGGGACTTTGACCGTGAGCTTTCCGCCGCTGTTCAAAGCATCGTATGTCGCGTCTATGTAAGCGTCTATGACCTTGTTAATGTATTCCTTATTGAGATGTTCCATATACACAGAAGCCGGTATTCCGGTTGAATTCGCCTTGCCCCTGTAATGCTTGTCAAGGTCTTTGTGAACTTTCTCAGCAAGGTCCTCCTTCTCAGAAAACGCCGAGGTCCTTGAAGGCGTCACATTCACATCAACTACTATCAATGCTGAGCCTGCAAGCACACATAATACCAGCAGGACAGACAATATCACGGACGGTATGTAGGTACCTGCCTTTTTCATTCAGCATTCCCTCCTTCCGCTCCGATATAGAACTTCTTTTCTGTCAGGTCGCAGATAACGCCAATACGCTCGTCGGAACGTCCGAGAACGTCCTTCTTGCAGGTATACAGCGTGAGCCTGTCGTCCTTTGACGGGACGATGTATTTATTTGTATCCTTGGTGAAGGTCACGCACTCCCTGACCTTATATGTAAAGTAACCGTAATTCGTGTAAAGCGTAATAGTGTCCCCTGCCCTGAACTTTTTCAGTTCAGAGAAGAAAGTGTCCTCATGGGCGCTGATAACGCTATTTCCCTTATCTCCGGCAAGTACAGAACCTGTTGACTGGCAGGCACCGCGCTCGAACAGATCTACGTCGCTGCCCCAGTATACCGGAACGTCCAGTGACAAAACGCTGCTCCTGATCTCGGCATACTTCTCGCCGAACTTCGGGCGTATAAGCTCACCTGTGTCTGAAGTCTCGCCGCTATGATCCTCCACGATCTCTTTATCGCGGATTATAAGCCCAGAAGAAGCGTTCTCAGGATCAGTCTTGAGGTCGTCCATAAAAGCTACATTCAGGTAGACCTTCAGCTTGTCTGACGGCTTTACCGCCGCAGCTATCACGCCTCCGACCGCTATCGCAGCTACTACGAACGGTGTCGCTATATGGAGCACCGCACTGCTTTTCTTTGATTTTTCTGCCATTTCAGTCTCCGATCGTTTCCTTTCCGAAGCATTTCCTTACCAGTAAAAACATTCCTGCACCGGCTGCGGCAACAAGAAGTGCTGCCAGACCATATATGCCTCGCCTGTCATAGCCGGTATCCTCCACACGGTTTCCGGCTGCGGCAACTCCTACAAGCTCGCCGTCTTTGTTTCGCATAGCCACTGATACAGAATTGTCGCTTATCTCATTGATAGTGATGTTCATTCCCATTGCCTCAACAGCCTTTGAAAGCTCATCTATAACGTCCATTTTAGTCGTTGTCGGCGCCTGCTGGAGCATATTTCTGCGTTCTTCAGGCGAAAGGTCATTTATGATAATCTGCTGCTGTTCGGGCGTGAATGTTCTGATGTATGCCATTTTATCTTCATAGCTCAGCTTGATGAAAGCCGCTCTGCTCATTCTGGTGAACGTCGTTCCGTCGCTCATCTTGTAGGTGATCTCTCCCGATGAGGAATGGCCGCTGTTTCCACCGCCATTGCCGCTCTTAGGTGCCTGAGTCACTATTGTCGTGACCGCAGAACCTGCTGCGTCCGTAACCGTTGAACCCGCGGTATCTGTAACCACGGCAACAGATGTTGTCACAGGAGCTTCGCTCACGGGTACGGTAGTGACCTCAGTGGCTGCGGTAGTTGTGAAAGCATTCGGATCCTGTGGAGCTGTTGTCACCAGCTGATAGCCTGCTGCATCGAGCTTTTCGATAGCAAGATCAAAATCCTCTGACGTATACATACTCGGATCCTCATAGTATTTATTGTATGCCTGCATAATGAGATCTTCACTGTAACCGTACTTCCTTGCAGTCTCGGCTACATCGTCAACTGTCGTAGCTGCGGCACTCATTGAAAATGCCATAAGCGAGCATACAGTCACAGCAGCTGACGCTATATATGCTAAATATCTCCTGAACATAGCTTTACCTCCGTATATTCTGAACAATTCTGCTAAGCACAGATAATTTAGTTCATTTTATTATTATAGCCTTTTCCGCCCTGCTTGTCAAGGAATTTCGAGCCTTCCGAGCCAGTTTTCGCCTTATTATCACAATACGCCGGCTTTTTACAGCATTCAGGAAAACAGCTTCCGGCGCAGCAATATCAGGTCAAAGACATTGAGTTTTCCGTCAGCTGTCAGGTCGTACTTTTGGTAATTTGCAGCAGTTATACGCTCCTGCTTTCTGCCGAGAAGATGTGACGCAAGTGCAACAACGTCCGCCACTTCATAATCTTTCTCAGTAATTTCACCTGTCGAGGGCTCAGTACCGTTCAGCGAACTCAAATATCCGTCAAGCACCTCCGCCCAGTAGAGTCCCATTTTTTCGTAGCCGGCTTCGTTCGGGTGAACTCCGTCGTACAGGTCGGTCGAAACATCAACAACGCTGTGTATATCACCAAGAAGGACGTTTTTGCCCTCGCTCTGCATCTTCTTCACGACCTTCTCCACCGAAGCATTATAGGCGTCCACATATCCCTGTATAACTGCCGCGAATTCCTCCTTTGTGCTGCCCCACTTCACTTCGCCGTAGGACCAGAACCAATCAGCAGCCGTAACAGCGTCCATATCCGGTATCGTTGTCACAAAGACCTGCTCATCAGGTGTTCCCTCTGTGAGTATGTAGTTGATGAGGTTCTCAAGACGTTCAGCTGCACCCTCGTTGTAGGAGCTGATAACATCGTTCGTACCTATCTGGAGCAGAACTATATCCGGCGAATACACCTTGATATAGTCACCCTCGCTGAGTGTCTCAAGTATGCCGTTACGAGGCTCTGCACCGTTCATCTTCTGAATGGCATATCCGCTGTAACCGGCGTAATTTCCGTCATAGCTGACCTCTTTGCCGTTATATGTGAAAGTCTCTGTGTCCGAGCCCTTGGGGCCTACAAAATCAATGTTTGTGTAGCCCTTCTGAGCCATGGTATAGCTGAGATACTTACGGTAACCGCCCTGCTCCCAGTAGCCGTCAGTGATAGAGTCGCCGAGCGGCATTATTTTCACTGTCTTAGCACCGCTGTCCGCTGCTCCTGCCGACGGCAGCACCAGTCCGAGTGAAGCTGCTGCGACCGCCGCTGCAACGAGCCTCGTTATTGTCTTTTTCATATGTTTACCTCCGTTTGAACAGGCTGCCTAATGCCTGCAAATATCAGTTATATTCTATCATATTCCAAAGCAATTTTCAAGCATGACCGCGTTATATTGTTCTTTTACACAAAAGCATGGACCGGCGGCTATTGAATATCCCCGCCAGATGTGTTATAATCTAAACGGTATATGTCCCAAGTCTGCCAGACTGCTTCAAAGGAGTTTAATATGGATATTTCAGATATTTTTCAGAGCTGCACCCTCTGCCCGCGAATGTGCCGTGCCGACCGCACCTCCGGCAAGGGTTACTGCGGTGCTGGCAACCGCATAATCGCGGCAAAGGCTTATCTCCACAAGTGGGAAGAGCCCTGTATTTCTTACAAGAACGGCGCAGGTACGGTCTTTTTCTCCGGCTGCAGCCTGCACTGTGCATTCTGCCAGAACAATGCTATCAGCAATGAGCTCTACGGAAGTGCGCTCTCGACTGACGAGCTCGCGGACGTTTTTCTCAGGCTCCGCGACAAAGGTGCCGACAATATCGAACTTGTTACTCCCACGCACTTTGTTCCGCTTATAATCAACGCGCTCGACAAGATACGTCACAAACTCGGCATACCCGTCGTGTATAACTCCGGCGGCTATGAGCTCCCGGAAACGATAGATATGCTGAACGGCTACATAGACGTTTATTTGCCGGATATAAAATACTTCTCACCTGAGATCTCACAGCGTTACTGCGCCGCTCCTGACTACTTTGAACGTGCCTCGCAAGCCGTTCTCACTATGATAAAGCAGGTTGGCAAGCTCAGCTTCAACAGCGAAGGCGGTCTCCTAAAAGGCACCGTGATCCGTCACCTTGTGCTCCCCTCGCACCGCCGTGACTCAATGGAGATACTCCGCTGGATATCCGAAAACACGTCTAAAGACGACGTTCTCGTCAGCATTATGAACCAGTACACGCCATTCGACTTCATAAGCGACGCTCTCCCGGAACTAAAGCGCCGCGTCACTAAAATGGAGTACAACAGCGTTATCCGATGCGCTGCCGACCTCGGTCTCGAGGGCTTCACACAGGAACGCTCCTCTGCTTCTGATAAATATGTCCCGGACTTCGACCTGTCCGGTCTGAAATAAGCGGTACGCTATTGTACCGCTTTTCTTATACCACAATGCCCTTTGAAAAGCTCACTCTGTCATCACTCATCTCAACTCTCAGCTTCTCGCCGCTCGACACGCTCGACTCAACTATCATCTGCGCAAGCTCATTCTCGATAAGCTCGGTGACTCGCCGCTTTATCGGTCTCGCTCCGTACTTGTCAGTCTCCTTTGCTCCGGCAACTGCTTCGATCACCTCCGGGGAATATGTCAGCCCGATACCAAGTCCTGCCGCCCGTTTGCTAAGATTTTCGAGCGCTATGCGGCTTATCTCCATAAGATCAGCCTTTTCGAGCCTGTTGAATACAACTATCTCGTCTATCCGGTTGAGAAACTCAGGTGCGAAATGTTCCCTTATCCGCGTCAGGACACGCTCCTCATCGGCAGAGGACGATCCCTCTCCAAACCCGACTGCCGTTTTGCCGCATATCTCCTCTGCTCCGACATTTGACGTCATTATGATGATACAGCTCCGGAAGCTGATGCGGCGCATGGAGGAGTCGGTCAGTATACCGTCGTCAAGTATCTGAAGAAGCACGTTCAGCACGTCGATGTCAGCCTTTTCTATCTCGTCAAACAGTATGAGCGAGTATGGATTTCGCCTGACTTTCTCGCAGAGTGTCATGCTCTGATCGTCGTAACCGGCATATCCGGGAGGCGCCCCTATCAGCTTTGAGACCGAGTGTTTCTCCATATATTCAGACATATCTATCCTGATAAGACTGCTCTCAGTGTTGAAAAGGCAGTCCGCAAGTGCCTTTGCAAGCTCTGTTTTTCCGACACCTGTCGGTCCGGCAAAGAGAAATGAAGCCGTCGGTCTGCTGCTGTCCCGAAGTCCCGATTTGGCGCGGAGTATCGCTCCTGTGATCTTGCTGACCGCAGCGGAATGCCCCACAACTCGCTCCGAGAGCCGCTGTTCAAGCTGACCGAGCTGCCGTGCTTCCTCTGCTGTAATGCGGCTCAGAGGTATGCCTGTTTTCATTGATATCACTGACATAACGTCCGCTTCACTGACAACCGCCTCCTCAACGCTTTTTATCATCTTCGTGACATCGCGCAAAGTCTTTCCGCTCTTTCTGAGCTCGATATAACCGGTATCCCTGCTGCTCTCTGTACTGCTGCACCTTATCTTTGCCCTCGCACACGCCTCGTCTATCACGTCGATAGCCTTGTCCGGCAGAAAGCGGTCCGAGACATACCTTATCGACATCTTTACTGCAAGGTCTATCACCTCGTCACTTATCTTCACACCGTGGAATTTCTCATAGCCACTGCGAAGCCCCTTCATCATCTCTATGCACCCCGAGACCTCCGGCTCATTGACGTGAACAGGCTGAAAACGGCGTTCGAGCGCCGCATCCTTTTCGATAGTTTTCCGGTATTCGTCAAAGGTCGTCGCACCTATTACCTGAAGCTCCCCCCTCGCCAGCTGAGGCTTCATGATATTCGCAGCGTCGATAGCTCCCTCAGCCGCTCCTGCACCCACTATCGTGTGTATCTCGTCCACAAACAGTATCACGTTCCCTGCCCCGACCGCCTCGTCTATGCAGGCTTTCACCCTCTCTTCAAAGTCTCCCCTGTACTTCGCTCCAGACAGCAGCGACGTTATATCAAGCGAGATTATGAAGCGGTTTTTCAGCTGATCCGGCACGAGATTTCGGACGAAGAGCTCCGCTACTCCCTCTACTATCGCGGTCTTTCCGACTCCCGCTTCACCTATCAGGCAGGGATTGTTCTTAGTCTTTCGGGCAAGCACCTGCAATACCCGGTCTATCTCGTTCTTGCGCCCTATCAGCGGATCACGCTTGCGGAGAAGTGATATATCCGTCAGATTTTTGCCGTATCTCAGCAGGTTCGGCAGCTGCGCAGGATTAGGTCTTATCGACTCATAAAGCTCCGCGCGGACACTTTCGGAGTCTATCATGCTCAATCCTGAACATATCCCAACTATGTTTCCGCCTATCTTCTTCATGACCGTACACGCACTGCACGACGGCTCTTTCAGTATCGCCGCAAGTATATGCTCCGGGGAAGCCTGTTTTCTGCCGTCCTCGGCTGCTATTCTGTATGAACTCTCAAGTATGCGCTTAGTTGCAGTAGTGAAATACCTCTGATCGAGCACTGACGGCGTCCCCTGTCCGACGAGCTCAACTATCGCGCTGTAAAGATCATCATAGGCTATCCCGTTCTCTATGAGCAGATCAGCCGCTTCCGTCGTTCCTATATCTGCCATTGCAAGCAATATGTGCTCGCTCCCGACGTAAGTGTGACCGAGCTCCGATGCTGCGCTGACTGCCTCTTCGATTATTCTGAGTGACTTCTTTGTGAATTTTTCTGTATTGAGCATCTCAGTTCCTCCTGTTCCATATGCGGCAGTTCACTGCCGTACCTCTCTATTATGCCACGCTTTTTCTGCGATAACAGTCGAAACAGATGTGCCGCGGAAAATTTGTAACACTTTTTTCGCCATAGCATACTATGTACTATGAAGCGCGGGAAAAACGCTTCAAATACATTAAGCTTTAAGGAGTGTTTATTTATGTGTAATTCTTGCTTTGACGGTAACAACTGCTGGTGGATCATTATCCTCATTCTCCTTTTCATCCTCCTCTTCTCAGGCTGCGGCTGCAACAACGGCTGCGGTTGTGACAACAACAACGGCTGCGGCTGTGGCTGCTGAGAAGGCATAAAAAAAGACTCTGTACGCTGTACAGAGTCCTTACATATCTTTATTAAACTGCTATGTTCACGACCTTATTCCTTCTGTTGGTGAGGATAGGCTCCGAACCGTTTATAACGCAGTCTGCTGTTACTGTGACCTTTGCGATGCTTCCGTCAGAAGGCACTGTGAACATTGTATTCATCAGTATTCCCTCAAGAATTGAACGAAGTCCGCGCGCACCGGTCTTCTGTGAGATAGCCTTTTTGGCGATCTCGATAAGTGCATCGTCCTCGATCTCGAGCTCGATGTCGTCATAGTCGAACAGCTTCTTATACTGCCTGATAAGAGCGTTCTTAGGCTCGGTGAGTATCTTTACGAGTGAGTCCTCGTCGAGCTCGTCAAGTACTGTTATTACCGGAAGTCTGCCGACAAATTCCGGCACCATACCGAATTTTACAAGATCCTTCGGGATCACCTTCTTGAAGATGTTGTCCTTGATCTCGTGACGGGGCTTGATATCGCCGCCGAAGCCTATTGGAGCCTTGCCGATACGCTTCTGTATCTGACGCTCGAGTCCGTCAAAAGCTCCGCCGCAGATAAACAGGATATTCTTGGTATTTATCTGAATGACCTCCTGATTAGGGTGTTTTCTGCCGCCCTGAGGAGGTACATTTGAAACAGTTCCCTCAATGATCTTGAGGAGAGCCTGCTGTACGCCTTCACCGCTTACATCTCGGGTAAGTGACGTATTTTCGGACTTTCTCGCGATCTTGTCGATCTCGTCGATGTATATGATACCGCGCTCAGCTGCCTTGATATCGAAATCCGCTGCCTGTATAAGACGAAGCAGGACATTCTCAACGTCGTCTCCTACATAGCCGGCTTCTGTGATAGTAGTTGCGTCAGCGATAGCAAAAGGCACGTTGAGCAGCTTTGCAAGAGTCTGCGCAAGGAATGTCTTTCCGACGCCGGTAGGTCCGAGTAGCAGAACGTTGCTCTTCTGGAGATCTACTCCGTCGTCATCAGCACCGCTGTTCTCAGCTGCCTCCTGGCTCATTATACGCTTGTAGTGGTTATATACGGCAACGGCGAGAGATATCTTTGCGGCGTCCTGACCGATAACATACTCGTCAAGGAATTCCTTGATCTCGCGCGGCTTCAGGAGCTTCATAGAAGAAAGAGTCTTGTCGCCGTCCTTCTTTGCAGCCTTCTTCTGAGCCTTTGCGATCCCGGGACCGTAGATCATTTCATAGCAGTAGCATACACATTCATCACAGATATTCGCAGTACCGGCAGAAAACATACTGTGTACCCTGTTTTCGCCCTTTCCGCAGAAACTGCAGGACTTAAATGATTCAGCCATTTATATAACCTACCTTTTTGCTATAACTTTGTCTATAAGACCATACTCCATAGCTTCCTGTGCGATCATGTAGTTGTCACGCTCGCAGTCTGTATGGATCTGCTCGAGTGTCTTTCCGGTATTCTCAGCGAGGATAGCTTCAAGACGGTCTCTTGTACGCTCGAGGTTCTTAGCGTGTATCATGATATCGGTCTGCTGACCGCCGAGTCCGCCGCCGATGAGGGGCTGATGTATCATTATCTCGCTGTTCGGGAGCGCGAAACGCTTGCCCTTAGCACCTGATGAAAGCAGGAAAGCACCCATTGAAGCTGCCATACCGATACAGATGGTAGATACGTCGCACTTGATGTAGTTCATAGTGTCGTATATCGCCATACCTGCTGTAACTGAGCCTCCGGGACTGTTGATATAAAGTGAGATATCCTTCTCAGCGTCCTGGCTCTCGAGATAGAGGAGCTGCGCAACAACAAGGCTTGCTGTTACGTCGTTCACCTGATCCGAAAGCATTATGATCCTGTCATTGAGAAGTCTGGAGAAAATATCGTAGGAACGTTCGCCGCGGCTCGTCTGTTCAACGACATATGGTACTAAACTGCTCATAATTTCATCGCCCTTTCTTAAAAACCATTGTCCCACGATATGCTCTGTGGGACAATATGTATTATCTTGATCTGTGCCGTTCCGTGTCGAACGGAGACGGCTGATCCGGTATTTTATTATTCAGCGTCCTTGTTCTCAGCGAGTGAGTTGTCAACAACTGCATTTTCCTTAACGATCTCAACTGCCTTCTGTACCTTGAGGTCTGTTACATAATCGTCAAGAGGAATAAATCTCTTCATTGTCTCAACGTCTACCTTGTTTGCTGCTGCGAGATCTGCAAGGCTGGAGTTGATCTCTTCATCGCTTACCTCGATGTTCTCGAGCTCTGCGATCTTTTCAAGTGCAAGACGGAGCTTAACTTCCTTCTCAGCTCTGTCTCTGTATGTCTCTCTGAAGGAGTCCATATCCATTCCTGTGTACTGGAAGTAGAGCTTGAGATCCATGCCCTGAGCTCTGAGCTGCTGCTCGAACGAACGCATAAGTGAATCAATTCTCTGCTCATACATACAGTTCGGGATAGGAGCGTCGATCTTCTCGATGATAGCTGTCATGATGTCGTTCTCGAAGGAAGAATCAGCCTGTGACTCAGCTGTCTCTACGAGCTTGGACTTGATGTCGTTTCTGTATTCTTCAACTGTATCGAACTCGGTAGCGTCCTTGATGAGGTCATCGTTGATCTCAGGGAGCTCCTCGTAGCTGATAGCCTTGAGCTTTGTCTTGAATGTAGCTTCCTTGCCTGCGTAATCAGCCATCTGGTAATCCTCAGGGAAAGTTACTACTACGTCAAACTCATCGCCGATGTTGTGACCAACGATCTGATCCTCAAAACCGGGAATGAACTGTCCGCTGCCGAGACGGAGGGGGTGATCCTCGCCCTTGCCGCCTTCAAATGCCTCGTCACCGAAGAAGCCCTCGAAGTCGATAGTAACCTCATCGTCCATCTGAGCAGCTCTGTCCTCAACGGAAACGATACGAGCGTTCTTCTTTCTGATGATCTCGATCTGCTTGTCGATATCCTCGTCAGTGATCTCTCTTACTACCTTTGCAGCCTTGATGCCCTTGTAGTCAGAGATCTCTATCTCAGGCTTTGTGATGCAGACAGCCTTGAGCTCTACGCCGTTTTCCTTGTCGATAGAAGTTACTTCTACATTAGGTCTGTCAACGAGAACGAGGTTAGTCTCCTTAACAGCTGCGTCGATCTCAGGTCCGAGGAGTGAGTTGATAGCGCCTTCATAGAATGCGCCCTCACCGAACTCTCTCTCTGCGAGCTTACGGGTTACCTTACCCTTTCTGAATCCCTTTATCTGGATATTTTTCTTCTGGCGCTGGTATTCCTTCTCAACAGCATTCTCAAAAGTAGCTGCGTCGATCGAAATTACTAACTCAGTAGTATTTACATCTGTCTTGTTTGATGATTTTAAACTCATAGTGAAAAGTCCTTCCATTAATTATATATAACATACTTGGAATATTATACCACATTTGCAGCAAATTTTCCAGTAAATTCTTATACTTCTACATATTGAACAAATTACATTACAAATTCAGGAATGAATTGCAGATAATCACCAGCCACAAGATGAAAATCTATATCGTCATACGTTCCCTTAACGCATAATTCGTGCGCTGAACGTCCGTGGATATGCCCATAGTAGCACTTTTTTATCTTGTAGCGGTAGAGCACTTCGAGAATATCGTAATTGTAATTGTTGGCAAATATCGGCGGATAATGCATGAACACAAGTGGTTCGAGTCCAGATTTAATTGCCGACTGTATCGACGTTTCAAGGCGCTGAACTTCCCGGCGCAGGACCTTTTCGTCCTGAACGTCCTTTGAATTGTCCGTGCCGTTCACCCAGCCGCGTGTTCCGCATATGCCGTAGTTTTCGTAAGCGAAATGATTGTTGTGGAGTATGCTTATCGTACTTAGTCCTTCGTTAGAGAGAAAGTCCTCCATTTTTCGCATCGTCGTCCACCAGTAATCATGGTTGCCCTTCAGAACGATCTTTCTGCCCGGAAGTCCGTCTATGAACTGAAAGTCCGGCAGAGCCTGCTGGAGCGACATTCCCCATGAGATGTCCCCAGCCAGCACGACTGTATCGTCAGGCTTGACCATTTTCCGCCAGTTTTCCTCTATCCTCTCCTGATAGTCCTGCCAGCCGTTAAAGATGCTCATCGTTTTTGACGGATCACTGAAGCACAGGTGAAGATCTGCTATCGTATAAAGGCTCATACGCCCAGTTTCCTGAGAACGTACTCCTTCTGTTCTGCCTTGTCTATAACGTCGCTGAAACGCTCAGGCTTGTTTCTGAGGTCTGCAAGTGCTGCCGGGATCTCGAGCTTGGAGAGCTCTGCTATCTTGTCGACCTTGTCGTACTCGTCAATGTCAGAAGCTTTACCCTCGAGTGCTTCGAGAACTGCTGCGCTGAACTTGTACGGGCTTGCTGTCGAAGCGATAACTGTCTTTGTCGTATCACCTGTTGCTGCCTTGTAGTCGTTGTAGACCTTTACTGCAACTGCTGTATGAGTATCGCAGGTGTAACCGTACTTCTCGTAGACAGAGTGGATAGTCTCCTTGGTCTGAGCGTCATCGCAGTAGCCTGCACAGAATTCATCAGCGAGCTTTGCCTTTACGTCAGCACTTACCTCATATCTTCCCTCAGAAGCGAGCTTGCCGAACCACTCCCTGATCTGAGCGTCATCTCTGCCGGTCATCAGGTAAAGGAGTCTCTCAAGGTTGCTGGAAATGAGTATGTCCATTGAGGGAGATACTGTTGCGAAGAATTTTCTGTTCCTATCGTAAACGCCTGTGTTTATGAAGTCTGTGAGCACATTATTGATGTTTGAAGCGCAGATGAGCTTGTTCACCGGAACGCCCATGTGCTTTGCGTAATAAGCAGCAAGAATGTTGCCGAAGTTGCCTGTCGGAACTACGATGTTGATCTTGTCTCCGAGCTCTATCTCGCCGTCCTTGACGAGTTCTGCGTAAGCCGATACATAATATACCACCTGCGGCACAAGACGTCCCCAGTTGATAGAGTTTGCGCTTGAGAACATCATTCCGTTGTCATCGAGTGCCTTCTTTACGCTGTCGTCTGTGAAGATAGCCTTCACGCCGTTCTGACAGTCGTCAAAGTTGCCCTTGATAGCGCATACTCCTACGTTGCTTCCCTCCTGAGTCTTCATCTGACGCTTCTGCATAGGGCTTACGCCGTCCTCAGGATAGAATACCATGATAGATGTTCCCTCAACGTCCTTGAAACCTTCAAGAGCTGCCTTTCCGGTATCGCCTGATGTTGCAACGAGGATCACTATCTTCTTGTCGAGGTTGATCTTCTTTGCTGATGTTGTAAGGAAGTAAGGCAGTATCTGGAGCGCCATATCCTTGAAAGCACAAGTAGGTCCGTGCCAGAGCTCAAGCATATAAGTGCCGTCAAAGAGGTGTGCAAGCTCAGAGATGCTCTCTGTCTCGAAATTCTTTGTTGAGTAGGCATTGTCAGTACAGTAGTGTATCTCAGCCTCTGTGAAATCAGTGAGGTACTTTGAGAACACATATGCAGCTCTGTCAGCGTACTTCATCTCGCCGACCGCTTTTATCTCCTCAAGCGACAGCTCCGGTATTGTCTCCGGTACGAAAAGTCCGCCCTCTGCGGAGATGCCCTGAGTTATAGCCTCAGCGCTGCTTACCTTGACACTGCTGTTTCTTGTGCTGTTGTAGAACATATAATCACCCTTCAGAATATGAAATTGTAGCCTGTGGTATCATAGGCATTTTGAATATATTCAATGCTCAGCACCCTGTCCCCGTCGATTATGACCTGTGCCGTGTCGAACCTCGGCTGGAGCATATTCGGGTGCCTCAAGCAATATTCGGCTGCTGTTTTTATTATGAGACCGCGCTTACGCTTGTTCACTGCCTCAAATCCCGTGACAAGACTGTCCGGCTTCCGGGACTTGACTTCAACAAATGCAAGGTAAGTACCGTCCTCTGCGATGATGTCGATCTCTCCGCCCTTTATGCGGAAATTTCTCGCTGTTATGGTGTATCCGAGCCCCGTGAGATACTCGCAGACTTTTTCCTCGCCGAGCTTTCCCGTTTCACTTCTCGTCATAGAGCTTTTTCAGGAAGGTCCTGCGGTGAACATCGGATATTCCGTATTTTTCAAGCATCTCGTAGTGCAGCTTGGTGCCGTAGCCCTTGTGCTGCTCAAACGCATACTGCGGATACTTCTCAGCAAGCTCCCGCATATAGCGGTCACGCGCTACCTTTGCAAGCACCGACGCTGCCGCTATCGAAGCAGAATTCGCGTCGCCCTTGATGACGTACTGCGTCCTGCACGGAAGCTCCGGAGTCCTGTTACCGTCGATCAGCGCCATATCGGGCTGAACGCTCAGTCCCTCGACCGCACGTTTCATAGCGAGCATTGCTGCGTTAAGTATGTTTATGGAGTCTATCTCCTGCACTGACGCTGTTGCGATGCAGTAAGCCTCAGCCTTTTCCTTTATTACATCGAAAAGCTCCTCACGGCGCTTCTCTGAGAGCTTTTTGCTGTCGTTGAGGTAGTCGATGAGAGTTCCCTCCCTGAGAACGACTGCCGCTGCGTAAACATCGCCCGCAAGCGGTCCGCGTCCGGCTTCGTCAACTCCGCACACGACCGGATAGCTTTTCCTTATCTCCGAGTCATAGTCGAAGAGCTCCTTGTGCAATACTATCCTTGCCATTATTTCTCCCTCTGCGGCGGCATTTCAAGCGTTATGCGTCCGAGTTTTCCGCTGCGGAACTCGTCCAGTACGGTTATCGCAGCTCTTTCGGTATTTATCTCGCTGCCCGATATCATCATACCGCGCTTTCTGCCGACGTTCTCAAGAAGCTCAAGACTGCTCTCCTCACCGGTGAGCTCCAGCTTGTAGCGTTCCCTGAGAGAAGCCGGATATTCCCCTGCAAGGTAGCTGAGCAGCTTCATCGCAAGAGTCTCTATATCAAGTATATCGTCGCTAATCGCGCCTGTGAACGCAAGTCTCACAGCAACGTCCTGATCCTCGAATTTAGGCCACAGGACTCCCGGCATATCAAGGAGTTCGGTGTTATTGTCGAGCTTCACCCACTGCTTTGTACGGGTAACGCCCGGTCTGTCCTCGACCTTGGCGCGCTTAGTTCCTGCTAACCTGTTGATAAGGGAGGACTTGCCGACATTCGGTATGCCGACTATCATAAGTCTGACTGCCGCACCGGTCATTCCCTGTTGTGCGCGCTTCTCCATAAGCTCCTTCAGTACCTTGGTGCGCACCGTAGGAAGGACGTTTTTCAGTCCCTTTCCGGACTTGCAGTCAACAGCAAGAGCCTCTGCCCCGCTGTTCCTGAAATAATTTATCCACATCTGAGTTGCCCTGTCATCGGCAAGGTCACTCTTATTCAGCAGTACCAGTCTCGGCTTGCCCTTGGTCATACTGTCCATTTCCGGATTTCGGCTGCTGAGCGGAGCTCTTGAGTCCACAATTTCAACGACAGCGTCCACCAGCTTGAGGTTCGCAGCTATCAGACGGCGCGTCTTCGCCATATGACCGGGAAACCACTGTATCTGCTTCATTTCCGTATTATCCACAAATACCTCCATCAGTCTATGAGACCGAATTTCCTGAACGGGTATACCCTCATCAGTATTTTTCCTTTTATATCCTCCTCAGGTACCAGACCAAGCCTGTACGAACGGCTGTCCTGAGAGTCGCGGCGGTTATCGCCCATTACAAACACATAGCCCTCCGGAACTGTTACAGGATAATGTCCCGAAAAAGCTCCCTCGTCAAGGTGAGTGAGTCCGCTTATGTACGGCTCATTGTAGACCTTATCGTCCACATACACTATCCCCTTCGGGAAGTCGAAATCTATCTTCTGACCGGAAGTTGCTATGATGCGCTTGACGATGTACTTATCAAAGCCATTTGAAGTAACGAGCTGACCGCTTTCGTCCATAGTAACAGCGTGCTGTGCGTCAATGACTACAACGTCGCCCTGCTTAGGAGCTCCGTACCATGCTGTCATCACAACGCGGTCACCCTCGCCGAGAGTCTCAGACATGGAAATGCCGGTTATAGTCGTGGTGCGCAGCAGAAATACAAATACAAGGCTTACCGAGAACAGCGATATTATCATCGTTTCGGCAAGGCTGAATATCCCTTCGCGTATCTTTGACGATTTAGACATCTCTTTCATCAGAGGACTTCTTATAAGAGTTGAAAAGTGTCTTTATTTCCTTAAGCGGCGAATATCTCATAACAGCTTTTCCGTAGATCTGCTCCTTCTTTATGAGTCCGACGTAGCCGCTTCGGCTGTCGGAGGAGTTCTCACGGTTGTCTCCCATTACGAAATAGTAGCCCTCAGGCACCTTGAACGGGAATTTACCCGCAAAAGGTCCGGTAGTAAGTGTACGGGCACCGTCCTTGATATAAGGCTCGTCTATCTCCTTGCCGTCAACCATTACCTTACAGTGATCCGGATCGGAATCGTCGATGTTTATCTCCTCACCGCCGCAGGCTATAACTCTCTTGATGATACACTCATCAATGGGGTTATATGCAAGACCAGCCTCATATGCTTCGCCCTTTTCATCAACGAGATACACAGCGTTATTATCTATAACGAGGATATCGCCGTCCTTGATGCCGAAGTATACAGTCGTCATAAATATCCTGTCCTTGCCGTAAAGAGTCGGCTCCATCGAGTGACCGACGATGTTTACGGGGTGGAGAAGATATGTGAACACGAGCACTATTACAAATATAGTTATAAGTGTTGATTCAGCTATCTCAATAACGTCGTCCAGCAAAGACTTCTTTGTATGCTTTTCCTTCGGCTTTTCATCAGATCTTACAGGCTCTGCTGTTTTGTCGGACTGCTCCGGAGAAAGTCCTTCCTTGATCTCTTCTTCAGTTTCATTGAGCATATTGTTTTCTTCCATATGTGACCTCCGGTATATTCCGAATATATGATACGGGCTCCTGATGCCCGCAGATTATATTTCACTTAGTATAGCAAAAAAGGGACTTTGCGTCCCTCGAGGAAAGAAGATGAGTCAGGCAGAGAGACTCTGCCTGAGCTCAGTCTGCAACCTGTTAGCGGATCTGTTCCTTAACCTTAGCAGCCTTACCAACTCTGTCTCTGAGGTAGTAGAGCTTAGCTCTGCGAACTTTACCGTATCT
Source organism: uncultured Ruminococcus sp. (assembly GCA_900318825.1). Lineage (GTDB taxonomy): Bacteria > Bacillota > Clostridia > Oscillospirales > Ruminococcaceae > Ruminococcus. The sequence goes on from ONMB01000023.1 coordinate 19,262, forward strand.
TACGACCTCAACCTTGTCTACAACAGGTGAGTGGAGAGGGAATACTCTCTCGATACCACAGCCGTGTGCAACACGTCTTACTGTGAAAGTCTCGCTGATGCCGCCGTGCTTCTTAGCGATAACAGTACCTTCAAATACCTGGATACGGCTCTTGTCGCCTTCCTTGATCTGAACGTGTACCTTTACGGTATCACCTACGTTGAACTGCGGAACATTTTCCTTCATGCTTGATTCGCTGATGAGTTTGAGTGCATCCATTTTAATTTTCCTCCTAAATTTCCGAACATTCATACCCGTCCTGCAGAAGCCGTTCAGCATTCGGCAAACGCAGGAAAAATAAATGATAAAAAGTGTACTTTCCGTACACGCCGCATAAGCGGTAAAAACGGGGCAGCGGACTATCCGATTTAATGTCTTTCGGCATTAACCCTCATTCGGTATGATAAAATCATAACGAACGGAATTTCAAATGCTTTTATATCATAACATACTTTGACAGAAATTGCAAGTGTTTTTTTGAAAAAATCACAAATTTAATATATTTATCTCTTTTTCAGTACCGCTGAGGCAGCGTGGTGGAGCACTTCAAAAGCCTCCGGAGCGTTCTCTCTGAGCATTTTCATATGCTCAGCCTCCCACTTTTCTATCGTATCAGGCGTCATAGAAGCTCCCACTCCCCTGCAAGCCTTCATTCTGCCGTTCCAGCTTTCGCGGGTGAAAGGTACCATAAGATCGTATTGATCCCTCGCTTCGATATCGAAATACTTCTCAGCGATCTCCGGAACAAACACCGGCGTTCTCTCATAGCCGCCGCCCGACCAGTCAGGATTGTACTTCAGGACGAGCTCCTCGCTCGCCTTTGCAAGCGCATCGTCAGCCGGTACCCACGCCATAAACAGTATGACCAGCCTGCCGCCGTCCTTCAGAAGTCTCGCCAGCTTGGGCAGCACCACGTCATACTGAAAATAGAAGAAGCACTGGCAGGCTGTTATGACGTCGAAGGTCCCGTCCGGAAAGTCGATGTCCTCTGCTGATGATACAACGAACTCTATCTTCTTGCCCTCTTTTTCCGCAAGTATCCGTGCCTGCGATATCTGGTTCTCAGATATGTCCGAGCCTACCCACTCTGCGCCGTAATGGTACACACTCCTCGGAACTACGCCTGTTCCGGTGCCGAGATCAAGGACCTTCTGTCCCTTTACGCACAGTCCGCGTTCTGCGACCTTTTCAAAGAATACCGGCGGGTAAATATCACGGTATTTCGCGTAATCAGTTGAAGCTCTGCCCCAGTCGAACGCCTTTCCTCCGTCAATTTCTCTTTTGAATATGTCCATTGTTTTCACTCCTTATCTGAAATCTGTGCCGTCCTCGCACAAAATAGCGGTACGGCTGATATTACGCGGTTCAAAAGGCTCTGCTCCGGCGTTTCTGAGCGCATCAAAGAACAGGCTCGGGTTGTAGTTGGTCTGAGTTCCGGCAGGAAGTCTCAGCGACATCTTTATACAGCCGCTGCCGTCCTCTGATGTGAGGATCTGAAGATCCGGCTTTATATCAACAGTCTTTATGCCTTTCTTGGTCTTCTTTTCAATAAGAATACTCTCTCCTGAAAGCAGCTTCTCAATATCGCTCCGGAGTCCGGGAACGTTCTCTGTTTCCAGCTCGAAGCTGTAATCAGCGTGAGTTATCGCTGTGACCTTTTTTATCTGAGGTGCTACCGAAACTATGCCCATTCCCTCCGGCATTACGGCGTTCAGGCGGTCTCGGATCTCCTCCATGGACATCTCATCGTCAGTGATGTTGAAGTCCATTATCTCGCAGCTGCTCTCAAACCCCAGTGAAAGCGCCAGTGCAAATGCGTAGTAAGGGTGCGGATTGAAGCCCTCTGTGTACCATATTGGCAGCTTAGAGCGCCTGAATATCCTCAGCATACAGCGATTCAGGTCGAGGTGGGATATGTACTTTGCACGTCCCCTTTTTTCAAAAACTGCTCTGAGTCTCAGCAAAAACATTCCCTCCCCACTTTTTTATTCACTCCGCAGCCCGAACATCTCTGGCGGCAGTTCGGAGTTGTCTTTGACTGATGTGCAGTCTGATTCTCACGAATGAGGAACTGCTTAGATACAAAGTAATCAAGGTGATCCCAAGGCAGTATCTCGTCGTATTCAAACCGTCTGTTGGCGTAGAAAGCCGGATCGATACCGCAGTCCGCAAAGGCTTCGAGCCACTTGTCAAAGCGGTAGTGCTCTTCCCAGCTGTCAAACTTGCAGCCCTTTTTCCATGCGGTGTATATTGCCTTGCAGAGCCTTCTGTCGCCCTTTGCAAGTATGACCTCGAGCTGGCTGACGTTCGGATCGTGATAGCTTACCTTTATCTTCTTGGTCTTGACCGAGTCGAGGAGCAGCTTCTGCTTGTGCTCGATCATTTCGCGCGTATCCTGCGGCTCGAACTGGAACGGCGTGAACGGCTTAGGCACGAATGTCGCGCAGCTGACAGAGACCTGCACTCCGCCCCTGCCCTTTGGTCTGTCCTCAATGCTGTAAAATAGGTCAACTATGCGCTGTGCAAGCTCTGCAATTCCGACGATATCCTCATCGGTCTCAGTCGGAAGTCCCATCATAAAGTATAGCTTCACCGCGGAATATCCGCCCTTGAAGGCTATCGTGCAGGTGTTCATTATCTCCTCTTCGGTGACGTTCTTGTTGATAACGTCGCGGAGACGCTGTGTACCGCCCTCCGCCGCAAAGGTAAGTCCGCTCTTGCGCACCTTCTTTATCTTTTCAAGGAGCGACTCAGAGAAATTGTCCACTCTCAGCGACGGCAGAGACAGGTTTATCTTCTCCTTTGCCGTGTAGTCGATGAGCTGCGTCAGCATCGGATCTATTTCAGAATGATCGCTCGTACTCAACGACGCGAGCGATACCTCGTCGTAGCCGGTATTTTCACATAAGCAGCGTGTCTGCTCGCATATTGCCTTCTCTTGAGGTATATAAATCCGTTAGTTTAGCGGGTAGCCGGCAATTGTATGTGCCCGACGTTTTTGCCGAAACGAAAGATGTTTTGTATCGGGGAATGAGATTAACCAAATTAAGTGATTTAGAAAACTTATTATTGCGAGGCCTGGAAATACGACGTACTGCTTATTCCGAACTTTATTTTGCCTATATTTTTAGTAGGGCGATGGACTATGCTTTGCCGATGAGCGTTACTGAAAAAGCGGCCGGTGATTTTCCGGTAGTGGTAAAAGTTCCCGTTACAACGGAGTTACCGGTTTCTTGCACCGGAGTAAACGCACAAGCATACAAAGATTTACCGGCGGAGTTTATATCGGACGTAATGGTTTTTATGGAAATAAACGGACGGACTGATTGGTACAAAGCAATAGCGGAAAATAATAAACTGGTGTTGATTTCCGTGCCTACAACCCGGATGCCGGGCTATTTAGCTAGGTAGATAAATCTATAATGAAAAAAATTATGAAGAAGTTAGTAATCATTGGTTTACTTTGTTTATGCGTCTCCCCGTCATATGCGCAAAAGGATTTTTGGCGCGGACTGACGCATTGGAAAAAACCCGCCGCGTTTAATACCAAAATAGAGTCAAGCATTTTCCGGGCGCGCGGGCGAAACGTGCCGCTTGCCGGGCCGCATATCCGAATTGCCAATTTCCCCGGTGAGCCGCTTGTAAAATTAGGCACTACCGATTTGCCGCAAGATGCAGGTGTTTTGCCTGCCCGGCTTTTGACCGGGGATGAAAGCCATAAGGCCTTATTTCCCGGGGAAGGGTTTTTCCCCCCGATGTACGTGCCTGTGGCTCTCAATACGCAAGAGGAAGTTGTTTACCGCGGGCTTAAATTATATAACTTGCAAGATTTACAAAATATCTTAAATAAGGGGTTGCAA
>ONMB01000026.1 GCA_900318825.1 uncultured Ruminococcus sp.
CATTAAGAACTTCAAATCAGCTCTCGCATCATGCTGCCTGATATCTGCCTATCCAAGATTTTGGGTATTTCCTGACTGCACATTTCTTGACAATTCCACAGGTAGCTTAAAATGTCCTAATTGTTTTAGAATAGTATTAACAGTGATTTCAAGTCTGTCGTATGATGACGGTTTTAGTTCATATTTTTTTATGTCTCTAAGCCACTTTGTAAGCAAGTCACCAAATAATAGATTTGAAATTGTTACATAATCGTTTTTTATTAATTTAGCCTTTGCTTCTTTAATTCGTTTTTTTACATCTTTCTCAGTTTTACCATAAACAGCTTTAATGATTTGTTTTCCGTCTGCTGAATGTCCCAAGTATATTCTACCTGTCCATATTCCATCTTTCCGCTGTGAAATAGAACCTTCTCCACGTTCTCTTTTTGCCATAACAACCTCCTTAGTGCAAGCAAGAAGCAAGGTAATAATATTGCTATTTGCTTATTACACTATTATTACACAACAAACAAAAAACGAGCGTATTTTCTATGTGATAAAAATGAATTCATCATCATAATACGTTCGTTGTGAAATAGCGTAATTGGCTGTTTACAGCCGTTTTTATAAGGTTATTATTATACAAAGTTAAATCGTCAGCACGGCGTCGGAGGCCGATGCTCTATCCCCTGAGCTACAGGCGCATAACTCAATAACGTAATAATTATACCATATTCACCGCAAGTTTGCAAGGGGTAAGACGATAATTCTCAAAAACATTTGCTTTAGTTCCCGAAAAAAGCAGAATTATGACAAAATGAAAGCTCCTCAGCAAGACTTTCACAGAAATATTTTCGTCTCGGTCTGAATATAATTTTGTGAAAGGATATACTAAGAGGTGAGCAGATGAAACGACGCAAGAAAAGAAAGATCGCAGGAATACTAAAAGTTTTCACATTACTGCTGCTGCCCTCATTGATTGCAGCTTCAGCGAGCGGTATACGAGGAATAAAGCGCAGCGGAACAGACTACGAGCAGATAGCAGAAGCAGCACCAGCTTCAGCTCTGAAACCCGACACACCTCCTTCTGTAAGGGAGATAGATATTCCGGAAAGGCTGCCTGAAGACGAGCTTTCCGGAAGTCTCATACTCTCGGAGGGCTACGGTGTGAGTGCTGAGTCCGAGCCTTCCGCTGAACTTCAGAAGCTGAAAAGTCCGCTTGAGATGAGTTCAGCCGATCCGGGCACAAAGCCCTATCCTACGAACTGGGAGGAGACCGGCGACATCGTCCGGACAACTTATCAGAAATACTCTGGCAATGCGTTCTTTGACCTTGAAAAATGCGGTCAGGTGAACAACAAGACCGATATACCTAACGAGGAACTCCGTGCGGAAAGCGTATGTCTGCCGAATTTCACCATATCCGATACCTCTGAACCTCAGGTGCTGATATATCACACCCACACCTGTGAGAGCTTCGAGCCGTTCGTAAGGGAACATTACGATGCTTCGTTCAACTTCCGGACGACAGATGCTACAAAGAGCGTGGTCATGGTCGGAGACGCTATACAGGCTGAACTTGAAGCTCAGGGCATAGGAGTTATACACGTCCGGACTATCCACGATGATCCGTCCTATACGGGCGCTTATGACCGAAGCCGGGCTTCTATCGTCCCGATACTTGAACAGTACCCGAGCATTAAGGTGGCGCTCGACATTCACCGCGACGCAATATCCGGTGAAGGCATTGCTTATCAGCCGTACACCGAAGTGAACGGAAAAGAGGCTGCTCAGGTGATGATAATTTCGGGTTGCGATGACGGTACGATGGGTATGCCGGAATATATGAAGAATTTCCACTTTGCCTGTGCTCTCCAGCAGCAGCTCGAGGGCGACACTCCGCATCTTACACGCCCGATACTCTTCGATTACCGCAAGTACAATCAGGATCTCACTACCGGCAGTCTGCTTATCGAGGTCGGTTCACACGGAAATACCCTTGAACAGGTGCAGTATTCCGGTCAGCTGATAGGACGCTCGCTCGGAAGGCTCCTGAATTCGATCAGAAAGGAAACAAAATGACTCGCATAAAGAAAAAGACCGCCGTCAGAGCAATAATGCTTTACCTGATACTGACGGCAGGTCTGTGGATGTTCATAAATTCTTACACCAATTCTTATAACAGAATTACCGGTGAAAACATTGCTCCCGCAGGAGTGACTCTCAGCGGCGGCAAAGCCTCTGTAAATCTGCTCGAACACGATACCGAGATAGACCTCGGGGCGGTCTCACCTGACAACAAGGCTTTCTGTGCGGCCTACATCTTATCGCCTGATGAACTCAGGGCAGCTGCATATATACTTCACTTGGTAGCAAGACCGGAACGGCTTATCTTGTAAAAGCTGTTCAGCTCGCCGGAATATACAAGAGTAGCTCCCGGGAAATTCCGGAAATCATCGGGCTTGTAAAGACAGAAAGGCTTTTCGAGCGGTATGCCTATCTTGTCCATTGTATATGCAACGAACTGTGAGCATAGGAAGTTTTTCTTGCGCTTCCACTCAATATCGAGGTAAACTGCAAGGAGTCCGAGGATATTATAAGAATAGACGTTGCGGTTATCGGAAAAATGTCTGATTATGCGTTCATATTCGGCTTTCTGCTCGTGAGTGACCTGTATCTTGTATATCTCACACGGTATAGTTCCGAAGCAGCCGAGAGTTCCCTGTCCCACGGTCTCCTTATTGAAGGTGGCAGGCAGCGGAAATCTCCTGTAAGTGCGGCAAAAGCTGTACATTTCCGAAAGAGGCTCGTCAGCAGACAGAGATACATGATTGAAGGGTTTTTTTGTCATAAATCTGAAAAACCTTGCCGGACGTGTTCCTGTCTGAGCCATTACGATGTAAATATAATCTTCCAGAATGTTACCCTCCCTTAACTTATTCTTTCACAATTATATCACAAAAAACCGGGAATTACAATAGTTTTTTGAAATTTTTATGTGAACGGGTGATATATTATGTACGAGTCCTACGGTTTACGGCGGCTTATACTCATGCTTGTGCTTGATGTTCTCATACTTATTTCCGGAGCGGCACTGCTCCTGCTCGGAAAGCTGCTGTTTTTCACGTCTGCCGGCGAGAACAGTGAAGCCGGTGTCTTTCTGCCGGTGATAATGTACCACAGCGTTTTTGACACTGCCCCTCAGGAATACATAGTCACGCCTGAACAGCTCGGAAACGACCTTGAATGGCTCAGAAACAACGGTTATACCTCTGTGACCGCCCAGCAGCTCTCGGACTATACAAAGGGCAACGCTGAGCTCCCGGAAAAGCCGGTGCTCATAACCTTCGATGACGGCTACTACAACAATCTCTCGGAAGCCCTCCCTTTGCTTGAAAAGTACGATATGCACGCGATAGTCTCGGTCGTTGGCAGGTATACTGACTCGCTTGCGCCTGCCGATCCGCACGTTCCTGCCTATTCCTACCTGACGTGGGAAGACATAAAACAGCTCATAGACTCGGGCAGATTTGAGATCGGCAGCCATACCTACGATATGCACTCGGTCAAAGGCAGACGCAAAGGCTGTTCAAAGCTGCCGGAGGAGTCAGACGAGGAGTATCATTCACTGCTCGCAGAGGACATCGGACTTCTCAACACGGAAATGCACAGCAATACTGGTTATGTTCCGGTAGTTTTCGCCTACCCTTTCGGAAGCATAAGCCGTGAGAGCGTCCCCGTCCTGAGAGACAGCGGCTTTCTCCTTACTCTCACCTGCTACGAAAAACCTAACCTGATAACCCGCGATCCCGACTGTCTCTTTGGTCTGTTCCGTTACAACCGCAGCGGTCAGTACAGCACAGAGGAGTATATGAACAGAATAACGCAAAATAAGGACGGCTGAGAGCATATGCCCCTGCCGTCCTTGTTCACTGTTATGTAAGAACAACGAGGTCTTCGCCGCTCTTTTCTGTAACATACTCCTCTTCTGTATCTTCCTCTGTTGTCGCTTGAGCTTTTTTAGTTTTGGTCTTGGTTTTCCTCTTGGACTTGCTTTCACCGAAATAGTCCGGCTTTTCCTTGACTACTTCCTTTTTGTACTCCTCGACGATGTAACCGAAGAAATCGTCAAAATCATCGTAGCCCATGCTCTCCCACAGCTTGTCGTACTTGCTGGCTTTGTATTTGTCGAAATGCTCTGGTGCTTCGCCGGTACGCTCATACTCGGCAACTATTTCCTTGTCATGGTCGGCAAAATACTTAATGTCCGGCACGAGCTTGACGATCAGCACCACATAGAAGGCAAATATCGCTGCGGAAATAATTGCAATTATCATCGAAATGATAGCCATAGCCTTTCCGCCGTTCTTTCTTTTGAGAGCGATTATAGCAAAGATAAATACCGCCGGAACTGCCATAAAGCTGAGAAAGCTGGCAAAAATGAAGAAGTTCACCAGACTTATGACAAGCGCTACTATTGCTACTCCTGTACCGGTATTTTCCTGAGGAACAGCCGCAGTTCTCATAGGCTGACCTGCATATGCAGGACGCATACCGCCATATGGTGCCTGCTGTTGGAAACCGCCGCCTGCGCCGTTGCCGTAACGATCCTTGCCGCACTCTGGACAGAATCGTGAAGTAGCCGGTTTCAGCTTGCCGCAATTCGGACAATACTTCATATCAGGACCTTTTCCGCTGCCGGAAACTGCCGAAGTCTCGTCCACAATGTCTTTTTGGGTTTCATCAATAAAATCCTTTTCCACAATATTCTCCTTTCTGACCTTACGCTTATATCAGAGTGTAGTCTCCCAGTTCCAGTTGCGGACCTCAAGCTCATCGAGGTTGTAGGGAGTTTTCTGATAAACGCAGTAATTAAGCCAGTTAGTAAACATAAGATTAGCCGTGCTTTTCCACGAAAAAAGCGGTATATTATCCGGATTGTCATCGGGGAAGTAGTTGTACGGCATCTGAATATCTATGCCCTTGTCAAGATCGCGGCGGTACTCATTAGCGATAGTTTCTCTGTCGTACTCAGAATGTCCGGTTATGAAATACTGTCTGCCGTTCTTGTTGGCAACTATGTGAACTCCGGAAATGTCCGAGGAGGTCAGTATCTCAAGCTGGTGGATACGCTCAATGTCCTCTCTGCGCACCTCTGTATTGCGAGAGTGTGGCACAAAGAACACGTCATCGAAGCCTCTGAGCAGCTGACAGTTGCTCACCTCGGCGCGGTGCGGGAAAATGCCGAACATCTTCTTCTCGAGCGGATACTTCGGAACTCCGAAGTGGTAGTAGAGTCCTGCCTGTGCAGCCCAGCATATATAGATAGTGGAAAAAACGTGTGTCTTTGACCACTCCATTATCTCTGTTATCTCGTGCCAGTAGTCTACCTGTTCGTACTCAAGCAGCTCGACAGGCGCTCCGGTTATTATCATACCGTCGTAACGCTTGTCCTTTATCTCATCGAAGGTTTTGTAGAACGCCTCGAGGTGGTGGCGGGAGGTGTTCCTTGAAACGTGCGAAGCCATCTGCAAAAGCTCGATATCCACCTGGAGCGGCGTATTACTGAGCAGACGCAGCAGTTGGCACTCTGTTTCTATCTTCTTGGGCATAATATTGAGTATTATCACTCTGAGCGGACGTATGTCCTGATGCTCAGCGCGGTCTCTCGCCATTACGAATATGTTTTCTTCTCCAAGCGTTTTGAATGCCGGAAGCTCGGATGAAATTTTGATCGGCACTTCAAATCGCTCCTTTCTATCTCTGATTTTTCACTTACTTGTTGTGCTTACAGTTTTCGCAGCCGTTCAGGAAGCTGTCTATATTCTCTGCGGTACGGCTCTCGCCGGATATGAACCTCAGCTTTCTGAGAGACTCGTACTTTTTAGCGTCAGGAAGCTCGAATACCGCCTTATCTATGGCTTTCAGGCAGCTTTTGAACAGTACAGAACGCACAAGCCCGTCACAAAGCATGAGGTCTCCGTTATCGTCATAGTCGTAGATAACAGTCCTGTCGCCCTCGTAGGAGTAGGCTATGAAGCCGATAGCGTTTCCCCTGTCGAGCGCCTCGGTTATGTGGAGCTTGACCACATCTTTATGTGCGCTGACGAGCTCCTCATAGCCCTCTGTGTCAAATCTTTCCTGTATCTCGAGCATATCAGTTCTCCTTGCCGATAGCGTTTCTTATTGCTCTCAGCTCCTCGGCAGTGAGGTCGCGCCACCTGCCGGGCTTGAGCATACCGAGTTTCAGCGGACCTACGCTTATACGGCGGAGTCTTGCAACTTCGAGTCCGACAGCCTCGCACATCTTTCTGATCTGACGGTTCCTGCCCTCTTTTATAGTAATGAGAAGAACTACTCTTCCCTCTTCCTTTTCCTTTACAACGACAGTCGCCGGAAGCGTTTTTCTGCCGTCGATCTCAACGCCCTCAGCAAGTGCAACGAGCTGATCGTCGCTGATGCCCGGACGTACTGTAACGCGGTAGGTCTTTGAGACGTGACGGCTCGGGTGCATGATGCTGTTTGCGAACTCTCCGTCGTTTGTGAACAGGAGAAGTCCCTCCGAGTTGCGGTCGAGTCTGCCGACCGGGTAGACTCTCTCCTCGACCTCATCGAGAAGATCCATAACACAGCGTCTCTCAAGCTCGTCTGACACGGTCGTAACGTATCCGCGGGGCTTGTTGAGCATGATGTATCTGAAAGTCTTCTTACGCGGCAGGGCTATCCTCTCACCGTCAATGGTGATAAGGTCCTTGTAGCCGCATTTATCGCCGAGCTTGACGTGTCTGCCGTTGACCTTTACCCTGCCCTGAGTAATGAGTTCCTCTGCCTTGCGGCGTGAACAGCAGCCGCTGTCAGCTATCATTTTCTGAATTCTTATCTTTTCCACAATAACTCCGATCCTGCTCAGAAAAACAGCTTTCTGAGCCCTGATATAAATTTTCCTATTCTTCCTGAACCTCCGCTTTTCGGCGCCGGAACGCGCTTGACAGCGACGCTCTCCTCCGCATACAGAGGTATCCTTTTTATTTCCCTGCCGCCGAACGATATGCTGAGCTGTGCAGCTTCCTCGTCACTTCCGGCAGGAGCGTATATGAACGGCGGCGAAACCACTCTGTAAGTAAATCCGTCCCCGCTTCGGCTGAGCGACGTGACCTCGAGGTCTGCGTCATCACAGCGCAGCTTCAGTTTTTCCGTCTCCCCTCCGACTATATCCAGCGCAGGGAGTTCCGGCGGACTGAGCCTTAGCTTATCAGCCTTCTCAAAGCCGTAATCATACAGTGCGGCATGGTCGTTCCAGTCGTTTCGGTCGTTGAGGGTAACGCATATAAGGCGCTCGCCGTCGCGCTCGCAAGCCGAGACGAGACATCTTCCGGCAGCGTCCGTAAAGCCGGTCTTTACGCCGTAAACGCCATCGCACATACCGAGCAGCTTGTTCGTATTCTTCAGCCAGCGCGGATAGGGCGGCGCTCCGAATTCGACCTTGATGCTCTTCTCCGAGCATATACTGCGAAAGGTCTCATTTTTCAGAGCCTCCATTGCGAGAAGTGCCATATCGTAAGCCGAAGAGCCGTGTCCTTCGCCGTCGAGTCCGGACGGTGTGACGAAATATGTGTGCGACAGACCGAGCTGTTCTGCCCGTTCGTTCATCAGCTTCACGAAGCCTTCCGTACTTCCGCCGACCTTCACCGCGACGGCATTCGCAGCGTCGTTTCCTGACGGGAGCAGCATTCCGCAGCACAGAGCGTACTTTGTGACCTTGTCGCCCTCGCGCAGTCCCATAGACGAGCCCTCGACCTTTATCGCCTCGCTGTCCACGACGAATTCCTCGTCAAGACCGCCGCTCTCGATACAGAGCAGAGTCGTCATTATCTTGGTCGTACTCGCCATAGGCAGCTTCTCAGAGCTGTTCTGCTCAAATATTATCTCGCCGGTATCGGCTGAGATGAGCACTGCGGCTTTTGCCGAAACTTCCGGCGTTTCCGCACAGTCTCCTCGCAAAACATACAGCGGCTCCACTCCTGTAAGTATCACCGCCGCTGCTATCACTGGAACTATCCTCTTGGTCATACCGCACCTCCGCATATCCGATAATAGTACAGATTATGCGGTATTTCGCGGCAATATGTTATTCTTCGCCGTTTTTCTTGTTCTTGCGGCTGTTCATGAAGCCAGACACCTTGTCGATGACCATGGGCACCTTTTCAACAGCAATGCTGATAGGATCGTTTGCAGCCTCCATAGGCACCATTTTTGCTGTGCCGTCGGGTGAAACCACGAGGAAGCCCTCCGGCTTTATCGAAACTCCTGCGCCGGCACCGCCGCCGAAGAGGTTCTTGTCGTACTTTGAAGGAATGTCCGAGCCGCCGGAAGCGAAGCCGTAGGATACCTTTGAAACAGGGATAATGGTAGTACCGTCGCCGAGCTTTATGGGCTCACCGATAATTGAGTTGACATCAGCCATCTCCTTTACCTTCTCCATTGAGATGCCCAGTATTTCGTTGATAGGTGTATTGTTACTCATAGCTTTATACCTCACTTTATATTATTTCTGCACGGCGGCAGTTCTTTTTTCCTTGCGTTTTTTCAGCTTTCCGGGTATGATGACTCTAAACAGGTACACTGCAATGAACCATATTCCGGCTATAACAGCAGTTCCGAGCCTGAACCTCACGCTGAATGAAGTGTCCCAGCGTCCCTTGTCGAGACCGAAGCCGGGCTGTATATCGACTGTCTTGAACCTTATGGTGAACAGTCTGCTCAGCTGTGCGAGTCCGCAGTAGATGAGCGTGGAATACCTTCCGTAGCTCAGCGCGCACTTGTAAGCGTCCTCGTTTGCAATGATGAAATCAATGTAGAAATTCCTGAACTTGAAGCCCTTGAAGATCATACTCGCCGGATTTTTTGCGGCAAGCCAAATATTGCCGAGCTTTTCGAGCTTCTGTCCGATAGACTTCTTCTCTTCGCCGTCCTCGTCCTCACCGTCGTCCCAGTCGTCCGGCAGCTCGTCCTCAGCAGCTTCTTTATTCTTTTTCTTCTTGTCCTTTTTCTTTTTTTCCTTGACCGGCTCATCGGCAATGGGTTCATCTGCCGTTTCCGGCGGTACATCGTCCTCGTCAGCGATATCGTACATATCCGCGAGCTCATCGTCCTCTTGAACTCTCTCTGCTTCATCAGGCGGAGAATACTCCTCAACGCTGTCCGGAACAGCTTCCTTCCGCTTCTTTTCGGCTTTCAGCTTCTTTTTGCGTTTCCGCTTGTCGAGGAAGCCCTCCTTCGAGGAGTCCATAAGGTCAAAGAACCACAGCTTTATCCTGTATTTCATCTTCCCGTCGATATAGCTGAAGTCAACATCGGCAGGAACTGCACATACAAGCACGATCAGTCCGAGGATAACAAGGAATATCCACAACAGTATTTTCAGAACTATCATTCCTGCCGCTCCTTTCCTCAGTTATCTTCGCTGTCGTCATCATCGCCGGCACTGTCGAGCTCTGTCAGCATAGGCTGATCGGGCAGCGGCGGCAGCTCCCCTATGGAGCTCAGTCCGAAGCTCCTCAGGAATACCGGTGTAGTGCGGTAGACGATAGGTTTTCCGGGAACGTCGAGCCTTCCGGCTTCTTCAACGAGTCCCTTTTCAACGAGATTATTTATGACGGAAGAGCTGTCGATACCTCTTACGTTTTCGACGAAGCCCTTCGATACCGGCTGATTATAGGCGATAATGGTCAGCGCCTCCATAGCCGCATTTGAGAGCGGAGTCGAACGCTTTGTCTCAAGAGCCGCCCTGACCTGCTCCGCGAAAGTCACACGGGTACACATCTGGTAGCTGCTGTCGAGCTTTTTTATGGTGATACCGCTGCCGCAGTCGTCATAGCGGTCGTTGAGCAGCTTTATCATGGACGGCAGAGTTCCCATATCGACGCCGCTCGCTTCCGAGAGGCGATATATCTCGATAGGCTCGCCGCTTGCAAAGAGTATGGCTTCTATTGCGCCGAGTTTCTCTTTGATTTCCAAGTCTTTTTCACCCCGTTCTTTCTTCCCTTGAAGAAGATCATCATATTATCCTCGCTGATAGTGATGCGTCCCGAACGAGTGAGCTCGAGGACTGCGAGGAAGGTCGCCACACGCGCAGAGCGGTCTGTAACGCCGTCATAGAGCTTGTCCATACACACCTCTCCGGTCGAATAGAGCTCTCTCAGAACGTGTACGACCTTTGACAGCACCGATACTATCCTGCGCTTGACAACGGAATTTATTTTATTCTCCACACGGAGCTTTGAGGTCTCATTTTTGATAGATTTCTGCGATATCACGCTGTATGCAGCAGCAAGGCGCTCCGGCTCGTGAACGAGGCAGTAGGTCATATCCGCCTTTATCTTCATCGGCTTGCGGACGAAAATGCTTCCGCCGCAGAAGCTCTCCGCGAGCTTTGCCGCAGCGAGCTTGCAGAGTGAATACTCGATGAGAGCGCCCTCCAGCTCTTTCTTCATCTGTTCAGCCTCTTCCGGCTGAGGGAGCAGTGAAGCCGTCTTTATATAAATGAGACGCGCTGCCATTTCGAGAAACTCCCCTGCGAGCTCGAGATCCTGTTCTCTTGCCTGATCCATATATAGGAGGTACTGTTCGAGCAGCTTCGAGATCTCGATGTCACAGATATTGAGCTTATGCTTTGAGATAAGGCTCAGCAGCAGATCGAGAGGTCCCTCAAAGACCTCCAGCTTGAATGAAATGCTCTCCATCAGCTCTTATTCCACTTGTGCTCAGGTATATGCCAGAGAATGTCCCACATACCGTCGTATATCTTGTTGCGAGCTATAAGGAGCAGATTGTACTTATCCGGGATCACGCCCATATTGAGCACCAGTATGAAAACGAGAAAGCCTATCTGTATCTCCCTGTAATGATTATAGAACCAGCGGTCCACCTTGGCTCCTGTGAAATAGCGCATTACGTTGAAGCCGTCAAGAGGCGGTATCGGTATGAGGTTGAACACCGCAAGACCGATATTTACTATCATCAGGAACTCCATAAGAAGTATGACTGAATATGTCGTAGTCATCTTATTTGTGATGTGATACTCAAGATATGCCTTCATACCGTTATCTGTTGCGAGTATGCAGGCTTTTACGAGTCCTGCTGCAAAGGCTGCGATGAGGTTTGAAACAGGTCCGGCGAGGGCTGTGAGAGCCATATCTCTGCGCGGGTGTTTCATTCTTGCAGGGTTGACGTCAACTGGCTTTGCCCAGCCGAAACCGGTCATTATCATCAACAGAGCGCCTATCGGATCAATGTGGTCAAATGGATTGAGCGAAACTCTTCCCTGACGTGTTGCAGTATCGTCGCCGCACCATTTCGCTACGAGTGCGTGAGCAGCTTCGTGAAGCGGTATAACGAGCAGCAGCGTGAGTATTCTCGCAAAGTAATGTAAAAAACGTTCTATGTCCATAATTATCCTTTCAAGCATTTCCTGCAAATAGTAATACACTATATAGTATACTACATTCTTACATTTTTTTCAAGTAATATACGAAAATTTTACGAAAAATCAGGCTCTCAAAAATTTTTTCAAGTTTTTTCAAAAAAACACTTGCTTTTTTCTGAGTTTTGTGGTAGAATAATTACGTTGTATGTTTTCACAAGTTTTTTAAGGAGGTGCAGCCTGATGGCAAAATGTGATATCTGCGGAAAGGGAGTTACTTTCGGTATCAAAGTTTCCCACTCACACAGAAGAACAAACAGAACATGGAAGCCTAATGTTAAGCGTGTTAAGGCTATCGTCAAGGGTACTCCTTGTCATATCTACGCTTGCTCAAGATGCCTGCGTTCAGGTAAGGTTGAGAGAGCTAACTAATTGTTCAACTGAAAAATACAGAGCGTTCCGATACGGAACGCTCTTATTTTTTATACTGTCCGCATTTGCGGACAGTATAAATTATGAATTCTTAATTATTTAACATAACCTGAAAGTCCGCTGATGCCCTGACTCTTTATGGCGTTTGCAACAAGTCCGGCTATGACCTTAGCGCCGTCATCGTTGAAGTGTGTAAGGTCAGTGCTGCCCTGTAATACGGCTGCCATATGGTAGCTGTAAGCCTTGTCGTAGCCAACCGAATTATAATGGTTGACCATAAGGGTGTTCAGGTCTATGCAGGGTATGCTGTACTTGCTTGCAAGAGACTTGCAGGCGTTGCAGTAATCGCCGTAGCTTCCCACAAACTTGCCGTTCGAGTAGGACTTCGCGCTGAGCGTAGTCGTCACAAGTATCGGTGTCGCGCCCTTTGCCAGAGTGTCGTTGATGAACTGTGTCATGTACCATTCGTAAGAACCGGACGAAGGCGAATTCACGTTTCCGCACACAGGTGCATATCTCTCAGCATTGGATTTGGCAGAGTCATTTATCGCAAACTGTATCATTACGAAGTCGCCTTTCTGAAGAGAGTCGGCTATGGTCTGCCACCTGCCCTGATCGTAGAAGCTCTTGGAGCTTCTGCCGGAGATAGCGTGATTTGAGACCGTTATGCCGTCACTGAGGTAGTCACCGAGGAAAGCTCCCCAGCCCTGTATAGGACCGCCTGTCTGATTTCTTGCGCGTTCATTGTAGGTCTGTACAGTAGAGTCGCCGGCAATGAACAGCGTATGATCGCCGCCGGTAGGCTGAGTCTCCTCCTGTGAAGGATCGTAGGGCTGTGCGATCGGTTCGTCAGTCAATGTCATGCGGAGGTAATCGAAGTTAGGTCCACCGCCGCTCACAAGTGAAGTCAGGCGGATATGATTTATGCCCTTTTTCAGAGGAAGAACGAGTCCGCGTTCGTCCCAGCTTGTCCAACCGCCGGTCGTGAGGAAGTCCTGTACCCAGTAGTCCTTCTGTCCCTTGACCTCGAGCTTCATCTTTCTGTTTTCATTAGCACCGTTAGCGATACCAAAGTTACAGAGGTAGTTGCCGTCAGCAGGCACATTGACCGTCCAGACCATTCTCTTGCCGACAGAATTATCAAGGTTTACATAGGATCTGTAACGGAAGCCTGCGTTTACAGTTTCCTCAATACCGCTGTTTGCAAAGTCCTGATCTGCCGCATATACAAAGCCGAGCCCTTCCTCAACAGCCTTCGCCTTCTGTCCTTTTAAAAGGAACGAGCGGAGCTGAACAAGATCGGCAATGTCGGTCTTTCCGTCGGCGTTGAGGTCTGAGACCGCATCGTATTTGATATTATCGTTGGCAATGTAATTGCGGCGGAGAAGCATCATATCGAACACATTCACCTTGCCGTCGCCGTTGATATCGCCGTAATTTATAGTGGAACCGTCGCTTTCCTCGGGCTTTGTGAAGTCATCATCGCCCCAGTCTACCTCTTCGAGTACCCATTTCTGGCAGTTGTGACCGTTTATCTCCCACTGCTGAACGTTTCCGCCGGCAGCCGTCGATGCACTTCCTACCTCAAGAGTTCCCTTATCGCCGGAGCATCTCGAAACTATTGTGTAGCTTCCGTCGCCGTTCTCAAAAAAATGGAACCACTGATTGTTTGAGTTAGTATTGGTATATATTCCGATGTTTGCGCCGTTGTCAGCCTTTCCGCCGTCAACGTCGAGAAGGAACTTGTCTCCGCCGTCGAGGTAGGACCATATCTCATAGTAGTTGTAGCCCTTGTGCTTGAGATGCCATACGTTCCACTCGCCGACAGTATCGCCGCTCCACTGCTGTACGTTCGCACCGGCAGCTGCCTCAGCGTTCTTGACCTCGAGGTAGAGACCGCTGTTGACGTTCTTGAAGCGGTAAGCCTTGGCCGTATCCATTTCTGCAGGCTCTTTCGTCATCTTCAGAGCATCAGCCATGAGCTCGGCGAGCTTCTCGGAACCCTTTGCGCTCTGGTGAAGATCGTCGTCAGCTGCATAATAAGGCGTCATAGCGTCGTATCCGCCTATACTGAAACCGAAATCCTGCCACATCGTGAAGAGGTCAACGACCTGAACGCTCTCTGATGAGCCTATCTTGTCGAGTTCGCCGCCGAACCAGCGTCCGCTCAGCTTAGGATTTCTGTTATAGTCGCCGTGACGTCCCTGCTGCTTAACGAGTATGACCTCCATGCCCTTGGCCTTAGCCTTCTTGACCATATTGGTGACAGTCTCGTTGTACTCAGAAGCATTGGAGTAATTCGTGTCGTTGATACCGATAGAGATTATGTATTTATCGCCGGACTTGCCGTAGGTCTCGATAGGCACGAACTGTCCGGCGTCCACAAAGCCCTTGGCGTACTGTCCGCTCGTAGCCATATTCCTTACATCGTAGCCTTCGATATATTTGCCGAAATACTGTCCCCAGCCGTGCTGAGCGGTATCAGCCTGGTTGTAGTAGTTGGCGACGGTGGAGTCGCCGCAGATCCAGATGTGCGGATCCATGACGCCGGTGTCATTGAGCTGGCGGATCTCGATGGCCGAGATGGAGCGCTGGCCGTTCTTGATGCCGGTCACGGCCTGGATGTTGAGCTGGCCGTCGGTGACGGGGAGCTGGACGGTCTCGGTCGCGTTGAGACGCGTCAGGTTCATCATCTGGAGCATGCCCTCCATCTTGATGGAGCAGCGCGGCGCATTGCCGACCGTGACCGTGACCTCGTAGAGGCCCTTCGGCAGGTCGACGTTGAACGTGTTCGCGGCGCCGTCATCGTTGAACGAGACCGCATCGCTGCCCGCGCCCGTGCCGCCGGCGTTCACGTCGGAGACATTGCCGGTCTGCGCGAAGCCGTAGCCGAGCGAGGCACTGTACCCCGTCCTGGCGCTGACGCCCGTGTAGCCGGAGCTGGTGCCGCCGTTGCCGAGGTCGAACTTCCAGTTGGCCGTGGCCGCAGAGACGGTCGTCTCCGTCTTGGGGATGGCGCTGTACCCCGGGAACGCCATCGCTGCGGCGAGCAGCACGCCTAAGATACGTTTGATTCCCTTCTGTTTCATAATACCCTCCTTTTAGGATCTGCTGTCTTGCGGTGACGACGCGCAGCTACCGCACGATGCACGCCGCCCCTAAATATGAATAAAAAGTGTCTATATGTATATTTTAGCCCGATCATTACAGGATTACAATGATGTATCGTCTTTTGAACAGACGAAAGCTATCATTAATTTGATATTTTTGCTATCATTTTCGAGAAAAACCGCAGTTTTCCTTGTATAGATGCTATTTCGAAAACATATTCATAAAATATCTGATATTCTGAACGGACAAAAAACGATGCCCGGTCTCACGGGGCATCGTCCTTCTGGATGTGCTGCGGCCATTCGTTCTCTGCGGACGCAACGAGCGCTTCCTTCTGCGCGTGGGTGAGCTGCTTGAGGGCGTACTCGCGGCGCATGGCGGCCTGCTTGGTCTCGTGGCGCTCGACATAGACGATCGTCACGGGCAGGCGCGTGCGGGTGTAGCGGGCGCCGCGGCCGGCGTTGTGGGCCTTGCAGCGGCGGTCGAGGTCGTTCGTCCAGCCGGTGTAGAGGGTGCCGTCGGCGCAGCGGACCATGTAGGTGAAGTTCACAGCGCCGCCTCGACCGCGTGCCCTGCCGCCATCGAGGCGGGGACGTCGATGATCCGCTGGTTGCTGCTCCCGCGGAACCGCAGCTCGAGGGAACGCTTGTCCTCCTCGAAGCGCCCGTCCACCAAAATGTCCACCACGGACAGGAGGTCGCCGATGCCGTCGCGGCCGCGCATCTCGTAGAGCTGCTCGAAGGTGAAGCCGCTGTAGGCCATCAGGTGCAGGCCGCGCGCCTTGATCTGCTGTCCGAGCACGGCGAGCGGTGCCGCCTGACAGAACGGCTCTCCCCCGCTGAACGTCACGCCGTCCAGGAGCGGGTCCTCGCTGATCGCGGCAAGGAGCGCATCGGTGTCCACGATGCGGCCGCCCGCGAAGTCGTGGGTCTGCGGGTTGTGGCAGCCGGGACAGTGGTGCGGACATCCCTGCACGAAGACCGCATAGCGGATGCCGGGGCCGTCTACGATGGATTCCTCTACCGTGTCACTGATCCGAAGTTCCATGGTCTGTGCCTCCTTGCTTTTGCATGACATCGTAGCACAGACGGTCTCCGCCGTCTGTCTCGATGGTGTGATAGGATACGAACGTGTACCCGCGCTTCAGGTAGATCGCCTTGCCGGGGAGTGAGGCGTCGATCGTGACGGCGGGCCAGGTCTCTAGCACGAGCGCCTCTGCATAGTCGAGGAGCGCGCGGCCGAAGCCTCTCCCCTGCTGCGCCGGCAGCACGAAGAGCCGGCAGATCTCGTCCCCGCGGATCGTGACCGTCCCGACGGGGGCACCGCCGTCGATACAAAGATACACGATCCCCTGCCGGATGTCGGCCTCGATCGCGGACTGTGCGTGGTGGGCGAGGAAGAACGCGACCGCGCCCTGCGGGTAGTAATGCGGATAGACCGCCTCGATGGTCTCCCGCGTGATGGCAAGGACGGACGGCGCGTCAGCAATGCCTGCCTGGACGATCTCCATGGTGCTCCTTTCGACAGCACCCCGCCGGGATGGCGGGGTGCATCGTGGATGATGTTACTCTGCGTCGTCGGACGTGCAGCAGCCGTGCTTCACGCGGTCGATGACCTCGCTGCGCTTGGCATCGTTGAAGCGGTCGAGCGTGCCGACGAGGTAGCCAGTGATGCGGCGGATGCGCTCGAAGCCGACGCGGTTGTGGTCCTTCTCGGGACGGCCGCACATCGGGCACTTGTCGCCGATGATGCCGGTATAGCCGCAGACAGGGTCACGGTCGACGGGGTGGTTGATGGAGCCGTAGCCGATGCCGGATTCCTTCATGCAGCGGATGATCTTCTCGAAGGCCTCGAGGTTCTGCATCGGGTCGCCGTCGAGCTCGACATAGCTGATGTGGCCGGCGTTGGTCAGCTCGTGATACGGCGCCTCGATCTGGATCTTCTTGAAGGCGCTGATCGGGTAGTAGACCGGCACATGGAAGGAGTTCGTGTAGTAGCTGCGGTCGGTGACG
Source organism: uncultured Ruminococcus sp. (assembly GCA_900318825.1). Lineage (GTDB taxonomy): Bacteria > Bacillota > Clostridia > Oscillospirales > Ruminococcaceae > Ruminococcus. The sequence continues at coordinate 16,957 of ONMB01000026.1, forward strand.
CCGGGGATGATGCCGTACTTCTTGGCATCCATGCGGACGAAACGGCCGGACAGGCCCTCTGCCGGGGTGGCCAGCAGCGAGAAATTGAGCTTGCGAGCCTCTGCCTCGCGGTCGAGGCGCGCACGCATGCGGCCGATGATCTCCAGGCCGAGCGCACGGGCGCGCTCGCTCTCGCCGTGGTGCTCGCCGATGAGGGCCTTGAGGGTCTCCGCGAGGCCGATGAAGCCGACGGAGAGGGTGCCGTGCTTGAGGACCTCGGCGACACTGTCATCGGGTGCGAGGTGCTCGGAGTCGAGCCAGATGCCCTGTCCCATAAGGAACGGGAAGTTGCGGACCTTCTTGCTGCACTGGATGCGGAAACGGTCGAGGAGCTGGTCGATGGCCAGGTCCATCATGGCATCGAGGCTCTCATAGAACTTGTCGATGTCGTGGTCGGCCTCGATGGCCAGACGCGGGAGGTTGATGGAGGTGAAGCTCAGGTTGCCGCGGCCGGTCACGATCTCGCGGGAGGGATCGTAGACATTGCCGATGACGCGGGTGCGGCATCCCATGTAGCTGATCTCGGTGCGGTAGTCACCGGGGTGGTAATACTTGAGATTGTAGGGCGCGTCGATGAAGGAGAAGTTCGGGAACAGGCGCTTGGCGGAGACGCGGCACGCCAGCTTGAAGAGGTCGTAGTTGGGGTCCTCCTTGTTGTAGTTGATGCCCTCCTTGATCTTGAAGATGTGGATCGGGAAGATGGGCGTCTCGCCGTTGCCGAGGCCGGCCTCGTTCGCGAGGAGGATGTTGCGGATGACCATGCGGCCCTCGGGGGAGGTGTCGGTGCCGTAGTTGATCGAGGAGAAGGGCGTCTGCGCACCGGCGCGGCTGTTCATGGTGTTCAGGTTGTGGACGAGCGCCTCCATGGCCTGGTAGGTCGCGCGGTCGGTCTCCTGGTAGGCATGGTCGGCGGAGAACTGGAAGATGTGCGCGGCCTGTGCGGCGTCGGTGTAGGCGCCGATCGCGGCGATGGCCTTCTCCTTGAAGGTCTCGTCATT
>ONMB01000010.1 GCA_900318825.1 uncultured Ruminococcus sp.
AGCTACGATATGTTCCGCAACCGCGTTATGTTCCCTATCATTGACCTGAGGGGAAATATAATCGGTTTCGGCGGCAGAGTCCTCGACGACTCACAGCCGAAATATCTCAACACCAGCCAGACTCCGGTATTTGAAAAGGGCTCTAACCTGTTCTCGATGAACTTCGCTAAAAACGCCGAGACCAAGAGAATGATACTCTGCGAGGGCTATATGGACGTCATTGCCGTCAATCAGGCTGGCTTTGAAAACGTAGTCGCCACCCTCGGAACTGCTATCACTCCCAATCAGGCAAGACTCATAAGCCACTACGCGGAGGAAGTCATCATCGCTTATGACAGCGACGGTGCAGGCCAGAGAGCCACCCAGAAAGCTATCAACCACTTCGCCGACGTCGGCGTCCGCACAAGAGTCATCCATATGGAGGGCGCCAAGGATCCCGACGAATATATCAAGAAATTCGGCGCTGACCGTTTTCGTATGCTGCTCGACGAGTCGTTCGACGCTAACGATTTTATGCTCGACAAGTGCGAAGCCGGCATCGACCTCGCTTCAGAAGCAGGCAAGGTAGAGTTCCTCAACCGCGCTTCAAAGGTGCTTGCAGGGATAGAGTCCCCGCTCGAACGCGAGGTCTACATCTCCAGAACATCTAAAAAATGTGACATACCTGTACAGGTCCTCAAGACGCACATCGACGATATACTGCGGAGAAATGCACGCTCCCAGCAAAAGAGAGAATGGAACAACATCAAGTCTGCCGTTACTCTCCAGCGCGATGACGTCAACCCGGAAGCTGTCACCTTCAAAAAGGAAGCCAAGGCTGAGGAGGCAGTGATATGCTATCTGCTCAGACACCCCGAGGACATCGCAGAGATAGAAGCTGCCGCTCCGCCGGAGATATTCATCACGTCTTTCAACAGAAAAGCCTACTCGGCTCTGCTGAAGGCTATGAAGGAAAACGAGCAGTTCTCATTCTCGCTCCTCTCGGACGAGCTCACCTTCGAGGAGACCGGCAGGCTGACTGGTATGGAAGCCAGAAACCGCGAACACCCCGTAACCAGAACGGTCTTTGACGACTGCGTTAAAGTTCTGAAAAACCACAGTTCAACAGGCGGCGGCGATATGTCTGACGACGAGCTGCTGAAGCTGTTCAGATCAAAGAAAAATAAAAATCAGACCTCCTGAAAAGCGCTCCGCCGCTTAGCAGGAACAGACTCTGAATGGAGGAAGTTGTATGGAAAACAAGAAAAATACTATCGAAGCTCTTATGGAACAGGGTAAAGCCAACGGCAAGCTCACTACCAAGGAGATCACCGACGCTCTCGAAGACCTCGATTTCGACGTTGAACAGATAAACACCTTCTACGATAACTGCGAAAACCTCAATATCGAGATCGTTGAGGATATGAACGTTGACGCCGACCTCAAGATAGGTATGGACTCCAATATGACCGACGACCTCGAAATGGCTCTCTCCACTGAGGGTATCGCTATCGACGATCCCGTCAAGATCTACCTCAAGGAGATCGGACGTGTTCCGCTTCTCACAACTGAGGAGGAGATCGAGCTCGCTCAGAGAATGGCTAAGGGCGATCCCTATGCAAAGAAGCGTCTCTCTGAGGCAAACCTCAGACTCGTTGTTTCCATTGCAAAGAAGTACGTCGGCAGAGGTATGCAGTTCCTCGACCTCATTCAGGAGGGTAACCTCGGTCTTATCAAAGCCGTTGAGAAGTTCGACTACACCAAGGGCTTCAAGTTCTCCACATACGCTACATGGTGGATACGTCAGGCTATCACAAGAGCTATCGCCGATCAGGCAAGAACTATCCGTATCCCCGTTCATATGGTCGAGACCATAACAAAGGTCAAGAAGATATCCAGCCAGCTTCTCCACGAAAACGGTCACGATCCGAGCCCGGAGGAGATCGCTGACAAGCTCGGTATGCCTGTTGACAAGGTGCGCGAGATAATGCGTGTAGCTCAGGATCCTGTTTCCCTCGAAACTCCTATCGGTGAGGAGGAGGACAGCCACCTCGGTGACTTTATCCCCGATGATGACGCTCCCGCTCCGGCAGAAGCCGCTTCACACACTCTCCTCAAGGAGCAGCTCAACGAGGTCCTTGCAACTCTCACAGACCGCGAGGCAAAGGTCCTCAAGCTCAGATTTGGTCTCGAGGACGGCAAGTCCCGCACACTCGAAGAGGTAGGTCAGCGCTTTGACGTTACCCGTGAACGTATCCGCCAGATCGAAGCAAAGGCGCTCAGAAAGCTCCGTCACCCCAGCAGAAGCAAGAGAGTCAAGGATTTCCTCGACTGATGATACATAAGCCTGTCTCCGGACAGGCTTTTTTGTTGCTCAAATTTAACGGATAATTCATTGACTTTAATGCGAAAATAGGTTATAATAAAATTAAATATATGGTCTCTGTAATTCCAGAATTGCAGACCGTCTGCGCAGTCGGCCCTCTAACCCTGTGTGCAGCGGTACGGAGCATTTATGAGTATATTCAATTTCAATAAAAAGACTCCCGAACTCAGCCACGACTGGTTAATATTCCAGCAGTTCGTCGGAAACATAGGCGCATTCACCTACATTGCCAAGGAAAAAGCCGCTTACTTCGATGAGGCTGCCTGCCGTATGCTGTCCTCATCAAGCCCCCAGCTCAATGAATTCGAGTTTTTCAACCTTCTCGAGAGAATATCCAAGAACCCCGTTGAAGGTCAGAAGCATATATACCGCTTTACAGACAACAACGTCACCCGCTACATCAAGATGAATATCTATGAGAGCAGCGACGAATGGCTCGGCTTCGTTCAGGATTTCACACGTCAGATCGCTGAAAGCAGCGAAAAGAAGAATTACGTCGAGTACGATCCGGTAACACGGCTCACTTCCTTCCCTTCGTTCTCACAGAAGATAAGAAAGCTGCTGCCTGACGTCCAGCACTGCTGCCTTGCCACTATCTACATAAACGGTATCGACAAGCTCGGCTCTTACCTCACCGTCGACAGCACCAACAACTGCATAACTTCCGTGTCTGAGGTGCTCAAGAGCTTCGCAAGCGACAGTCTCATTATCGGTTCAAAATCAAACTACGAGATATGCGCGTTCTTCCGCGACACCGATAAAATGAGCATCTACAATATCCTCAACAGTATGGACGAGGCTGTTCAGAACTGCATACTCACGGACGATTTCGGCGAGATAATCGACATCTCCGACAAGAGCCGCCTGAGCCTTTCGATCGGCTGCTCGTCCTACCCCGAGGAAGCCTCGGACTTCAATATGCTGGTGAACTACTCCGAGTTCGCCCTCTATGAAGCCAAGTCCGACCGCCGCGGCGTCATCAACTGGTTCTCCGAGGAGAACTACAACCGCGACAAGGACTCCTACCGCAACGCTCAGCTCTTCTCACGCATCGTTCAGGAAAACCTCCTGACATATCACCTCCAGCCTATCGTTGAGACTCAGACCGGTGAGATAGTCGGCTACGAAGCGCTCATGCGCACCACCGGCGACATAAAGATGGATCCCGCTCAGATACTCAAGATAGCCGCAAATCAGAACAACCTCTACGCTATCGAAAAGCTGACGTTCTTCAACACCCTCAAGCTCCTCAGCGACAACCAGCAGATCTTCGAGAACCGCAAGCTCTTCATAAACTGTATGGCTGACAGTCTCCTCACAGATGAGGACTTCAACGAGCTCTACCTCAATTACGGCGAGCTCCTCGAAAAAGCCGTCATAGAGATAGTCGAGGAAAGCAACGTCACTGCGGAAAGCGTTGAGCTGCTCAAGAAGCGCTGCAAGTTCACGCACACACCGCTCGCTATCGACGACTACGGCACCGGCTACTCCAACAGCTCAAACCTCCTCAACTACTCGCCGGACTACATCAAGATCGACCGTTCGCTCATCAGCGACATACACAACGACCTCAAAAAACAGCAGCTCGTTACTTCGATAATCGAGTTCTGCCACGATAACCAGCTCCAGACTCTCGCAGAAGGCGTTGAGACTCTCCAGGAGCTCAAGACGGTCATAAGGCTCGGTGTTGACCTTGTTCAGGGCTACTACACCTCAAAGCCCAAGCCGCTCTTCCTCAACAGCATCGCCTCCGACGTCAAGGACGAGATAATCAAGACAAACCTCGAAACACGTCCCGACGGCGCAAGGAAGATATACAACGCTCAGAATGATACAGAGCTCGATCTTCTCAAGCTCGCACTCGATAAATACACGGATATCCACGTTTATCAGAGTAAGCTCACTATCGTCGGTGACTTCGACAAGCCCGTCAAGATGAATATCCACATCATGGACAACCATAGCTGCGACCTGACTCTCAAAAACGTCAATATGATAAGCAGCAACAGCAAGCCTACGATAACCGTCGGCGAGTATGCACGTCTTGTCCTGAACGTGGTGAAGTCCAACAAGCTCGGCTACTCAGGCATATATGTGCCTATGGGCTCGCAGTTCGAGCTCAACGGCAAGGGCGGTCTGATGATCGACTGCTACGCTACCGAGGGTATCGGCATCGGCAACGACTACGACCACGGCTACGGTGACATCACCATTGATATGCAGGGCTCGCTCGAGATAATCTCAAACAGCGTGGAATCACTATGTATCGGCGGCGGCTACAACGATGACGACTCCGAGATCAACCTCCGCTCCGGAAAGATCAAGCTCGTCCTCTACTCGCACAACGGTCTCGCGATCGGCAGCTTCAACGGCAATGCTCTCGTTGATATTTCCGAAAACTGTGATCTCGATATAAGCGTTTCCGGAATCAAGGTCGCAGGTATCGGCTGCAGCAAGGGCGACGCCGCTATCACATCGGCCGCAAACATCACTATGACCTGCACAGGCGCTCAGGCTGTCGGCATAGGCGTTCTCGACAGCGGCGAAGGAAGTATCCTCATCAAGCAGGGTGCTGTCAAGATGAAGATGCGTTCCGCTAAACACTCCTGTATCGGTACTTTCAGCGGTTCAATCAATACAAAGATACGCAACGCTGAGATCAATATAGACTCCGAGGGCGACGACGTTACCGGCATCGGTGACGCTACCGGCGGCGGCAATATCACCGTCATCGACTCCGCTCTCACTATGAAGCTCCTCGCCGGAAATCCAAAGGATATCGGTACGGCTACCGGAGATCTTCAGATACAGAATTCCGCTGTAAACTCGCTGGTCAATAACCAGAAGATCAGCTACGGAAGCAATTGACCTCTCTTCCCCTCCTCACCGGAGGGGAATGATATGAATACACAAGGAAAGAAAGGTAATTATTTGTTATGAAACTTGGTATGGTAGGACTGCCGAATGTCGGCAAAAGCACACTCTTCAACGCTCTCACAAACGCTGGTGCAGAATCCGCAAACTATCCCTTCTGCACTATCGAAAAGAACGTCGGAATAGTTTCCGTTCCCGATGAAAGACTCGACAAGCTCGCTGAAATGTACGAGCCTGATAAGTTCACACCCGCAACGCTCGAATTCGTCGACATTGCCGGACTCGTCAAGGGTGCTTCAAAGGGCGAAGGTCTCGGAAACAAGTTCCTTGCCGATATACGCGAGGTAGACGCTATCGTTCACGTTGTACGCTGCTTCGAGGATCCCAACATAATCCACGTTGACGGCAGCATCAATCCTCTCCGCGACATCGAGACTATCAACCTCGAACTCATCTTCTCCGATATCGAAATGATCGACAGACGTATCGACCGTGCTAAAAAGGCTGCCAAGGGCGATAAGAAGTACCTCGCAGAAATAGACTTCCTTGAGAGACTCAAGACTCACCTCGAAAACGGAAAGTCCGCACGAGGCTTTGATTTCACCGATGACGAGCGCGAGATCATCAAGTCAACTCCGCTCCTCTCCGCAAAGCCCGTCATCTACGCCGCTAACCTCAGCGAGGACGATTTCGTAAACAACATCGAGACCAATGAGAATTTCCAGAAGGTACGCGAGCTTGCTGCCGAAGAGCACTCCGCAGTTCTCCCGATATGCGCTCAGATCGAGGCTGAGATCTCCGATATGGGCGATGAGGACAAGGCAATGTTCCTCGGTGAACTCGGTCTTGAGGTATCAGGTCTCAACCGTATCATCAAGGAAGGCTACTCGCTCCTCGGACTCATTTCCTACCTCACAGCCGGCAAGCAGGAGGTCCGCGCGTGGACTATCACCAAGGGCACAAAGGCTCCGCAGGCCGCCGGAAAGATACACACCGACTTTGAAAAGGGCTTTATCCGTGCCGAGGTCATCTCATTCGACGACCTTATGGAGTGTGGTTCAATGGCTGCCGCAAAGGAAAAGGGACTCGTCCGTCTTGAGGGCAAGGAGTACGTTATGCAGGACGGCGACATCGTTCTGTTCAGATTCAATGTATAATAAAAAGGACGGCTCTGAGCCGTCCTTTCAGTTTATTCAAAAAGTCAAATCTCATTGCTGAACAATAGGCTGTCGAGGACGCCAGCCACTACAATTTGGCTATTTAACAGATCTGCAAATACTCCGTGCAAGCCATAAGAAACGGCGCTATTCCCTTTGCGTCATTCTCCGTGACCTGCTCGCTGAGGTAGTATCCGGCTGAGCCGTCCCTGTATGGTTCTCCGCCAAGACCTGCCATAAGACAGATATTACCTAAAACCGGCATTCCGTCTCCGTCAAACGAGATATACTTCTCCGAAACAGCATTCAGTGCCGCAATGCCTGCATTCAGGACGCGCTGTCCGGCTGCCCCGAGCCTTGCCGCCTTCATAGCCGCATAGGCGAACAGAAGCGTTCCGCTTGTCTCAGGATAATTGCCTTCAAGCTCAGGGCTGAAAGGCAGCTGAAGCAGCATTCCGTCACTCTGAGCGCAGTCCGTAAGAGACTCCAGCAGACCACAGAGCATATCGTCCGCGATGCCGGGAACGGTTTCGCAAATATCAGCCAGTCCTGCACAAAGCCAGCCCATTGAACGCAGCCAGAATTCCTGCGAGAGACCGGTCTCCTTGTCGGACCAGCCTGCCTTCCGCGACTCGTCATAGCCGTGGTAGTAAAGCCCCGAAGTCCTGTCACGCATCTTGTGCTTTATCGTGCCGAGCTGTGCCGAAATATCCGCAGTTATACTGCCGTTTCCGGTGAGCCGTGCGTATTCCGCCATGAACGGCAGCGCCATATAGACTCCGTCCAGCCATATCTGGTCGGGGTATATTTTTTTGTGCCAGAAGCTGCCTGATGCGGTGCGAGGCTGTCTTTCGAGCTGACCGCTGAATATCCTCTCCGCTGCGGCAAGATACTTCCGGCAGCCTGTATTCCGCCACAGCCACAGAAGATTTCTGCCGCCGCAGACGTTGTCGAGGTTGAAGTCCTCATAATTCAGAGTGGGGATCCTGCCGTCATCGGTGACATATGCGTCGGTGAACCTCTCCGCATAGCCGGTCAGACGGCTGTCTCCGGTGAACTCCCCGTACATTATCATTGCGCGTACCATACAGCCGTCGATGTAGTTCCACTTAGGCTGCTTGCCGAAGATGACAGTCTCCCGGTTCCACAGCGGCGCAAGCGGCTCTGAGGGCAGTATCAGCTTTTCAATATAGGCATCAACAGCAGTCTGCTGCTTTGTTGTCAGATTCATCCTGTAAGTCCTCCCGCAGTTATACCGCTGACGAATTTCTTCTGTGCGAGTGAGAATATGGCTATCGACGGTATCAGTCCGATGACCGACATAGCTATTATCTTCCGCTGCTCGTAGCCCTGACCGGTACTGTCAACGGACAGTCTCAGTGCAAGCGACAGCGGATATTTTTCGACCGAGTGTATCATTATGAGCGGTCCGAGGAAATCATTCATCGTCCACAGGAACGTAAATACCTCTATGGAAACGACTGCCGGTCTTATGCAGGGAAGAAGAACGTACCATAGCGTCCTGAGCGAACCGCAGCCGTCTATCCTTGCGGCTTCGTCGTACTCACGCGGCACTCCCTTGAAGAACTGCACCAGTATGAACACGAACATTCCCTCGCCTGCAAAAGCTGCCGGTGCTATCAGAGGAACGTAGGTGTCAAGCAAACCGAGCTTGCTCCAGAAGAGGTACATCGGCATTACCGTGACTATCGAGGGTATGAACATACCGGCTATAAGCAGTGTGAAAAACAGTCTTTTCAGCGGAAAATCAAACCGCGCAAAGCCGTATGCGACCAGCACTGACGAGAACACCGTGAGGATAGTTTTCGGGATAATGATGAGGAAGGTGTTGAGGAAATAGTGTCCCATATCGTATGGAGTGACTGTCTCCCAAGCGCTCCGGTAAACGCTCATATCAACGCTCTCCGGCATGAACCACACAGAGCTGAATATCTCATCGTTGGTCTTGAACGATGCTCCGACAAGCCACAGCAGCGGGTATATCATGACAGCTGCAACGACAGTCAGCAGAAGGTAAAATGGCAGCTTTTTCATCTGTCGTCCCCCTCTCTGCCGCGCCGTGCAACGGCAAACATCACCCCGACTACCGCCGCGATAAGCACGAAAAGTACCCACGATACCGCATTTGCATAGCCGGCGTTCATATCGCTGTAACGGAACATCTCATCGTATATCAGCATACCAACAGTATAGGTGCTTTTCAGAGGTCCGCCTCCCGTGAGCATATACGGCGCATTGAACTCCTGAAACGCCGCTATGGTCTGGAGGACGAGGTTCACGAAGATGACTCTCCTAAGCATCGGCAGCGTTATCCGGAAAAATGCCCGTACTGAACCGCAGCCGTCCACCTTTGCAGCGTCATAGAGCTCCCTTGGAATGTCCCTGAGGGCAGTAAGAAATATTATCATCGTCGAGCCGAACTCCCACAGTCTCAGCAGGACTATCACAAATATCGCACGGTCAGGATCACCGTACCAGCTGACCGGCGAAGCTCCTGCGAGCCCGAGCAGCTGATTTACCAGACCGTCAGCCGTGAAGAGATACTGCCACATTATCACCGCCGCAAGGTTTGCACCAAGTATCGAGGGTATGTAGAATACCGTCCTGAAAACGCCTATGCCGCGTATCTCAATGTTCAGGAGAAGCGCTGCAAGCAGCGATACTATCAGCTTCATCGGCACGAGCAATGCTGCATAGCGGAAGGTCACTCCGACAGACTTCCGGAAGGTATCATCGTGCAGCATTCTACGGTAATTCTCCGCACCGACGAATTCCGGCGGTCTTATATTGTCGTAGTCCGTCATTCCGAGCGCGAATGAGCAGATGAACGGATAAAGTGTAAACAGCAGGACTCCCGCTATAAACGGCATTATCAGAAGCAGTCCGGTATAGCGGCTGACGCCGACCGGGTTGCAGTAGGTGCGTTTCTTCATTTTCTTGTCTTCTCCAGATAGGTTTCGAGCGACTCATAGAGCTCAGCAGCGGCAGAAGCCGTATCAGCAGTCCCGTAGGAGACCTTTTCAAGCGTCTCGTTGCACATATCCTTGACTCTCGCAAGCTCCATATACGGGCTTACCACGACCGTCCTGTCAGCTGTCAGCATATCGCTGCTCTGCTTTGCAAGTCCGCTGAGCTGAGCGTTCTTCTCAAGACTCTCCAGAGCGTAGCGCGAGGAAGGTATCCCCCTCGTTGTACCGAGAGTCCTTGCGCAGTCCGCGTCATTCAGCAGAAAATCCACAAAGGCTGCCGCTTCGTCAGGGTACCCGGTATTGCGCGAGACTGCATACAGCATCGACGGCTTTACAAGCCAGCCGCCTTCATTCCCCTTTCCGTCACTGAGGAGAGGTCCGGCTTCGAGAGTTCCCTCCGGCAGCACCGACTCGTACTTGCCGACGGAGCTTCCCCATTCAAGAACGCCTGCCACTCTGCCGCCTATGAACTCCGGCGACTGATAAAGAGCAGCGTTGCCGTCCTCGTCAGTGCGGGTGCGTATCGTCCGGATAACGTGCTCGTCCTCGAGCTTTTTGTAAAAATCAATGGCTGTCTTTATGTCCTCCTCGGTAAAACCGAGCTTGCCGTCCATATCAATGAACTCCCTGCCGGTAGTCTGCTGGACATACACTACTGCCAGATACCACGCTGTTCCTCCCGACTGTATATCAAGGTCGAGAGGATAGATGTTCTTTTCTGAAAAGCTCCTGCCAAGCGCGATAAGCTCGTCCCACGTCTGCGGATAAGAAGCTCCGGCGCTCCTGTAAACATCGGAATTATAGAAAAGAGTCCTTCCCGTGACCGAGACCGCAACGGCGTTGAGCCGCCCCTCTACCATGCCGAACGAGAGCATATCCTCGCTGATGCCCGAAGTATCGAGCTCGCCGGAGAGCTGACTTAGGTCGTAGAAGCCCTTCCCGTCGGGCGACATTGTGACGAGCCAGTCATAGTTTATCTGCATGACGTCCGGTTCCTTGCAGCCGGAGAGCTGTGCGGCAACCTTTTCCTGCCAGCCGTCCCAGCCGCCGTATTCAGGGGTAATGGTTATATCGGGGTGTCTGGAATTCCATAATTCAATAGCTTTTAAGGTAGCCTCGTGGCGGTCGTCGCCGCCCCACCACGAAAATCTGATAGTACATTTGTCGAGCCTGCCGTCGGGCGGTGTGACGGATCCGCGTGATCCGCTTCCGCACGCAGAGAGCGTGAGCGCACAGCAGCAGGCTGCCGCTCTGAGTATCCTTGTATCCATACCCTTTACTCCCTTAATTTAAAAATAACGTCCTCGCAGTGTGCAGCTTCCCGGAAGCACACTGCTCTGATACCTTAATTATACCTTATTATAATACCAAAATCAAGCGCAGCAGTAAAATCTTCCCTTAGCGTGAAATTTCTTCAAAAAAAGGGCGAAAAAGGCTTGACTTTCCTGAAATAGTATGCTATAATAATTATACCTCGTTTGGGGTTTTATTTTTTTGCCCCGCGAGGGAGGCAAACAACCTACCTCCGCTCGTCGGAGGAAGTAATAATTCAGGAGGTGCCGATATGAGAGTAAAGGTTACTTTAGCTTGTACTGAATGCAAGCAGCGCAACTATGTTTCCAAGAAGAACAAGAAGAATGACCCAGACAGAATCGAAATGATGAAGCATTGTAAGTTCTGCCGCAAGCATACTCTTCACAGGGAAACAAAGTGATCGGAAGGAGTATTTTTAATGGCTAAGGATACAACTTCAGAAAAGAAGTCCGAGAAAAAGCAGCCCGGCAAGATCGGGAAATGGTTCAAGGACCTCAAAGTAGAATTCAAAAAGGTAGTATGGCCTACCAAGAAGACTGTTATCAACAACACTTCAGTTGTTGTGGGTGTTATCATCCTTTCAGCAGCTCTCGTAGGTGCGCTCGATGAGGGCTTCCTCGCTCTGTTCCGTGCGATCTACCGCTAATCAAAAGGAAATCTAAGGAGGATTATTATGTCAGAAGCGGCTAAGTGGTACGTTATCCACACTTATTCAGGCTATGAAAATAAAGTAGCTCAGAATATTGAAAAGGTTGTCGAAAACCGCAAGCTTCATGATCTGATCCAGGAGGTTAGAGTTCCTACCGAAACAGCGACAGAGATCGCTGACGGAAAAGAAAAAGACGTTGAACGCAAGACCTTCCCCGGTTATGTTCTCGTCAAAATGATCGTTACTGACGATTCATGGTACGTCGTAAGAAATACCAGAGGCTGCACAGGCTTCGTCGGTCCGGCTTCAGAGCCCACCCCCCTCTCGGAAGAAGAGGTGCAGAAGCTCTTCGGCATTGACGTTTCTACCGTTACTGTTAACTTCAAAGTCGGAGACAGAGTACAGATTTCAGGTACTGCTATGGACGGTTTCATCGGCATCGTTCAGAACATCAATCTCGAAGACCGCACAGTTGACCTTCTTGTATCAATGTTCGGTCGAGAAACCCCCACTACCCTGCCTATCAGTCAGGTCATCTTAGTGGAGGACTGATACCCCAAGGTATCGCTCAGGTCAAAACGAAGTCAGAATGACTTCAGTGGGAGAGGTAAAATAATTCTTGCCTCGCCATTTACCACATTTATGGAGGTGCGAATACAATGGCACAGAAAGTAGTTGGCTACATTAAGCTTCAGATCGCAGCAGGAAAGGCTACTCCTGCACCGCCTGTTGGTCCGGCACTCGGTCAGCACGGCGTAAACATCATGGCATTCACAAAGGAATTCAATGAGAGAACTAAGAACGATATCGGTATGATCATCCCTGTTGTTATCACAGTATACGCAGACCGTTCTTTCTCATTCATCACTAAGACTCCCCCCGCAGCAGTCCTCATCAAGAAGGCTTGCAACATCGAGAGCGGTTCAGGAGTTCCGAATAAGACAAAGGTTGCAAACATCACTAAGGAACAGATCCAGAAGATCGCTGAGACAAAGATGGCTGACCTTAACGCAGGTTCACTCGAGGCAGCTATGAGCATGATCGCTGGTACAGCTCGTTCAATGGGCGTTGTAGTTGTTGACTAATTTTAATGATTGAATGATGAAGGGTTCTTCCCTTTCAGAGTTCTATTGGTGGGAGGAAAATTCCGCTAACCGGTAACGCTATAAGCGTCCGGTATTACCACTTAAATAGGAGGAAATATAATGAAACACGGCAAGAAATATGTTGACAGCGCAAAGGCTGTTGATTATGCAAAGCAGTATGAGTCTACTGAGGCTCTTGATTTAGTTTGCAAGAATGCAAAGGCTAAGTTTGATGAAACAATCGAAGCTCACATCCGTCTCGGTGTTGACTCACGTCACGCTGACCAGCAGGTTAGAGGCGCTGTTGTTCTCCCTAACGGTACAGGTAAGACTGTTCGCGTTTGCGTATTCTGCAAGGAGGACAAGTATGAGGCTGCTCAGTCAGCTGGTGCTGAATTCGTTGGCGGTCAGGATCTCGTAGACAAGATCCTCAAGGAAAACTGGATGGACTTCGACGTAGTCGTTGCTTCACCTGATATGATGGGACTCGTTGGACGTCTCGGTAAGGTTCTCGGACCTCGTGGTCTTATGCCTAACCCGAAGGCTGGTACTGTAACACCCGACGTTGCTAAGGCTGTAACCGAGGCAAAGGCTGGTAAGATCGAGTACCGTCTTGACAAGACAAACATCATTCACTGTCCTATCGGTAAGGCTTCCTTCGGCGCTGCAAAGCTCGAGGAGAACTTCTCCACACTTATGGAAGCTATCGTTAAGGCTAAGCCTGCTGCAGCAAAGGGTACTTACCTCAAGAGCTGCACAGTAACTTCTACTATGGGCCCCGGAGTTCCGGTTGCTACTGCTAAGTACGGAGTTTGATTTAAACTGAATTGATAAAAGCCGTCTGGTTTATCCGGGCGGCTTTTTTGCTGCCAGTACACAAGCAGCGCTGTGTGCTCACCGTTCTGTTTACCGGAGCAGCATATAAAGAAAAGGGACGCCGGAGCGTCCCTTAAATTTTTAGTTATTGTTCAGTCAGACTGAATTAAACCTCAGGCTTGTAAAGACCGAGCTTATACTTCTGAATGAGAAGTGCGTCGGAGTTTGTGAGGCCCTTCTTGCCGTCTACGTCAGCGTTAGCCTGGCCCTGGGGCTTGATGCTTACGGAAGACTTTCCTACAGCATACTTATCAGGGTTTGTAGCAACCTGCATTACGAGAACAGCGTCAGCGATATTAACCTGCTTGTCGAGGTTAGCGTCGCCCCACTTATCCATCTTGAGCTCAGAACCTGTTGTTCCCTCAGAAGCTGTTGAAGATTCCTCTTCTCCGCCTCCAACGTCCTTACCGTTCCACTTAGGTGCAACGTCATCCATGTAAGATGCCATCCAAACGAGAGGAGCGTTCCAGTTGATTGTGATCTCATTTACAGACCAAGCCTCTGCGGAGTCAACATAGCACTTCTGGCTTGCGAGAGTACCTCTCTTATAACCAGCACCAGCAATGTAAGGATCCTGCATACCAGCACCAGGACCACCAGAAAGGATACCCTTAGGTGCGAGCGGGAAGTTCGGATCAAGTCCGCCAGCCCAGAATCTGTGGTGAGGATATGTAAGTGTTGTAGTACCCCAACCGGATACATAAGAGAAGTCAAGACCGTTACGTCCGAAGATGTAGTCGAGAGCCTCAGAAGCACCATTGAAGTACTTAGCCTTGCCTGAAGCATCGAATGCGTAAGCAAGAACGATAGCGTTGTTAATAACGAATGAGTTTGAACCCCACTCATAACCTGTTACCTTGATACCAGGTCCGATGTTGATAGCATCCTCGAATGTTGTTCCGTGGTAAGGAATACCCATACCCTGGTTAGCCTGCTCCTCGAGGTAAATGTCACCTGCCTTGAGGATAGACTTTGTTACAGTGCTCTTAGCATCAGATGAGAGGAGACCTTCCTTATCCTTGTTGAGGTAGAGTGAAAGTGTTCCGAGACCGGATGTACAACCCCAGTTGAAGGAGCTGAGTGATCCCTTGTTCTCACCACCGCCGAGGTTAGATGTAAGGCTGTATGCCTTATCAGCGCCAGTGCTGTCGTTAGGATTCTCGTAAGCCTCGAGATCCTTCTTATACTCTTCCTTGCCTGTTGTGATATAGAGCTCACAAGCAGCCCAGTACATATCGTCCATTACATATGTATCACCGTAAGGACCACCGCCGATAGCCTGATCGAGAGGAGCGAACTGAGGATCATCCTTCCAGTTACCTTCCTTTACCTTGTAGCCGTCGCCAGATGCCTTAACTGCAGCATATGCCTTCTCAGCAGCTGCGAGTGCTTCCTTAGCAAATGAAGAATCGAAGTCCTCCCAGAGACGTGCAGCCTGAGCACCGCAAGCAGCGAGGTTGAATGAAGCAGCATACGTCGGAGGCTTAGCGATACGAACACAGCCGTCGAAGCCTTCGTACTTCCAAGCGTGGATAGCAAGACCTGTCCACTTCTGGTCGTGGAGCTTGTGGTAAACCATGCCTTCGCACTTCTTGCCCCAGATAGTGTCAGAAGAAGGAACCTGCATCTTCATCATCCACTCGAGCTCATATCTTGCTTCGTCGAGTACGTCAGGAGCCTTATCTTGATTCTCAGGGATACGAACTGTCTTCTTGTCTGTCCACTTAGCATCTGTGCCGAGCTTCTTAGACATTTCATAGATATTCTGGAGTGTCCATACAGATACACCGCCGTTAACAGCGTACTTACCGTGGTCACCAGCATCGTACCAACCGCCTGTACCGTCAACGGAAACGCCTGTCTTAGTCTCAGCCTCTGTGAGGTAGGAGTTGATCCAAGCCTTCTGAACCTCAGCTACATCGTTCGGATGTCCCTTCTCTTCGTGAGTAAGAGGAGCCTTGGAATTAGGATTCTCAAAGCCTTCTACATACTTAGCCTCACAAGAGGAGTTAGAACGGTTCTGATAGTAGTAGCTCATTGCCTGTGTAAGGAGTCCCTCATAGATATCGTCGCCGATCTTGAACTCACATGACTCGTTCATTGTGTACTCAACATCAGTCTTGAAGTTTGTCCACTTGAGCTCGTCGCCGCTGAGCTTTGTATCCCAAGCGCCTTCTGTCTTAGCATACTTTGTGCCGGATACGCCTACCTTATCCTTAACGAAGATCTTGTATGTGCCAGGTTCCTTAACATCAGAGAAGTCGATGATATGAACATTAGCACCGGAATCCTTTTCCTTAGTTACCTTATCTCCGTTAGCGTCTGTATAAGTTTCCTTCTTGCCGTTACCGGAATCAGGGTCAGCACCAAATACCTTAGTTGTGCCTGTCTTAACTACCTTGCCTGAAGTTGTACGAACCTCAAACTCGAGAGGCTCGTCAGCATCAGTTACATAAGAAGCCTTCTTAGCGAAGTTTGTGTAGTAACCAACCTGATTGAGACGAACGTTGCTCTTAGGTCTGATGATACCGAACTCTTCGTCCTTAGGGAATGTTCTGTCGCCCTCTTCAATGAGTGAGAGGTTATCAAAGCTGATAGTTGTACCAGCCTCGAAACCAGTATCCTTATGACCGTATTCCTTCTCAGCACCAGTACCGATAGAATTTGAGTAGTGGAAAGCCCACTCTGCAACTTCCATATCAGTAGAAGCTGTGAAAGTATCCTCAAACTTATATGTCTCGCCGCCTTTGAGCTGGATAGGCTTCCAGCCTTCGCCGCCCTTGCCTGTACCGTAGATATCGTTCCAGAGTTCCTTAGTACCTGCATAGTTACCGATCTTTGAGTAGATGTAACCGTCCTTAGTAGGAGTGATCTCACCGCTTACAGTGTACTTCTTACCAGACTTGATAGAAAGTCCTCTGTGACGGAGCTGAAGATCCCATCTACCGCCAGTACCGTTTGAGTTCTCGATGTGAACATTGTAGGTACCGCCATCGATATCGAATGTCTGTCTTGCGGGGTTAGTTTCGCAAGTGTGCCAAGGAAGACCAACGCCTTCATCGAAGTTGGTCTGACCGAGGATCTGACCAGCAGATGCGCTCATAGGAACGAAAGCAACAGCGCTGGTAGCGAGCATTGCAGCAGCTGTGAGGCTGCCAGTAATAGCCTTTGCTATTTTGTTGTGCATTGTTTTACCCTCCCAATTAGATTTAAAAAATTTACTTATAACGCAATGTCAGTGCAAACATTGCGGTTATACCTATTAAAATGTGCGGATAAGGCGTAGTCCATAAGGACCTGCACCGAACCACCTTACCATAATTTATTATATTATATCGTGAATAAAAAGTAAATAGCTTTCCGGAAATTCGTGTATATCCCTAATACTATCAGAGAATTTTTGTGTAGTTTTCACAATGTTATAAAAAGAACAAAGAGGGATAAAATCCCTCTTTGTGAACAAATTATGAATTAGTTATTATTCGACCGGTAATTTGTCAATAAGTCCGAGCTTATACTTCTGAATGAGAAGAGCATCTTTGTTATTGAGGCTTCCGTTCTCATCAACATCAGCGTTGTTCCAGCCTATTTCCTTGATAGAAAGATCGCTCTTTCCGAGATCGTACTTGTCAGGATTTGTAGATACCTGCATTACGAGTACGGCATCAGCGATATTTACCTGATCATCGAGGTTTGCATCTCCGTAGATAGTTATTGTATGCTCACAGCAGCTTGATGTCGGATCAACTGTATCAGTTACAGATGCAGACTCTGTCTCCTTTGTAGGATCCTCCTCTATACCAGTACCGCCCTGAGCGCTTCTCTTGGGAACGTAGTCAGACTTTGTGGGAACTGTTCCGTCAGGTTCTTCGCCCCATACGAGAACGCCGTTTACATACATAGGCATATGCTTGTTGAGTGAATCCTCACTCTTGAGGTCTGTTGCTGTTGCGATACCGCCAAGGTAAGACCAGTCATTTGTGCAGTCCCAGGCACCGTCTGTTGACTTGCCGTCGATAGCGTCAGGGATAGATACACGGAACTGTACCTCGTCTCTGTGCTCGCTCTGTCCGGTAGGCTGAATTATACGTCCGTCCTCGAACTTGATTCTTGCATAGTATGTATTTCCTGTGGGATCTCCCTCATATTTGTAAGGACCGGAAACAGTTGCATAGCCCTGCTCGCCTTCCTTATACTGCTGGGATTTGCCTTCGACCTTTATCTGGTCTACTGTAAGGCCATTGTCTAAAAGCTCAGAGATATCGAAGAAGTAACGATATTCAACATCCTCTGCAACTCTTGCCGGCCATGCTGTATGATTCATTGCCCATGCCTTTATCTCTGTATAGCTCTTTGCAGGCGATCCGTTAAGGATAGCCGCAACCTCCCACTCAGGCCATTTTGGTGTTTCAGAGGGAGGGAACGAAGGATCTATCGTTCCGCCGTAATCGTCAACAAGTGCGCAGAGACAAGCTGTGTAGCCGGCATTATAGTCGATAGCTACCTCAGAATACTCATACTGAGCAACGCTGTTCTTGTAAGTACCAGCCTGATCCGGACCGCCGACGAGTGCGCCGTAAAGTGTATGAGCATACTCTGTCTGCCAGCCCTCAGTGCTTCCCTCAGTACCAAGATCATTCCAGTGGTCATCATGGATACCGGAAGCTGTTCTGTGGTGGAATGCAGAAGGCTGTTTGTCGCCCATACCAAGAACATAACTCATTTTGAGACCGTTGTCGCCGAAGATGTAATCCATCTGTCCCTTAGCCCATTCATTGTACTTGTCCTTGAGCTTGTCATTTCCCTTGAAAATAGTATCAGAAGCAAGTTTAGCAAGCCAGCAGGTAGAACTTACATGACGTGCAGAGCCCCAGTTAAAGAGCCATGCCATGCCATCAGGAGTGTACTGTACTTTCTTTCCGCCGTAACCGTCTATCCAGTAATCAAGGTGGTGGGAAACGTGAGCTATCCAGTCCTCGTTGCCAGTCTCCTGTGCATAAAGGAGAGCTGCTGCCTGTGAAGTATCGTCCCAGCACAAGCCCCATGTGAACTTACGCTCTGTTGACTGCTCCTCAAGCGGGAATTTCGGTATATAATCGCTTTCTACCTTGTCCATATAGCTCTTATCGCCTGTTGCTCTGTAAAGCCAGATAGCTGCAAACATACAGTCATCTACCCATGATGAAGGTTTGTACATGGTGCCCATAGCGCCGTTTTCAAGTCCTCTTACTTTGTCAGCGGTCTTGAAATATGTTTTAGCCTGGGCAAGATAAGCCTTTGCCTTGTCAGGCTGTGTGTCCTTGAACATAATATAGCCTTCAGCAAGTGCTGCTGCTGAAAGTGCCATTACGCTGGAATCAGCTATCTCGTCATACGGACGCTCCCAGTCGCCGCCGTTGAGGTAATGCTTGCGGAGATATACCTCAGCGCTGCACCAGATGTTATGATCAGTTGAGCCGCCTGAAAAATCGCCTATTGTACCGATTATCTTATCGCCTCTGTCGCACTGCATAAGATAATCAAGTCCCCACTGAACATTATTGCGGTATGTCTCACCAAGTCCTGTTTTATCAACAGTGTCCTTGTATTCGAGGTAACCCCATGCAAGAATAGCAGCTGAGTAAGCATTTGTAAGTGTGAACTTGAAGTGGTCACCGGCATCGAACCAACCGCCCTTGCAGACATCGGTCTCATTGCCCTTGTCATCGACCATCGAGTCATCTCTCCACTGTACCGGGTTCCAGTCCGGGAGCTTGCCAGCCTGCTGTACCTCATAGAAGAACATTGACTTCTGAAGAGCCTCAGCATAGTTGTACTTGCTTGCAGCCTCAGCTGTGAACTGCTTCTCGGGAGCAGTCTGATAAGCTGAAGCCATTGTGGCAGTCATAGCAAGTGCAGCTGCGGCCGCCGTAAGTTTTTTTAACTTCATAAGTATTAACCCCTCTCTATTTTTTGGTACGTTTCACGCACCTATACAATTTTACTATACAATAAATAACTGCTTTTGTCAAGTATATTTTATTCTGGATATGAAAAAAGAGGTCCGGGAAACCTCTTTTTTCACTATTTTTAAATTAAAGGAGTATTGGGTGTCAGAAATTCTTGATAAGTCCGAGCTTGAACTTCTGTATCATAAGCGCATCGGAGTTTGTAAGTCCTGCCTTGCCGTCAACATCAGCGTTCTTTTCGCCCTGCGGCTTTATGCTCACGTCGGACTTGCCCTGAGCGTACTTGTCGGGGTTCGTAGCGACCTGCATTACGAGCACTGCGTCTGCGATATTTACGGTATTATCGAGATTAGCGTCGCCGGCAAGTGTTACGCTGAGCTCCTCAGATGAAGGCTGAGTCGTTTCCGGAGCAGTTGTGGTCTCGGGCTGGAGTGTTCCTGTCGTGTAGACAGCCGGAGTAGCCTTCTGTGAAACGCCCTTGCTCATCTTGTAGCCAAGTCCGCTGAAGGTGCTGTTTGAAGCTGTCTCCGCAAATCCGGACGGCTTGGGTGAACCGTCAGCGTTTCTCCATGCCTTGTGGAAATCGGTGCCCATTCCGGCAACGTTCAGCGTGATGAAATCGTTATCGCCGGGCTTGACTACGCTGCCCTTCTTTTCGCCGCTTGCAATGGCAGTCGTATTGGTGATGTAGTAGTATGTGCCGCTGTTGTTGAAGTAGACTGAGCTTGTCATATTGCCCACGAGCTTGTCGCTTGCGAGCTTTATGCCGGCAGCGTTGGTCTTTGAGACCTTGCCGGTATTGTAGTATGACATCATATTTGTGAGGGTAGTAGAAGTATCGTTCCTGTAAACAAAGTAGTTGGCTTTACCTTTGCCGCCTATACCGTTATTGTAGGCGGTACAGAGGTTCATATCGCCGAATTTCGGGTTGTTGTTGTCGGTAAAGCCGCAGTTGAGGTTCTCGAAAGCGAGACAGTTCTCGACCTTGTGGCGGGTGCCTACACCGCCGCCGCCGAGCTTGAAGCCGTTTCCGTCGCAGTCACCGTAGCCCCTGCCGTCCTCTGTGAAGCCATTGCGGAAGGCTATACAATTCCTGAGAGTTACAACTCCGATAGGACCGGTAGCTTCTTTTGCGTAGAGGTCCCAGCCGTCGTCCGAGTTATTGTATGAGATACAGCCGTCAAAAACGTTGCCGTTTCCGCAGGTCAGCTTTGCAGCAAAGCCGTCAGCGTTCTCCATTTTCTCCTCATCGCAGTTGTTGCGAGCAGTGCAGTTCTTGATGAGATTGTTGGTCGGCCACTGTGAAACGTCTGCATAAGAGGAGTTCATACGCGACACCTGAAGACCGGTATCGCGGTTGCCCTCGAATATCATCATCTCGATAATGTTGTTGTCGCCTGCAAGGAGCATTCCATTGTCTCCTGCACCTGCGACCGTGAATCCGTAGAAGTGCCAGTAGGAGCCCTCGAGCACAAAGCCTCTTGCCGTGTCAGCAGTAGCCTGTCCCGAGAAATCAAACTTTACGTCAGCTCCGGGATATGCGGCAATGGTCTTGAAGCTGCCGGCTGTTCCGGAATTGCTCTCCGCGATATTGATAGTATCTGAGAACTTGTAGGTGCCGCCGAGGAGGTAGATATAGCCGCCTGCCGGAACATTCTTTATCGCTGTCAGAACGTCAGTCGGAGATGAAACGCTCTTGCCGTCACCGCCGCCGGAGGGTGAAGCGAAAATGACGTTGCTGCCCGTAAACGGGATAGTTCCATCTGTAACAGACGGCTGTCCTGACGAAGCAGTCGTTGTGACCTGAGCCTGAGTTGTTTCCTGAGGCTGAGTAGTCACCTGAATATCTGTAACGACCGGAGCCGTTGCCGTAGGAGTTTCAATGACCTCTGAGCCGTCCTCTTTGAAACCGCTGCCTATTGCGGTTATCTTGTCCTTATAGCTGACGAGTGCAGATTTCAGAGCATCATTGACTGCCGAGCTCTTGTCGTCGACCGAATTGTCAAACGTCCACTTGAAATCGCCGCCGTCAACTCTTCCTGCCTTTGAAGTCACGCTCGCGGGAACAGCTTCAGCGCTTTCAGGTGTGTACTTATAGAAATCCGAAGCCGTATCGAAGTTCGAGTATACCGCACCGCCGTTCTTTGCCTTAGCCGACGAGGGGACCTTTTCGCCTCTTGAGGAAGCCTCATAAGCGTCGAAATCGGTGTTGTTCTGCTGATATGTGACGTAGCTCTGCGCACCGACTATCTTGTTGCCGTAGGACTTTATCATTCCGCCGGTCTCGCCGGACATCGTGGACTTGCCTTCCGAATCGAAGTCGTCCGCCTGACTTGCGATTATCATCGGCAGCTTGCAGTTCCTGAAATAGTTGCTCTCGACGAATGCAGAACAGCCAAGTGCAGCGCCTATACCGTACTTAGCGTTGCCGTCGTAGTAGTTGTTGTAGCAGTGGACTGTGCAGGTCCTTATCCTGGGGTGACGTGAGTCGGAGTGATCGTACCAGTTGTGATGATAGGTAACATAATTCTCGACAGTCTCGTCCTTCATACCCTGGAGATTGCACTTTCCGTTGTCCCAGAAGTGATTGTAGGAATGTGTAACATAGGTGGACTTTTTGGTATCAAGAGCACCGTCGCCCTTCTTCTGATCGGCGTCCGAACCGGCATCGCCGTAGAAGAAATCACAGTTATGTACCCAGACATGGTCATTTGCCTGCTGAAGACCGCAGTCGTCACCCTCGCTGCTGTTGCAGTTCATAAAGCCGATGTTGCGCACCTCAACATTTGAGCTGCCCTTTAGAACGAGTCCGAAGCCGTTGAAGGTAGCATCGCTGCCGATACCCTCGACTGTGAGACCGCAGGTAACGCCGTCAACGAGCAGATCGCCCTTGGGCATATTGGCAGGATCTTCGATATTTCCGATAAATCTGATACATACAGGTCCAACCTTTGAGTTGCCCTTCAGGTTAGTTATGATGTTCTGAACTCCCTGAAGCGAAACATTTCCGCCCTTCTTGTCGGGAAGCGTTACCGTAACAGTGTCCTTTGTTGCATTGGTGACATATATCACAGCCGCATTGCTCTTGAGGGTTCCGTCATTATTATAAGCACCAGATGAGGAACCGTTCACGAAACCATAACCCGAGCGGTCGTGAGCATAGGCGGAAGCAGTTATCTCTGCCGCCTTGGAGCTATCCTCCCTGCCGCTGATAACGGGAACGACTTTCAGTGTGTGGCTGCCTGCTTTGAGTCCGGGAGCGTCAGCTCTGACATAGCCCGGATACTGCCTTATCAGCATATTATCGAGCTTTTTGCCGTCAACGTAGACATTGTAGCCGGAAGCCCCCGAAACTGTTGCCCATGTGGCATAGATGCCCTCGCCGTAGCCGGCTGACTTGATGAACTTGACACTGCTTTCGACTGCCGCAGAAGCGTCGAAGCCCTCGCTAAGTGAAGGAATACGTCCGGCAGGAGCGCAAACAATGCCGGAAACGCTCATCAGAGCTGCCGCAGCAACAGAAGCAACTCTCTTTCTCAGCAAATCATTTCTCATAATAGTCCCTCCATAAAAATATCCCACAGCGGTCCCACTGACCGCAATTCGCTATTCCTATGATTACATTATATAGCACCTGAGGTCAGATTTCAATGATATATAGTACTCATTAACTGATATATCGTGCTATGCCGTGGTATAAATTTACACAATAGGTCATATAGCTTTCATATAACAAAAGCCCCGGAGCTGTTTCAGACAGCTTCGGGACGCAGTATCGGTATTCAGTTATCGCTGTGAGGAAAGTTCATTCCTTGCTTATGACCTTTTTCTGCCATGACTTCTTCTGGCACTGAGGGCATTTCATATAGCGTTTTCTGCCCATATGAGGAGCTATGTTCACATTGAGGTAAGTCGGGACATATCTGTGTCCGCACTCTTTGCATTCGTAATATCCGGCAACCTGTTCGATCCTGAGCGAAAACAGACAACCGACCACAAATGCCACAGATCCCACTCCGATAAGCAATAATCTGAGCCAGTCCTGCATATTGATGAATACCGCGGTCAGGAGCACAGTAAGCAAAAAGACCGACGATATCACGCATATCACTATCTCAACTGACAGCAAACGTTTATCTGCTTCTTCCTTCTGCTTTACCATTTCCAGTAAGTTTTTCTCGGTTGTTTCATTATATTTCTCCATAGATACGACCTCCCCGCATAACAGATCATTAACTGTTATCTTTAGTATACCGCAAAGCTCGAGCATTACTGAAACGTCCGGCAAAGATCTGCCGGTCTCCCATTTTGAGACGGCCCTGTCGGTGATGCCGAGCTGCTCCGCAAGCCGTGCCTGCGTCAAGCCCTGTGACTTTCGTCTTTTTGAAATAAATCTTCCGATCTTTAACTGATCCATGAGTTTTGCCCTCCTTTCACTTTCAATTATAGTCATTTCCAGCCAGACTGCAACATACTATCGGTTGAACGGGGAGATATCAACCAGCGGTAGAGTCCGGAATATCGCGCTTTTTATGAAGTCAGCAGTTTCTCAGCAGCACAATATCAAAAATGCCATAGTATCCCTGACAGCTGTCAGAAATACTATGGCATACCTTTACAGGTCTTTCAGCGCTGCAGCAATTGCAGCATTACACATTATATTTTGAATTATTCAGCGTCATTCTCAGCAGGAGCTTCCTCAGCCTCATCTGCTTCTTCACTGTCCTCGAGGAGTGCGCGCATAGAAATGCTGATTCTCTTGGACTCTGTGTCAATGTCGATGATCTTAACGTCAACTTCATCGCCTACTGTGAGGATATCCTTAACATTCTCGACCTTCTTGTCAGCGATCTGAGAGATGTGGATAAGACCGTCAACGCCGTCGATGATGCGAGCGAAAGCGCCGAAGCTGGTGATAGAAACGATAGTTGCCTTAACAACATCGCCTACGTGATAGTTAGCCTTGAATACTTCCCAAGGATTGTCCTCTTCCTTCTTGTAGCCGAGGGAAATTCTGTTCTCCTCGCGGTTGAGGTCCTTGATGTAAACCTCGAGAGTATCGCCGACATTTACGACCTCGCTCGGGTGCTTGATGCGCTTCCAAGAGAGCTCGGAGATGTGTACCATACCGTCGATGCCGCCGAGATCAACGAAAGCACCGAAGCTGGTGAGAGACTTTACCTTACCTGTGTATGTAGCGCCAACTTCAGCAGTCTCCCAGAACTTAGCCTGAGCCTCTGCCTTCTTAGCGTTCTGGACAGCCTTGATAGAACCAACAGCTCTCTTTCTGCCCTCTGTAACTTCGATGATAGTGAACTCTACCTTCTTCTTGAGAAGCTGCTCGAGTTCTGCTCCTCTGGGGAGACCTGTCTGTGAAGCAGGGATAAATACTCTTACGCCGAGAACGTTGAGAGTAACGCCCTTGTTAACAACGTGCTGAACAACGCCCTCGAGAACAGTGCCCTCTTCCTTAGCCTGAAGGATCTTCTCATAGCCAGCCTGCTCGTCTACCTTTCTCTTGGAAAGTGCGCAGGTACCCTCAGCGTCGTTTACCTTAATTACAACAAGATCGATCTCGTCGCCGACACTAACGATATCAGCAGGCTTCTTAGAGGGGTCGTCTGTAAGATCGTCGAGTGCAACATAGCCGGTGTGCTTTGTGCCGAGGTCAACGATAGCTTCTGTATTATTTACAGCAACAACTGTGCCTTTTACTTTCTCTCCTGTATGTATTTTTTTGAATGACTCGTCGATAGCCTGAGCAAAATCGAACTCCTCATTCTGATTAGCTGCAAGAATTTCATTTTCTGCCATTTTGGTTTGTACCTCCTTGATTATGTGCGCCGGAGTAGAGGCTCCAGCGGTAATGCCGATCTTATCGGCAGAGGGAAGCATTAAGCTCCGAAGCTCGTCCGAATTCTCAATATGATACGTTTTGCAGTAACGGCTGCACACCTCGAACAGTTTGACTGTATTGGAGCTGTGTCTGCCTCCGACCACAAGCATTATATCCGAATTTTTAGCAAGCTCAGCCGCGTCGGACTGTCTTGTATCGGTCGCATTGCAGATAGTATCAAAGATAACGATGTTCGGATCGTCTTTCGGGATCACGTTTAAACACTCGTCCCATACTACAATATTATACGTCGTTTGAGCTACAATTGCAAGTCTTTTTTTCAAATTTGTGTACTTTTTTTCAAAAAAGTCCTTTAGCTCAAAATTATCTTTAAAAACAAGGCAATTTTCGTCACAATGACCAACTATCCCCTGCACCTCCGGGTGAGATGAGTCACCGGCTATCAGTATAAAGTAGCCCTCGGCGGTCTTTTCGGCAACGATCTTGTGTATCCTTGACACAAACGGACAGGTCGCATCGAGCATACGGTTGCCCTTTGCGGCGATCTGCTCATAGATATCCCTGCCTACTCCGTGCGAGCGGATAACGACGGTCTCGTCGGGTTCGAGCTCGTCGGGAGTCTCTACGATACGCGCTCCCTTGGACTTCATATCGTTCACGACGTCCTGATTGTGGATTATAGGTCCGAGAGTTGCCACTTTAGTGTTCTTTTCGAGCTCGCTGTAAACCATTTTCACAGCCCTGTCCACTCCGAAGCAGAAGCCTGCCGACTTCGCAACTGTGACCTTACTCATCAGCCTTTTCCTCCTTATCAGCAGTCTCCGGTTCGCCTTCAACAAGACGCTTGATATCAGCCATATAGCGGTTTTTGAGCTTTACGAGCTGACGCGGATTGGGTTCATCGCAGACCTCAACGTAGTCCGCCGGCATAATGGGTTCGCCGAACTTGACCGTTACTCTTGTGCGAAATTTCAGCTTGTCGCCGAAAACTATACCGACCGGCACAACAGGCTTTCCGGAACGCGCAGCGATAAGTGCAGCGCCGGTATGTCCCCTGCCGACCTTTCCGTCCTTGGAGCGTGTGCCCTCGGGGAAGATCATGAGGTTCTTGCCGCTGTTAAGATTATCAACAGCCTTGTCGATAACGCCGGTATCGCCCTTGCCCCTCGAAACCGGGAAGGCTCCGAGAGAGCGTATCAGCCAGCCAAACAGCTTGTTCTCGAAGAGCTCCTCCTTAGCCATAAAGGTCTGCCTGCCAGGACAGCCGCAGCCTATGATAGGCGGATCGCCGTTGCTGCGGTGATTGCAGGCATATATCACGGTCGTGCCCTTGGGAATATTCTTTTTCCCCTCATAATGAAGGTTGAAAGCTATCCTGAATGCAAGGCGCACAAGGAATTTCAGAATATAGTACATATCATTCTCCCCTTTCGTCAGACAGCTTTTTCGTCATTCGGAAACGGCTGCCGTCACAGCCTGACTCCGAATATCCGAGCCGTTTGTAAAGACGCTGTGCAGAGGCGTTTGCCTTTTCAACGTGGAGCACGGACTCGGTTATACCGAGCTCAGCTGCATACATCTCGGCAGCCTCTATGAGCTTCGTGCCGATACCCTGACCGCGGAATTTTCCGTCAACTGAAATGTCGTCAAGGTAGATGAAGCCATCGTGTACCTCGACTGCGATATATCCGGCAAATTTCCCGCCGGCTTCCGCAGCGTATATCCTGTCTCTGCCGCCGAAGAACTTGTCGAGATAGCCGTCCTCGTAGCCCTTTGTCCCACTGTTTCCGTAAATACCGGACAGCATTGCCGCAAACAGCTCGTCTATCCGTGCTCTGTCACTTTCAGCCGCTTCTCTTATCGTTATCACTTGATCTTCTCGCTGATTACCTTGATAATAGCGTCTGCGGACTCCTCGAGTGTGAGCTTTGTGGTGTCAACGAGAACTGCGTCCTCAGCCTGCTTGAGCGGAGCTGTCTCGCGGTGCATATCCTGATAATCGCGCTTGATGATGTCATCGAGTATCTCCTGATAGCTCGGACAGTCCGGCTTCTCGGCAAGCTCCTTGTAGCGGCGGTTAGCGCGCTCCTCAGCGGAGGCTGTGAGGAAGATCTTCACGTCAGCGTTAGGAAGTACAACTGTTCCGATGTCTCTGCCGTCCATGATAACATTGTTCTCGGCAGCTATCTTCTGCTGAGTTCCGAAGAGGTAGGCTCTTACGGCAGGGATAGCCGATGTGCGTGAAGCCGCCATTGAGATCTCGGGAGTTCTGATAAGTCCGGAAACGTCTCTGTCTCCGAGGAAAACTCTCTGTGTTCCGTCGATAAATCTCAGGGAAACATCAGCGTTCTTGAGCGACTCCTCTATCTTGTCGTCAGGGATATCGTTCTCTGTGATGTAGAGGGCGATAGTACGGTAAAGAGCACCTGTATCAACGTAGATGTAGCCCATTTTTGCGGAAACCATTTTTGCGATAGTGCTCTTGCCTGCACCGGCAGGTCCGTCGATAGCGATATTGATGTTTTTCATAGTATATTCTCCTTATTTTCACCCTCAGCAGAGGTTATTTTAGCTTTGATCCATAATCTGCGGAATTTCCTGATACTGATGAACAGCAGGAAAGCTCCCATTGCAGCAATGATTATACCTAAGAGGTAATACTTTTTTATAATCAGCAGAAATGCAAGACCGAATATCAATACAAAGAAAGCCTCATAAAACAGCAGTATAAGTGTCAGTATAAGATACCTGACAGGCTTCGGTACTCTACTGCTTCCGGCAGCAGATGCCGCTCCGACAGCAGCTGCGTCAAAGACAAATCCCAGAATGAATTCTATCAGCAGATCCATAAACACACCTCACATATCCATAGCCGCAGCATAGGCGGTCGAAAACGCTATCTGGAGGTTGAAGCCTCCGGTGTAAGCGTCAACGTCTATCACTTCACCGGCAAAATACAGCCCCGGAACGAGCTTGGACTCCATAGTTTTAGGCGAGATCTCCTTTACGGATACCCCTCCGCTGGTGATTATCGCCTCGTCTATCGGCCGGAAGCCGCTCACCCTCACCGGGAAGGCTTTCAGCAGCTCGCCGAACTTCCTGCGCTGTTCCTTGGTTATGCCGTTGACCTTCTGCTCCGGATCTATCCCGGAAAGCCTTACTGCGACCGGTATCAGCTTTGCCGGAAGCAGCTTTCGTATCCCGTTTATGAAGTCGCGGTTGAGATTTTCCGCGAAATCGCGCTGTATCCTTGCATCAAGCTGTTCCGCGTCGAGTGCAGGCTTGAGGTCTATCTTTATGGAGTAGCGGTCCGGCTGCATATCCCTGATGTGCGAGCTTGCACTGAGAACAAGCGGTCCGGAAACGCCGAAATGCGTGAAGAGCATTTCACCGAGTTCGCTGTATATCGGCTTTTCGCGGTCATAGAGCGTCAGAGCGACATTCCTGAGCGACAGTCCCATTAGCTCGGCGCAGTATTTGTCCGGAGAGGTCAGCGGAACAAGGCTCGGTTTCAGATCGGTGACCGTATGGCCGACAGACTCCGCAAGAGTGTAGCCGTCGCCGGTCGAGCCGGTATTCGGGTAGGAGCTTCCTCCGCAGGCGATAAGTACCGATCCTGCTCGGTATTCCTCACCTGCCGCAGATACTCCGCAGCAGCAGCCGTCCTCGATTATGAGCCTCGTTACTCTCTTCTTTATTACCTTTACGCCGAGACGGTGCATTTCGGACGCCAGAGCGTCAGCGATATCGTCGGCGCGGTCACTCACCGGAAAGACTCTGTTGCCGCGCTCGGTCTTCAGCGGGACTCCGAGCTCCTCAAAGAAAGCCATAGTGTCCTCAGCTCCGAACGCCGAGAAAGCGCTGTACAGAAACCGCGGATTTACCGGGATATTCTTCATATGCTCCTCCATTGAGGAGTTGTTTGTGACGTTGCAGCGTCCCTTGCCGGTAATTCGCAGCTTGCGTCCGAGCTTTTCGTTCTTGTCAAAAACAAGTACGCTCTTTCCCATTCTTGCCGCCCAGACCGCCGCAAAACAGCCTGCCGCACCGCCTCCTATAATAATAGTATCAGTCATTTTTTCTTGATGAGCCTGCGCATTCTTGAACGCATAGCTGCCCTTCTTTCATTGGTCTTTTCCCTGTCGATGCTCCAGCAGTCACCGCTGAAAACGAGCACGTCACCGTCACAGGCTTCCTCGGGAAGCTCCGTCCTGCTGACATTGGCTATTCCGTCATCGGTCTCGAGGACTGCGATATCGCCCTCAAAGCGTTCGAGTATTATCATTGCTCAGTTCCTTTCAGTCGTGACGGTAAGCTCCTTGCCGTCAGAGACGATATTTATCGTGCCGTTAAGATCGGTGCGGTAGAGCTTTTCGATATACGGTGACATACGCTTTATAGCGCCGTCCTTCGGGTGACCGTAGGGATTGTCCGCACCGCAGGAGATGACAGCTATCTTCGGCTGTATCTCCTTCATATAAGCCGCACACGACGAAGAATTGCTGCCGTGGTGACCTACCTTGTACACATCGACCTGACTCAGAAGTCCGCCGCTTATCATTTCCTTTTCGGAGATCTTTTCAGCGTCGCCGTCGAAGATGAACTTCTTGCTGCCGTGAGTAACGAGCAGCACCACCGAGTAATTGTTCAGGTCGTCATACTTCTCAGAATTCGGAGCGACTACCGTTGCCCTTGCATCGCCGAGTTCAAGCACATCACCGACCTTAGCCTCAGTGAGTTCAAGGTTCTTGTCCTCGCAGACACCGAGGAAATTCTCAAAGAAAGCCGTTGTCGGTACGTCCTCGTCAGGAAGAGCCGGAATTATGACTTCACCTATGTCAAAATTCTTCATCACCTTTGCCATACCACCCATGTGATCGGAATGAGGGTGAGTTGCGACAACGTAGTCCAGCCGCTTGACGCCGAGGTCCTTGAGATAGTCAGTTACCCTGCCGGCATACTGCGACTCTCCGCAGTCGATGAGCATAGTTTTTCCGCCCGAAACGAGCAGCTCACAGTCGCCCTGACCTACGTCTATGTAGTGTACCGAGAGGTCGCTGCTGACCTCCAGCTCAGGCTCTTTGCGGCGGTTATGCAGCCACAGGAAGCCTGCTGCGAGAATTGCCAGTATCAGGACGAGTATTATGTTCAGCCCTTTCTTTTTCTTTGAGGCTTTCTTGAAGTATTTCCCGTGTTTCTTGACGGTTTTCCGGAGCTTTTTTCTCTGCTCCGGTGAGATGCTGAATTGCTTCTGTTTTTCCACGAGCTGTCACCGCCCTTCCGGTTATGTTGTGGTATATCCTCCACAAGGCACTTCGGACCGCTGCCTATAAGGTCGCGTCTGCCGGCAGCCTTGAGCGCCTCGAGAACTATCTCGCGGTTCTGCGGTCTGAAATACTGGAGCAGAGCTCGCTGCATAGCTTTTTCCTTGGGAGTTTTCGGGACATATACCTTCTCCATCGTGTAGGGATCGAGCTCGGAATAGAACATCGCTGTCGAGATAGTTCCGGGAGTCGGATAGAAGTCCTGCACCTGCTCCGGACGTATCTTGTTGTCCCTGAGGAAGAGCGCGAGGTCTATCGCCTCATTCAGCGTACTTCCGGGGTGTGATGACATAAGGTACGGCACGAGATACTGCTCCTTGCCCATACCCTTGGTTATCTCGTAGAAGCGCTTCTGGAACGCCTTGTACGCTTCAATGTGCGGCTTGCCCATTTTGTCAAGAACGACAGCCGAACAGTGCTCCGGAGCGACCTTGAGCTGACCGCTTACATGGTGCTTGATGAGCTCGCGTATGAACTCGTCATTCTTGTCCTGCATAAGGTAGTCGTAGCGGATACCGGAGCGTATGAAAACACGTTTTATGCCCTTTATCGCGCGTATCTTCCTGAGCATTGCGAGGTACTCGGTATGATCGGCTTTCAGAGCCGGACAGGGAGTCGGCGCAAGACACTTCTTACCCATACACAGTCCCTTGGTGAGCTGTTTTTCACAGGAGGTATGGCGGAAATTCGCAGTTGGTCCTCCGACATCGTGTATGTAGCCCTTGAAATCGGGCATTTTCGTAATTCGCTCAGCCTCCGCAAGAACGGACTCCTCGCTGCGGACGGTGACTCTCCTGCCCTGATGCAAAGCTATCGAGCAGAAGTTACAATAGCCGAAGCAGCCGCGGTTGTGGGTTATCGAGAAGCGAACCTCCTCTATGCCGGGAACTCCGCCCTGTGCATCGTATGAAGGGTGGACAGCCCTTGTGTACGGCAGACTGTAAATATGGTCGAGCTCCTCCGTTGTAAGACTGTAAGCCGGCGGATTTTGCACGAGCATCTGCTTGCCGTGTCGCTGTATGATTATCTTTCCGTAGATCTCGTCCTGCCAGTCGTACTGTATCTTAGTAGCCTTTGCGTACTCCCTCTTGTTGTCGCGCACCTGCTCGAAGGAGGGGCACTGTGCCGCTCCTATCGGCGTATTTACGGGATCTGTGAGGTAGCACGTTCCGCGGACGTCGTGTATCGTGCTTATGTCCTCACCGGCAGCGAGTCTGGTACATATCTCCTGTATCTGGTGCTCGCCCATGCCGTACATCAGCAGGTCAGCACCGCAGTCAACAAGCACGGAAGGTCTTACAGCGTCGTCCCAGTAGTCATAGTGTGCGAAACGTCGCAGCGAAGCCTCAAGTCCGCCCACCATAATGGGAACGTCCCCGAAGTATTCGCGCAGCTTCTGACAGTAGACAATGACCGCTCTGTCGGGACGCTTTCCGGCTAAACCGCCGGGCGAATAGGCATCATCTGAACGCTTCCTCTTTGCGGCAGTATAGTGAGCGACCATGGAGTCTATATTGCCTGCTGTGACGAGAAACGCATACTTAGGCGCTCCGAAACGCCTGAGATCGCGGTCAGTATGCCAGTCCGGCTGAGCGATAACGCCGACCGTGAAGCCCATAGACTCTATGAGACGGGTTATGATAGCCGCACCGAAGCTGGGGTGATCAACGTATGCGTCGCCTGTGATGTAGATATAGTCAAACTGCTCTATCCCCAGCTCGGCCATTTCCTTTTTTGTCGTCGGAAGAAATCCCTCGTACACGCTATCCCCCCTATCAGTCCATATCGTTCATTCTGCGGAGCTTCCGCTCGTCGAACTGCATCTTCGACATGAGCACTCTTCTCGGCTTTGCACCCTCGCTCGGTCCGATGACTCCGCGC
Source organism: uncultured Ruminococcus sp. (assembly GCA_900318825.1). Classification (GTDB taxonomy): domain Bacteria; phylum Bacillota; class Clostridia; order Oscillospirales; family Ruminococcaceae; genus Ruminococcus. The sequence goes on from ONMB01000010.1 coordinate 32,321, forward strand.
TCCTCGAGCTCGTCCATGATACGCGCCGCCCTTGCGTAGCCGAGCTTGAGCTTACGCTGGAGCATAGATGTGGAGAGCTGTCCGGCGTTCACCGCGACCTCCATAGCGCGTTCAACAAAGTCCTCATCAGAACCTGCGGCAGCGTCCGGGATATCGTCACTGTCGCTGCCCTTGCCCTGAGGAACGTAATTCTCAACAGCCTCGGTAATTGTTTCGTCGTAGTGTACCTGAACCTGAGACTTGATAAAGTCAAGAGTCGCCGTAATGTCCTTATTCGACGCAAAACAGCCCTGAACTCGCAGCGGCTTGTTCATACCGATAGGCATATACAGCATATCGCCGTTACCGAGCAGCTTGTCAGCACCGGCAGTATCTATGATAGTACGCGAATCGACCTGAGACATAACGGAAAGTGCGATACGGCTCGGGATATTTGCCTTGATGAGACCTGTGATGACGTCTGTGGTAGGACGCTGTGTTGCAACAACGAGGTGCATACCGGCAGCACGTCCCATCTGTGCAAGACGGCAGATAGAGTCCTCGACCTCCTTACCGGCAACGAGCATCATATCAGCCAGCTCGTCGATGAAAACGACTATCTGCGGCATAGTATCGAGGTCGGGCGAATTCGACGCCATAGCGTTGTAGGACTTGAGGTCGTTCGCACCGAGCTCCGAGAATATCGTGTAGCGGCGCATCATCTCGGTAACAGCCCAGTTAAGAGCACCGGCAGCCTTCTTGGCGTCGATGACTATCGGGATAAGCAGATGAGGTATGCCGTCAAAGACCTTGAATTCGACCATTTTCGGATCTATGAGTATGAGCTTTACCTCCTCGGGCTTTGCATTGTAGAGGATACTCATAATGATAGAACGTGTGCAGACCGACTTACCTGAACCGGTCGTTCCGGCGATGATGACGTGAGGCATCTTTGTGATATCGCCGAGGATAACGTTTCCGGCGATGTCCTTGCCGACCGCAAACGTCAGCTTGCTGCCGGAATTCTTGAACTCAGGCGCGGAGAGTATCTCGCGGAGCGTTACCATGTCCTTGTTCTCGTTCGGCACTTCTATTCCGACAACAGATTTTCCGGGCACAGGCGCTTCAATTCTTACGCCCTGCGCTGCGAGATTGAGGGCGATGTCGTCCTCAAGCCCCTTTATCTTCGAGACCTTCACGCCCGGACCGGGCTGTATCTCGTAACGGGTTATGGAAGGTCCGCGGAAGATGTCCTTGATGCGCACCTCAACGCCGAAGCTCTTGAAGGTGTTCACGATGACCTCAGCCTTTTCACGCATCTCCGCAGCAGCCTCCGCGCTGTTGGACTTTATGACCGGAGCTGCAAGCAGGTCGAGCGGCGGAAGAATGTAGATCTTCTCCTCTTCCTTTGGCTCACTCTCAGCGGAAGTCTCCGCGGTCAGCTCATCGCCTATCGGTATGTCGAGCTCGCTGCGCTTGTGACCGGCTTCGCGGGCAATGAGGGACTCAAGCTCGTCGTTGCCGGAAGCAGCTTTTCTCTTTTGGGCTGCCGGCTTTTTGGCAGGAGCTTCCTCGACAGGCGGGATAAGATGGTCCGTCGGGAGCGGTATATCGAGGAGGAAGTCCTCTCCGCTCTGGGAATTGTGTACGACCGGAACGCTTACCGGTATCACGCGCTCTTCCGGAACTGATGATTTTTTTCTGATCGGCTTTTCACTTGCCGGAACAGTCTCAGGAAAAGGCTCCGGCTCAGGTACAGCAGGCTTCTCCTCCTGTTTATTGCGGCTGTTCACCAGCTCAATAGCCTCGAGGTCCTTGTCGAAGCTCTTTTTCTCCTTGTCGTCGTCAAGGTCGTCGTCCTCCTCGAAGCCGTCCGAGAATTCGCCGCCGACTGCCATACAATGGAAGCCTTTTACGCACTTTGTAAGGAACTCGAACGGTCTCGCGAGCAGTTTCAGGAACTCAATGAGACCGAGTCCCGAGAGAAGCATACCGAACACGAAAAACATTATTATAGTGATTATCTTTGCACCGACGCTTCCGAAAGCGTGTATGAGTATACCGGCGATTATCACGCTCGCAACGCCGCCGCCGCGAAGGTCAGCGCCGTCCTGATAGAGCTCCTTTATCTGACCGCCGAAACCGCTTCCGGGCAGGTCACCGACAAAGAATATCTGTATCGCCGCACTTGTGAGGAACATAAGCGCCACGCCCCACACAGCTCTTCCGGCAACGCACTTCTGACTGCGCTCCATACCTATCTGGACGGCTGTGTAAACAAGTATCATCGGCACGAAAAACGCTGCGATCCCGAACATTCCGAGAAGGAACTTATGTATAGCGTGCCAGCCTGCCGAGCCGGTTATGAGCACCATAAGGGCTGTGAGCAGACCTGCTGCAAAGAGTATTATCGACCAGAACTGGTTCTGCTCGTTCTTGAGTTTAATCGGTTCCTGTGCCGGCGGCTTTGGTTTTTCCGCCGGAGCCCTGCCGGCTGTACTGCGCGGCGGGTTCTTTTTCTTGACTTCTGCCATAATATCCTCCAGTTTCGTTCTACTATATTTATGTAGCGGACGCCGGGCGTCCGTCTGTCAGGCATATCTTTTTTCTGTATGCTCTATCATATCGTAAAGGCACTCCATAGCGTCGCTGAGGCAGCCGAGCTTATCAATCAGCCCGAGCCTTACAGCTTCTTCGCCCTCGATAACGCTGCCGACGTCCGTAACGAGCTCCTCGGTGTTGGTCAGGAGCCTGCGGAAGTCCTCCTCCGAGATATTGCTGTTGCGGAGCACGAAGCTGACTATCCTGTCCTGCATCTTATCAAAATAGGAAAGCGTCTGCGGGACGCCGAGCACGGTGCCGTTCATGCGGACGGGGTGTATCGTCATTGAAGCGGTCGGGACGATGAACGAGGTCTTTGCGCTCACGGCAAGTGGGACTCCGATAGAGTGACCGCCCCCCACGACCAGCGAGACCGTAGGTGTTTTCATGCCCGAGATGAGCTCTGCTATCGCAAGACCGGCTTCGACGTCTCCGCCGACCGTATTGAGAATGATGAGCAGTCCCTCGACGCTCCTGTCCTGTTCGACAGCCACAAGAGCCGGGATTATATGCTCGTATTTGGTAGTCTTGTTCTGTTCTGCGAGGACGTAGTGTCCCTCTATCTGACCGACAACTGAGAGGCAGTGTATCAGGTGCTTGGAGTTATGCGAGACAGTTTCGCCGAGTTTTTCGGTAAGCTCAGCCTCGTGAACACGTTCCTCAGCAGACGTATCAGACTTTTCTTTTTCATTATCCATATAAACAGCTCCTTACAAGAATATTCCCGTGATAGTATGTGAAATATTCAGGAGCATATACATTATTATTATACGTCATACAGCGGCTAAAGTCAATAGCTGCCGTTGAAATAAATTAATCACAGGTTCAAATGAACTTGAATTGTGTTCAAATGATGAAATTTAAAAAAACCCTTGAAATTTGTCTTTACTTGTGATATTATATAAGCGTAGGGATTACTACAAAATTTTAAGAAAGGGGGTACGCGTCTATGGAGATGGAATTATTCACATGGGCTGTGGTATTCGTCCTGTTCGTCATCGCTGAAGCAACCACCTTCCAGCTTGTATCGATATGGTTCGCCCTCGGTGCTCTGGTAACTATTTTGTGCGGTATCCTGTTCGATATAGGCTTTATCGCTCAGATAGCGGTCTTCACGCTCTCTTCAGGCTTGTTCCTCGCTCTTACATTTCCTTTTCTCAGCAAATGGCGTAAGTCCAAAAAGATCGTCTCTACAAATGCAGAGCTCGATGTCGGTGAACGCGCTGTTGTCATTGAGGAAATTAATGAAGACATCGGATCCGGACGTGTCACTTTAAAAGGGGTAGATTGGAGTGCAATTCCGGCTTCCAAGGGGACTGTTATCCCCAAGGACACCATTGTCACAGTCGAAAAAGTCCAGGGCTCTAAACTAATAGTTGCCGTTAAGACTTAAAGCATTCATCACTATTATTTTCATTATCGGAGGTTATAATTATGGACAGCATTCTTGCACTTATCGTCTTTGGTATTATTCTGTTCGTCATCTTCATCATCATCAGAAGCTTCAGAGTAGTTCCTCAGGCACACGTTTTCGTAATCGAGCGTCTCGGTTCATTCCACGCTGAATGGGAGACCGGTATCCACGTTCTCTTCCCGTTCATCGACCGCATCGCAGGCAAGGTCTCACTCAAGGAAAAAGTCGTAGACTTCAAACCGCAGCCCGTTATCACAAAGGATAACGTTACTATGCAGATAGATACCGTAGTATTCTTCCAGGTAACTGACGCTAAACAGTACATATACGGCGTTGAGAGACCTCTCGTTGCTATCGAGAACCTCTCCGCTACAACTCTCCGTAACATCATCGGTGAAATGGAGCTCGATACAACTCTCACTTCCCGTGACGTTATCAACACAAAGATCACTTCTATCCTCGACCAGGCTACCGACCGCTGGGGTATCAAGGTAAACCGCGTCGAGCTCAAGAATATCCTCCCGCCGAGAGAGATCCAGGACGCTATGGAGAAGCAGATGAAGGCTGAACGTGAGCGCCGTGAGAAGATCCTTCAGGCTGAAGGTGACAAAAAGTCTCAGATCCTCGTTGCTGAAGGTGAAAAGGAGTCTCAGATCCTCCGCGCCCAGGCTAAGAAGGAAGCCCAGATCCTCGAAGCTGAGGCTCAGAAGCAGGCTCTTATCCTCCGCGCTGACGCCGTTAAGGAGCAGAAGATCCTTGAGGCTGAAGGTGAGGCTCAGGCTATCGAAATGGTACAGCAGGCTCTCGCAGAAAGTATCGTAAAGCTGAATAACGCTAATCCTAACGAGAGAGTTATCCAGCTCAAGTCACTCGAGTCCTTCGCTAAGGCAGCAGACGGCAAGGCTACCAAGATCATTATCCCCAGTGAGATACAGGGACTTGCAGGTCTTGCAGCCGGTTTCAAGTCTATCGTTGACAAGGACGCTCCCGAAACATGATCGGATAAATAAATACACACACTCTCAGAGCCGCAGCTTTATGCTGCGGCTTTTTTATCCACTATTTCCACATATTTCCACACATTCAGACCGCATATCCAATGTTAAAAAGAAAACTATTATTAACGTCAAAAACGTTTCTGAAAAAAAGTCGTTTTTTGTCGCTTGATACGATTTTTTCAGAAACCGCCAAAAAATTGCAAAACCGTGATTTTTACTATTGCAATTCATCGTTTCTTGTTGTATAATGATATTTGCAATGTGATATAGTTTTTACTAATGGACTCCAAAAAGCCATTGTTACATTTGTTAAAACTATGTATTGGTGAAAAACAGACAAATCCACGCACTGCGATTTGTGCACAGTTAACAATAGCTATGTGTACAGCTTTTCAACAGCAAAAAGATAGAACTATAAGAACAAAAAGAAACGAACAAACAAGGCGGTCCCCGAATGATTTTCTCAAGACTATTCTTCATATACCTCTTTCTGCCCGTATGTCTCCTGACGTACGCTGCTGCAAGAGGCATCAAACAAAAAAATACGGTGTTGATCATTTTCTCACTTATATTCTACGCATGGGGTGAGCCGGTCTATGTACTGCTGATGCTCTTCAGCGCCTTTGTCAACTATTCCGCAGGTCTGCTCATAGGCAGATACCGCGGACAGAAAGGCGATACGATAGCAACAGCTTCCGCAGTCATATTCGACTTTCTCATGCTCGGAGTATTCAAGTACAGCGGTTTTATCGCTGAAAATGTCAACGCCCTTTTTTCATGCTCTCTGCCGGTCCCGGATATCAAGCTCCCTATCGGCATCAGCTTCTACACCTTCCAGACGGTCTCCTACGTCATAGACTGCCACTGGGAAAAGGTCGAGCCGCAGAAAAAATTCTCAAAGTATCTGCTCTACCTCAGCCTGTTCCCGCAGCTCGTTGCAGGACCTATCGTGCGTTACAGCACTATCGAGAAGGAGATCGACGACCGTACTATCACAGTCGCTGACGTTTCATACGGTCTCAACAGGCTTGCGCTCGGACTCGCCAAGAAGGTCCTCATCGCAAACCAGCTGAGTCTCATCGTTGACAATACTCTCGGAAACATCGCCACCTCCACCACTGTCGGTGCGTGGTACGGCGCTGCGGCTTACGGCTTGCAGATATACTTCGACTTCTCCGGCTATTCGGATATAGCTATCGGTCTCGGAAGAATATTCGGCTTCCATTTCGACGAAAACTTCCGCCACCCGTTCATGTGCAAGGACATCACGGAGTTCTGGCAGCGATGGCACATCTCCCTCAGCACATTCTTCCGTGATTACCTCCTCTATGTCCCGATATTCGGCAAGAGAAGAAAATACGGCGGACTCTTCCTCGTATGGCTCTGCACCGGTATCTGGCACGGTGCAAGCTGGAATTTCATCTTCTGGGGACTCTACTACGGCGTATTTGTCTTCATCGAAATGCAGATCGGCAAGAAGCGCATGAAGAAAATACCTGTCGTTATCAGACATATTTACAGCAAAATAGTTATAATAGTAGGCTTCGGCATATTCTACTTCGAGGATCTCGGTCAGCTCGGAAAATTCTTCCGCACTATCGTTGGTATCGACGCTTCCGGTCTCATAGGCATACAGGACAAGATATCGCTGACCAACAATATGTACCTGCTTATCCTTGCCGTTGTCTGCACATTCCCGGTAATTGACGGCATAAAAAAGCTCGCAGGCAGGAATTATGCGGCTAAGAGCGCAATTTCGTCAGCGGCAGTTGTCTGCTCGGCGATACTCCTCGTTCTGACAAGCATCATGCTCGTTGACGCAACTACAAATCCGTTCCTATATTTCAGATTCTGATTTGAGGTCTTTAAATGAGTAAAAAGAAAAAGAATTCTCACAGCCGCCGGAAAGCTCTGGTCGGCGCAAAATACATCAAACAAAAGAGAAAAAAGGCAAACAAAGCTGCTGAGCCTGTCATCTCGATCAGCGCTCAGGACCGCGAGAATACCGAGATAGACGTTCCGCTCCAGCCCGGAAAAAAGGAAGTTCTCAAGCAGAAACGCGCTGCTATGAACACCGCTATCGCTCTCACGAATGTCATTGTGTTCGGAGCTATCCTCGGCTGCGGCTTCGTGTACCTCTCTTTCTTCAAGCACGAGACCAAGTCCGATGAAGAAAACCGATATCTCGCAGAATTCCCGGACTTCTCCCTTGCAAGCTACATCAACGGCGACTACACTGAGGGCATCGCTGACTATTTCGACGACACCGTTCACGGGCGCTCCACTATCAAGAAGTTCATCGCCGACAAGATAATGCCGCTCAAGGGCAAGGCTTACGGCGAGGACGAGGTCGAGCTGCACGGAGCAGCCTTCGACCACAGCAGCTCGCCTGTCAGGGAGACGCTCCAGCCTACAACCGCAGCAGTGACCACTGCTGCTCCCACAGAGGCGACAACTGTTCCCGTATCCGGAACTGAGTCCGCGTCTCAGAGCGCAACTCAGACCGCAGTTACTACCCAGCCGGTGACCAACACAACTGTTGAACCTACTCACGAAACAGAGGCTCCTGCCGAAAATCAGGACGATATGAACGCTGCTGACGGCGAGGTCACAAACAATATCCTCATCGTAAACAACCGCGGCATAACCCTCTACGGAGGCGGCTGCGGAAACGAAACTCAGTACGCGGAATACCTCAACGAGTACAAGCAGGCGCTCCCAGATGTTAACGTTTACTCAATGGTGCTCCCGACTTCAAGCTCGTTCTATCTGCCGGACAAGTACAAAAACCTTGCCGCGAGCGAAAAGGACGACTTCGACCGCATGGGTGAAGCCTTCAAGGACGTCAAGTACGTTGACGCATATTCGGCTCTCGAAAAGCATACCGACGAGCCTATCTACTCGCGCACCGATCACCACTGGCAGCCCCTCGGAGCTTACTATGCGGCTCAGGCATTTGCGGAAGCAGCCGGAGTACCGTTCCCCGAGCTTTCGGCTTATGAGAAGATAGTCCTCCCGGGATATGTGGGCAGTCTCTATAACTTCACACAGAGCTCCAAACTCTCCAACAATCCCGAGGATTTCGTCATCTACAAGCCCAAGAACCAGCTCAAGGTGACGCAGTATGACACTTCGTTCCACAATCCTCAGGAGATCGGCATAATCAACGATCCTAAGTATCTGGCTTCGTCCGGCTACTATATGGCATTCGGCGCTGACAACAGGATAGCTCACGTTCAGTCCGACTGCAAGAACGGCAGGACTCTCGTCATCTTCAAGGACAGCTACGGAAACGCTCTCCTGCCTGTTCTCGCAAACTCCTTCGAGAATATCTACCTCTGCGATATACGCTATTTCGACCTGAACGCAGCTTCATTCATAAAGGAGGTCGGCGCTACCGATCTGCTCTTCTCGATGTGTTCTTACTCTGCTGTCGGCGTAAACCGCAAGAATATCTACAACAACCTTCACAAATAAGGAGCAAAGGAAATGAAAGAACTCGTTTTTCCTTTCGACAGCAAGTCCATTCTGCGCAATAAACGCGAAATAAAACGGCAGCTCCTCTCCGACGGCAGCAGCCGTATCAAGAAGAATATAGCAGTCCTCGGCGGCTCAACCGCCGACCACGTCATCTCGATGCTGAGGCTCTTTCTCCTCAACAGCGGCATCGAACCGCATTTCTACAAGTCGGAATACAACAAGTTCTACGAGGACGCCGTTTTCGGCTCTCCCGAGCTCGACGCCTTCTCACCGGACATCATCTATATCCATACGACCTCGCGCAACCTCACCCTTATCCCAAATTCTCCGGCAATGACAGAGGAAGAGGTCAGCAGCAGGCTCAACGAGCAGTACGGCGTTTTCACGCAGGTCTGGGAAAGCCTCCGCAAGCGCTTTTCCTGCCCGATAATACAGAACAATTTCGAGCTTCCGCTCTTCCGCCGCACAGGCAGCTACGACGGCTGGGCTGTGAGCGGTCAGGCAGCTTTCATAAACCGTATGAACGTTATGCTCTCGGACTACGCCCGCCGCCACTCAAACTTCTTCATCAATGACATAAACTACCTTTCATCGGCGATAGGTCTCGAAAATTGGCACGATACCGACGCATGGTATCTCTATAAATATGCGATGAGCACCGCAGTCATTCCCGACCTCGCTTACAGCGTTGCAAATATCGTCAAGTCAATTTACGGCAAGAACAAAAAGGTCATCGACCTCGACCTCGACAACACGCTCTGGGGCGGAGTTGTCGGCGACGACGGAGTCGAGGGCATCGAGATAGGTCCGGAGACTCCCGTGGGACAGTCCCACAGCGAATTTCAGGAATTCATCAAGGGCTATAAAGATTACGGTATACTGCTCGCGGTCTGCTCGAAGAACGATGAGGAGAATGCTCTTCTTGGTCTCAGGCGCGATGACTGTGCCCTTCACCCGGACGATTTCGTCTCGATAAAAGCCAACTGGGAAAGCAAGGACAAGAATATCCTCGAGTCAGCCGAAGAGCTCGGACTCCTCCCTGAGAGCTTCGTTTTCATCGACGACAATCCCGCGGAATGCGCTATGGTCAGCGGACAGCTGCCGCAGACAGCCACTATCGAACTGAGCTCGGTCGGCGACGCTATGTACGCCCTCAGCCGCGGCGGATTTTTTGAAGTGACCTCCCTTTCCGGCGACGACCTCAAGCGTACCGAGATGTACGCAGCTAACGCTAAACGCGCCGCTCAGGCAAAGAGCTTTTCAAGCTATAAGGACTACCTCCTCAGCCTTGAGATGTTCGCGGAGATAAGCGATTTTGAACCGGTATACCGCCAGCGCATAACCCAGCTCACCAATAAGAGCAACCAGTTCAACCTGACAACAAGACGTTTCACCGAAAACGAGATCGAAGCGATAAGTGAGAGCAAGGGCTATATCCGCCTTTGCGGCAGACTCGCTGACAAATTCGGCGATAACGGCATAGTTTCGGTAGTCATAGGAAGGTGCGAGGGCGATACCGCACACATCGACCTGTGGCTGATGAGCTGCCGCGTCCTCAAAAGGGACATGGAGCTTGCAATGCTCGACGAGCTTGTGAGACAATGCCGCGAAAACGGTATCAGCCGCATCGTGGGCTACTACTACAAGACGCCAAAGAATTCAATGGTTGCCGGACTCTATGAGAGCTTCGGCTTCACCAAGACCTCGGAGAGCGAAAACGGCGATACCGTCTGGACTCTCAGTACCGAGGGATATACAGCTAAAAATGAAGTAATTAAGATAAAGAAGGAGCTTTAATAATGAACAGAAATGAGATAACAGAAAGACTCAACAATGTATTCAGGGACGTTTTTGACGACGATTCCATTTCAGTAAACGAAAACACCACCTCCGCTGACATCGAGGACTGGGACAGCATCGAGCACATCAACCTCATCGCGGCTGTCGAGAATGAATTCGGCATACGCTTCAAAATGCGTGAGGTATCAGGTATGAAAAATGTGGGAGAGATGATCGACATAATCTCCGAACGCGCATAATATGGAAAAGAAACGGCGGCGTTTCATAACAGTCAGCCTTATCCTTATGGTAACTGTTGTGCTGGAAATAGCGGGCTACGACCTCGAAACAGTAAAGTACAACGCGGTTGTCGGCAAGCTGGACAAGCCTGTCAGGATAGTTTTCATCACCGACCTTCACAACTGCATCTATGGCGGCAAAGACCAGTCCGGACTCATGGACGAAATTCACAAAGCCGAGCCTGATATAGTCATCTTCGGCGGTGATATGATAAGCAGGTCCGGCGGAACTGAAAACGCCCTGACGATCGTCAGACAGGCTGTGAAGGAATACCCCTGCTACTACTCCCCCGGCAACCACGAAATGGAACGCAGCGACCGGAACAAGTTTTTCGACAATATGAAAGAACTCGGCGTAAACGTTCTCATGGGCAGCTGGGCAGACATAAACATAAGAGGCAACGATATCCGTATCTTCGGCATTATCGAAGCCAACTACGGCGATCAGCTCAAAAAATGCAAAGAGGCACTCGATAAAAAGAACTTCAACATACTGCTCGCCCACCAGCCTGAGGAGATAGACAGCTACCTCACAAAAGGCGGAGAAAAGTGCTTTAACCTGATACTTTCAGGTCACGCTCACGGCGGTCAGTGGCAGATACCAAGACTGCTCGATCAGGGTATTTACGCACCGGATCAGGGCTTGTTCCCGGACTACACCAACGGTATCTACGACTACGGCGGAACTGTTCACATCATAAGCCGCGGACTCGCAAAGCCGCTGAATATGCTGGCAATACCACGCATTTTTAACCGTCCGGAGCTCTGCATTATTGACGCCTGCTGACCAAAAATGCAATTATATACTGCAAATACAGTTTTTTCCTGTTAAAACTACTTGTAAAACACTGAAAAAGATGCTATAAGCGCAGAGTCCGCGCAGCCTTGTTCGCGGCATAGATAAATAAAGCGGATTTATTTCTCCGCGCCTGTTGCTATTTCAGTAAATATATGCTATAATAAGAGAAATAAAGAACAAAAAGGAGAAGGAAGGCTCTGTTCTTCCGATGTACATATGATAAAGGAAAATAATGTAAGGGATAATCCCGCGGACGTCATCTGCGGCAGAAATCCTGTTATCGAGGCGCTCAAATCAGGCGCTCAGCTCGATACTATATATATCGACGGTTCAGGCGGAAGTCTCAATGTGATACGCCGCCTTGCCAAGGAAAAAGGTATTGTCGTCAAGGACGCCGACGACAGAAAACTCACCCGTCTCGCCAGCGGCGCTTCTCATCAGGGAGTCGTTGCGGAAGGCGCCTGCGGTGAGTATGTTTCCGTTGAGGATATCCTCGCAGTCTCGCAGAACAAGGGTACAAAGCCCTTCATAATCATCTGCGACGAGATAGAGGATCCACACAACCTCGGCGCTATTATCCGTACCGCTGAGACCTCCGGTGCTGACGGCGTAATAATCCCCAAGCGCAGGAGCGCTTCACTCAACGCCACAGTTTTCAAGACCTCTGCCGGCGCTGCAAGCTACGTTCCGGTAGCAAGAGTCTCAAACCTCGCCGCCTGCATCGACCAGCTCAAGGACAACGGCGTGTGGATCTACGGCACTGACGCTTCCGGCACAGACTACTCAAAGACCGATTTCACAGGCGGCTGCGCCATTGTCATCGGTTCGGAAGGCTTCGGTATAAGCCGTCTCATCAGCCAGAAATGCGACTTTATGATAAAGCTCCCAATGCTCGGCAGGATAAACTCGCTGAATGCTTCGGTAGCAGCCGGTATCTTTATGTATGAAGTCCTCCGGCAGCGCTCTGAGCACTAAGGAGGAACGCTATGCCGGATCAGAAAATGTCGCTGGAGAATATTCTCGACGAATATTCGCCCGAAAACAAGGAGCCCAAGACAAGTGTCGGAAGAGTTGACGCGCAGAAAATACTCAATTCTACGGTCGAAGCTCCGGACGAGGCTCCAAAGAACGAACGCCGGGTAAAACAGTCCCACGAAAGATCTTCTCTCTTTGACAACGCCCACCGTCAGCCGGTACCGGTCGATGACGTAAAGCCCGCCGACCTCTCACGCCAGAGGATAACGGTCGTGGGCAAGAACGAGATAAACGAGATCACAGATACTACCGTCCGAAAGAGTGACGGACAGTTCGCACAGCCAGCCTCACCTGTGAGAATGGCTCCCGACGAAGCGCCAAAGATTAGGCGTATGAGCGACTCTACCCGCGCTAAAGAGGTAGTTGAACGCAAACGCAGAAAAAAACAGCACAGCCGTAAAAAGCTGCCTGATTATACATATGACAGGGAGAGCCCGGACGGAGAATATATGTATACTCCGCCGTCCTTCCGCAAAAAGAAAAAAAGCCGTGCCGCAATGGTAGCAGAAGCCGAAAGTCCCGAGGGAAAAAAGCATATCACGGATATCGTTCCTTCACCGGCAGCTGTCGAGGCTGCAAAACCTGTGATACCAACGCCGAGAGCAGCTGTGACGAGTCTCGACCTCAGCCAGCGCGGTGAAATCGACGCAAGTGCGCTCGATGTACATATCACTCAGGAACAGGACGAGTACCTCTCCGTTAAAGCCAAGAAAAAGCGAACCAAGCGCATCGTGGACTTCAACCACTACGGCGACGTCGAGGACGTGGGAAGAGACATATTCGAGCTGAAAAGCACCATATCCTCAAGAGTGGTCATACTCTTTATGACCGCATTCCTCAGCCTTTACATAACCCTCGGCAACCAGTTCGGACTGCCGATACTCGATATGTTCAGCAGGACAGAGCACGTCAAGACCTACATCACAGCACACCTCGTGCTCGGACTTATAGCTGTTCTCTCGTCAATGGCTGTAATGACCAAGGGGCTGCGCAAGCTGTTCACCTTTCAGTCGGACAGCGACACTATGACGGCTATAACCGCCCTGACCTGCATAATAGCCGCAATTCCGGCTTTCTATCACCCGGATATGGTCGAAGCAGACTCCGTGCATATCTATATGCCGATCGGCATACTCGCCCTCCTGTTCAACGCGCTGGGCAAGATGACCATTATCAAAAGAGCGGCAAGGAATTTCCGCTTTGTCTCCAAAAACCCAAGCAGGACCGGCGTTGTCTACGTTGACAACGAGGAACGTGCAGAACGCCTCACAAGAGGAACTCTCGGCGACTTCCCCATACTCGCTTCTACCCGCAGAACGGACTTCCTTACCGATTTCCTGCGCTACACCTACTCGTCAGATATGACCGACCGCTACTGCCGCAAAGCTGCTCCGCTGAGTATGCTGTTCTCGGCGATCATCGCGGTATTCATAGCCTACTGCCGAAAGAGCTCCTATACAGGACTCGAAACAATGGCATTCGGTCTCTCGATATTCAGTATGATGATGTGCGCCGCTTCGTGCATAGCAATGCCCTTCGTGGTCAATATGCCGCTCGAAAAGGCTGCCGAAAGAGCCTTCGACAACAAAGGTATTATCCTCGGCTACCAGAGCGTTGATGACTTCTACGACGCAAACTCCGTACTCGTGAACGCAAACGAGATCTTCCCCGAGGGAACTGTAAAGCTCGACGGTATAAAGGTGTTCTCCAACACGAAGCTCGATGAAGCTCTGCTCGAAGCTGCAAGCCTTACACACCACGGCGGCAGCATTATGAAGCAGCTCTTCAGCGATGTCACCGACGGCAGAGATGATATGCTCTACCCTATCGACAACTACTCATTTGAAGAATCAATGGGTATGTGCGGCTGGATAAACAACAAGCGCATACTCTTCGGCAACCGTGAGCTCATGACGAGCCACAATATCGAAGGTCTCCCCACCAAGACCAAGGAAGCAGAGTTCACCACAGGAGATCAGGAAGCCCTGTATCTCTCGATCTCGGGCAACCTCGCGGCGATGTTCATAGTCGAGCTCACCGCTGACAAGAACGTCCGCAGATGGGCACGCCGCCTTGTCAAGAACAAGGTCTGCATGATAATCAAGAGTGTTGACCCCTGCCTCTCGGCAAGAAAACTGCACACTGTCTTCGGTATACCGGAGGATATGATAAGAGTCCTCCCCAAGCGTCTCCACACGGATTTTGACGCAGAGACATTAAAAGCTGTTCGTCTCAGCGCCTCTATGGCAACGACAGGAAAGTTCACTTCCCTCGCACAGCTTCTGATCTCAGCAAAATCTATCCACACCTCAGCTATAATAGGTCTGATCCTCCAGACAGCATCAATGGTGCTCGGACTCGGACTCTGCCTTATGCTGATAATCTCAAAGGCGTTTATGACAAGCTATGTTTATATGTCCGAAACGGCGCTGATAGTCTACAATCTCGCCTGCACTCTGCTGACATATCTGGCAGTTACAATGAAAAAGACCTGACACAGACCTGCACCTGCCGAAAAAGCGGGTGCAGGTCATCGCATTAGAAAGGAGCATACAATGCCCGACAGAACACAGAACGGAAACAACAGAGAAAGAGATCTGCGCAACACAGACAACGAAGATACTATTGCATTTACACCTCCGGAGCCGCAGCAGCCTTATGGCGGTTATCAGCAGCAAGGCTACGGTCAGCAACAACAGTACGGCAACTATCAGCAGCAAGGCTACGGTCAGCAACAACAGTACGGCAACTATCAGCAGCAGGGCTACGGTCAGCAACAACAGTACGGCAACTATCAGCAGCAGGGCTACGGTCAGCAGCAGTATGACGGCTATCAACAGCAAGGCTACACGGCTATCAACAGCAAGGCTACGGTCAGCAACAACAGTACGGCAACTATCAGCAGCAGGGCTACGGTCAGCAGCAGTATGACGGCTATCAACAGCAAGGCTACGGTCAGGGACAGCCACAGGGTGGTTATCCGCAGTATGATCCCAGACAGCCAAGACAGCCGCGACCTTCCTCCGGCAGCCGGCAGCAGCCTCCGCGCAGACCTCCGGCTCAGCGTAAAAGACCGCAGGAGCTTCCGCCCCAGAAGGCACCAAGACCTAAAAAACACAAAAAGAGCTTCGTAGGCAAGATAATCAGGAGAGTCCTCATAAGTCTGCTCATACTCTTCCTGCTGATCTTCGGTATATACTCCTGCACCTCGCTCAGCATAATCAGGAAAATGGACCACGTTGAAACCAAGAGCCGTACCCGTACCGAGGGAGCTCTCAGTGAAAACTACGTCCGCAGCATCCTCATAATCGGTACGGACGGCAGAACTGAGAACGATCGCGGACGCTCCGACTCAATGATACTCGTTTCACTCAACAAAAAGACTGACAAGATCGTTATGACTTCATTTATGCGTGACTGCTATGTTGAAATACCAGATCACGGCGAGAACAAGCTGAATGCAGCTTATGCCTTCGGCGGTCCGGAGCTTCTCATGGACACTATCGAGAAGAATTTCCGCGTGAAGATCGACGACTACATACTCATCAACTTCAATACCTTCGCAAGCATCATCGACGCTGCCGGCGGTATCGACATTGAGGTATCAGACGACGAGGCAAAGGCACTCAACGATATCCTCATAGATGAGGTCAACGAGCTCATGGGTGATGACCGTGAGTCAGACCTCCTCAGCGGCGGCGGCAAGAAGCACCTCAGCGGTAAACAGGCACTGTCCTACTCGCGTATCAGAAAGGTCGGAAACAGCGACTTTGAGAGAACTTCGCGCCAGAGAAGAGTTATGGATGAGCTCATCAAGAATGCTCGTTCAGGCAGCTTCTCGTTCCTGAGGAAGTTTACAAAGAGCGCACTTCCATCACTGGTGACTAATATGTCAACCGGCGATATGTATAAGCTCTCGCTCAGACTTCCCTTCCTTCTCCGCTATGACACCGAACAGATACAGATACCCGCTGATAACACCTACTCCGGTGAGGACATTTACAGTGCAGACGGTACTTATCAGTCCGTACTGCGCGTGGACTTCAACGCTAATCACGATATCATCAAGGAAAAGGTCTTCAGCAAGTGAATATGACCGGAACAGGATACGGCTTTGGCTGTATCCTGTTTTTGATGTAAAAAATACTGAAAATAATTGAAGTCCTGTCGGAATTATAGGGCAAAACAGAGTAATAAAAAAACAAATTGTAAACTTTCTGTGTACCCCCTTTACATATGATGAAAAAAGTATTAAAGTATATTATGGAAAAAATTGCGTAATGGAGGTTACTGTATATGATCAAGGCGAGAAACATAAAAAATATAACCGTTTCCGCTGTGGCAGCTGTTATGGTAGCAGCAGCTTCATTTGCCCCTGCCGTTATAGGTCTTGTGCCAATGCCTGCCGACGCCGGTCAGCAGCTCGGTCAGACGAATTTTGACTCAGGAGTAGGTTTGCCGTGGCACATCGTTGAATCAGCTCCCGGCAAAATGGACTTCGAGATAGACGACGGCGTCTACAAGGTCACTATCGTCAATCCCGGCGGAGCTTCTGAGGGCGGCGATGACAGATGGGACTGCCAGTTCCGCCACAGAGGACTCAAGATAGTCTCAGGTCACAAGTATAAGGTGAGCTATGAGATCACAGCTTCAACAAGCGGAAAATATTACACAAAGATCGGCAACCTCGAAGGCGATGTCGAGGTATGGCACAATATGTCCACCAACGAGGGCGACTTCAACAATAACTGGGAGCCGATCCAGATAAACGCCAACGAGACAAAAAAGGTCGAGCTGGAATTCACTCCCACTCAGTCGCTTGATGTTGCAGAATGGGCTTTCCACCTCGGCGGAGACGGTCAGTACACTCCCGGAGGCTGCTTCCCTGCCGGAACCGAGATAACCTTTGACAATATGTCCCTCATTGACGAGACAAGCGATGAGAACGACTACTTCCAGGCTGACAAGTGGGAACGCGCTGATATCCTCACAAATCAGGTCGGCTACTTTGTTGACAGAGCAAAGCGTGCCACTCTCGTCTGCGATGACGACGACGAGCTCGAATTCGATGTTCTCGACAAGGACGGCAAGTCGGTGTTCTCCGGCAAGACAAAGCCCTTCGGCAAGGACGATGACTCCGATGACAAGGTCCAGATAATCGACTTCTCTGACTTCAACAAGGAGGGTACCTACACCCTCAAGGCAGATAAATACACAAGCCGCGAATTCACCATCGGTAAGTCCGAAAAGTATTCCTCTCTCCTCTACGATGCCCTGAACTACTTCTACCAGAACCGCAGCGGTATCGAGATCAAGAGCGATTTCATAACCTCGGGCGACAAGAAGGCTCTCGCGCGTAAAGCCGGTCACCCAAAGGATATGGCTGAGATCGAGCAGACATGGGGCTATAAGGGCAGCAGCGGTTCTATCGACGTGACCGGAGGCTGGTACGATGCCGGCGACCACGGTAAATATGTCGTAAACGGCGGTCTGTCGCTGTGGCTCATGCAGAACCAGTACGAAACTGCTGTCAAGTACGGCTTCGACAAGGTCTACGCTGACGGCACTATGAATATCCCCGAAAACAATAACAAGTACCCTGACCTTCTCGACGAAGCCCGCTGGGAAATGGACTGGATGCTCAAGATGATCGTTGACAGCGGCGACTACAAGGGCATGGCTTACCATAAGGCTCACGACGAAAAGTGGACCGCACTCGGCATAGCTCCGGCTGATGACGAGATGAAGCGAATCGTTAAGCCGCCTACGACTGCCGCAACTCTCAACCTTGCTGCCTGCGGCGCTCAGGCTTCAAGACTCTGGGAGAAATACGACAAGGACTTCGCAAAGAAGTGTCTTGATGCTGCTAAGGAAGCCTACAAGGCTGCCAAGGAGCACCCGAATATGTATGCGCCCCTCGACGAGTCTATCGGCGGCGGCGCTTACGGTGACAACGACGTTAAGGACGAATTCTACTGGGCTGCCTGCGAGCTCTTCCTCACTACCGGCGATGAGGGCTACTACAAGGATATGGAAAAATCCGACTACTTCCTCGATGTTCCCACAACTATGGACGGCGGAGAAGCTGTCGGTGCAGTCGGCTCGTTCGACTGGGGCCACACTGCCGCTCTCGGTACATTCAGCCTCGCTCTCAACGAGAAGTCAGTTGAGAAGGACGACTACGAAAAGGTTAAGAAGAATATCACAGCAGCTTCCGAGCACTTCATCGAAATTGAAGAAAAACAGGGCTACGGACTCCCCTACGGTCAGAGCGTTATCAGCTACGATGATGATGACAAGGGCTATATCTGGGGTTCAAACTCAGTTGTTGCTGACAACGCTATCGTCTGCGCCTATGCTTACCTGCTCTCCGAGGACGACGCTCATATGAACGGCGCTCTCGGCGGTATAGACTACCTCCTCGGCAGAAATGCTATGGATTATTCCTATGTTACCGGCTACGGTGACCACACAACAGAATACCCCCACCACCGTTTCTGGGCAAACCTCATTGACGAGACCTTCCCGAAGGCTCCCAACGGCGTAATGTCCGGCGGACCAAACTCCGGTATGCAGGATCCGTGGGTACAGGGCATCGGCTGGAAGAAGGGCGCTATCCCTCCGCAGAAGTGCTACCTCGACCACATCGAAGCATGGTCCGTAAACGAGTGTACTATCAACTGGAACGGCTCACTTGCTTGGCTCGCCAGCTTCATTGCACAGGAAAACGGCGGCATCAAGCCTATCAAGGTCAGCAAGGGTGAGGAAATGACTACCTCCGCTTCAACTGAACCGACAACCGTTACAGAGTCCACCACGACCTACGAACAGACCACTCAGACCGAAACTCCGACTGAAGCTACAACTGCTGAGACAACTACCAAAGAGTCGTCCGAGCCCAAGAGACGCGGTGATATCCGCATAGTTGCAATAGTTGCAGGAGCAGTTATAGTCGGACTCATTTCCATCGAGCTCTTCATCTACAAGCTCATACTGCTCAAGAAAAAGAAGTAAAGATTTTCATAACCAGTCATAAAACAGAAACTGCTGCACAGAACGTGCAGCAGTTTTTTTGGTCATTCGTGGTCGCAGCAGTCTTTGCAGTCCTTGCTCTCAGATCCGCTCTTCTTTGAAGAAGATGATGACGAACCGTTCTGCGAATGATCCTTATTGCTGTGCTTACTCATAGTATACCAGCCTTTCTCCGCACTTTTTATACGAGCCGGACTGCGTGCGGAAAACAGAACAGCCGTCAATGGATAAGCCAAGGGAATATCCCTTGTGACTCTATTATTGGCGGCTGTAATTCATTTATTCAGTTTTACTCAACTTTTACAAATCTTCTCACATCTCCGGCTTTATCCACAAACATGGTCTTAGGTCTTGCCCAGAGCTGACCGTCGATAGTGGAGCGGTAAATGACGAGCTCCTCGTTGGTCTCGCTGTGGCGGGCAACGTCTATGACCTCATAGACAGTACCCTTGAAGTGGCGGTACTTTGCACCGGGGATAACCTCAGTCTCCTTGTCATCTTCCTTGATTATCTCAGGTTTGTCTTCCTCAACGATATTGTTCACGATATCGTCCGAAACGATTATCATGGAAGAGAAGGGCTTCATATTGATATGGACATTGCCATTCTCGACCGGTATCTGCTCGGTACTCAGAACATCAACGAGGGCAGTGAGATGTGTGCCGAAGTTGAACTCGTAGAAATTCTCAGAGAGATTGAGCGCGATGTAAACGACCTGATCGCCGAGATACTTCTTGAACAGAAGCTGCTGGTTGGTTATCTGGATACGCTCATAGGTACCTGTGCGGAGTGCCGGATAAGCGCGGTAGATACGTCCGAGCTTGACGATATGCTTATAGAGGGAGGTATTCTCCTTATCCATATCGGCAAGGTGCAGACAGGGGCGGAGGTTATCGTCGGAGTTGTTCTCCTTTCTGCCCTGTATACCGAATTCACTTCCGTAGTAGATAGAGGGGATACCCGGCATTGCATACATGAGAGTGTAGACGAGCGGAAGATATGCAGGATTTACGAGAGTGCTCGCAAGACGGTTGACATCGTGATTGTCAACAAAGTTATAGAGGTCGATATTCCTGTATATACCGCCGTTCGCACCGGACTGTCGGTTGATCGAGTAGTCTATCTCGAAGTAGTTCTTATCGTTGTGTGATGAGTAGAGTCCCTTGTAGCACTCGTAGTTTGTAACGCTGTCGAGCATTTCAGGATTAGCCCATCTGTTGTAATCGCCGTGGATTATCTCGCCCATGAGCCAGAAATCCGGCTTTTTGCCCTTGCAGAAGCTCCTGATCCTCTTGAAGAAATCGAAGTCGATGCAGTCAGCGGCGTCGAAACGTATGCCGTCGATACCGAACGACTCGATCCAGTAATTTATAGCGTCGATGATGTGATCGCAGACACCGACATTGCGCAGATTGAGCTTAACGAGGTTATAGTGGCCGTTCCAGCCCTCGTACCAGAAGGGATCTCCGCACGGGCTCTGACCGCCGAAGTTGAGGTTCTGGAACCAGCTGCAGTACTCTGAAGCCTGTCCCTTCTCCTGAATATCCACAAACTGAGGGAATTTTCTGCCGACGTGATTGAAAACACCGTCAAGGATTATCCTGATACCGTTTTCGTGCAGCTTATCGCAGATATAGCGGAAGGAGTTGTTATCGCCGAGACGACGGTCAACAGTTTTATAGTCTATCGTATCGTAACCGTGCTCGACTGATTCAAAAACAGGTCCGAAGTAAACAGCGTCAATGTTCATTTCCTTGAAATGAGGTATCCATTCAAGTACCTTATCGAGCCTGTAAACGACCTCGCCTCCGTCGTTGAACTTGGGTGCGCCACAGAATCCCAGCGGATAGATGTGGTAAATTATAGCGTTATCATACCAATTCATAATCCAATTCTCCTTTTCTGTGAACTGTTCCGTAATGCCAGCGGAACATTCTGTCATATAACATAAAAAGCATACCCCTTAGCGTTCTATATACTTATTTTACACTTCCTTCGAGATAGTATGAGGCTTCCATATCAGCAACGTTAAGTGCAAGAGCGAGGGGATACATTTCGAGCGCCTTGCCTATGACGTTCTTATCCTCTGTACCTGAAAAGCCCATATGATAGCGGATCGCAAACGCCTCCTCGCGTGTGAGCCTGTCGTCGCCGTAGAAGAAGCCGGAAAGTATATACACCGACTTTTCGCCGTGTCCGTAAGGGAGCATATCATTAACGGTGTAGTAGGGAACCTTTTCCCATACACCTGTTTCGTCGTTCTTTTTGTTGCGGTAATCGACGGTGTAGAAGTTGACCTTGCAGACATCGTGAAGAAGTGCCACGATAGCAATGGTCTCTTCCGAGTAGTCCATACCGTAGAGTTCCTTTGTACGCGGACGTGAGAGGTAATCCTTCAGGCAGTAGTAAACATTAAGGCTGTGCTGAACGAGTCCCCCCTCGTAAGCGCCGTGGAAGCGTGTACTGCTCGGCGCAGTGAAAAAGTCGCTCTTCTTGAGGTAATCGAGCAGCTTATCAGCACCGCCGCGCTTGATATTCTCTGTGTATACGGATATGAATTCTTCTTTTGGAGTCATATAACACCTCCTTAAAATGTGCTGTTTTTGTCTGTAACTTTATATATTAATTATAGCATAAGTTGTAAAATTATTCAATAGAAAACGTTCACCTATCACTATTTTCGTTTAATCTAAACAAAAAGTAATAGAAGTATTTGTTATAATAAGACAGTCCCTGTGTGGCTATGAGCGTGTATCCGTCAAATATTCTTTCCGGAGTCTTTTCAGTGGAGCGCGTCACGATGTATTCGGGCATATGCGACGAGACATAGTGTTCCTGTGCGGCAGTCATCTCCGGGACGCTCA
Organism: uncultured Ruminococcus sp.; assembly: GCA_900318825.1. Taxonomy (GTDB): domain Bacteria; phylum Bacillota; class Clostridia; order Oscillospirales; family Ruminococcaceae; genus Ruminococcus. The sequence continues at coordinate 54,601 of ONMB01000010.1, forward strand.
TATTGTTCCGGCAGAAATAACGGTACTCCGGCACTTCTCCCGCAGCAAGGTAAAAACCGCCGTCGATAAAGCCGTAATTCAGCAGAGTGCCGCCGTCTATCATCTCCGCAAAACTGTACTGAGGCAGGTCGGACTTTTTGTACTTCATCAAGTAAACGTTCCGGCTCAGTCTGTATGACAGCAGACCATCAGCCGCAAGGGCTGCCGCGCAAAGGAAAGCTCCTGCGTATTTGGGCACAGCTGCTCCCCTGTCCCTGAGGAGCTTCTGAGCTGCATTCAGGATAAGACAGACGCCTTGCGGCACGAACACTGCCATTGCAAGCGGATAATACTGATAGCTGCCATGTCCGCAGAATACCGTCCCGAACATCAGCAGGACCGCTGCCGTGTAGTAAACGCCTCCCCTGCGCCCTTTCAGGAACGGCATAAGCAGCAGTCCGGCACAGATGATGCAGAACGGCACAGTCATAAATATGCGCGAGAAGTTCCAGCCGTCCGCTATATTGTGTAACAGTCCTCTGTCCTCGCCGCCGTAGCGGAAGAGGTTGTCGTAGAAGTAGACTGCAAACAGATCATCAAGGGCATTGTTGATGAGAAAATACAGCAATACCGGTACGCTTGCTGCAAAAGCTCCCAGCACGATCAGGGCACCACACCGGATAATGTCCTCGTGTTTCCGGCGGCAGTCAACAAGAATAGCTGCAAGTGCGGCTGCAAATACGCCTATAAAGGTCAGCTTCACCCATATCACTGCTCCGGCAAGCAGACCAAGAACGAAGGCTCTGCGGCTGTTCACTCCTGCAATTCCCTCAGCAGCCTTGTAGCCGATGATGTACGCCCCTAACGTCAGCGGAAGGCAGAGCTCCTCAGCACTGTCACCGTGACAGAAAGCCTCAGAGCTGTATACAGCCATTGCAATGAGCGGCAGCACCCAGAGTCTACCCTTAATGCCGCAGAGTCCCATAAGCAGCTTCGTCTCAGTCAGGAACAATGCACAGGCTGCCATTTCAATAAGGAACACTCCCCAAAACGAGCTGTCCGATATGAACGCCGCTGCCGCATGGAGCATATAGAGGAGCGGTCCCTTCTGCTCATAGAGGTCACGGTACGGCACCTTCCCCCGGAGCATACCGCTTCCTATCGTCAGATAAGTATTTGCGTCCACCCAGTCGTTCAGCGGGTAGAGCGGCGACGACTTAGTACATATGAGCATCGTCACAAAAGCCGTCAGCAATATGAATACAGCTCCGGGCATTCTCTTTTTTATGGACAATTTCTTCCCTCCTCTGCGTTTTTCAAGGAAATCCCGAAAAACTATTGACATTTCGCCGATTAAGGTATATAATTGTTGGGGTTGTAAATTGATAATAGTTCAGGAGTTATTAAAATGGAGATTTCCGAAATCTATCTTAACCGTCTCTGCGAGAGCGCAGAGCTCTACAAAGAAGTAGCTGACAAGCTCGGCATTGACAGGATCAAAGACAGCGCTTCCCTCTCAGGAGCACTCATGGGACTCGATTGTCCGCACACCTTCAAGCTGTATGTTTCAGATGAAAATGTCGATAATCCTGCCGTTGACGAGATAACCGAAGTCTTCCGCAGCTGCGACGGCAACAGTCATATGATAACAGTTGAGGTGCTCGAGGACGAATTCCTCAACCTCATCGACGAGCATTCAAGACTCACCCGTACAGCTAAACCGCGTTCGCTCGTCCACAGGGACGGAGACCTCCACCCGACAGTCCACATATGGCTCATCAAAAGGCGAGATATGGGCATATATGTGCTCCTTCAGAAGCGTTCGCCCGAAAAGGACGTCAACCCCGACAGATACGACGTTTCGGCTGCCGGACACGTTTCACAGGGCGGCGAGTTCAGACACGCTGCCGTGAGAGAACTGAAGGAAGAGCTCGGTATTGATATAACCGGAGAAAAGCTCGAGCTCATCGGTCTCATCAACAGCGTTACAAAGTACGGTGAGATAAACGACAATGAACTCAGCGCCGTATATCTCTGCCGCGAGGACATCGACACAGACCAGCTCGTGCTCCAGTCATCTGAGGTAAGTGAAGTGTGCTGGGCTGAGATCGACGAGATACTCTCGATCATGAAGAACGACGATTTTCCGAACTGCATCTCACTAAAAGAACTTGATATGATAAAGAAAGCCGTTTTCTGATAAACGGTCCCGGGCGGTCGCATGACCGCTCTTTTTGTTTTGCAGGGCAAAACGAAAGCTGCCGTAAAGGCAGCTTTTATTTGTTATTCAGCAGAATTTTCTCCGCCGGCACTTCCACCTGCGGACTCACCGCCGCCTGCAGCAGGCTGTTCCTGCGGTGTTTCTCCCTGTTCAGGTGAAGGAGTCTGAACGGGCGGGAGATCATCAGGATTTACTTGAGGCGGTACATTCTCCTGCTGAGCTTCAGTCTGCTGCTGAATTTCACCAGAATTGCCGCCGGAATTACCATTGGAATTGCCGCCTGAATTATTATCGTTACCGGTCTCATTTGAACCGCTGTTACCTGTCTCTCCTGAATTACCCTGATTTCCGCTTACGCTGTTGCCGTTATCAGCGCCGCTGTTGTTATCGCTGCCGGAATTGCTGTTTCCATTGTCATCGCCGGAGTAACCGCTGCCGCTGTCGTTTCCTGCGTACTGGTCCTCAGGAACGTCCATACCGTTTCCGGAGTTGTTGTTATTATTGTCATCATTGTTATTATTGTAGTTGTTGTAATTATTGTCGCCGTACTCACCGCCGATAACTATACGTCCGTCGTAGTACATACCAGTACCAGATGTAACAGTTATAGTATAGTCAACGTGGGTAGTTGTAACGCCAGGAGCGGTAGTATTCGTAGTACCCTTTGATACCTCGAGCGAGTTGCCGTCGCCGGAAGTAGTTACGCCTGAAACTGTGCTTCCCTCTGCCGAAACGCTCTCACGTCCGAAAGTATTGCCAGCCTTGTCATCAGGTGTGATAGGTGATATTATAAAGAAACATAAGATCAAGAAAGTCATCAGAACAAAGCTGACGCACGATATAAGTGTGATCTTCGTAGATTTTTTCAGGTTTGCAAAAAACTCCACGATTTTAGACATTAAAACGCACTCTCCTAAAGATAATATACTTATATTGTATTACATATCCGCAAAAATGTCAAGTGCAAAGCCGACAAAAATAAACATTCAGCCACTTTTTGTCGATTTTAAACAGTTTTATCTGAGGGTATCCTTGATCCGGTTGATCGCACCCTTTTCAAGTCTCGACACCTGTGCCTGAGATATGCCTATCTCCTTTGCGACCTCCATCTGAGTTTTCCCGCGCAGAAAACGTAGGTAAAGGATATTCCTCTCACGCTCGCCGAGCTCCTTGATAGCGTCGCGGATAGTCAGCTCGTCCATGCGGCTCTGAACGTCGTTGCTGTCGCTTATCTGATCCATAACGCAGACAGTGTCGTCCGAATCGGTGTAGACCGGATCGTACAGCGAAAGCGGATCGCTGATGCTCTCAAGCGCTATGACCACCTCGGAACGCTTCTCGCCTATATCCTCGGCTATCTCCTCGATACGCGGTTCTCTGCCGAGAACCGGGGTGAGGCGTTCCTTGGACTGTATCGCCTTGTAGGCAAGATCCCGCAGAGAACGGCTTATCTTTACATGGCTGTGATCCCTCAGGTGACGGCGGAGCTCACCGCTTATCATCGGGACGCAGTAGGTCGAAAAGCGTACCTCCTTACTGAGATCGAAGTTGTTCACAGCCTTGATAAGTCCTACCACGCCTATCTGAAAGAGGTCGTCGATATCCTCGCCGCGTCCGGTAAATCGCTGTATGACGCTGAGAACGAGTCTGAGGTTGCCGCGTATCAGCTTATCGCGGGCTTCCTTGCTGCCGGTAGCCCTTATCTCTTTGAGCAGAGCTATCTTCTCCTCTTCTTTCAGGACGGTCAGCTCGGAAGTATTGATCCCCGATATCACCACTTTGTTGTATGCCATAATACCTGCCTCCGGAAATATCATTACAGGTATATTATGGACAGCACGGCGATGATTAAACACTGGAAAATTCTGTGACCTGAAACATCTGCCTTAAAATTAAAAGAGACCGCCGTAGCAGTCTCTTACACTTTTATTTCATTGCGGCTGCACGAGCCTTGATGTACTCCTCAAGCATATCAACAGTTCCCTTGATGCCAAGACGGCTGCTGTTGATGCTGAGGTCGTAGAGTCTTGAGTCGCCCCAGTGACCAGAGCAGTGGTAGTTATGGTAGCGCTTTCTCTTCTTGTCCTTCTTGTTTATGAGGTGCTGAGCCTCCTCCTCTGACAGTGAGTAGACCTCCATAACGCGCTTGACCTTCTCGCTCATATCGCCGAGTACGAACAGCGATACCAGTGCAGGATAGCTTTTCAGCTTAGTCTCTGAGCAGCGTCCTACAACAACAAAGGATTCTCCGCTCTTAGCCTTCTTGTCGATGATGTCGAACTGCATCTCTGCGATGTTGTCCTCAATAGAGTTGCTGAAACCTCTTACCGAACGTGCTATGATATGCGGTTTCGGATTTTCGTTATACTTCTCTATCTCCTCTGGAGAAAGACCTGTTTTTTCAGCAATGTCTGTGATGAGGTGTCTGTCGTATATCGGGATATTGAATCTCTTTGCGAGCTCCTCAGCGATGACTCTTCCGCCGCTTCCGAACTCACGTCCTACTGAAATTATCAACTGTGACATAATGATTCCTCCTCTGTTTCAGTGTATATCAAAGGTATCTCAGGAAAATGTATCCGGTCGAGATAGCGAGAACTATCATTGTTGCCGGAGCTATCTTCTTGCAGTATCTTCCCCAGCTGATCGGGTAGCCGTTCTTTGCAGCTACCGAAGTTCCGACAACGTTTGCAGAAGCTCCGATGGGAGTTGCGCTTCCGCCGATGTCAGTACCGATAGAGAGCGTCCACGCGAGAGTGTGGAGACTTACACCAGTGGTTTCGGAAAGGCTCTCGATAACGGGCACCATTGTTGCTGCGAACGGGATATTGTCCACGAATGCGCTCGCGATAGCTGATACCCAGAGAATGATAGCTACCATGAGCATTGTATTTCCGCCGCTGATGTTCTTGATGAACTTGGCGATGAGTTCGAGTATACCGGTCTCTTCGAGTCCGCCAACGACTATAAACAGTCCGATGAAGAACACGAGTGTCTTATAGTCTACCTTCTTCAGGAGTCCGGGAGCGTCCTTGCCGGAGGTGAGAAGTGTGATGACTGCAATGAAGAGTCCTATGCTCGCAACTGTAAGATGTGTCATTGAATGTGTTATAAGGAGTATTACCGCACAGCCGAATATTATGCTGCTGATAACGAAGTCCTTCTTGTTGGTGATAGCCTCAGAGGGCTTGGGCAGCTTGGATATATCGACCTTTTCGCCTGTTGTGGAGGCAAGCTCCTTCCTGAATGCGAAGTAAAGGAAGATGACTGATACTACAAGGCAGATAGCTGCACAGAGACCTGTGTTTGTGAGGAAGTCGAAGAACGAGAGTCCTATCGAAGTACCCACGATGATGTTCGGGGGATCGCCGCACATCGTAGCGCTTCCTCCGAGGTTAGCGCAGAATATCTCGGAAAGTATCATCGGTACCGGATTGAAGTGAAGGAGCTGTGCAAGCTCGACCGTTACCGCTGCAAGGAACATAATGACTGTGATACTGTCGATGAACATCGAGAGTACCGCGGACATTATCATAAATGTGATGAATACCGGAATGGTCTTACACTTGACTATGAAAGCGATCTTCATGCAGAGCCACCGGAAAAATCCTGCTTTAGCCATTCCCTCGACCATTACCATCATACCGGCGATAAAGATTATCGTAGCCCAGTTGATGCCCTTGCTTTCGCTCTCTGTGACCTGATACCAGAAATCCTTGGTCACAAAGCCCTTGACAGCGAGAGTGTTCCATATTGCTTCTCCGTCTCTCATACATATACCGAACACCACTCCGAGCGTCAGTATACCGCTTCCCAGTGTGACATAATGGCGCTCTATCTTATCGAGAACGATCATTATGAACATTGCCGCAAATATCACTACGGCGAATACCTGTGCAGCTGACATAATTTTAACCTCCATTGGCGTTGACCGCCTGAAATTACGCTTTCCTACATATATAAGGAAAACAAAACCGTTTAAAATTATATCACACCGCCGCTCCGATTTCAAGAACTTTGCGAAATTATTAACACATATGCACATTTTCTGCGTTTTAATCAGTCTTTTGAGTCTACTGCACGATTTTTGGTGTATTATGTCAATATACCGTGAAGCAGCTTATTTTCAGCTTAGCGGCTGTTGCTATTTGAACCGAACTATGGTATAATGAATGCAAAAGAATAAGGAAGTAAATATATATGATGTACTTTTTTCTCGTATTCGGTTTTTTTCTGCTCATTAAGGGAGCGGATTTCTTCGTTGACGGCAGCTCGTCTGCTGCAAAAAAGCTGAGAGTCCCACCGCTTATTATCGGTATGACTATCGTGGCTATGGGAACAAGTCTCCCTGAGACCTCGGTCAGCGTCAGCGCTTCGCTCGCCGGAAAAAACGATCTCTCTATCAGCAATGCCGTCGGCTCCAACATCTTCAACCTGATGGTCGTAGCCGGTATATGCTCGGTACTGTGCGTTCTCCCGATAGAGAAAGCCTCTCTCAAGCGCGACTTCCCTATCTCGATAGCCGCCGCAGCCGCTATGCTCGGAATGGGCGCCTGCTTCGGAAGACTGAACCGCTTCTGCGGTATCACGCTCCTCATTGCATTCGTCGCGTTCCTCTACCTCATGGTACACAGCGCTTTTCAGGCAAGAGAGGCTTCTGCCGGCTCTGAGGACGAAATAAAGGCACTGCCGGTACCGCTCTGCCTGATCTATATGATCGGCGGTATAGCCGCCATCGCGTTAGGCGGAAAGATGGTCGTTGACGGCGCTTCGGATATTGCCAGCACCTTCGGTATGTCGGACAACCTCATCGGTATGACGGTCGTAGCTCTCGGAACAAGTCTCCCTGAACTCGTCACTTCAATAGTTGCCGCTCGCAAAAACGAGCTCGATATGGCGCTCGGAAACGTCATCGGCTCAAACATCTTCAATATCCTCTTCGTTCTCGGTATCGCTGCATCTATCTCACCGATGAACTTCACAAGACTCAACTGCATTGATACCACCGTGCTTATTGCTTGCAGCGCATTGGTATTCCTGTTCTGTCTGCCGAAAAAGAAGCTCGTACTCTGGCACGGTATAGTTATGCTGTCGGTGTACTCCGGCTACACGGTCTACCTCTTTATGAGATAACTCAGGGACTTGATTTTTCCCGTGATATATGTTACAATTATATATATTTTACAGGAGGTGCGCTTATGAGCGATCTTAACGAAAAAGAGTTCGACGAGCTCGACGAGGACAACGAAAACTATATCACCCTTACCGATGATGACGGCAAGGATATTTCATTCGAGATACTGGACACTATTGAGTATAAAGAGCGCATTTTCGCCGTTCTTCTTCCCTTTGAGGACACAGATGACGAGGTCGTTATACTTGAGGTGATACCTGCTGAGGATCCTGAGTACGACGATTTTGTTTCAGTTGACGACGAGGAGCTTCTTGAAGCGGTATTCGCGGAGTTCCAGAAGAAGTGCGAAGATGACGAGGACTGATAGAATACTTACAGAGGGGCGCACAGCAGTGCGCCCCTCTTAATCTGTTAAAGCTATTATTTCAAGGAGACGCCCTCTCTTGCGGAGCGCTTTGTGACTATATGTAGGGCTCTGCCCCACACCTCGCAAGGGCTGTCAGCCCTTGACCTGACCAAAGGGATAATATTCCCTTTGGAAACCCATTGATGGTTTAAACAAACTCTTTATTAATACTACCCGTACATATGAAAAAGCCGGAGCTTTAAAAAGCTCCGGCTCATTTATTGATCTTACTTGTTGATAACTCTTACGCGGATAACGCCGTCAACAGCATTGATCTTGCCCTCAACAGCAGGGGGAACATCGCCTGTTACATCAAGCATTGTGTAAGCAAAATCCTTCTTGCTTGCATTTACCATGTTCTCGATGTTGATACCCTCGTTGCCGACAACTGTTGTGATAGAAGCGATAGTTGTAGGAACGTTCTTGTGGATAACACAGATCTTTGTGCCCTGAGCTTCCATTGAAGCGTTAGGAAGATTTACGCTGTTTCTGATATTACCGTTCTCGATGTAGTCGATGAGCTCTTCAGCTGCCATAACTGCACAGTTGTCCTCGCTCTCAGGTGTGGAAGCACCGAGGTGGGGAAGAACGATAACGTCGTCAACGCCGAGTACGATATCGTCAGCGAAGTCTGTAACGTACTTAGCTACCTTACCGTCAGCGATAGCCTTTACTACTGCCTCGCTGTTGATGAGCTCACCTCTTGCAAGGTTGATGAGACGAACGCCGTCCTTCATCATAGCGATCTGCTCAGCATCAATAGTGTTCTTTGTCTGAGGAGTGTAAGGCATATGGATAGTGATGTAATCACTGTTCTTATAGAGCTCGTTGATGTCGGTAACTACCTCAACTGTGGGCTCGAGGTGAAGTGCAGCACCAACTGAGAGGAAAGGATCGTAACCGATAACCTTCATACCGAGAGCTTCAGCTGCGTTAGCGATCTTACCGCCGATAGCGCCGAGACCGATGATACCGAGAGTCTTGCCTGCGATCTCAGGACCTGCGAACTTGGACTTGCCGCCTTCAACAGTCTTGGGAGCGTCGGGAGTGCCCTTGAGTGAAGCAGCCCATGAAGCAGCCTCAACGATCTTTCTTGAAGCAAGGAGAAGTGCGCAGATAGCAAGCTCCTTAACAGCGTTTGAGTTAGCACCGGGAGTATTGAATACACAGATACCCTCCTGTGCGCAGCGGTCAACAGGGATATTGTTAACGCCTGCACCAGCACGAGCGATAGCTACGAGCTTGTCACCGAAAGTCATATCGTGCATCTTGGCACTTCTTACCATGATAGCATCGGGGTTATCATGGGAATCAGCGATCGCATACTTGTTCTTGTCGAAAATATCTGTACCGATAGTAGATATTTTATTAAGTGTCTGGATCTTGTACATCAGGATCTACCTCATTTCTGAATATTATAATGCGGGCTCACCGCAGAAAGTTCAATTCTCAGGAATTCTCTTCCTCAAACTTCTTCATGAATGCTACGAGCTTCTCAACGCCCTCGATAGGCATAGCATTGTAGATAGAAGCTCTCATACCGCCAACGGTTCTGTGGCCCTTGAGGTTCTCAAAGCCGGCAGCCTTTGACTCAGCAACGAACTTCTTGTCGAGCTCGTCGTTGCCTGTGATGAAGGGAACGTTCATGAGTGAGCGGTCCTTCTTCTCAACTGTGCCCTTGAACATCTTGCTCTGGTCGAGGAAATCATAGAGGATCTTAGCCTTCTTCTCGTTGTGCTTCTTCATAGCCTCGAGACCGCCCATCTTCTTGATCCACTTGAATACCTTGCCGCAAACGTAGATGCCATAGCAGGGAGGAGTATTGTAGAGAGACTCGTTATCAGCCTGTATCTTCCAGTCCATCATTGTAGGAGTGCACTTGAGTGCAGGACCGTCAGCGATGAGGTCCTCACGAACGATGATGATCTGTACACCGGAAGGACCAACATTCTTCTGAACGCCGCCGTAGATAACGCCGTACTTTGAAACGTCAACAGGCTCTGAGAGGAAGCATGAGCTTACGTCAGCAACGAGCTCGTGTCCCTTTGTGTTGGGGAGCTCCCAGAACTTTGTACCGTAGATAGTATTGTTCTCGCAGATGTAAACGTAGTCAACATCGTCGGGAATATCGAGATCTGAACAATCAGGGATATAAGAGAAGGTCTTGTCTGCGGAAGAAGCTACTCTTACTACTTCGCCGTACTTTTCAGCTTCCTGTGCAGCCTTCTTAGCCCACTGACCTGTGATGATATAAGCAGCCTTGCCCTTCTTCATAAGGTTCATGGGAACGCCTGCGAAAACGAGTGAAGCACCGCCCTGAACGAAGATAACCTTGTAGTTGTCCGGGATATTCATAAGATCGCGGAGATCCTTTTCAGCTTCCTTGATGATCTCATCATAGACCTTGGAACGGTGAGACATCTCCATAACGGACATTCCGCAGCCCTTGTAATCCATCATTTCCTCTGCGCATTCCTTGAGAACTTCCTCAGGGAGAACAGCAGGACCAGCGCTGAAGTTGTAAACTCTGCTCATTTTAAAAAACCTCCAAAATTGATATATAAATTTGATAGTATTGCCATACAATACTAATTATACTATTTCCGGACAGATAAGTCAATATCTACGGCGAATTTTTTTAGTGCATCACAATATATGGTGTTTTGGCGCTGTCCGAGCGCTGGATTTGTTAAACACGGTTAACTTTGCAGGGAACATTCCTCATCATCCGGAAATGTAACTCGAATAACCGTAGGGCACGCCTCCCCTACTTGACAAAGGTGACGAAAAGTGTCATAATATAAGAATACGAACCATTTATTTCTGCGGCAGTCCCCTGCCGTGAACAGGAGGTCACTATGGCTAATCAGCTCTGTATCGTTCTTGATTTCGGAGGTCAGTACAACCAGCTCATCGCAAGAAGAGTCCGCGAGTGCGGCGTATACTGCGAGATCAAGAGATTCGACACCCCCCTCGAAGAGATAAAAGCTCTCTCGCCTATGGGCGTCATTTTCACCGGAGGTCCCAACAGCGTCTACGACGAGACCTCTCCTCACATCGCTAAAGAGTATTTCGATCTCGGCATACCTACTCTCGGTATCTGCTACGGCTGTCAGCTCATGGCTTACACGCTCGGCGGTACCGTTGAGAGCTGCACAAGAAGCGAATACGGTAAAATAGAAGTCTCCCACTCCGGCGGCACTCTCTTCAGCAATGTCCCGGAAAAAAGCGTCGTGTGGATGAGCCACACGGATTTCGTAAGCAAGCTCCCCGAGGGCTTCAGAGGCAACGCTTCTTCAGCAGACTGCCCCGTTGCCGCTTTTGAATGTCCCGAGCGCAAGCTCTACGCTGTGCAGTTCCACCCCGAGGTAACTCACAGCCAGTTCGGCAAGGAGATCCTCCACAACTTCCTCTACGATGTCTGCGGCTTCACAGGCGACTGGGTTATGGACGATTTCATCGACTCAACTGTAAGAAAGCTCCGTGAGCAGATCGGCGATAAGAAGGTAATTCTCGGTCTTTCAGGCGGAGTTGACTCCTCCGTTGCAGCAGGTCTCCTCAGCCGCGCTATCGGCAAACAGCTCACCTGTGTATTCGTCGATCAGGGACTTATGCGTAAGGACGAGGGCAACTTCGTCGAGGAGACCTTCACAAAGCTCTTCGATATGAACTTCGTCCGCGTAAACTGCCAGCAGAAATTCCTCACCGCTCTCAAGGGCGTTACCGATCCCGAGCAGAAACGTAAGATCATCGGCACTGAGTTCTACAACGTTTTCTGGGACAAGATCCGTGAACAGGGTGCAGAAGGCTTCTTCGCACAGGGTACTATCTACCCCGACCGTATCGAATCAGGTAAGGGCAATCAGGCTGGCCACGGCAGCACAGCCGTTATCAAAACTCACCACAATATGGTCAAAATGCCCGATGATATCAAGTTCGACGGCGTTATCGAACCCCTCGGCGACCTCTTCAAGGACGAGGTCAGAGCTGTCGGCGAAAAGCTCGGTATCCCCCACGAACTCGTATGGAGACAGCCGTTCCCCGGTCCGGGACTCGGCGTTCGTATCATCGGCGAGATAACCGAAGAAAAGATAAAGATTCTCCAGGAAGCTGACGCTGTTTTCCGCGACGAGATACGCAAGAGCGGTATCGAGAGTGAGCTCAAGCAGTTCTTCGCAGTTCTCCCCGACGTCAGAACTGTCGGCGTTATGGGCGACCACCGTACTTACGACCACCTCATCGCTATCCGTGCAGTCACAACCGACGACTTCATGACTGCCGACTGGGCTCGTATCCCCTACGATGTTCTCGCTAAGGTCTCCAACAGACTCTGCAACGAGGTGGAGCACGTCAACCGCGTTGTGTATGATATTACTTCCAAGCCTCCGGGAACTGTGGAGTGGGAATAATAAACAAGACCTCGGAAACAGCGTAGATACGCCATTCCCGAAGTCTCAAAATCTCAGTGATAACAATTTGATAACAGGGAGCTAAGCGGAATTATTCTGCGGTTCAAGTGGCTTAGATGTTACGCCACTCTTTCGCAGGTTCATGCTTACCGCAATCATCGGTCGTTTTCGGCCAATTGAGCTTCCATTCTGTATATTCGGCCTTGCTGATCTTACCGTCAGCAAGGTCTTTTTTTCGTCTCTGCCACTCAGAAAGGAGGTCAGTCATCAGGATAGAGCCGAAAACAATGCCCTTTCTTCTGTTGCCGTCCTCGTCCTCGCAGTCCTCAATGCTGATCGGGTAATGCTCGTCAAGCTCAAAGAGCATCATCATAACGCCCTCAGCTCCGAGTATCTCATCATCCGCAAGGAAACGGGGATTCACGTCCAATGCCTCGGCAAGCAATTCGACAAGTGCCTGCTTGGGTGTGCGAGTGCCTGATTCATATTGTGCGATACGGACATCGGCGGATTTTTCATCAAAGCCGACTGCCATACCGAGCTGTTTCTGCGTCATTCCTCTGAAATCACGAATGCGGTGTATCTTATCTCCTATAATGCTCATGGTGGTTCACTCCTTATTTATGTTCTGTTTGGCAAAATATTCTCCAATGTCGCCCTTTGGATAAGAAAGAATGGCAAATACCATTTTGAAGTACCATTCGGGTATTTCTCCACTAAAGCGCATCATCTCACAACCTCTGTATTCGTATTGATTCCCATTCTCATTAACGATAATGCAGTCGTTTTCAGGTTCGATCTTCCACGGTAATGCTACAATAATTCCTACCTCGTGTAGAGTTACCTTATAGATAACTGCTGCTTTGTAGTATGTCAAGCTGTTCAGTTCGATAATTCTATCGTTATCCTCAAGATAACGCTGATATATCTCATTAAACGTATCATCATCTGAGCGACGATAAGGATCATATATCGTTTCAATATGGAAATCATCAGATTGTCGCTTGCGTTTCTTCATACACATCACCTGCCTGAGAATAGTGACTTTACTGCATTATAACATATTTGTTTAGGATAGTCAATAGATACTAAACAAAAAAATTTAGAAAAATTTCGATTTAGGGGTTGACAAAAGCAAAAATGTTTAGTATAATAAGACTAAGCAAAAATGTTTAGATAGAGAATTTGCTTATCGGATACGCAAATGCGCCCGATACCACACAGAACAATGTTTTAAGAAAGGGTTGACTACGATGTCAGAAAAATTTATCCGTGCAGAGGAACTCGCAGAGATCATGGAGATCTCCGTTCCGTATGCATACAAGATCATCAAGCAGCTCAATGAGGAGCTTGACGCAAAGGGCTACATCACCATCACAGGCAGAGTGAACCGTGAGTATTTCAACGAGAGAGTGTACTCGGCAAAGGTACCTGAAAAGAAAGAGGGTGAGGACTGATGTCCGTATACAAGGACAAAAACGGCACTTGGTATGTCATGACTCGCTGTGATGACTGGCAGGGACAGCGCAAGCAGAAGTGCAAGCGTGGCTTCAAGACAAAGCGTGAGGCTCAGGATTGGGAGCGCAGATTTCTTCTCCAGCAGGGCGGAGACCTTGATATGCTGTTCAAGGACTTCTACAAGCTGTATGAGCAGGACATGAAAGCACGTTTGAAACAGAACACCTGGGAGCATAAGGCTTGTGTCATCAAGTCGAAGATACTCCCCTATTTCGGGGAGAAGTCCATGAAGGACATTCAGGCAAGGGATGTGCTGACGTGGCAGAATGAACTGCTTCGTCACCGTGACAAGAACGGCAAGCCCTATTCGGAGACCTATCTGAAAAATCTGCACAATCAGCTCTCTTGTATCTTCAACCACGCCGTCCGCTACTATGACCTGAGTACCAATCCCGCAGCCAAAGCCGGAAGCATCGGCGTGAAGAATGCCAAGGAGATGAACTTCTGGACGAAGGACGAGTATATGCAGTTCTCAGAGGTCATGATGGATAAGCCGATCTCGTTCTATGCCTTTGAGATGCTGTACTGGTGCGGTATCCGTCTTGGTGAGCTGCTGGCTCTCACGACTGCGGACTTCGATTTCAAGAACAGAAAGCTCCGCATCAACAAGTC
>ONMB01000025.1 GCA_900318825.1 uncultured Ruminococcus sp.
GGACGAGGCTCACAAGCAGAACTACTCACAGGTTCTCTGGCTCGACGGCGTTGAGCAGAAGTACATAGAGGAAGTCGGCGCTATGAACATCTTCTTCGTTATCGACGGCAAGGTAGTTACACCTATGCTTCAGGGCTCTATCCTTCCCGGTATCACAAGAAAGTCCGCTATCGAAGTTTGCAAGAGCAAGGGACTTACTGTTGAGGAGAGACGTATCACAATTCAGGAGATCGCTGACGCTTACGATGCAGGCAAGCTCGACGAGGTATTCGGTACAGGTACAGCTGCTGTTATCTCACCTGTTGGCCACCTCAAGTGGAACGACAAGGTAATGGAGATCAACGACAACAAGATCGGTAAGATCTCACAGATGCTCTATGATACAATGACAGGTATCCAGTGGGGCAAGATCGAGGATACATTCGGTTGGGTAGTACCGGTTGAATGATAAATGAATGCAAGGGACGGACTTCGTGTCCGTCCTTTTTAATTAGGAATAATTTGTATCGCTGCGTGATGATATCAGAATTTATAGGGAACGGCGTCTTCGACGTTCCGCGTTAAAGTAAAAATATAGGGCACATTAATAATGCGGAATTGTATGTGTCCGCGGTCAAGGAAGGTTAATTCCTACTTTGATAGTATGCTTAAATGTGAATAAATTGTAAACATTTCTCCCTGTACTTGATTTTTGCCGCAAATAGTTATATACTTATTTTAGCACTCAATGAATGAGAGTGCTAAAATTTATCCGGGAGATGTTTATAATGGAAACAAAGCAGTTTAAAGCAGAGTCCAGACGACTCCTCGACATGATGATCCACTCGATCTACACTCACAAGGAGATCTTCCTGAGAGAACTTATATCAAACGCCAGCGACGCTATCGACAAGCTCTATTTCAAGTCGCTCACTGACGACAAGGTCGGTCTCAATAAGGACGACTTCGCTATCTGGATAACCGCTGACAAGGACGCTAAAACACTTAAAATAACCGATAACGGTATCGGTATGACTGAGGAAGAACTCGAAAACAACCTCGGTACTATCGCTAACAGCGGCTCTTTCAAGTTCAAGAACGAGAACAAGCTCGAAGAGGACAATCAGATAATCGGACAGTTTGGCGTAGGCTTCTATTCGGCATTTATGGTTGCCAAGAAGGTGACAGTCATCTCCAAGGCTTACGGCAGCGACAAGGCTTACAAGTGGGAGTCCGAGGGCGTTGACGGCTACACTATTTCAGAGGCTGACAAGACCAGTGCCGGTACTGAGATAATCCTCGAGATGCTCGACGATACAGATGATGAGAACTATTCCGAGTTCCTTGACCAGTACAGGATAAAGTCCCTCATCAAGAAGTACTCCGACTATATCCGCTTCCCCATTAAAATGGAAGTATCACACAGCCGTCCGAAGGAGCAGTCCGAGGAGGACAAGGAAGCCAAGAAGCCGCTTGAGTATGAAGACTTCATCGAGGTCGAGACTCTCAACAGCATGGTGCCGCTCTGGAAGAAGAACCGCAGCGAGCTCAAGGAGGAAGACTACAAGCACTTCTACACAGAGAAGTTCTACGATTACAACGAGCCTCTGAAGTATTCACACATCAGCAACGAAATGCCTGCGTATAACGCATTGCTCTATATACCGTCAAAAGCTCCCTTTGACTACTATTCAAGAGAGTACGAAAAGGGACTCCAGCTCTATTCAAACGGCGTCCTCATCATGGACAAGTGCGCAGATCTTCTGCCGGATTATTTCAGCTTCGTAAAGGGACTCGTTGACTCCGAGGACCTCTCACTCAATATCTCCCGTGAGATGCTCCAGCACGACCGCCAGCTCAAGGCTATTGCCAAGAGCATCGAAAAGACTGTCAGCAGCGAGCTCAAGAAAATGCTCAAGAATGACCGCGAGAACTACGAAAAGTTCTGGGGTGCATTCGGTTTACAGCTCAAGTACGGCATTTACAGCGACTTCGGTATGCACAAGGACAAGCTCCAGGAGCTCATAATGTTCACATCGTCCAAGGAGAAGAAGCTGGTAACTCTCGACGAGTACGTTACCGGAATGGGCGAGGAGCAGAAGTACATCTACTACGCAACAGGCGAGAGCATCGCGCGTATCGAGCAGCTTCCCCAGACAGAGCTCATTCTCGACAAGGGCTATGAGATACTCTATCTCACAGACAGCGTGGACGAATTCGCAGTAAAGGCGCTCCGCCAGTACAAAGACAAGGAGTTCCGCTCGGTATCCGCTGACGACCTCGGCATAGACACTGAGGAGAAAAAGGAGGAGCTCAAGGCTAAGGAGGAGGAGAACTCCGACCTTCTCAAGGAGCTTTCGGACGCTCTCAGCGGCAAGGTCGCAAAGGTAGTTCTCTCACAGAGACTCCGTTCGCACCCGGTATGCCTTACCAGCGAGGGTGAGATCTCACTCGAAATGGAAAAGGTCCTCAATGCAATGCCGAACGGCGAGAAGATACAGGCACAGCGAGTTCTCGAGCTCAACCCGGAGCACGATATCTTCGGCAAGCTCAAGGCTGTGAACGAAGCCGGTGACAAGGACAAGCTCGGCAAGTATGCAAAGCTGCTCTACGATCAGGCTCTTCTCATCGAGGGTATGAGCATTGACGATCCGGTCGAATTCTCGAACCTCATCTGCGAGCTTATGTAATAATAATAAAGGACGGACTTCATGTCCGTCCTTTTTTTATCCGGAATTATTGGTGCGGGACGTCGCGGACGCAGTTTCCCTGCAAATCTGCGCTCACTACTTGAAAGCCGTTTGGATATGTGCTATAATAACTATGTATGTTTAAAAACAGTCAATGAATGAGAGGTGCGTATTTTGAACGACAGCAGAGCTTTGATAGATGAGATAAAAGAGATATACGGTCAGACGGAGCATAAGGCTTATGTGCGCAGTTTCGGCTGCCAGCTGAACGTTTCCGACGGCGAAAAGATAAAGGGAGTCCTCAGCAGTATGGGCTTCACCTTCACCGAGGACGAAAAAGAGGCTGACCTTATCATACTCAACACCTGCGCTGTCAGGGAGTCCGCAGAGGACAGGGTTTTCGGCATCGTCGGCAGTATGAAGAAGCTCAAGGAGGAGAAGCCTTCACTTATCATCGGTATTTCCGGCTGTATGACCGCTCAGGAGCACATCGCAGAAAAGATAAAGCGCTCCTACCATCAGGTGGACATCGTTCTCGGCACATCTGCCATAAACGGTCTGCCGGCGCTTCTCAGGGACTGCCTGCGAGGTAAGAAGTTCAATGCTGATATCGCCGAATATGACGATTTTTCGGCAGCTGTTCCGCAGATACGCGAGAGCAGCTTTAAGGCTTCGGTGCCGATTATGTTCGGCTGCAACAACTTCTGCACCTACTGTATAGTTCCCTACGTCCGCGGCAGGGAGCGCAGCAGGCGTCCGGAGGATATCATCGCAGAGGTCAGGGAGCTTGCTGCTTCGGGCTACAAGGAGATAATGCTGCTCGGTCAGAACGTGAATTCCTACGGCAACGACCTCGGCGGCGAGATGAGCTTCCCGCAGCTTCTCCGCGAGCTGAACGCGATAGATGGCGACTTCATCATACGCTTCATGTCGTCCCACCCGAAGGACGCCTCCCGTGAGCTGATAGACACTATATTCGACTGTGAAAAGGTCGCAAAGCACCTTCACCTGCCGGTCCAGAGCGGCAGCAGCGACGTTCTCAGGCGCATGAACAGACGGTATACTGCGGAAAAATATCTCGAGACCGTCGATTACATTTACAGCAGGGATCCCGATTTCTCGCTCACAACAGATCTGATAGTTGGTTTCCCTGATGAAACAGATGAGGATTTTCAGGCTACACTTGATATAATAAGACGTGTGAAGTATGACAACATCTACTCGTTCATATACTCGAAGCGTTCGGGTACGAAGGCTGCCGAGATGCCGGACGCCGTTTCCGACGAGACCAAGAGCCGTCGTATGAGGGAGCTCCTCGAGGTACAGAGGGAGATCTCCACGGAGCATTACAAGAGGTTCATAGGCAGGAAAATGAGAGTCCTTGCAGACGACGTTTCCAAGAAGCGCAAGGGCTTTATCTCGGGAAAAAGCAGTGAATTCATCATAGTTGAGTTCGAGGGGGACGAGTCTCTTATCGGACAGTTCGTCGAGGTCGAGATAACCGACGCTATGAACTGGGCTGTTGTCGGAAGGATAGCCGGTCAGAACGGCTGAGGAGCGTTCGTTCCAGAAAGGAAGCATTATGCCAGCAATTAAAGTCCTAAGCAAAGAAATATCCGAGCTGATCGCTGCCGGAGAGGTCATCGAGAGACCGGCTTCCGTCATAAAGGAGCTCGTGGAAAACTCAATAGACTCCGGCGCGAGACATATTACCGTCGAGATAAAGAACGGCGGTTCTACATATATGCGCGTGACCGATGACGGCTGCGGTATGGCTTTTGACGATGTGCCGAGGGCTTTTCTGCGCCACGCCACCAGCAAGATAACCGAAAGATGCGACCTCGATAATATCCACACCCTCGGTTTCAGAGGAGAAGCGCTTGCCTCCGTAGCGGCTGTTGCAAGCGTTGAGGTGATGACCAAGCAGCGCGGCGATACCTACGGTACGCTCTACAAGATAGAGGGCATCACGGAGGTCTCCCACGAGCAGAGCGGCTGTCCGGACGGTACGACTATCGTTATCCGCGACCTGTTCTACAATGTGCCTGCACGCCGGAAGTTTATGAAAAAGGACGTAACAGAGGCGAATGCGGTCAGTCAGATACTCCAGAAGATAACAATGTCCCACCCCGGCATAGCCTTCAAGTTCATACGCGACAACAAGGTCGAGTTCAATTCGAGCGGTGACGGCGAGCTGTACTCCGCGGTATACGCTATCTACGGCAGGGACTTCGTCCGCGACCTCATCGAGCTCGATTACAACTACAACGGTGTACACGTCAGCGGATATGCCGTAAAACCGCTGTATTCCCGCACAAACCGTACCTTCCAGAACTTCTTCGTCAACGGCAGATATGTCCGTTCAAAGCTGTGCTCGTCGGCACTCGAAAACGCCTACACAAATATGATAATGACCGGAAAATTTCCGTGCTGCGTCATGATGATAGACCTGCCGCCGGTCGAAATGGACGTGAATATCCACCCGGCAAAGGCGGAGGTGCGTTTCACGAACGAGAAAAACGTCGCAGACGCTATATATTTCGCGGTCAAGAACGCCTTTATGGAAGCCGGTCTGATATACGATTTTGAGCTGAGAAAGCGCGTAGACTGGAAGGAAAAGCATATGGACGAGCCGCCTGCAAAGCAGGAGCAGTTCATCTTCACGCCTATCGACAAGATAGCCGAAACAGAGCAGAAAATGGCAGAGTCAGCCACACCGCTCAAGCCTGCTGTGAACGTGCCTGAAAAGGCGGAGCCCGAGCCTGAAACTGCCGATATAAAGCCGTTTGAGGCTTACAGTAAGCTGACTGTTGAAGTTCCGGAAGCAAAGCCCGCAGAGGTGAGTGTGCCTGAAACAGCAAAGCCTGTTGCAGAGGAAAAAGCTCCGGTCACCGCGCCGCAGAGCGTTCCCGTGCCGGAAAAAGCTCCCGAACCTGAACAGGTAGAGGGCTTCAGTTATATAAGCAGTGCGAGCCTGCAAAAGGCTGCCGAACCGGAAAAGCCTGCCGAACCTGAGGAGTCTGAGTGGACGAAAAAGCCGGAGATACGCGTTATAGGGGAGGCTTTCGGCGTTTACATCATCGCTGAGACCGCTGACAAGAAAATGGTCATGATAGACAAACACGCGGCTCACGAGCGCATAATCTTCGAGGACCTCAAGCGCCGTAACTGCCGTCAGTACAGCCAGATGCTCATGACCGGAGTGAAGGTGCTGCTTGCCGGCGACGATTTCAGCGCACTTGAGGCAAATGAGGAAATGCTGGCGGATATGGGATTCAGCTTTGATTTTTCACAGCGCCCGTGCGTTGTGGCGACGGCTGTGCCGACTTTCATCATGGAGCTCGATATGGAGGAGATAATTGCGGAGATAGCCGATAATCTGAGAATGTGCCGTCATGATCCGCAGTCGCACACCCTTGATGATATGCTGCACACAGTTGCCTGCAAATCGGCGATACGCGGCAATGACAAGAACACGCCTGAAGAGCTTCAGGCGCTTGCCGAACGCGTTTACGGGGACGAGGCCATACGCCACTGTCCGCACGGACGTCCTGTTATGTTCACGATGAGCAAGTCCAACATCGAGCATCAGTTCGGACGCACATAAGGAGGAGAGCGAAGATGACTCACACAGGGGATAAACCAAGAGTCCTTGCGGTCGTCGGACCGACTGCTTCCGGCAAGACGTGGCTTGGAGTTCAGCTTGCGAAGATATACGGTGGAGAGGTAATATCTGCCGATTCTATGCAGATTTACAAGGGTATGGACATAGCCTCCGCCAAGCCCTCCGAGGAGGAGATGGAGGGTATCCCTCATCATCTCATGGGTATTCTCGATATGGACGTGACGTTCAGCGCTGCGGACTATGTCAGGCTGGCAAAGGAGAAGATAGAGGAGGTCCTCAGCCGCGGAAAGCTGCCGATAATCGTGGGCGGAACAGGCCTTTATGTGGACTCGCTCCTTGAGAATGTGAAGTTCTCCGAGGGCGGCAGCGATGAGGCTTACCGCGGGGATCTCATGGCTTTTGCCCGTGAACAGGGCGCGGAAGCCCTTCACGCAAGGCTTGTCGAAGCCGATCCGGAAGCCGCTGCGGCTATCCACCCGAACAATATCATCAGAGTCGTTCGTGCACTCGAGGTCTGTCATGTCACCGGAAGGCGTTTCAGTGAGCTCAAAGCCGAGAGCCATACCGAGGAAAGTCCTTATAATTCGCTGATGATCGGGCTGAACTACGAGGACAGGGCAGTTCTCTACCGCCGGATAGATCTCCGTGTTGAGGAAATGGTGAAAAACGGGCTTATCGATGAGGCGCGGGAGCTCTGGGCGAGGGGCGGAATGAGTACTTCTGCTAACGCTATCGGCTACAAGGAGCTCATACCTTACTTTAACGGAGAGATGTCACTTGAGGAGTGCATTGCCAAAATCCAGCAGGAAACGCGCCGTTACGCTAAAAGACAACTGACGTGGTTTAGAAAAAATGACCGTATTAAGTGGATTATTTTGGGCGAATTTGATAAAAAGACTGAAATTTTAGAAAAATCACAAAAATGTGTAGCAAATTTTTGGAATATATGATATAATGTAATGTGTGTATTTCTATTTATAATCAGAAATGCTCACGGAGATGTAATAAACGGCTAAATACCGTAAATATTAAAGACAGGAGCAAATGTGTATGAACAAGACGATCAATCTGCAGGACGTGTTCCTCAATCAGTGCAGAAAGGACAAGATCGTGGTTACGATCATTCTTACAAACGGTTTCCAGTTCAAGGGAATGGTTAGAGGCTTTGACAGCTATGTCGCTATCTTCGACTGCGACGGCAAACAGCAGCTCGTTTACAAGCACGCTATCTCGACCATTATCCCTGCAAGACCTGTTTCTATCCTCGACGCTGCTGAGAAAAGCGAATAAGGTGTTGAGTAAATGCGCTTTTTAAAACCGGAAGGCAGCTTTATGGTCAAACTGCTGCGCAATACGGTGCTCGTGCTGTTCGTTGTGGTATTCATAAGCGTTATCTACAATATGAAGAACAGAGAGAGCGATACCGAGAGCGCACTGATCGCTGAAGCTACCGCCTCCGCAGAGTTCAAAGGCGTTTTTATCAGAGCCGAGCAGCCGGTGAAATACAGCGGCAACGGAGTCCTCGTGTACAATGTCTCCGACGGAGGAAAGCTGGGTAAGGGAAGCATTATCGCTGAAGCCTACCCCGACGGCACTCAGATGGGACTGCGCCGCGAAGAAGCTGCCGTGGAGAAACAGCTCGAACTGCTGAAAAAAATACAGAACCCAGGTACCCGTGAGTCCGCCCAGCCGGCAGAGCTCTCGGATAGTATCGAGGAGATCTACCGCAATCTCCTGCTTTGCCGCGATAAGCAGAACTACAAGGAGATCGCCGAGCTCAAGGACGAGCTTCTCGTCAATATGAGTACCTATCAGATCATCACGGGCGAAGTCAAGGACTTCAGCCAGCAGATCATTGATCTTCAGTATAAGCTGAATCAGCTCAAGACTCAGGAAAAGACCTCGTCAGAGATAGTGACTTCTCCAAGATCCTGCTATTTCGTCAGCTATTGCGACGGCTATGAGGAAACTCTCAACGGGAGCGCTCTCGACAGCCTTACCGCAGAACAGCTGCTTGAGATCGAGGACGTCCATTCTGATGATCCTAAGGTCGTCGGAAAGCTCATCGACGGCTATAACTGGTATCTTGCCGGCGTCGTTGACAACTCCCACCAGGAGTACAAGGTCGGCGACTATGTACGCATACGCCCCGAATCGTCACAGGATATATTCTCGGCAGAGGTCCTCGATATAAGGGACGACGGCGACCAGAAAAAGTCGGTCTTGATACTTGCCTGCCGTGAATTCAGCAGCGAACTCGTTCAGCACAGAACTGAGAATATCGAGCTCGTAAGAGGTACCTACCGCGGACTTAAAGTACCGCGTGAGGCGATACGATTTGTTACGGCTGAGGAAACCTCCGGCGAAGGCGAAAACGCTACTACTGCCGAAGTCACCTACAAGGGCGTTTACGTTCTCAAGGGCGAACAGGTCCAGTTCAAGAAGATAGACGTTATCTATGAGGGCAGCAATTACGTTCTCTCCTCTCTCGACCATCCCGGCGATGACAGCTATCTTGTGCTTTATGACGATATTATGATCGAAGGTGTTGATGATTAAGTGGAGAACGACTTCAGCTATGTAGGTGAAAACCTCGAACGCATCAGGGAAAATGTCCGCGAAGCCTGCGCAAAAGCCGGCAGAAGCGAGGACAGTGTCAGGATCATGGCTGTCACCAAGACAGTCGCCCCGGAGATCGTGAATTATGCGATACAGCAGGGGATAGACCTCCTCGGCGAGAACCGCGTTCAGGAATTTCTCTCAAAAAAAGACAGCTATCTTGAAGCAGAGGTGCACATGATAGGTCACCTCCAGACAAACAAGGTAAAATATATAATAAACGACGTGAGTATGATCCAGTCGGTCGACAGCGAAAAGCTCCTCAGCGAGATAAGCCGCCTTGCCGTGAAGAACGGCAGGACTATGGATATCCTCTGTGAGGTCAACATCGGCGGTGAGGACTCCAAGAGCGGTATCGCTCCCGGAGAGCTCCGCGGACTGCTTGAAAAAGCAGCGCAGACCGAAGGCGTTCGCCTGAGGGGACTCATGACCATACCTCCGCCGTCCGACAGCGATATCTTTCTCGGAAAGATGAAGGAGCTCTATGACAGCTTTGCAGGGGAATTCTCCCTCGATGTGCTGTCAATGGGCATGACTCACGATTATGCTGTGGCAGTCCGCATGGGTTCAACGCTCGTAAGAGTGGGGACAGGACTGTTCGGAGCCAGAAATTACGCAAAATAACCCTATGGTGTTTATGTATCTTCACAGCGGAATGCTGAAAGACCACGGAGATCCGCATTGCTCCCGCGGTGTCAAAAAATAAATATAACAAATGCGGAGAAGGAGTATTTAGGATGAAATTGTTTGAGAACATTAAGGAATTTTTCTTTGCTGCTGAGGACGAGGATTTCGACGAGGCAGACGTACCGGTACGCGCAGGCGGTGACAGACCTAATTATTCACGTTCAGAAGCTGAGGATCCCACAGCAGTTGCTATGGCTGCAAGCGAGGGAGCTACCGGCAGAAGAAACAAGGTCGTTAATATCCAGACAACTGCACAGCTCCAGGTAGTTCTCGTAAAGCCCTCTGCTTTCACAGATGCAAAGCAGATCGCAGATCATCTTATCGCTAAGAAAACAGTAGTTCTCAACCTTGAGACAGCTTCTCCCGAAAACAAGAGAAGGATCATTGATTTTCTCGTTGGTGTTGCCTATGCTAACGGCGGAAGCCTCAAGCCCGTTGCGAACCTGACATATATCATCACTCCCTATAATGTCGGCTTTATCGGCGAAGACCTCGTAGGTGAGCTGGAGAACAACGGCGTATTTATCTGATGAATTCCCCTGAGGACAGGCTCTTTGAAGCAAAACTCGGAGATATGACCGACCGCTGTGACAGATATGCCTCGCCGGTGTATTCCTCGTTTCTTGACGAGAGACAGTGCGTTATTGCACAGCAGTGGTGCGAACGCAATGCGGGCGAGCTCGGATTCAGGTTCAGCGGCGGTTATGAGGGTGCAAGAAGAAAAATGCTTGCGGTTTTTCCGGCGTTCTGTACGGAATATGTCGATGATGATTACCCTATGAAGTGCCTGACGCTTACCTACCGCAAAGAGGACAGGCTCACGCACAGGGACATTCTCGGAACTTTTATGGGACAGCGTTTAAAACGCGAAGTCATCGGGGATATTATAGTCGGTGAAGGCGAGGCTCAGACCTTCGTCACGGACGTTGCGGCTAAACTTCTGCTGTCGTCCCTGACCAAAATAGGAAGAGTCGGCGTTAAGCTGACGGACAGCAGAGAGTTCGAGCTCGATACGGAACAGAGCTTCAAGGAGATCGGCGGGACCGTCGCCTCCCTGAGACTTGACTGCATCGTCAGTCTTGCTGCGAACCTCAGCCGCGAAAAGGCTGCTGTGCTTATCCGTTCCGACAAGGTGGAGATAAACCACTTTCCGGCGTCTTCGGTCTCGCAGGAATTGAAAGAGGGAGACATCTTATCAATAAGAGGCAGCGGCAGATATATCCTTTCCGGTATAGACGGTCTGACGAAAAAAGGCCGCATACACATAAATCTTCGCAAATATATTTAGAGGTGAAAGAAAATGATAACAGCAAAGGACGTAAGAAATAAGAGATTTGAAAAGGCAGCTTTCGGCTATAAGCAGGAAGAGATCGACGAATTCCTTTCACAGCTCGAGGCTGAGCTCGACGAAATGGAGCGCGAGCGTGCCGAGGCTAACAACAAGATACAGATACTTGCCGACAAGGTAAGAGAATATATGAAGGACGAGGACGCTCTCAAGGACGCTCTTCTCGGCGCTCAGAAGCAGGGCCACCAGGTGATCGCTGAGGCTCAGGAAAAGGCTGACGCTATCATCGCTGAAGCTCAGGAAAAGGCTGACGCTCTCGAGGACGAGGCTGTACGCCAGCACGCTGAGGCTATGGAGAAGAACCGCGAGGAGATCGCTAAGGAGAAGGAAGCTCTCATCGAGGCTCAGCAGCAGGTTGCCGACTTCAAGAAGAGCCTCTTCGATATGTACAAGAGCCACCTCGAACTCATCTCCTCTATGCCCGAGACTTTTGAGGACGCTGCTCCCGCTTCCGAGCCCGAGACAGCTGAGGAGATCGCAGCAGCTATTGCAGCTGAATAAGAAAAGTTTCCAATTATCAATTAATAATAAGCACGAAAGGAGGAGCTTGCCAATGTATGGCAGGCTCGCGTGAAAATGGCACAGGATTACAATAACACCCTGAATTTACCGGCAACAGAATTCCCGATGCGCGGAAATCTTCCGAAGAGAGAACCCGAAACTCTCGAAAAATGGGAAAAACAGAGACTCTATTACAAGATGATCGAGAAGAATAAGGACAAGAAGTCCTACATTCTCCACGACGGCCCTCCCTACGCAAACGGCGAGATACACATGGGCCACGCTCTCAACAAGAGCCTCAAGGATTTCATTGTTAAGTATAAGAATATGAGCGGATTCTGTGCCCCATACGTTCCCGGCTGGGACACTCACGGACTTCCTATCGAGCTCAAGGCTATGAAGGCTATCGGCGTCAAGGACGGCGCTATCCCGCCCACAGAGCTGAGAAAGCACTGCCGTGAATATGCTATGACTCAGGTCGCTAACCAGATGAAGGGCTTCAAGAGACTGGGCTCACTTGGCGACTACGACTACCCCTACCTCACTCTCCGCCCCGAATACGAGGCAAGACAGGTCGAGGTATTCGGCTCTATGGCTAAGAAGGGCTATATGTACAAGGGACTCAAGCCTGTTTACTGGTGTCCCGACTGTAATACGGCTCTCGCAGAGGCTGAGATCGAGTATTCAAACGATCCCTGCTACTCTATCTATGTCAAGTTCAACGTTACCGATGATAAGGGCATCTTCAGCGGTATGGGACTCGACCTCTCCAAGATCTATTTCGTGATCTGGACTACTACTACATGGACTATCCCCGGCAACTTGGCTATCTGCCTCGGACCGGAGTACAATTATACACTCGTACACGTCGGCGACGAGTATTATGTAATGGCTGAAGAGCTCGTTAAGACTACTATGGAGACTGCCGGTATAACAGAGTATACCACCGAGGGCATCTTCACAGGCGCTGAGCTTGAGGGCATGAAGACAAAGCACCCCCTCTACGACCGTCCGTCACCGATCATCGTCGGCGACCACGTTACTCTTGAAAGCGGTACAGGCTGTGTTCATACAGCTCCCGGCTACGGTGTGGAGGACTTTGAGGTCTGCAAGAAGTACGACGATATCGGTATCATCGTATGCGTTGACTCCAAGGGCAAGCAGACCGCTGAAGCAGGCGAATTCGAGGGCATGGACACAGATCAGGCGAACAAGGCTATCGCTGCAAAGCTCACTGAGGTAGGAGCTATGCTCGCTACTCAGAAGATCGTCCACCAGTATCCCCACTGCTGGAGATGCAACAGCCCTATCATATACAGAGCAACAGAGCAGTGGTTCTGTTCCGTAAACGGCTTCAAGGACGAGGCTATCAAGGCTATTGAGTCCGTTAAGTGGATCCCAGACTGGGGCGAGGACCGTATCAAGGGTATGGTCCGCGACAGAAGTGACTGGTGTATCTCCCGTCAGAGAACTTGGGGCGTTCCGATCCCCGTCGTTTACTGCAAGGACTGCGGCAAGCCCATCTGTACTGACGAGACTATCAAGGCTATCGCAGACCTCTTCCGCAAGGAGGGCAGCGACTCATGGTGGACAAAGGAGCCTTCTGAGTTTATCCCTGCAAGCGTTAAGTGCGAATGCGGCTGCGGCGAATTCACCAAGGAATTCGACATCATGGACGTTTGGTTCGACAGCGGCGTTTCACATACATCAGTAATGGAAGGCGACGACTTCCCGAGCCTTACATGGCCGGCTGACCTCTATCTCGAGGGCGCAGACCAGTACAGAGGCTGGTTCCAGTCATCACTTCTTACATCAGTAGTATACAAGGGATCTTCACCCTACAAGGCAGTCTGCACACACGGCTGGGTAGTTGACGGCGAAGGCAAGGCTATGCACAAGTCTCTCGGCAACGGTATTGATCCGAGCGAGATCACAGACCAGTACGGCGCAGATATCCTCCGCCTGTGGGTAGCTTCCTCTGATTATCACAGTGATATCCGTATCTCAAAGCCCATTCTCAGCCAGCTTTCTGACGCCTACAAGAAGATCAGAAATACTGCACGTTTCATTCTCGGAAACCTCGGCAACGGCAAGGGCTTCGATCCCGATAAGGACAGCGTGTCCGACAATCAGCTCACAGAGCTCGATAAATGGGCACTTATGCGTCTTGATACCCTCATCGACAAGGTGAAGGAAGGCTACGAGGCATTCGATTTCCATATCGCATTCCACGCTATCCATAATTTCTGCGTAATTGATATGTCAAACTTCTACCTCGACATCATCAAGGACAGACTCTACTGCGAGAAGGAGGACTCAGTCCTCAGACGTGCTGCTCAGACCGCTATGTACCGTATCCTGAGCGCCGTTGCAAGACTCGCTGCACCTATCATCTCGTTCACTGCTGAGGAGATCTGGCAGTTTATGCCGCACTCTGCAAACGACGATACAGAGAGCGTTTTCCTCAATCAGATGCCTGAGAAGTCGGGTATCGAGTTCAGCGCTGAGTACGTTGACAAGTGGGACTTCATCTACGGCACAAGAGAGGCTGTAAACAAGGTGCTCGAAGAGGCAAGAAATGCCAAGACTATCGGCAAGTCGCTTGAGGCTAAGATAATCATCAGAAGCAGCGACGCTGATTACGACAGATATATGGCACTCGCTGACCACCTCAAGGATATCCTCATCGTATCAGGCGTTGAGGTCGAGAAGTCCGGTGCTGCTGAGACTTCATTCGAGGTCGCTAAGGCTGACGGCGATAAGTGCGAGCGCTGCTGGTGCTACTCAAAGTACGTTGGTACTAACCACGATCACCCCACTCTCTGCGAGAGATGTGCGATCGCTGTTGAAGCATAATTTGTACTATATTGCCTGCTGCCGTACGGGGCGGCAGGCGTATTATTTGAAAGGATAGATATATGGCTGTATTGCTTGTAGCGGCTATCATCGTTCTGATATTTGCCGATCAGGCTGTGAAATACTGGGCTGTTCATTATCTCAGGGAGCGTGGGAGTATCCGCTTTATACACTTCGGCGACTTCAAGGTCCTCGACCTAACCTACCTTGAAAACGACGGCGCGATATTCGGAAGTATGTCCGGACAAAGGTGGTTCCTTATAGGCTTCACTTCGATCGTACTGGTTGTGGGAATATACCTGATGTTCAGGTATATGAAGCGCTCAAAGCTCCTGACGTCGGCAATTCTGCTGTTTGTTTCGGGAGGTATCGGCAATATAATCGACCGCCTCAGACAGGGCTATGTCGTGGATATGTTCGAGGTAAAGCTGTTCAAGTTTGCGATATTCAACGTGGCTGATATTTACGTCACCTGCGCTTTTGTGCTGCTTCTTGCCTATGTGCTTTTCATTGATCCCAAGATCCAGGCAAAGGCTAAAGCTGATGCGGAGGCTGCCAAGGCTGCCGCAGAAAAGGAAGCTGCAAATGAGTGAGACGGTAACTCTTACAGCTGAGAACGGTGACCGCGGAGTCCGCATTGACAAGTATATTTCGGACAATATTGCTCTGACACGCTCGGCTGTTCAGGGACTCATTGAAAAGGGAATGGTCACGGTTGACGGCGGCAGTATCGCTAAGAATTACAAGCTGCGCGGTGGCGAGACCATAATGGTCGAAATACCCGAGCCGGAGCCTATGGACGCTGTTCCGGAGGATATCCCGCTCGACATAGTTTATGAGGACGATGACCTTCTCGTTGTGAACAAGCCCAAGGGCATGGTCGTTCACCCTGCGCACGGCAACTACACCGGCACTCTCGTCAATGCTCTCCTGCACCACTGCGGCGACAGTCTTTCGGGAATAAATGGCGTGATACGTCCGGGGATAGTCCACCGCATCGACAAGAATACGAGCGGACTGCTCATCGTTGCCAAGAACGATGCGGCTCACCTGAAGCTGGCGGAACAGATAAAAGTTCACAGTTTCACCCGAGAGTACGAAGCGATAGTGACCGGCGCTCTGAAGCAGCAGTCCGGCACGGTAGATGCACCGATAGGACGGCATAGGACCGACCGCAAGAAAATGTGCGTAACTCCCGAAAATTCGCGCAATGCGGTGACTCACTATGAGGTGCTCAGACAGTACGGCGGCTTTGCTCACCTGCGGTTGAGACTTGAGACCGGACGGACTCATCAGATAAGAGTCCATATGGCATATATCGGTCACCCGGTGCTCGGAGACGACGTTTACGGAAAGCCTTACAAGGGGCTTGAGGGACAGTGCCTCCATGCCCGGAAAATAGGTTTTATACACCCGACAACAGGGGAATATATGGAATTCGAGAGCGAGCTGCCCGATTATTTCAAGGCAGTACTCAGCAAGCTCGAAAAGATGTAGGAGGCAGCCATTGTTTGAAGATATAAGCAAAGTTATCCTGCTGAGCGATATGGACGGAACGCTCCTCAACAGCAAGAAGCAGATCACGGACATCGACCGCACTGCGATAATGCGTTTCAGGGAGCTCGGCGGAAAGTTCACGGTTGCGACCGGACGGACGATACAGTCCTTCGACCAGTTCCGTGCGCTGATAGATATGCCTTACCCCGTTATAATGTACAACGGAGCGGCGATACACGACTATACGTCGGGAAAAACTCTGTTCACCCGTCCGCTGCCGGAGGAGTGCCGCGACATAGCCTTGCAACTCTATGAAGCTATGCCGGACGCCGGCGGAGAGGTCCTCAGACTTGACGGTACATATGTGTTCCGAAACAACGACTATCAGAAGCTCCACACGAAGCTCTGCAACATAGTCCCGGATTACGCTGAACTCTCCGAAATTGAGGAGGGCGGCTGGCTGAAGGTGCTGTTTTCGATGTCACCGGACGATATGGACTTTTTCGGCGCATATGTGAGAAGTCAGGGCTGGGACACAGTTGACTTCGTTCGTTCCTCGGAGATGTTCTGGGAAATGCTGCCGAAAGGCGTGAGCAAGGGCTCGGCACTGACTGAGTACCGCAAGCTCGAGGGCTGGCAGGACTTCACTTTCGTTTCTGTCGGGGACTTTGACAATGACATAGAGATGATACAGGCAGCAGACCTCGGCGCTTGCCCTGCAAATGCTGAGGAGGCGGTCAAAAAGGCTGCCGGACTTGTGCTTGAGCATACAAATGATGACGGAGCTGTGGCTGAGCTGATAGAACATATCATTAGTGAATGCGGACTGGGAAAGGCTTGAAATAGCCATGCTACGGAAAGTAGCACAGATGTCAGCACATATACTCTTGATTCTCTGAACTGTGGATATTATACTGAGATCAGACGGAGGATTTCCGCAACTGATCTTAGGAAGAAAATGTCCAAAATGGAGTGGATAGCCGATTTTATCATAGGTGCAGGAGCACTTGATGTTTTCGATTCTCTTACCAACTACGGACAGACTTATTATCTCGTTGAAACAGAGGGAAAGCAGTTTTTCGTCTGCATTGATGACGAGTTTATGACATCATCGGCACTTTCCTCAAAGTATGAGGGAAAGTCATTCCAGAGAGGAAAATATATTTATAGGAAGCTATATGACATAAAAGCATATCACGGCAAAAGCCGATAAGATATAAAAATGGAGGTTATTATGGACGCAAAGATCAAAAAGGAATTGCAGAAAACTGCCTGCAAAGTGAGAATGGGCGTTATCGAGGGAACCTACAACGCCAAGTCGGGACACCCCGGCGGCTCGCTTTCCATAAGCGACACCCTGACATATCTGTATTACAGCAAGATGAACGTTGACGCAAAGGCTCCTGAAAACGCTGACAGAGACCGTTTCGTGCTCTCAAAGGGACACACAGCTCCGGCACTTTATGCAGTACTCGCACAGAAGGGCTTCTTCCCTGAGGAGGAGATAAAGTCTCTCCGTCATATAGGCGCGCTCTTACAGGGACACCCCTGTATCCATACTCCCGGAGTTGATATGTCCAGCGGTTCACTCGGACAGGGCATCTCTGCTGCCTGCGGAATGGCGCTTGCAGGCAAGCTCGACAGCAAGTCCTACAAGGTATACACTATCCTCGGAGACGGTGAGATAGAGGAAGGTCAGGTCTGGGAGGCAGCTATGTTCGCTGCACACTACAAGCTCGATAACCTCGTAGCTATCGTTGACAACAACGGTCTCCAGATCGACGGACCTGTTACCGAGGTATGTTCTCCTGAGCCTATCACAGACAAGTTCGCGGCATTCGGCTGGCACGTCATCACTATGGACGCTCACGATTTCGACAGCATCGAAGCAGCTTTTGCTGAGGCTGACAAGATAAAGGGACAGCCTGTGGCTATCATTCAGAAGTCCGTAAAGGGCAAGGGCGTGTCCTTTATGGAAAATCAGGTGGGCTGGCACGGAACAGCTCCCAACAAGGAACAGTACGAACAGGCAATGTCAGAGCTCAGGGCTCAGCTTGCGGAATTGGAGGGTTAAGTTATGGCAGATGTTATCAAGAAGGCTACCAGAGAGAGCTACGGCGAGGCTCTGAGAGATCTTGCTGAGGAATATAAGGACCTTGTTGTACTCGACGCTGACCTCGCAGCTGCAACAAAGACCAGCATCTTCAAGAAGGCTTACCCCGACCGCTTCTTCGACTGCGGTATCGCCGAGGCAAATATGATGGGTGTTGCAGCAGGACTTGCTGCCTGCGGAAAGATCCCGTTTGCGTCCACATTCGCTATGTTCGCAGCCGGAAGAGCTTATGAGATAGTAAGGAATTCCATCGGATACCCCCACCTAAACGTTAAGATAGGTGCAACTCACGCTGGTATCTCCGTTGGCGAGGACGGTGCAACACACCAGTGCAACGAGGATATCGCCCTTATGAGAACTATTCCCGGTATGACTATCATCAACCCATGCGACGATGTTGAGGCAAAGGCTGCTGTAAAGGCTGCCCTCGACTTCAACGGACCGGTCTATATGCGCTTCGGACGCCTTGCAGTACCGGTAGTGAACGATGCTGCAACATACAAGTTCGAGCTCGGCAAGGGCGTTGTGATGAAGGACGGCAAGGACGTTACTATCGTCGCTACCGGACTTCTCGTAAATGAGGCTCTCGAAGCTGCAAAGGCTCTCGAGGTTGACGGCATCTCCGCAAGAGTAGTCAATATCCACACTATCAAGCCGCTCGACAAGGAGCTCATCGCTAAGTGTGCAAAGGAGACAGGTATCATCGTAACAGCCGAGGAACACAGCATCATCGGCGGACTCGGCTCGGCAGTTGCAGAAGCCGTAACAGAGAGCTGTCCCGTCAAGGTCGTAAAGATCGGCGTGAACGACGAGTTCGGTCACTCCGGACCTGCTGTTGACCTTCTCAAGGAGTTCGGACTCTCCGCTGAGAACATCGTCAAGACAGTAAAGGCAAATCTCAATAAGTAATTTCATCGGGACGTCAGCTGGCGTCCCTTTTTTTGACGGAAAATATTGAAAAACTTCTTGACAAGCCCGGAATAATGTGGTATAATACTAAAGTGTCTTGTGAAAAGACATAATTATCCTTGCCCGCAGAGGGTTGTGGGCATGATCCAGAAGGAGGTGTACATTAATGGCAAAGGTATCCGCTAAGTATGAAGTAATGGTCGTATTCAGCCTTAAGAACGGCGAGGAGTCTATGCAGGCTCTTATCCAGAAGTTCAAGGAGAGAATCGAGCGTCACGCCGAAGCTGTTGAAGTCAACGAGGATTGGGGT
>ONMB01000028.1 GCA_900318825.1 uncultured Ruminococcus sp.
GCCGGTTCGTTCGATATCTTCAGCGACCGTCGTACCGACATTCTGGTCAACGGTTCACGACTCGTTCCCTCTTACTTCGGTCAGAGCCCTGCAGCAGTCAACCTGGGTGAGGTAAAGACACACGGTTATGAGTTGGAGGTTCGCCTGAATAAGGTATTTGCAAACAAGATGCGCGTATGGGCTAACATGAATATGACCCACGCCGTAAACGAAGTGGTCAAGCGCGATGACCCAGGACTCTATCCCAGCTACCGTAAGCAGGAAGGTTTCGCCATCGGCCAGACCCACTCCTTCATCGACAAAGGCTTCATGCAGACCTACGACGATGTCTACGGTTCGCCTAAGCACGACAACAGTGACGATCAGAAGCTGCCCGGCGACTACTACATCGTCGACTTCAACGGTGACGGTGTCGTTAGTATAGCCGACCTCGTTGCAATGAGGAACTTCCTCCTGAAAGGCACTCCTCTTGCAAACGCGGAAGCTGCTGACCTCTGCGCAGACTCAAAGATAAACGTTTTCGATATGATCGCACTGAGACGGCTTATCGTCAGCAAATAACGTTCAGCCACGCTCAAAGCGGCAGAAAGGACTACACTATGAGCAAGATCATCACAGCTTATTTCTCAGCAACAGGTACAACAGCGAAGGTAGCTGAAAAGGTCGCAGCTGCTTCCGGTTCGGATATATTCGAGATAAGACCTGAGAAGCCTTACTCCGCCGCAGACCTGAAATGGGTAAATCCACTCTCGCGCTGCAACAAGGAAAAAATAGGCAGGAAAGACGTTCCGATAAGCAGAACTATCGCGAATTTCAGCGATCATGACATCTTCCTCATCGGCTTTCCGATATGGTACTACGGTGCGCCGAATATAATCGGCACATTCCTGAAACAGTATGATTTTTCGGGCAAGAAGATAGCTCTGTTCGCGACCTCCGGCGGAAGTAATATCGGTAAAACTGCCGATAAGCTGAAGCCCTTGCTCAGCGACACCGCCGAGATAGTTGACGCAAAGCTGTTTCCGCACGATGTCAGTGAGGAAGCTGTCCGCGAGTGGCTCGCTAAGCTGAATATATAAACAATCTGAAGGGAACGCAGAGCGTTCCCTTTTTTATACTTGCATCTGAGGGATTATGTGATACAATAATACTGTTATTTTAATGATAAAGGTGATACATATGTATCTGAATGAAAAACTCATAAGGAGACCTTCCGGACCGCAAAGGCTATGCCGGACTCGATACTATTCATGGAAATAGGCATCTGCCTCCTCATCGAAGCGCTTATCTCAGGCAAGTGCATCGCCGACGCGACCTTTTATTCGCGCTGCTTTGAAGGCGATCTCGACGGCTATCTTGAGTTCGAAGATATTGCTCAGGTCATAGTAAAGAGACCGTTTTTCGTTAAGCTCCAGCTCCTGATATTCAGCTGCATATATATGAAAAACTACGACATCAAAACCGTTGACAGCAAGGAGAAGGTGGTTCTCCGCAGCAAGACCGTCACCTGCCAGTGTCAGAGCTGCGGTGCGACGCTTGAAAAGAAGATATATTTCACTGGCGAATGCCCGTACTGCGGAAGCTCCGATAACAGGTGCAGTCAGCTACCAGTACCAGTGCAGCTACTGCGGAAATATGATAATGGACGTCATCGTCAAAAAGACCTGAACAATAACAAACGCCAGAGTACAGCCTTCGGGCTGTACTTTTTTGGGAAGCGCAAATAATTAAAATAATAAAATTTATATTTTTATGTCACAATTTGCCAGTCCCAAACGATTATATATTATGTAAGACAAAACACATAATACTTTTGCCG
Organism: uncultured Ruminococcus sp.; assembly: GCA_900318825.1. GTDB lineage: Bacteria > Bacillota > Clostridia > Oscillospirales > Ruminococcaceae > Ruminococcus. Next base: position 1,820 of record ONMB01000028.1, read on the forward strand.
GCTTATCTTCAAACAACCAGTCCGGCAGAAAGTGAGGGAACACAATGAAAGCATTTGAAGCTGCTGATATCGCAGCTGTACAGCACAAAAAGGAAAGCTCCGTGTATGTAAAATTCGCCTGCATAGCTGCGGCTGCCGGGCTCGTTACCGCTGCTGTCGGAGGAGTGCCGTACATCATTCTGGAATATCTCGTGCATTGAACTTCCCGACATAACTATGACATCTTCAATCATCCACCATATAGAAAGGCTGCTGTTATATTCAGCAGCCTTTTCTGTTTAATGAGCCCTACAAAAAACTCCGGAGAAAATTTCCCCGGAGTTAGTATTATTGCTGTTATTTTATAATTCGATGCCGTTGGCTCTGAGAAGCTCCTGCGCAGTATCGACAGAATCGACTCCTGTCTTGTTCTTGACCGGCGCAAATTCTTTGCTTCTGTCCACCTCATAGGCAAGGCAGTTATCCTGGAGCTTGACCATATCCAGCACAAGTGTCTCAAACTTATAGGCATTAGGCTCTCCCGGAACAACGACTTCGCCGTTCTCATTCATGTACTTGATCTTCTTGAAAGCGCGGTGAAGCGGCAGCTTGACAGAAAGAGTGCCGTTGAGCTTGTCAACGCGGAAAAGATAGTTAAGTATCACGCCGTAATTATACGAAAGAGTACCGTCCGGCTCACGCTGATGAAGCATCTCATCAGTCATCTCATAGTATTCGACAATCGAAGGCTTTCCGTCCTCAAGGCAGATAACGCCGACCTTTTCCTCCGGAGCAGCCTTTGCCACTACTTTAGCTCCTGAAACCTTTCCGGACTCAATGACAGCTCCGATAAAACACGGATCCGCGATGCGCTGAAGAACATTATCGACCGCAAAAACATTCAGCCATTCTATCTTGGCGTTCTGCACAACACGGAGCATACCTGTCTTTGCCATAGAATCGTACCAACCGCCGTTGCCGTTAGGAGCGGTAAGAACATTACCGTTTTCAGATATCATCAGCTTGCCATTCTTATCCAAAGTCGGAAGCTGTTCCTGAATGAAAAACCATACATTTTCCGAACTGTATCCGAAGTAATCGTGCTTCTCAAAGAACTCGCGTGTCTCTTTATTATTGTCAGCGCTCGTCATAATGAAGAGCGGTATATATGCACCGGCTGCATTTGTGACCTCAAGAAGATTATTTATGAGACACTCAAAAATATACAGCCTGCGGTTAATTCCGATATCGAACATTCCCTTGGGGTGATCGAAACCGAGACGGCTTCCCTGACCGCCGGCAAGAAGTACAGCTCCGACCTTTCCGTCGCGTATAGCCTTGAGACCGGTCTGTGTAAAGCTCTCGCGTTTCTCTTCTATCTCACCGAGAGTCGTTGCGAAAAGCGGTTCAAATCTGCCCCTTGTTTCGCTGTTCTCTCCTTCATTCAGGACCGAAAGATCAAGTCCGTTTATCTGCTCAACAAGAGCAAGCTGCTTTTCAGCAGACTGTTTCTTCAGATGAGCTGCGATATGCTCCTGATGAAGCATAGTCAGCATTTCGGAAATTTTATGTTTCATAGTTATCTCTTAGAATTCTCCCATAGATTAAGACGCAATTATCCGCCACGAAATATTATATAACATTTTCACAAAAAAATCAATACCTTTTCAAATAAATTATGTAACAAGATATTACGATTTTTTGAAAGCCATTCCCTCTCCCCTGTTTTCGTTGAGGTCATTCCAGTACAGGGAGTTGTCCTTCAATTCAAGCTCAGCTTTTCCGTCCTGATAAACGATCTCTCGTTCAGGCTCAGTCTCAGCGTCCTTGTATGTGACATAGGTAAGCGAACCGCTTCCCTCACAGACGAGCTTGCTGCCGTCAAAGATGAGCGGATAGTCCCACTCAGCATAGGCATAGGCACTGTCGGACCAGTTTATCACAGCGTGAAAAACTCCCTCGCCCTTGTCCTCAATAGTTATGCTTGCACGTTCACACACCCATGTGCCGACATAATCAGAAGCTACTACCTCATCATCAGAACCCCTGCCGTCGTCTCCGAGACCTCCTTCTCCATACAGCTTTACAAAGTGCGGAGTTCCGCCGTTGCCCATATAAATGTCATTCTTGACCTTTTCACCGTCATCGGCAAATCCCATTATAAAGCCGTTTGTGTCTGAGTAGAACATATAGTAATAGTTGTTGAGATCTTCATCAAGCTCATACTTTATCTGTCCCTTGTCCTCGGGACTTCCTGTCGCATAGAAGGTCTCAAATCTGCCGTCAGCATAGATATGTATCGAAGCCGTCTGCGGATCGCCGTCAATATACCAGTAGCCTGCTATGCCAGTGAAATCGGCTGCTGCATTTGCCGAAGCCTTCTCCGTCTGAGAAGCCGTAGCTGTTGTAGTTTCGACCGTTTGAGTGCTTTCAGCAGTCGTAACAACTGTGGTTGAAGTTTCTGACGCTGCCGAAGTGTCTGAAGTCTCAGAAGAAGCTGTTGCTTCTGTTGAAGCTGAAGTGCCAGTCGCTCCCGCACTGCTGCTGTCATCAGTATCGTATCCGCAGCCTGTCATCATTAAGGCTGAAGAAAGAACAATTGCTGTTATGATCGTTTTTTTCATAAGTAACCACTCCCGATAATATTCATTAAAACAATTATATCATTTTTACCGTGTTTGTCAATATTCACCCTCAAAAGCAAATGTCAACCCAAATTATAAAAAACGGTTGACAAGCTGCTTTCGTTGTGCTATAATCTTTTTGTACTCAAAATAATCAAACCAAGGAGTCTCTTATGAAAACACGCGATATCACAATGATCCCACTATTCACAGCCCTCATCATCGTGGGCGCTTATCTTAAAATACCTACCCCTATCTGCCCCATAACCCTGCAGATACTCTTCACTACCCTCGCCGGAGTTCTGCTCGGCGGCAAGAGAGGTGCAGCGGCAGTTATCCTGTACATAATGCTCGGACTCATAGGGCTTCCCGTTTTTACAGGCGGCGGCGGTATCGGATATGTGCTCAGTCCGACTTTCGGCTATATGATCGGTTTCGTACTCGGCGCATACATCACCGGAACTATCGCTCACAACGGTGAACCCACCATGAAAAGACTCGTACCTGCCTGTCTCGCAGGACTCTTCGTTGTATTTTTGCTCGGAGTCGTTTACTGCTATCTGATAAACAGGGTATGGCTCGGCAACTCAGTATCGGTACGCGCTGTCCTGATCGCCGGACTCCTTCTGCCCCTTCCCGGCGACATCGTACTCTGCTTCTTCACCGCAGGTCTCGGATGCAGACTCATTCCCATAATGAAACACATGACCGCTGCTTCTAAATGAGGTGAATACCATGGATATGATAAAACTCGCAGAAGAAATTATTGCCGGAAAAAGGCTTGCACACGGCGACGACAAGTCCTGCTTCATTACCGCTGACCTCGATCAGCTCTGCAAAGGCGCTGACCTCATCAGATCCCACTTCAAAGGCGATCATGCTGACCTTTGCAGCATAATCAACGGCAGGAGCGGCAGATGCTCCGAGAACTGCAAATTCTGCGCACAGTCTGCACACAACTGCACAGGCATAAGCGAATACGGTTTTCTCGACGAGGAGACAATACTCGCTGAATGTCATCACAACGCCGAGAAAGGCGTCAACCGCTTCTCTATCGTAACAGCCGGAAAAACTCTCTCCGGCAGCGATTTTGACAAGGCGCTTTCAGCTTACCGAAGAATGAAGAACGAATGTGATATTGAGCTCTGCGCTTCTCACGGTTTTCTCACCGAAGAGCAGTTCCGTCAGCTGCGCGAAGCCGGTGTAACGCGCTGTCACTGCAACATCGAAACATCACGCAGGAATTTTCCCAACATATGCACGAGCCATACCTTTGACGACAAGATAGCCTGCATAAAACGCGCTCAGGCAGCCGGACTCGAAGTCTGTTCAGGCGGTATAATCGGTATGGGCGAAACGTGGGAGGACCGCATTGATATGGCTGACACCCTCGCTGAACTCGGAGTCAACTCTGTTCCGATAAATGCGCTTATGCCGATAAAGGGAACTCCGCTCGCTGACATCGCGCGTCTCACAGAAGACGAGATACTGCGGACGGTTGCAATATTCAGATTTATTCTTCCCGAGGCAAACATTCGCCTTGCAGCCGGCAGAAATCTTATGAGCGACTGTGGAAAGCAGGCATTTCTCTCCGGTGCCGACTCCACAATAACCGGTGATATGCTGACAACCTCCGGCAATGATATCAATGCAGATATGAAGCTCATGAAAGACCTCGGTCTGAGCACTGTAAAATAAGAAAAGGCGGATAGGAGTTCAACTCTGTCCGCCTTTTTATTCACAGGACTGATTTCCGCTTATAGTCCGTAATATCGCTGCCGATAGCTGAATACAGCTCCGGAACAGTCATATGCTTGTCCCTGACTGCAATGAGTTCGATGTCAGTGCAGCCGATGAATTCCACAAAATCGACCTTGCCGTTGGGCGTATCAATGCTGTCCACGCTCGGATCTGCAACAAGTATAAAACCGGTAAGCCCGGACTTCTGATGACGGTCGATACCCACGGTCTGACCGGTATAGATATACTCATTCGCGCGGAAGAGCTCGCCGCTCTCAAAGGTTATCCGTGCGACCTTCTGCAAAGTGCGGCAAACGCAGCGGAGTTCAGCTTCCTCATCAGCCTTATCTATCGAGGACCTTTTCAGCTTGAAAGTGAATTCCATTCCGTAACCGCTTATCTCCGGATCGTCCGTTTCCTTGCCATATATCTCGCTCAGACCGTATGTCACAAAGTGGTAGTATTCATCGGTCTCGTAGATACTTATGCCGGTGAGCGGATCGTTGCCGCCGAGCTCCCACGGAATGAGAACACCGTAGTGCTTCGGATCCTTCTGTTCCGGGTAGAGCTTTTCAAAAGCCTCCGTTACAGCGTCCCAGCCAGTCATCTCCTGCTTCTCGAATTCGACCATTTCGTCATCTTCCGGGGCAGGAGCTTCCTGTTTTTTCTTGAATTTGTCGAGAAGTCCCATATTTCCTCCTTTTCCGATCACCTGACCTCGAAGGAATAATCTCCATGGACAGGTATATCCTGCGATTCTATGCGTTCAACGCTGCCCCACGAATGGTTTTCGAGAGCTTCGATAAGGTCGGCGATGTCACGCGGCGTACCCTCTGCTTCCATTTCTACCGAGCCGTCATAAAGATTTCTCACCCAGCCGGAAACGCCAAGCCTTCGCGCAGTATGACTTGCCTTCCACCTGAATCCGACACCCTGAACGCTGCCGTAAAAAATTATATGTCTTCGTATCTTGTCCATACTTGCCTCCATTGTTTATGACTCTATTGTACCACAAATCACAGCTGCTTTCAATAGCTTGTACGATCAAGCCCGATAATTGACAACTGACCGCCGATATGATATACTTAACTGTACGCAATACAGTACAGAGAGGTTGAATATGACAAGGATAATGTTCGTGTGCCACGGCAATATTTGCCGCTCGCCAATGGCAGAATTTATAATGAAAAAGCTCGCCGCAGACGCCGGTCTGAGCGACGAGATATACATAGCTTCAAGCGCAACAAGCACGGAAGAACTCGGCAATCCGGTCTACCCGCCTGCACGTTCTGAGCTTACAAAGCACGACATCGGCTGTTCAGGTAAAACTGCTGTACAGCTCAGGAAGTCCGACTACGGCAAGTATGACCTCTTCATAGGTATGGACACCGCGAATATCCGTAATATGTCGCGTATTTTCGGCAGTGACAATGACGGTAAGATATATAAGCTGCTCACCTTTGCAGGACGCGGCGACGATGTTTCAGATCCGTGGTACAGCCGCGATTTCTCAAAGGCTTACAGCGACATCGAGGAGGGCTGCACGGCACTTCTCACCCATCTGAAGGAGAATGTTCTATGAGATACACGATAATACGAATACTCGAAGAGGACTACGGCTGCGAGGGTATCCCGGACGGCGAAGAGCCTATGTGCAGTGTGCTCGTCCGCGACACGAACGGCTGCGAAAAAATGCTAAGGATAGCTGACAGCTGGCTGACCGAAAACAATCTTGACCGCGGCTCAGTTTTCGACTGGGACGAGTAAAATATACGGAGGATAAATATGAGTATACTTAATGTTGAACACGTTACGCATGGCTTCGGTGCGAGACAGATACTGAATGACGCTTCGTTCCGCCTGCTTAAAGGCGAGCACGTCGGACTCGTCGGCGCCAACGGCGAGGGAAAATCCACATTTCTAAACATTATTATGGGCAAGCTCCAGCCGGACGAGGGCAAAGTCGAGTGGTGCAAGCACATCACAACCGGCTACCTCGACCAGTACAGCACCCTTGCAAAGGGCAAATCTATCCGCGACGTACTGCGTGAGGCTTTCGACCACCTCTCTGAACTCGAAGCGGAAATGCTCTCGCTCTACGACAAGATGTCCGACTGCTCCGAGGAAGAAATGAACGAGCTTATGGAAGAAGTCGGCGAAATACAGGGAATTCTCGATTACAGCGGATACTACACCATCGACGCTAAAATTTCCGAATACGCAAACGGACTCGGGCTCAACGAGATAGGTCTCGACAGAGACGTTGCGGAGCTCTCCGGCGGGCAGCGAGCAAAGGTTCTCCTCGCAAAGGTCCTGCTCGAAAATCCGATGATCCTCATTCTCGACGAGCCGACGAACTTCCTCGATGAAAACCACATAAAATGGCTCACGAATTTCCTCCAGAACTACGAAAATGCGTTGATTCTCGTATCTCACGATGTGCCGTTCATGAACAGCGTCATCAATGTCGTTTACCACGTTGAAAACGCCGTTATGACGCGCTACACAGGCGATTACGACAACTTCGTGCGTATGTACGAGCTCAAGAAGCGTCAGATCGAACAGGCTTACGAAAAGCAGCAAAAGGAAATAGCTGATCTTGAAGACTTCATCGCAAGGAACAAAGCGCGCGTTGCCACAACAAATATGGCTAAATCCCGTCAGAAGAAGCTCGACAAAATGGACAAGATCACACTTATGCGCGAGAAGCCGAAGCCGACTTTTGCTTTCAGAAAGGCGCGTACTCCGGGACGTGTCGTCATTGACTGCAAGAACGTCGTCCTCGGCTATGACGAGCCGCTCACCAAGCCTATTTCTGTCAAGGTCGAGAACGGTCAGAAGATCGCTATCCGCGGCGTAAACGGCATAGGAAAGTCAACTCTCCTGAAAACCCTCCTGAAAATAATCCCGCCTATTTCGGGTTATGTCGAGCACGATCAGTTCGTTGAGTACGGCTACTTCGAGCAGGAAGAGGAAAGCACCTCCAAGACGGCACTTGACGTCATATGGGAGGAATATCCCTCGATGACAAACGCGGAGGTCCGTGCGGCTCTCGCACAGTGCGGGCTCACCACCGAGCACATCACCTCACAGATGAGAGTCCTCTCCGGCGGCGAGAATGCCAAGGTGAGGATATGCAGGATCATGCTGAAAGAAGTAAATCTCCTCGTCCTCGACGAGCCGACTAACCATCTCGACGTTGACGCAAAGGAGTCCCTGAAAAAGGCTATCAAGGACTACAAGGGAACCGTCCTCATAGTCAGCCACGAACCTGAATTCTATATGGATATAGCAGACAATATCTGGAACATCGAGGAATGGTCCACCAAGATAATCTGATGCGCTATTATATGCTCAATAAGCCGCGTGGCTGTGTTACGGCGCGTTCCGACGCTGTTCACAGGACTGTTATGGACTTCTTTCCGCCCGAACTCGCCGCTGATCTGCACCCGGTCGGCAGACTCGACAAGGACACGGAAGGACTGCTTATAATCACCGACGACGGTCAGCTCGATATGCGGATAATGCAGCCCGGAAAGCACATCAGCAAGACCTACTTCTTTTATGCGCTCGGTGAAATGACCTCAGAGAAGCAGCAGCGTCTTGAAAGCGGAATTGCCATGGCGGACTTCACGACCGGCAGCGCTTCCCTCTCTGATATTCATATTTACCGTATCGGCGACCTTGAAGAATTTATGCCCGAGTACCGCCGTGAGCGCTATATGCGCAATCCGGACGGTCCTGCATTTTCGGCTTCGCTCACCATTTACGAAGGCAGGAAGCACGAGGTCAAGCGTATGCTGGAAGCGGTTTTCTGCCGGATATTCTACCTCAGGCGCGATATGATAGGAAGCCTTGCGCTTGACCGCTCGCTGTCCCCCGGAGAATTCCGAGAGCTCTCCGCAGACGAGCTTGAACTGCTGATGAAAAGCAGATAAGACCGAAGCAACAACAGAAAAGCCCTGTACCAGACGAAAAACTGATACAGGGCTGTTATTATACGTTCACCTCGTCAGACAGTAGACGATAAGTGCCTGCTGGACTTCAAGGAGATATTTCTTGAAGTCATAACCGACGAAATACTCCGAGTCTATCACGTCAGCTGATACCTCCTCGCCGCGGAAAAACGGCGGACAGGGGTTCAGGACTGCACCGGGGTTCGCCATATCCATAGCCTTTTTCGTGACCTGACACTTCCTGAAGCCTTCAAGAACGTCCTCAGAAAGCGCATCAGTACAGACTATGTCCTTACCGACAATGGCAGACTCGATATCATTATAGGTCACAAGTCCGTCAACCTCGCACCCCGGAGCGCAGCACTGTTCAAGTGAGAAGCCCATTATCTCTGAGGCTTCCTTCCACGTTCTGCCGATGTTGCCGTCCTTGCCGACGAACAAGAATTTATCCTTGGTAAAGTCCTCTCTTATCTTTGAAAGAGCGTACATATCTGTAAGCATCTCACAGGGGTGATCCGTCTTGGTCATAGCGTTTATGACGGGAGCTTCAAGGTATTCCGCAAGGGTGTCGATCTTAGCGTGACTGCTGTGTCTGACTATAACTATATCTGCCCAGTTATCAAGGTATCCGCACACATCGCGCAGCTCTTCCTTTTTGTCGAGAGTCTCCGGCGGAAAGAGTATGGACTGCCCCGAGAGCAGAGCTACTCCCTTTTCAAATGTTATCCTCGTTCTTATACTCGACTCCGGAAAGAACAGCACTGCCGTCCTGCCTTTCATAAGACTGTTGTACTTTCCTGACGGTATCTCGTCAGCAATTGCGAATATCTCTGCAATGTCCTCTGCCGTAAACTGTTTAAGGCTCAGAATATCTTTCATACTTTCTCCTTTATTATACGAGACCTGTCGCGGAGTAATACTGCTCGCGGTACTGTCTCGGTGTAATGCCGTTTTCCTTTTTGAATACGCTTATGAACGCGCTCTGCGACGAAAATCCGAGTGCAAAGGCTATCTCGGAGCACGGGTGGTCTGAATATTTCAGCAGGTTCTCAGCAGTATTGATACGCGCCTTTGTAACGAAGTGCTTGATAGTCGAACCGGTCTCCTTTGCGAAAAGTCTCGAAAGATATGAACTCTCAAGCCCGACCACTGCCGCAAGCGTCTTTATGGAAAGGTCCTCGTGAAGATGCTCGTAGATATAGTCGATGCACTTGCGGATATGGAGCGATATAACACTGCCCTTGCGCATATCGTGCATACGCTGTGCGTAATCTATGCGCATCTCTTCAAATATGTCGAGAAGTCCCTCATAATCGTTACAGACGTCGGCTTTTCTGATGTATATATCGCCGAGAGTGTAAGCCTCATCGTGTCCCATTCCGCCCTCAACGCATACGCGCGAAATGACCGCTACCGAAACTATCAGATGATATCTGAGATTTCTTATCGGATCATCTGAGAGCTGTCCCTTGCCCTCGCTGAAATTCTCCCTGACTTTTGCAAATCTGTCCCTTACAGCTTCAACATTGCCCTGCTGTATATCTATATAGCGCGACATCTCGCTGCTGAAAGGCAGTCTTGTAAAGCCGCTCATCTTCTGGACATAGAGCCTGTAATTGAGTTCCTTACCGGTATTCATAAGTACCCCCCTGCGAAAATCACCGATCTTATTTATAACTGAGATTATACCACGTTTTTTATAAAAAAGCAATGTTTTTGATATAATTGCTCCCGGAAATATTATATAATCACATCAGCAGGAGTTGATGATATGTCAAGAACAAACGATATGACCAACGGCAGAGTTTCAACCACTATATTCAGCTTCTTTCTCCCTATGCTAATGACCAATCTGCTCCAGCAGGTCTACAATTTTACTGATACCGCAATAGTCGGAAAAGGTCTCGGAGACTCCGCTCTCGCAGCTGTCGGAAATATGTCCTCCCTTACATTCCTGATAATAGGCTTCTCCATGGGTATGTCAAACGGCTTTGCAGTTATTATCGCACAGAATTACGGTGCAAGAGACATTAAAGCCCTCAGACGCTCATTTGTCGCTTCAATAAAGCTCGCTGCAATGATAGCGATCGTACTTACCGCAGTGAGTCTGCTCTTCCTGAGAAGGATAATGGTGCTAATGCAGACCTCTGATGAGATAATCGAGGACAGTCTCAGGTACGGCTACATTATTTTCGGCGGACTTATTGCAACTATCGCTTACAATATGAGTGCAGGCGTACTCAGAGCGCTCGGCGACAGCAAAACACCTTTCATCGCTATAATCATCTCGTCAGTCCTCAATATCATTCTCGACTGCGTATTCATATTCGGTTTCCGTACAGGCGTCGAGGGTGCAGCGATAGCAACTGTTGCAGCGACCTTCATTTCAGCAGGCGTATGTATCAGCCGCATAATCAGGATAGACGAGCTTTCAATCAGCCGCAGCGACCTCCATACAGACAGGGCTCTTTATTCTGCTCTCCTGAAAAACGGCCTCCCTATGGCTCTTATGAACTCCATAACAGCTGTTGGCTGCATAGTTGTACAGTATTTCGTAAACGGTCTCGGAGTTGCCTATACTTCGGCGTATTCCGCTTGCAGCAAGTACATCAATATGTTTATGCTCCCCGGAGTTACAGCCGGATATACTATGTCTGCCTTCGCCGGACAGAATTACGGTGCCGGCAGAACAGACCGCATAAAGGAAGGTATGAAGGTCTGCGTGAAGATCGCTCTTGCTTCCTACGTTATGCTCGGTTCACTTATGATATTCTTCCCGCGTTTTCTCGCGTCATTTATGCTCAACGGCAATGAAACTATCTCCCTTGCAGCCGGATTTCTCCCCATATGCGGTGCAATGCTCTTCGCTGTTGACCTGCTCTTTGTGTTCAGGAGCTGCGTTCAGGGTATGGGTGCTCCCATGCTCCCCATGGTCTCGGGCATACTCGAAATGGTGCTGAGGATCGCTGTTATCTTCGCCTTCATCGGCAGCCTCGGGTTTACGGCTACTGCTTTCGCTGAGGTTACTGCATGGACCGGCGCTCTCATCGTGAATATGTTCGCATATTTCACATTCATGAGACAGTCCGCAGCAAAAAAAGCTGCCGAAAGCCATATGTGTGAACACGCATATGCCAGTTGACAATGCAATCCACAACCACACACCATAGTGGTATCTCTCTATTTCCTTACCAAGAGCGTGATCTCCATAGCGATCACGCTCGATTTTTTGCCGCAAGTTTATTGTCATTTATGCTAAATCCATGCTCTTCCAGTTGTGTATATCTACAAAAAATCTCATTTTGCGAAGTTGTTCACAATTTATTCGTGAAATACCGCATCGTGTGATATAAAATGGAAATATAGAAAATTTCAGGGAGGTTACTTTATGAAAAAATCAAAACTCATAAGTGTCTTATCAGCTGCTGTTTTAACGGCAAGCTGTACAGCAACCGCCGTATCATCATATGCTTCTGCATCTGATAAGAGCTTATCCACAGGCAGCACTTCTTTAGCATTTGACATTTCACCGTCAACTGAAAACGGTGTGTCAGCCGCTAATCCTAAAACTACCGCAGGTTTCGTATGGCGAATGTATAATATAGCTCTCAACCGTGAGCCTGACGCAAAAGGGCTGAACAACTGGGTGACAAAGCTGAATAACCATACTGCGACCGCAACCGACATCATCGACGGTTTCTTCTTCTCCGACGAGTACAAGGGAAAGAAGAAGTCTGCCGACGAGATGATAACAGACTGCTACAAGGCTATGCTTGACCGCTCCCCTGACGCGACCGGTATGGCAAACTGGAAAAAGCGCTTTGATGTTGGTATGTCAATGCAGGCTATCTGCAAGGGATTTGTTGGCAGCGACGAGTTCAAAGGGCTCTGCAAGACCTACGGCATTACCCCCGGAACTATAAAGCTCCGCCTTGCTAAGGACGAAAACTATGAGAGGACCTACTTTGTTTACCGTCTCTACAAGAATTGTCTCGGCAGAACTCCCGACGGCGCGGGTCTCGAAAGTTGGTGCAAGCAGATAAAGAGCGGCAAGACTGGTTCAAATCTTGTTCAGGGCTTTGTATTCAGCGACGAATATAAGAACAAGAAAACTTCCAATAAGGAATACATATCAATGCTGTACGCTACTATACTTGGGCGTAGCGCCAGCAATTCTGAGATTACAAACTGGACAAACCAACTTAATAAAGGAAAATCACGCCAATATGCAGCAAACGGATTCCTTTTCAGTAACGAATTCAAAGGTCAGTGTCAAAAAGCTGGCATAGAAGTAGGAAGCAAAATTCCTGCACCTGAGGATATTCCTCCTACGCCAACACAAGTAAACGGAACTCTGTATAAAGGAAATGGTATCATTATTAAGTATAAAGGTATCAGTTCTCCGTATAATGGTATAACTAATATAAATCTATATATTGAAAACAACAACAGTCGAGATCTTTGCATACAAATAGAGGATATGTCAGTGAATGGTTATGTGATTAACGGTATTTTTTCTGCTGATATACCTACTGGCAAGAAGATCAATGATGAAATAACAATTTTAAATTCTTATTTAACAAAGAACAACATTTCAAAAATCAAAGAAATAGATATTAGGTTCAATATATTTGATTGGGACGATTATAAGTATCATATCACAACTGATCCAGTTAGAATTATTGCCGATTACAAGGTAACTACAAATTAACACTACAAAAGCTCTCAGGCATACACCTGAGAGCTTTTCATTTTCATAGCTTATTTGCGAACAAGTCGTGACATACCGCCGTTGCCGAGAAAAATGGTATCCGGTGACGCCTTATCGTAATAGCCGCCGAATGAGAAATAAGTATCCTTGTAGAATGATACTGTTGTTGCCTTTGTACCGCCGATATCCTCAGTGCCTATCCTTAATGTGCCTTCAGAGGAGTTTCCGTCAGCGTCAACATATTTATATGTTGCGTCAGCGTTTATAACTACTGTACCGTTGTCCTTAGCAGCTTTATCAACTGTTGTATTGCCGTCTGCGACCTGATATGTCCACTCACCAACGATGGCATTGACGCCGATATCAGGAGCGTTATCGTCAGCTGTCTCTCCGTTATCGCGTATAAGTCTTGCTGTACCGCCGTTGCCGATATTGATAGTATCGAGGTCATTTTCGCTATACCAGCCGCCGAATGCTATTTCGTCGCTGCCGTCGATGTAGAAATTGATTGTCGGTACGGTGCTGCCGTCTACAAAGCCGTCTTCAGTACCTAATTTAACTATACCTCCTGCGATACCGCCGTAAAGCTCATAGGTGAGGTATGTTCCGTCTTCATTTATAACAACTGTTCCGGCTTTAACAGGGTTTTCCTGAACTGTGTTATTACCTTCTGCCATCTGATATATCCACTTGCCGACAAACTTTTTCAGCTCACTGTCAGAAGCACTTGTGCTGCTTTCATCATCTTTTACGCGGACGAGCTTTGACTCACCTCCGTTGCCGATAGTGATGACATCAGGATCATTTCTGTCGTAATAGCCGCCGAATGAGAATTCGCCGTTGGGTGCTGCTTCGTAGAAGGTTACAGTATTGTGTACTGTACCGCCTATCTCCTCTGTGCCTATTACGACTGTGCCTGCAACTACATCACCGTTTTCTCTGTTGATAGTGTATGTGCCGTCAGCCTTTATCATGATCTTTTCATTGTACTTAGAGGACTCAATTAACCACTTGCCTGCGATCTCGCTTATGCTGATGGGATCAGCGGAATTTCCGGTAACAGGCTGTGTTGTTATGATAGCTGAAGCGGTTGTGAGAGTAGCTGTCTCTGTGAGAGTAGCTGTCTCTGTGAGAGTAGCTGTCTCTGTGAGAGTTTCAGTCTCTGTAACTGTTGAAGTCGCAGTAACAGCGCCGGGGACAATTATGTTGTCGCTGTCGACCTTTCTGCTGTTCTTCTTTATAAGTGCCGTACTTCCGATAACGATGCCTGCAATAAGTATCACTGATGCAGCCGTGCTCAGCGGAGCGAGCCAGGCAGGTCTTCTGCTGCGCTCAACGCCTTCTACAACACTATTATCAGTTCTCTTTATATAAGTTCCATTATTTTTCATATTAAACTTCCTTTCGCTCATGACAAGTATCTTGTCCAGTTGTTTATCCGAGATCTCGGGACATTTTTCAATAAGTCTATCCATTGAATCGTTCTCCGCATCTTCAAGAATGTCAAATAATTCTTTGTCTTTCATAACTGCTCCCCCTTCTTATATTGTCATACCGATCTCAACGAGCTTTGCCCGCAGCTTGTCCATAGCCCTTGAGCATCTCACTCTTACTGCGTTTGAGGTCATCGAAACGCATTTTGCTATTTCGTTTGAACTTCGGTTATAGTAGAATTTCTGGATAATGATAGTCGAATCAGGCTCGCCGAGTTCGTCTATCTTATCGAGGAGCACACGGCGGAGTTCAGAACGGTCAACGTGTTCGTCAACACTAAAGTCCGAGACAAGCTCTCTCATATTATCCTCATCAGTATCGGTCATATGATTTGCTCTGGCACATAAGCTCCTGAAGCTGTCGATCGCCTTTCTCTTAGCGATAGTTGCAATGAGATACTTTATATCATTTTCAGATGATATATCATACTGACACTTCATAAACAGGTCAGCGAAAACATCACTCACGCATTCCTCTATATCCTCATTGGTGCCGCAGCCCCTGAGCTTGTTGTAAATGATAGCGTAAACATATCTGCCGTATTCCCTGACGAGGGCTTTATGACAGTCGGCAGGTGAGCTCTGCATCATCTCTGCCACTTGTTTGCTTGTCATCTTCATTCCTCCTTGCGTCGTATTTGTTAAGGTCGGCCTTTCATACACAACAATCGTAAAGCGATAGTAAAGTGTTACAGAAACCTCAAAAAATTTTTTCAAGAAAACTTATTTCCTATATTTTAGCACATATTCCGTGTTTTTTCAAGGTTTACAAACTCATTGAAATTAGCTGTAAAGCAAAAAAAGTCCCCGCAAACGGAGACTTTCAGTTATATTATCATGCTGTAAATCCAAAATGGTGCGCGAGCCTTTCACACACTTCGTCGCGCGTATCAAGACCGTTATCCTCTCTGACAATGGTGTAGAAGCCGCTATTGGCATATTCGTCGTAATGCTTCCTGCTGTTTATAAGAGAAAGTCCGCGGCGATAATTATCCATAACTGCTTCCGGATCGTCACAGCTCTCGATAACGCTGAGAATATACTGCTTCTCAAACAGCATCTGAATTGTGCCCCCAACCTCATCAATCGTCCACTCGCCACCGTGCAGAGCCGTAATAGCCGAAAGCAGCACATAGGGGTCGTGTTCAATATCGTCCAGCTCATA
>ONMB01000027.1 GCA_900318825.1 uncultured Ruminococcus sp.
GTCTTGAATTTCCGTCTGAAAATGACACACAGATCATCATGTTTACAACAGGTACAACAGGCGCATCAAAGGGTGTTGAAATTTCATTCAAAGCAATGGCTGCATCTGAACAAAAAATCGCTGATTTCCTTGATATGAAGTACTACGCTGAGCATGGTGTATTTATTACTCCTACTCCGCTTAATCACGCAAAGGGAATATGGGAAACAGGAGGAATGCTCCGCAGCGGAGGAACAGTTTACATTCTTCGTGGAATGGCTGATTTAAAGGCATACTTCAAGGCACTTGACTATCCGTGTGAAAAATTGGTCCTTTCACTTGTTCCCGCAAATCTCAGAATCCTTATAACTATGGTACCTGATGAATTTGCAAAATATGCTGACAAAATAGGCGACATCAAGCTCGGTACAGCACCATTGCTTGAGCATGATAAGGAGCTTTCAATGAAATTGCTCCCGAATACTAATTTTCACAACGCATACGGCAAATCTTGTTTTCAATAAGCATACAGGTCTTGAATACTGCATAGGACAGCTTTTGCCGAATACTGAAGCAATTGTTGTAGATGATGAGCGTAAGCCAATAAAATCATCTAAGGAAAACATGGGCAAACTTGCATTCAGAAGCAATTCAGTAATGAAAGGCTACTACAACGAGCCTGAGCTTACAGCTGAAATTCTTGAAGACGGAATAGTCTATACAAATGATTTCGGCTATGTTGATGAAAACGGCTTTGTATTTGTAAGAGGACGTGCTGATGATGTTATCAACACAGGCGGACTTAAAGTTGCGCCAGAGGAGGTTGAGTCAGCCGCTATCCGCATTGAAGGAATAAAGGATTGTATCTGTATCGCAGAAAAAAATGAGCTTTACGGCAATTCACTTAAACTTCTTGTTGTAATGAAAGAAAAGGGCACTATGGATGCATACGAAATCCGCCGTCAGCTTTCACACAGCCTTGAGCCTTACAAAACTCCTAAGATGAGGTTGCAAGAACCTACAACGGAAAGATGAACAGAAAATTTTACAGATAAGATAATTTTATCCTGAATCCGTGAGATTGATTGCCTGAAATGGGCTTTTTTTTCCCCCCCCCACACGGATTCATTTGAATGTTTCGTTTTTCATAGTGAATACTCCTTTAATAAAATATTCTGATTTTATTCAGGAGCTGATAATATCACAAATGTCGAAAAATGTAAATATATAAAAAATAGCGTATGTATAAAAACATACGCTATCGTTGTTATTAACAAAAGGAAAAGCTACATTTTATGCATTATGCATTGAAAATGTAGCTTTCAACTTGGTTGGGGTGGAAGGATTTGAACCCTCGAAATAACGGAGTCAGAGTCCGCTGCCTTACCACTTGGCGACACCCCAATGAATGTTACTGAATTATTCAGCTTTATTATTATATCACCCATTGAAAGAAAAGTCAATAGGTATTTATAAATTTTTATCTTTTAATTATATACTGCCGGTATTGAAAAAAAACGGGAAACATTATATAATAGTAAGTATAGGGATTTTTTACATTATTAAGGGACATACTAATTCTCAAGGGGGAGTTTTATGCGAAGAATGTACTTTGTTGTTAATCTTGTTGCGGGCAAGGCTATGATAGCTGAAAAGCTCGGCAAGATAATCGACGAGTTCACAAAAGCTGATTTTGAGGTAACTATCCATACTACGCAGAGCAGTGACGATGCAGCGAGGGCTGCTGAGTATGCCTGTGCGAATTCTTTTGATCTGCTGGTCTGTGCCGGCGGTGACGGAACTCTCAGTCAGTGCCTTCAGGGAATAATGAATAGTGAGAACCGCATACCGATAGGCTATATCCCGGCGGGTTCCACGAATGATTTTGCCAAGAGTCTGGGTATCCCTAAGGATACGATGCAGGCTGTTGAGCGCATAATCCACGGAAAAGCCGTTCCGTGCGACGTTGGCGGTTTCAATAATGAATTCTTCTCATATATCGTAGCTTTCGGAGCTTTCACCAACATCACCTACGAGACCTCACAGAACGTCAAGAATGTTTTCGGGCATACAGCCTACGTTTTCAGCGGACTCATGCAGCTTGCCAATATAAAGCCGAGACATATGAGGATAGAGTACAACGACAACGTCATCGAGGACGATTTCATTTTCGGAATGGTAACAAACACCGCTTCAGTTGCCGGAATGCTCTCGATGAGCGAGTTTATGCTTGACGACGGACTGTTTGAGGTAATGCTCATAAAGAAGCCGACCAATCCGCTTCAGCTCCAGCAGATAGTGAAGTCTCTGATGAACATCAACGAGGAGATCGACAAGGAGTATATCAAGTTTTTCAGGACTGACAAGATCAAGTTCACATCGCTGTGTACCGAGAGCGTCACATGGACGCGCGACGGCGAATACGGCGGTGACTATATTTCAAATACGATCATCAATTACCACCGTGCTGTATCGTTCATAGTGGACGACGATCTGATAAAGGTCACCGGAGAACGCTTCAGGAACAAGGAGTACCTCTCCGATGATAATTTCGAGATAGAGATGAAGCTGATGAACGACCAGCTTGATACAGGTGAGATGTAACAACGGAGGTAGGATATGCTTTTAGCCATAGATATAGGAAATACGAATATAGTTTTCGGCTGTGTTGATGAAAAGGACGAGGTGTGGCTCTTTGAGCGTATCTCTACCAATCATAATGCCACCTCTGCTGAATATGCTTCGATAATCAGGAATATCCTCCTTATGAACGATTTCAAGCTCAGCGATATAGATGCTGCGATAATGTCGTCGGTAGTTCCCTCTGTTACGGGAACTGTCCGCGAGGCTGTAAGGAAACTGTTCAAGGTGGATGTTATGGTCGTCGGACCGGGAGTCAAGACCGGACTCAACATACTTATAGACAATCCGGCTCAGCTCGGCAGCGATCAGGCTGTTGACGCTGTTGCTGCCATAAATCAGTATCAGGCTCCGCTCATCATCATAGATATGGGTACTGCCACAACTGTTTCGGTAGTTGACAAGAACAAGAATTACCGCGGCGGACTTATCATGACAGGTATGGGAGTTGCCGCTGACGCTCTTGTTGCGAGAACGGCTCAGCTCCCGAAGATAAATTTTGAAGCTCCTGCAAATATAATCGGTACGAATACCATCGACTGCCTGAAGAGCGGTATGCTCTACTCGAATGCGAGCGCACTCGACGGCATAATCGAGAGAATTGAGGAGGAGCTCGGCTATAAGTGTACTTCTGTTGCGACCGGAGGTCTCTCCGAGCTCGTAGTACCACTCTGCCGCAAAATGATAATCCATGACAGCAACCTCCTCATCAAGGGACTTGCTATCATCTACCGCAAAAACAAGAAAAACTGACGGAGGTCCGCTATGCTTCAGGGAAAGACAGTGCTGCTAGGAGTTTCGAGCTCGATAGCAGCGTATAAGTCCTGCAACCTTGCCCGTATGCTCACAAAGCTCGGTGCAGAGGTCCACGTTGCAATGACTCCGAATGCAATGAATTTCGTTCATCCGCTCACATTTGAGACACTTACACAGCACAAGTGCCTTATAGATACGTTCGACAGGAATTTTGAATACAGCGTTGAGCACGTTTCCATTGCGAAGAAGGCTGACGTTGTCATTATCGCACCGGCTTCCGCTAATGTCATCGGCAAGATAGCAAATGGCATTGCCGACGATATGCTCACCACTACGGTTATGGCGTGTACCTGCAAAAAACTCATTGCTCCGGCGATGAACCACAATATGTTCCATAATCCGATAGTGCAGGAGAACATCGAAAAGCTCCGCCGTCACGGCTACGGTATCATCGAGCCGGTAAATGGTATGCTCGCAAACCGTGACATCGGCGACGGAAAACTCCCGGACGAGGAGACTCTCCTTGAATATGTTGTCCGTGAGGCAGCATTCGAGAAGGACCTTGCCGGAAAGAGGATACTTGTTACCGCAGGTGCTACAAGGGAGAGCATTGATCCGGTGCGCTTCATAACCAACCATTCAAGCGGAAAAATGGGCTTTGCCATTGCAAGAGCCGCTATGCTCAGGGGAGCGGATGTAACTCTGATAGCCGCTCATACTGACGTCGAGCCGCCTATGTTCGTCGATGTTGTGAATGTAGAGTCGGCTGAGGATATGTTCTGTGCCGTCAAGGAACGCCTTGCGGAGACTGACATCGTTGTCAAGGCTGCGGCAGTTGCTGACTACACACCGGCAACAGTTGCCGACAGCAAGCTGAAAAAGTCCGACGGCGATATGTCCATACCGCTGAAGAGGACTGCTGATATCCTGAAATATATAGGTGAGAACCGCCGCAGCGATCAGGTGATATGCGGCTTCTCGATGGAGACCGACAACGTGCTTGAGAATTCACGCAAGAAGCTCGTATCCAAAAACTGCGATATGATCTGTGCCAACTCCCTCCGCAAAGCCGGAGCTGGCTTCGGTACGGATACCAACATCATCACTATGATAACACCGGAGGACGATACCGAGCTCGAACTTATGAGCAAGTTCGATGCTGCGAATATCATTCTCACAAAGCTGAACAAGCTCAGCAGCGAACAGAAACAGTAACGTTCGCCAATACATCAGAAGGAGGACGCGTAAGTGGAACATTACAATCCTAATCTTGCAGAGCTCCCTAACCATAAGCACTACCCAGCCTGCCGCGGCAGAAAGAAAGCTATCGAGGACAACTGTCAGGTACTGTTTATGTTCACGCTGGGAGCCGGACTCATATTCGGACTGCTTACACTGTTCGGGATACGGTTTTCTGTTATCTCGTGGCTGCCGATGCTTCTCGGTGAAAGGAATGATCTGCTGCCGTTTTTTGTTCAGCTGCTGACAATAATATTTATTGTTGTCTTGTCAGGACTCAACTGCGGCAAGCACAAGTTCTGCGGAGTAATACTCCTCGGGATATACGCCTTTATGGCGGTATTCGGCTTTATAAATACGAAAGATAATCTTGCGGATTATATCACTTGTTCATTAGGTGCTCTCGGAGTAGTCTGCTCGATAGTGTCTGTAAAGGACTACACCGACTGGAAGCAGCTTGTCGAAACAGAGGGATTTCCGCACTTTGATATAAAAGTGACCGAATCAAACGAGAACCCCAATTATCAGCCGCAGCATACCGGCGCCGGAGCTTCTCCTAATATGAGCCCGGTAACGCCTGCAGTGCCGCTCCAGTTCACCGGACAGGACGTTGAGCTCGATATGCCGGAGCTGCCTTCGCTCTCGCAGATAAAGGCTTATCGCAGCAAGTCGGACAGCGATGCGGAATTCGTTCAGGAGGACGGAAAATACTGCTGTATATCCGAAAGCCCTATCAAGATAATCTGAGGTGACAGCTATGTTTGCAAAGATCTCAAGTCTCGGACTTTACGGTCTGAACGCGTTTCAGGTCGATGTTGAGATAGACATAAGCCGCGGACAGCCGCAGTTTGACATAGTCGGACTGCCGGACGCCGTCGTGCGTGAGAGCCGCGAGCGAATAAGGGCGGCACTCAGAGCGAATAGTATCAGTTTCCCTGTGGCATCGGTAATGGTCAACCTTGCTCCGGCCGATACGAGGAAGAGCGGTTCGGTACACGATATGGCGATATTTATGGCTATACTCAAGGCTATGCGAATGATCGACAAGCCGCTCGACGGCTTCTCGTTCATAGGGGAGATCTCGCTGAACGGCGATATACGCCGCATCAACGGCGTTCTGCCGATGATAATGCTGGCGCGTGAGCACGGTATAAAGGCGGTTTTCGTTCCGGCAGACAACGCGCGTGAAGCCTCTGTCATAACCGGTATAGACATCTATGCGGTCCACAACGCCGAGGAGCTTATCAGGCACTTCCGCGGTGAGGAGACCTTGACTCCCTGTGAACACTACATACCGCCGGAAGCAGATTACAATGAGACTATCGACTTCTCTGACGTGCGCGGACAGCAGTCCGCAAAGAAGGCGCTCGAAATAGCCGCAGCCGGAGGTCACAACGCTCTGCTGATAGGCGCTCCCGGAAGCGGAAAGAGTATGCTCGCAAAGCGTATGTCGTCGATACTTCCGCCGCTGACCTTTGAGGAAGCTCTCGAGACCACAAAAATACACTCCATTTCAGGTTTACTGACACCTGAAATGCCTATAATAACAAAAAGACCTTTCCGTTCGCCGCACCACACCATTTCATCAGCAGGACTTGCCGGCGGCGGTACAATACCTCACCCGGGAGAAGTCTCCCTTGCACATAACGGGCTCCTGTTTCTCGACGAGCTCGCAGAATTCGACAGGAGGACTCTTGAGATACTCCGCCAACCGCTTGAGGACAGAAAAGTCACCATCGCCCGTGCTTCGGGAACGGTCTCATATCCGTGTACGATAATGCTGATAGGTGCGATGAACCCCTGTCCGTGCGGATATTTCGGTCACCCGAAGCGCAAGTGCATATGCTCACCCAAGAAGGTAGCGGCTTATCTCTCGAAGATCTCAGGACCGTTGCTTGACCGCTTTGACCTGCATATCGAGGTAGCTCCGGTAGAGTTCGAGGACCTCTCCGCTAAGGCAAGCGAAGAGCCCTCCGCAGAGATAAGAAAGCGCGTTGTCGCTGCAAGAGCAATACAGAAAGAGCGCTTCAGCGGCACAAGGATAACCTGCAACGCACTGATAACTCCGGACAAGCTCCAGGAGTTCTGTCCTATGGACGACAGTGCGGAGACTCTGATGAAAAATGTCTTTGACCGGCTCGGACTGAGTGCCCGTGCATATGACAGGATACTCAAGGTCGCAAGGACTATCGCGGACCTCGACAGCTCTGAGGTGATCCGCAAACAGCACGTTGCTGCAGCTTCGCAGTACCGCAGCCTTGACCGCAAATACTGGTCGGGCAGCTTATGATACAGAAAGACAATAAGGAAGGAAATCAATGAGATCGGCTTTTAAAAAACTATCCACAAACAAGCACAATATCGACTTCGGACTGCTGTTTGCCGTAACGATATGCGCCATTATCAGTACACTGCTGATATTCTCCATTGCTGAGAGCGGTCTCAGCGAGGAGGAGGGCGTAGGCTCGAGCTACTGGAAAACTCAGCTCGTTTCGGCTGTCGTTGGCATCATCGGTGCAGTGATAATATCCTACATCGACTACCGAAAGCTGGTAAAGCTGTGGTTCATCTTCGCACCGGCTGCACTGTTTCTTGTCGCGTTGACGTTCACCTCGCTGGGCTATCAGCGAGCGGGTGCTGACGACCAGGCGTGGCTCCAGATAGGTCCCGTCAACCTCCAGCCGTCTGAGATACTGAAGCTGGTATTCATACTCACGTTCAGCTACCACCTCTCGCGCGACGAGGAGGACATGAACAAACCGCTGCATATGCTGCTCCTGCTGCTGCACGCGGCTATCCCGATAGGAATAGTTGCCAAGCAGGGCGACTTCGGTACAGCGATAGTATTTACGGCAATATTCCTGTTTATGATATGCTCCGCGAATATCTCGTGGAAATACCTTGCGGCAGCTCCCTTCGTCATCGCCGCCATTGTAGTCGGAATGTGGTTCTTCGTACTGAGCGAATTCCACAAGAAGCGTGTCACGATACTCTTCCACCCGGGTTCTGATCCGGACTATATGGAGTATCAGCAGGACCTCGGACTTGCTGCGCTGAAATCCGGCGGAGTATTCGGAAAGGGACTCTTCAAGGACGTTGACAAATATATCTACGTTCCCGAGATACACAATGACTTCATTTTCACATACGTCGGACAGGTTTTCGGCTTCCTCGGCTCGATAGGCATAATCACTATCCTGACCTATACCTGCCTGAAGGTCTTTGCCGACAGCCGCGTAACAAGAGACCACCTCGGACGTTTTATATGTATGGGAGCGTTCGGACTGCTCCTCTCACACTGCATCATGAACATCGGAATGGTACTGAAGGTCGCACCTGTTATCGGTGTACCTCTGCCGTTCATGAGTGCCGGCGGTACGGCTATGATAAGTATGTACGCCGTTATCGGACTTGTTCTGAGCACTTACAGTCACCGCGCTGTGAACTACAACGTTTTCTACGACGAGGACGAGGATCAATAAAAAAACAGCCTGCAAGGTCAGCTTGCAGGCTGTTTCAGTATCAGAGATATTTCTTGGTGTTGAGTAAGCGGACGGAATTCATAACAAGTATCATTGCAACTCCTGAATCTGCAAACACCGCGAACCACATACTTGGGTGACCGATGAGTCCGAGGACGAGCACCGCTGCTTTTACTGCAAGTGCGAATGCGATGTTGAAATATGACACTCTGAGTGCACGATCCGCTATGCGCTTTGCGCGGAGTACGGATTCCGGTTCGGAATTCATAAATATAGCGTCGGCTGCTTCAAGAGCAAGGTCAGAACCGCTCTGCATTGCGCCGCCGACATCTGCTCCGGCGAGCACCGGACCGTCGTTTATGCCGTCGCCTACGAACATTACAGGGCCGTGCTGTTCACGCAGTTTGCCGAGAGCTTCGAGCTTGCCGTCGGGGAGAAGTCCGCCGAGAGCTGTCCCGATACCGAGTTTCTCAGCCGTTATCTGAGCATTTTCGGGCTTGTCGCCGGTGAAGAGGGCGGTCTTTATGCCGGCTCTTCTGAGTCCGTTTATAGCCGAAGCCGCAGACTTTTTCAGCTTGTCGGAAACCACTATGCGTCCCTCAGCCTTGCCGTTCACAGCGATGTAGACTACGCTTCCGGCTGCCTTGTCGAGCGCGGGCAGTTCAATGCCGCTTTCAGCCATAAGGCGCTCGTTGCCGCAGAGGACGCTGTTTCCGCCGAGTTCTGCCGAAACGCCTCTGCCGGCGAGCTCACCGGACTTCTCAGGCGTATCAAGTGCGAGACCGTCATGCTTGCAGCGTTCAACGATGCTCTGTGCGACCGGGTGTGTGGAGGTCTGCTCACAGCTTCCGCATATGCGCAGGAGCTCGCTCTCTGAAAGCCTGCCGCAGCTGTCGATAGCAGTAACAGAAAAACTGCCGTCAGTGATAGTGCCGGTCTTGTCGAAGGCTATGACCTTGACCTTGCCGAGAGCCTCGACGGAGTCGCCGCCCTTGAAGAGTATGCCCAGCTTTGAAGCAGCTCCTATGCCCGAAAAATAGGCGAGTGGAACGCTCAGGACGAGTGCGCATGGACAACTGATAACGAGGAAGGTGAGTGCAGAGTGTATCCATTTTGTCCAGTCACCGGTGATGAGCGAGGGGATAACAGCAGTGAGAGCTGCCGCTGCGATGACAATGGGTGTGTATACCTTCGCAAAGCGCGTGATGAAGCGGTCTATCTTGGGCTTAGCCGCAGAAGCGTCCTCGACTGCGCTTGCGAGCTTTGCTATCATAGAGTCGGAAGCTGCGGACTCTGCGCGGAGCGTGAACGTGCCGCCGAGGTTTATGCAGCCCGAGAGAACTCTGTCACCGGAGCGGATCGTCATCGGTACGGGCTCGCCGTTGACTGCGGAAGTATCAACACGCGACTCACCTGATTCGACGATACCGTCGGCAGCGATACGCTCGCCGGTCTTGATGCGGAGGAGGTCGCCTGCCTGTATCTCGTCGGCTTCAACTACGGAAAAGCTGCCGTTTCTGAGGACTTCCGCCTCTTCGACACGGAGAGCGGCGGCAGCGGTTATAGCCTTGCGGCTGCGTGCAACGGCGAAGTCCTCAAACATCTCGCCGATGCGGAAGAAAAGGACGACTCCTACTGCTTCCGCGTATTCGCCGATAGCGAACGCACCGAGAGTTGCAACGGTCATAAGGGCGTTCTCATCGAAAAAATTGCCCTTGCGGATATTCTTGACAGTTGCCTTGAGGATATTCGCACCGAGTATCAGGTAAGCAGCCGCGTAAAGCACAAGCGCAGGAACTTCCTTGCTGAGAATGTGACCGGTGACAACGGCTGCGGCAAACAGCGCTATACCGCAAACGAGAGAGACAACTTCCGACTTTTCGCTTCCGTGGCTGTGGGAGTGTTCGTGCGAGTGGGCGTGGGCGTGTTCGTGTTCATGAGAATGAGCGTGTTCATGAGAGTGAGAGTGCTCATGTTCGTGGCAATGCTCGTGCGCTTCACCGTGATGATGCTCGTGGTCGTGACCGCAGCAGCAATCGCCGGAGTGTTCGTGGTGATGATGATGCTTTTCGTGGTGATGTTCGCGGGGGATTATTTCAACGTCAGGCTCGATAGAACGCGCGGTCTCGTTCATTATGCGGAGCGTATCGTCCGTGAATTCGCCGTGAATTTTTATAGTGCGCATAGGAAAATTCAGGACAGCGGACTCGATGCCCTCGAGCTTGCCGAGTGCCGCCTCGATCTTTGCGCCGCAGTGAGCGCAGTTGAGTTCATTTATAATAAAGGTCTTCTCCATAATTCATCGCCCTTTCATATGAATATCTGTTCATATGTTAATATTATCATATATTTCTGAGTTTGTCAAGGGGTACAGCGTATTTTTTTCAGTAAAATTGCTCTTGCGGTCAAAAAACGGCAGGTTTTCCGCGAAAACCTGCCGTTCCCATTCATTTCAGCTTGCTGAGCACTTCGGTGAATTGCCGGTACATATATAGAGAGCCGAGTGCGATAAGGGGAGTATCAGTCCGCTTAGAGTAGTCATATGCGCTGCGGACGCCTTCACTGAGCTCCGGGAAAGCCTCTGCCGGTATTCCTCTCTCTGAGAAAACTCCGGCGAGCTTTGTACTTTCGAGCGAGCGCGGATTGTCCGGAGTTACCGCAAAAACGCGGTCTGTCAGCTCGCCGAGTAGCTCCGGATAGAGAGTGTATTCCTTGTCCGCCATAACTCCGATGAGCAAAGCGACCTTTCTCCCACCGAAATACTTCCTGATACTCTCGGCAGCCTGCCTGATGCCGTCCGGATTGTGAGCGCCGTCGCTGATGACGACAGGCTTTTTCCGCATAAGCTCGAACCTGCCGTGCCACCTGACCTCTGCAAGCCCCCTCTGCACGGCGTTGAAAGGTATATCAAGCCCGAGTCCGTTCAGTATCTCCGCGCAGCTAAGGGCATTCACCGCGTTGGTGAACTGGTATGTTCCGAGGAGGGCGAGGAGTAGTTCTCTGCCTTTGTAGGTGAAGCGCGTTCCGGTCAGTTCGTTGTCTGAGATCAGGCGGAAGCTGGCTGTTTCCGGCAGATACAGCTCTGAGGAGTTTTTCTCGGCAGCCGTCCGGATAACGTCAAGAGCAGCGCTGCCGCCGTAGTAGACCGGTCTGCCGGGCTTGATGATGCCGGCTTTATGAGCGGCTATCTCCTCAAGGGTGCTGCCGAGGATACCGCAGTGGTCGCGCTGGATATTCGTTATCACCGACAGCAGTGGGGCGCTTATAACATTCGTCGAATCAAGGTCACCGCCGAGTCCGCATTCCACGACTGCAATGTCGCATTTTTCGCGCACGAACACTTCATAGGCTGCTGCGGTAAGCACCTCGAACTCCGTCGGCTTATCGGTCATAGTTTTCCATATATCGGCGATATTGAGAATTATACCGGCGAGCTTTTCCTCTGCTGTCTCATCGCAGTTTACCCGGAAGCTGTCCGTGAGACCGGTCAGCGCAGGTGACGAGAAACCGCCTGTGCGGTAGCCGGCACATTTCAGGATAGTGGTCAGCATAGCCCCGAATGAGCCCTTGCCGTTGGTACCGGAGACGTGTATCACCGGGACTTTTTCCTGCGGATCGCCCATTTTCTGGAGAAGCTCCTCAATACGCGAGAGTCCGGTGACGATGCCGCGCACGGAAGTTTTTTTCAGAAAAGCCGCAGCTTTTTCGATGTCGTTCATTGTTTTCCTCCGGATAGGTTTGTAATTATGATTAATTATACAACAAAAAGCGCCTGCTGTCAAATCAGCGCTGCAAGAGAGTGTTAAAAGCAAAACGGACAGCCTAAGCTGTCCGTTTACGGGGTATTTAAGATTCTACCGGGAATGCCTTGATAAGTCCGAGCTTGAACTTCTGTATCAGGAGAGCGTCCTGATTGGTGAGACCTTTCTTGCCGTCAACATCGGCATTTGCCTCGCCGACAGCTGTTATGCTGACACTTGATTTGCCCTGAGCATACTTGTCGGGGTTGGTCGATACCTGCATAACGAGTACGGCATCGGCGATATTTACCTGTTTATCGCAGTTTGCGTCGCCATAGAGCGTTGGAGCAGTACCGGTCGCACTTGCACTTGCTGATGCTGTGGGAAGCTCGGAGTTTTTGAAGAGATCCTCCGGGAGCTCGTCGAGTGTGATGCAGTAATCGCTGTTGTAGAGTGACTTGAGCTCGTCGTGATCCTGATACTTTGTGCCGCTTACGAAGGGAGTTTCGGGGGTATCGTACCAGGGACAGAAGTAGAGCCAGTCAGCGTGTTCAACCTTCATATTGTCAAGGCTGGGGACAGAGTCATTCTCTGCCATAGCGACCATTTTGTTGCCCTTTACGAAGCTGTGGAGCTTGAAGAATATACCCGACTCAGCGTCGAGGTTGGGGCCTTCGGTCTTGCCGTCGTGGCGGTTGTACTGGGTGTTGTATTTATCGAAAGCAACGATGTCGACTCTGTCGTCTCCGGAGTACCATGCTGCAGAGGAGTCCGACCACGCATAGAGGTTCTGTTCCCATATGAGGTTGTGGAGACCGTATTCGTTCTCAAGTGTATCCTGGAGCAGAGCCCAGAGCTGCTTGTAAACAACTGCGCCTTCCTTTGCCCACCAGAACCATGCTCCTGAGCCGTCGATAGGATCGTCAGTCTTGCTGGGGTTGCCTTCAGCCTCGTGGAACGGGCGGAAAATGACCGGAACTCCTGCGTCCTGGAGCTTTTTGAGCTCGGCTGCAAGGTTCTTCATACAGAGCTGGAAGTATTCATACTCAACAGTGCCTTCGACCATACAGTTAGCTGTCTTGAAATCTGTGCGCTCGCTGTAAGTGGTCTTGGAGAAATCGAGGGGTTCGCCGAGGGTATAGTCAGCCATAGTTGCTGGGACGTTGACGTGCCATGAAGCGGTACAGATACCGCCCTTTTCATTGGTCCATTCGATCATTCTGCCGGCAACGCCGTCGTCCCATGCGTAGCACGGACAGTAGCTGCCGAAGTCGAAGCCCTGTATAGCCGGATACTTGCCTGTGAGCTCATTGATGAGCTCGACGTCCTTCTCGTAGTTATTATAGGTATAGTTGCGGTTCTGAGTGCTGTAAGTGTAGACTCTGCCGTCAGGACCTGTGCAGTGCCACGGGAACTTGTTGCCCTGATCGTCCTTGTCGTAGCTGTCCTTGTCAATGGTGTACTCAACGCCGTCCTGATCGGTACACTTGTCGGAATTGAGGTCGTAGCGGATAGTGGTCTGGACGGTATTTCCGCCGCCGTAGATCTGCTGCTGACCTGAGAGGATATTCTTTCCGTAAACGCTGTGGAGATAGTTCATGAGAGCCTTTGCCTCTGGAGTAGCGTCGGGATCGCATGGGGTGCTGTCAGCCTTTGAGAGGTCGGGAAACTCAGCTTCGGCGATTGTGATGTAGTCAACAGCCATATAGCCGTAGAGCGGGACGAGTTCGAGGGTGTTCTCACCCTTTGAGAGACGGATAACGCCGAAATCGTAGTCTCTCCACTCTCTTGAGTAGTCCGCGGTAGTCGTATACTCCTTTCCGTTGACCTTGAGAGTCTGCTTTCTGCCTTCCTTGTTGAGGATCTGAGCGCCATGGATAGTAACGGTGTACATACCGTCCTCGGGAATGGTCACCTTGAACGAAGCCGGTGAAGCGGAGAGGTAGAAGAAGCCCTCGCCTGAGTAACCCGGCATCTCGTCAGCGTAGATACTTGTCCAGAGTGTAGCGTCTGTGAGGTCTTCGCCTTCGATCACATATGGGAATTGAGTGCTGTCGGCTGCTGAAACGTTCTGTACAGCCGGGAAAGATAAGCTCTGAACAGCAGAGATGGCTGCCGCAGAGAATACAGCAAGTGACCTTTTAAATGATCTGTGCATTTTTTATGTCCTCCTTAAAACAATTATTCAGTTAACGATTAATTAACTGTTGATTAAATAATAGCCCCTGATTTCTTGCCTGTTACTTATATTATAACCGTAGTGTGCAGATTTGTCAAGCATTTTCACGAAAAATTCAAGATTTAAGCTGCAACTTAAATTATAAAGCAAAGTTCGGGAGACAAAAATAAACCGCACCTTAAATGATGCGGTTTATCGGTAATGCTTAAATCGCGGCAGCGCTCTCAGACTTTCTGCATAAGTGCAACTGCGTGTGCTGATATGCCGAGCTTTTCGCCGGTAAAGCCGAGGTGCTCCTCGGTAGTAGCTTTGACGCTTATCTGCGAGACCTCACAGCTGCAGACCTTTGCGATATTCTCACGCATTTTCACGATGTGCGGTGCGAGCTTAGGAGCCTGAGCAATGACAGTAGCGTCGATATTGCCGATGCAGTAGCCGTTTTCGCGGCATACCCTGACGACCTCAGCCATGAGCTTCATACTGTCCGCGCCTTCGTATTCGTCGGCGGTGTCGGGGAAGAGGTGACCTATGTCGCCGAGCGCGAGTGCTCCGAGCATAGCGTCCATTATCGCGTGTGCGAGAACGTCCGCGTCGGAGTGACCGAGCAGACCTGTGGTATGCGGTATGTCAACGCCGCCGAGTATCAGTTTTCTGCCCTCGACGAGCTTGTGAACGTCGTATCCGTGACCTATCCTGAACATATTATCCTCCTGTCAGAGCTTCATTAGAACTTCCGCGAGCTTGATGTCCTCGGGAGTGGTTATTTTGATGTTTGTATAATCACCGGTAGTCATAGCGACCTTGCCGCCGATAGCTTCAACGAGCTGGCAGTCGTCGGTGAAGTCGAGACCGTGCTCAAGTGCAAAGTCAACGCCCTCAAAGTAGAGCTCGCGCTTGAATATCTGCGGAGTCTGCGTGATGTAGAGCGAGCTGCGCGGTGGAGTATCGGTGATGAGACCGTCATCGACTGTCTTTATCGTGTCCTTGACCGGTACGCCGAGGGTGGCTCCGCCGAATATCGAAGCGTCCTTTATGACCTTTTCGATGTGCTCCGGCTTTACGAGAGGACGTGCGCCGTCGTGGACCGCAACGAGCTTTGAGTTCTTGGAGATCATTTTTATGCCGTTGATAACGCTTTCCTGACGTGTTTTGCCGCCTGTGGTGCAGGCAGCGAGCTTGGTTATGCCGGCGGCTTCGGCTTCTGTTTTAATTGCCGGTATGTCGCTTTCGCGGGCGACTATGACTATCTCCGAAACGCTTTCGCATTTCTGGAAAGCCTGCATCGTAACGCCGATAACGAGTCTGTCTCCGAGTGGGAGGAGTATCTTGTTGACGCCGCCCATTCGCGTGGAATTTCCGGCGCAGACTATAACAACTGAAGTATCCATAAGCATCTCCGTAATAGTTAAGCGGTACAGTACCCGAGCAGCGGTACTGCCATAACAATTATACTATGATAAGCGCAAAAAGTCAAATATAACCATAAAAAAGGGACTGCCGCAAAGCAGTCCCATAGTTATCAGTTGCTGTATTTAGGCTCGCAGGTGAGGTTGATGCCGAGCCTCTTGAAAATCCTCTCGTCAACGGGTGAAAGGATAACGGTGGAGTGAACTTCGCAGCCGCGGAGCTTTGAGAGCTGGTCAATAGCCTTCTTAGCGTTTTCGTCAGTAGTAGCGCAGATAGCGAGGGCGTAGAGAGTCTCATCGGTATGTATTCTCGGGTTATTGTTGCCGAGGTGGTTGACCTTGAGGTCCATGATAGGCTCGATAACGTGAGGCGACATCAGGAGAACGCTGTCGTCAATGCCTGCAAAGTGCTTGAGAGCGTTCAGGAGCAGAGCCGAAACAGCTCCAAGGAGGTCTGAGGTCTTGCCTGTGAGGACTGTTCCGTCCGGGAGCTCCATTGCAGCTGCCGGAGCACCGGTCTCCTGTTCACGCTTGAGAGCGGCTGCGATGACCTTTCTGTCGTCGGCGGTAACGTTAGCCTGCTTCATGAGGAGCTCGAGCTTGACAACTTCCTCAAGGGGGATAAGTCCCTTCTTGTTGTCACACATAGCGATGTAGAAGCGGCGGATTATCTCATCGCGGGCAGCCTTGCAGGTAGCCTCGTCGTCGATGATGCAGTTTCCAGCCATATTTACGCCCATATCAGTAGGCGACTTGTAAGGCGACTCGCCGAGGATCATCTCGAACATAGCATTGAGTACGGGGAAGATCTCGATATCGCGGTTGTAGTTTACAGTAGTCTTTCCGTATGCTTCGAGGTGGAAAGGATCTATCATGTTCACGTCGTTGAGGTCAGCAGTAGCAGCCTCGTAGGCGATATTGACGGGGTGACGGAGAGGTAAGTTCCATATCGGGAAGGTCTCGAACTTAGCATAGCCGGCGTTTATGCCGCGTTTGTGCTCGTGATAGAGCTGCGAGAGACAGGTAGCCATTTTTCCGCTTCCGGGACCGGGTGCGGTGATGACAACGAGTTTTCTTGAGGTCTCGATGTATTCATTTCTGCCGTAGCCCTCGTCGCTGATGATGTAATTCAGGTTTGATGGGTAGCCCTTGATGCTGTAATGGTGGTAGACCTTTATGCCGAGCGCTTCGAGACGGCTCTGGAAAGCGTCTGCGGTTGGCTGGTTGTCGTATCTTGTGAGAACGACGCTGCTGACGTAGAGACCGATCTTTGTGAAAACGTTGAAGAGACGTATAACATCAACGTCGTAGGTGATACCGAGGTCGCCGCGTATCTTGTTCTTTTCGATGTCGTCGGAGTTGATGACGATGACTATCTCAGCCTCGTCCTTGAGCTGAAGGAGCATCTGGAGCTTACTGTCAGGCTTGAAGCCGGGGAGGACTCTCGAAGCGTGATAGTCATCAAAGAGCTTTCCGCCGAACTCAAGGTAGAGCTTGTCGCCGAACTGCGCGATACGCTCCCTGATGTGCTCAGACTGCATCTTCAGATATTTTTCGTTGTCGAAACCTATTTTGCTTTCCGTAATCATATGTATTTACCTCCTAAATAACATAATAATTATATACCACTTCCGACAAAAAATCAAGGATTTTTTTGCTTTATCAGAAAAAAAGGGACGCTCAGCGTCCCTTTGGAGCATATTTATCTTTCAGAGCAGAATTCTACCTTTTCGCCGTTGAGTATCATATTTGTAGTACGAACGGCGCACATCTTTCCGCACATAGAACAGGTGTGGCGTTCAGCGATAGGAGTGCTCTCGTAGTAGCGGCGAGCCTTTTCGGGATCAACAGCTATCTTGAACATTTCCTCCCAGTCGAGAGCGTGACGTGCAGCTGCCATAGCGTTGTCGGCGTCCATAGCGTGGGGGATACCCTTTGCGATGTCGGCAGCGTGAGCAGCGATGCGGCTTGCGATGATACCCTCCTTAACATCGTCAGCGTCGGGGAGACGGAGATGCTCTGCGGGGGTTACATAGCAGAGGAAGTCAGCGCCGTTTGCGGCAGCGATAGCACCGCCGATAGCGGAAGTGATGTGGTCGTATCCGGGGAATATATCGGAAACGAGAGGTCCGAGAACATAGAACGGAGCGTTGTGGCAGATGCGCTTCTGGAGTTTCATATTTGCAGCGATCTGATCCATAGCCATATGTCCGGGACCTTCTACCATTACCTGAACGTCTTTAGCCCATGCACGTTCTGTGAGAGCACCGAGCTCGATGAGCTCAGCTATCTGACCGCCGTCGGTAGCGTCGTCGAGACAGCCGGGACGGAGAGCGTCGCCGAGGCTGATAGTGCAGTCGAATTCGCGGAGAATGTCGAGAACTTCATCGTAGTATTCGTAGAAGGGGTTCTCGTTGCCGGTCATAGCCATCCAAGCGAAGAGGAGCGAGCCGCCGCGTGAAACGATGTTCATCTTTCTCTTGTGCTTCTTGATCTGGTCTATGGTCTTGCGGGTGATGCCGCAGTGCAGCGTCACGAAGTCAACGCCGTCCTCTGCGTGCAGTCTCACAACGTCGATGAAATCCTGTGCGGTAAGCGTAGCGAGGTCACGCTGGTAATGGATAACGCTGTCATAGACCGGCACGGTGCCGATCATGGCCGGAAAAGCCAGCCCCTCGGTGCGGAGGGTATTGTTGGGGACCAGGGACAGGATGATGGCCGGGGCTCCGACAGCCAGCCAGGTGTAATAGGCGGAGGCGCTGGCAAAGGTATCCTCCTTGGCGCCAAGCAGCCTTAGGATCGGATTCTTAAAGACAAACATGACAAGCGCGCAGACAAGGCTCCAGCCAAGCGCCGTGTAAAAGGAAAAGGCATGCACATGGGACGATTCCTCATACTGCTTGGCCCCGAACAGGCGGGAGATGACCGAGCTGGCGCCAAGGCCGAAAATATCGCCGAAAGCCAGCATCAGTGAGAAGACGGGCGCACACAAAGAAACGCCGGCAACCAGGCTGGTATCGCCGGTCCGGGCGATGAACCAGGTGTCGACCATGTTATAGACCAGGCTGACGACCATACCTAACACGACCGGCATGGCAAGTTTCAGGTAGGCTTTGTGTACCGGTGCCTTTTCAAATAATTCGTTTTCCATAGAGAGTGTCCTTATCCAGCTGCAGATTTTTCAATCATTTATATTATTATACGTATTTTATATATTGAAAATCAACTTAATCAATAACTCTGTCTAATAGCACAAGTTTTTGACCTTCAACAGCTTTGAGCTTTGGCTGTTTTCTTTTTGAAAGATAGTGT
>ONMB01000029.1 GCA_900318825.1 uncultured Ruminococcus sp.
AGCCATCTGTGGGATTGCGTAATGGTGACCCGTACGGGAATTGAACCCATGATTCCGCCGTGAAAGGGCGATGTCTTAACCTCTTGACCAACGGGCCATATGGTAGCGGCAGTAGGATTTGAACCAACGACCAATCGGGTATGAACCGAGTACTCTAGCCAACTGAGCTATGCCGCCATAATTACAGCAGGCGCACCTGCGACTTAATTATTATAGTACAAAACGGAGGAAAAGTCAAGGGTAAAATGCTACATTTTGAAAAAACGTGATAAGCGACAAAAACAGTGATGAGAACGAGATTACATTTGGTAATGTTGCGGGAGGATTGAAGACTGAGCCTATTTGAATTAAAAGAGGACTGATTATACTGATAGTAAAACGCAGTTGGATATTCCGGAGCGTTGTACACATAGAGTTAGAATGGTGTGTGTGCAAATAATAACAAATTGTGAACAAGATACAAAAACTACTGAAATGCACTGATTTTGCCTCTGTATTCCTTGACTTTGCGGCGTGGTTATAATATAATGTAGGTGAAAAAACATATTCAGAAAAATGTAATTATGACCTGTTCACTGTGCTTTAGGCAATGCACAGCCGGACATGACTGAAAGGGTGGGGATCAGTTATGAAAAAAAGAAATTTCAAGGGATTCACGCTTATCGAAATAATCGTAGTAATTGCTATAATCGGCGTTTTAGCGGCAATCCTCGTGCCCTCTGTAACGGGATATATCGCTAAGGCAAGAAGAACTCACGATATGTCGAGCGGCAGAAAGATCTCAGAGGACGTTTCTTCTCTGATAAGTGAAAATGAAGTGGCTGAAAAATCATTCTATGCTTCTTCAAAGGCTGTTACGGCTCCTTTGTGGCATAAGACAGATCCAGTCACAGGAGACAATTATGACCTTATCGTTATCGCTGTAATGAACGGTGGTTCGGGCTGTAAAGGCGCTTTCTGGAACTGGACTGAGACAGAAGCTGAGCATAAGGACTTCGTTGATGCATTAAATGCTGATCTGGGTTACAGCGGTACTGATACAAAGCTGCCTATCAAATATCAGCCGAAGGACGCTGCAAAGCCGGTCAACCGCTGGTTCCTCTGTTACAGATCAGATGACAACAGCGAGATCGAGGTATGGGTAGGCAACGGCGGAAGTCAGAGTCAGGGTAAGGGCGAGCCGATGTACAGGACCTTCCCGAAGCCGGCATATTGATAAAATATGATAAGTTCTGATTGTGCATATCGCATAATATTTGTAAAATTTTTGTGTCTATAATTGACGTCTACACCCCTTGTGTGTTATACTATATGTAATTCAAGTAACTGGATACAGTAGTTGACAGCAAGGGGTGAATTTTATGTTAAAGAAAAAAGGTTTTACATTAGTAGAAATGATAGTTGTTATTGCGATCATTGGAGTCCTTGCAGCTTTTCTTGTTCCCTCGCTGCTCGGCTATGTCAGAAAGGCAAGGCGTACTGCCGATATTGCTGCTGCCAAGGAGATACATAACAATGTCAATCAGATCATAACTGAGGACCGGCTTATTGAGTGGAAGAGCTCTTCAAGGGGCGGTGCTTCGGTTTTTACCCATGCTATGGAGTCGTTCTATTCAAAGCAGGGTTCAAGCTACAAGAAAATAATCAAAGGCGAAAATGCCTACTATAATAAGATAGACAATGACGGCAATCCCTATACGCTTATCCCGGTCGCTGTGCTTGATACCAACGGTTCCGGCAAGTGGGTGAATATAGATCAGGAGCAGCAGCCCTTTGTGTATCAGCTCAACGCCCAGATGGAGAATTCCAAGGGCAATGTCAATGTTCCGGCTAAGTATGAGCCTAAGAACAGTGAGGATACGCTCAATCGCTGGTTCCTCTGCTACCGCGGTGACAATCCCTCCGAGATAGAGATATGGATAGGCTGCAAGCAGGGCAAAAAGACGAATTATAGCGGTCAGGGCAAGCCTATGTACCGCGTTTATCCTGATCCTACATATTGATAAATAAAGGAGCTGTCTGTGTGACAGCTCCTTATATTTATGTTGCCATTGCTGCTGCGCAGGGATCAGTCTTTATCGCGCTGCCGGAAACACGCTGCTGCGGTCAGTCCGAATGCGAGCGCTGCCGTAAGTCCCCCTGAGGCTGCGGTCATTCCTCCGGTGAAAACTCCTGCGAAGCCCTTTTCGTCCACTGCTTCACGAACTCCCTCTGCGAGAAGATGTCCGAAGCCCGTCAGCGGTACCGAAGCCCCCGCGCCTGCAAAATCTACGAGCGGTCCGTATATCCCGATCGCTGAGAGTATCACTCCGGCTACCACAAAGCCAGTGAGTATCCGCGCAGGTGTGAGCTTTGTGCGGTCTATGAGTATCTGTCCGACCGCGCAGAGCGCTCCGCCTACTATGAATGCCTTTAAAACGTCCGTGAGCATTATATCCCTCCTGTTATATCTCCAGCCCGAAGCTGATAGACAGCGCGGTGTTGACCTTGTTCATCGAACGCAGGTCGAGTTCACCCATTTTGTCCTTCAGCCTTTTTTTGTCGATAGTGCGTATCTGTTCAAGCAGGACGATGCTGTCCTTTGCAAGTCCGCACTTGTCTGCCTGCACTTCGATGTGTGTTGGCAGACGCGTTTTGTCACGCTGACTGGTTATCGCCGCTGCTATGACTGTGGGACTGTGTTTGTTACCCACGTCGTTCTGGACGATAAGTACAGGTCTGACGCCGCCTTGCTCAGAGCCTACCACGGGACTGAGATCGGCATAGTATATTTCTCCTCGTTTTACTGACATAGCTGTATCTCCCGGTGTTATATTAGGCTGTCAGGGAAAACGTTTCCGCTGCCCTGATGTCTTGATGTTAGTATTATTGACGGCTGTATCGTATTTATACAGCCGCATTCTATTATATGTCACCGGGTGGGTTTTGGTTTATCAGAAGAAAGGGTTTTCAAGTACGCCGGTTATTCTGAGAGCCGCATACATCGTCAGTACAAAGAACGGCATCAGAATAAAGTTGGTTTTGCGGTTTTCTCTTTTGTATTCCCTGAAAAAGTCATCGCTGTGGCTGGGGATATGCGGGAATTTCAATTCATTTTCGGCGTCCTTACGCTTATTATTGTAGTCGCTCCAGCGTTTTATTCCGTAGATATAGAGCCCTATAAGTACGAAATCTATATACACATCAAGAGTTGATAACATATCGGTCTATCCTTTAGATTATAGTTGCTGCGAGGTCGGGGAAAACGCTCAGACTGCGCTTTAGTATGCCGTTCATCATTGCAAGAGCTATGCCGTAATTCGTGAACGGTACGCCCTGATCTTCCGCGGACTTGCGGCGGAATACCACTTCGCGTTCACCCAGCATACAGCCGCCGCAGTGTATCACGAGGCTGATATCAGAAAGATCCTCCGGGAATTCGCGTCCGGAGCTGAGCTTTATATTGAGCTCCTTGCCGGTAGTCTTTTTCAGGAGCGCCGGGAGCTTTACGCTGCCGATGTCTCCGCACTGGCGGTGGTGGGAGCAGCCCTCGGATATCAGGACTGTGTCGCCGTCTCTGAGCCTGTTTATCGCGGAAGCTCCAGCGGCTGCCGTTTCGAGGAAGCCCTTGTAACGCGCCATAAGTATCGAGAACGATGTCAGCGGTATGTCCTCCGGGACGATATTGCTTACCATTGCGAATGCCTGACTGTCTGTTACGACCATTCGCGGCTTTGTTCCGAGCTTTCGGAGCGTCTCCTCAAGCTGGAATTCCTTCGTGAATACTGCCATTGCGTCTGCATCGAGGACGTCGCGGAGTGTCTGCACCTGCGGCAGTATCATTCGTCCCTTCGGCGCGGAAGCGTCTATCGGCGTCACCAGTACGATGAGGTCGTTCGGCTCGATGAGGTCGGCGATGATGTGCCGGGGTTCCTTGTCGGACTTTGCAAGAGCGGCTATCTTCTCCTTGAGCTCATAGATGTTCGTGCCGTCGAGTGCGCAGACCGCTATCTCGTTTTCGCGGCAGTCCGTCTTTTCGCTGAGGTCGGACTTGTTGTAGGCGACGATGTAGGGTATCTCCTTTTCGGAAAATATCCCGATGAGCTGCTGCTCGGTCTCTGTGAGACCTGCAGTTGCATCAACTATGAGCACAGCTATGTCTGTGCGGTTGAGTATCTGTTTTGTCTTGCGGACTCTCAGTTCACCGAGCTTGCCCTCGTCGTCGAAGCCGGGGGTGTCGATGATGACTACCGGTCCGAGGGGGAGTATCTCCATTGCCTTGGTGACCGGATCGGTCGTTGTACCTTTTACGTCGGAGACCACGGAGAGCTCCTGACCTGTAACAGCGTTCACAACGCTGGATTTTCCGGCGTTTCTCCTTCCGAAGAAGCCGATGTGTACCCTCTCGCCGGAGGGTATGTCATTTAAACTCATATTTATCATTCCTTTGTAGGGAACGCCGCCCTCGGCGTTCCGTGCTGTAATTTCAAATCTTGCTGGCGAGCGGAACTCGCCCCTGCTTTAACTTTTTTATGTCTCGTCAAAAATGCCTATGACCTTTTTGCATTTATCGCAGTAATAGCCTTCACCTTTCCGTGAAAGCTGAACTTTGTTGTTTTTTGTCCATTTGCCTTTTTCTTC
Source organism: uncultured Ruminococcus sp. (assembly GCA_900318825.1). Taxonomy (GTDB): domain Bacteria; phylum Bacillota; class Clostridia; order Oscillospirales; family Ruminococcaceae; genus Ruminococcus. The sequence goes on from ONMB01000029.1 coordinate 4,621, forward strand.
TTCGGGATACCAAATCACAGATACTGACAGCTGTGTGATGCTTGCAAATTCTTTTGCTTCGATAAAGCCTTTGCAGCATTCTTTTCCGCATTCAGGGCATTTCATAGTATATCCTCCGTTCAATAGTAAAAGCCGCAGAGCGAATTGCTCCACGGCTCAATTATATCATATTAGTTTACTTTTAGCAAGTTTAAAATACACTTATATTCTTGCAACGCCTGTATCTCTTGCAGCCTGTGCAACTGCCTTTGCAACTGCCTGTGCTACGGACTTGTCAAGTGCGCTCGGAATGATGTAGTCTGCGCTGAGCTTGTCGTCTGTTACGAACGAAGCGATAGCCTTTGCAGCTGCTATCTTCATAGCGTCGTTGATATCGCTTGCACGAACGTCAAGAGCTCCGCGGAAAATTCCGGGGAAGGCAAGAACGTTGTTTATCTGGTTCGGGAAGTCGCTTCTGCCTGTTCCGACTACTGCTGCACCGGCTTCCTTGGCGAGGTCGGGCATTATCTCGGGAGTGGGGTTTGCCATCGGGAAGAGGATAGGCTTGTCTGCCATTGACTTCACCATTTCAGGTGTTACGCAGCCGGGAGCTGATACGCCGATGAATACGTCTGCACCCTTGATAACTTCTTCGAGGCTGCCCTTTCTCATCTGCTTGTTTGTGATCTCAGCCATTTCGTCCTTCATCGGGTTCATGCCCTCGGGACGGCCCTTGTAGATAGCTCCGTTTCTGTCGCAGAGGACTACGTCCTTGAGTCCCATGGAGATGAGGAGCTTGATGATAGCGATACCTGCTGCACCTGCACCGGAGGTAACTACTCTGATCTCGTCGAGCTTCTTGCCGACTACCTTGAGGGCGTTGAGCATAGCTGCGAGGGTAACTACTGCTGTACCGTGCTGGTCATCATGGAATATCGGGATATCACAGCACTCCTTGAGCTTCTTCTCGATCTCGAAGCAGCGGGGAGCAGAGATGTCCTCGAGGTTTACTCCGCCGAATGAACCTGCAAGGAGACGTACTGTATTCACGATGTCGTCAACTTCCTTTGAGCGTACACAGAGCGGTACTGCGTCGACGTCGCCGAAAGCCTTGAAGAGAGCGCACTTGCCCTCCATAACGGGCATACCTGCTTCCGGACCGATGTCGCCGAGTCCGAGAACGGCTGTACCGTCGGTAACTACTGCAACGAGGTTTGAACGGCGTGTGAGCTCGTAGCTCTTGTTGATGTCCTTCTGTATTTCGAGACAGGGCTGTGCAACGCCGGGAGTATATGCGAGTGAAAGGTCGTCTCTTGTTTCGAGGGGAGCGCGGCAGATGACCTCGATCTTGCCGTTCCAGTCATAATGCTTCTTCAGTGATTCTTCTGCGTAGTTCATTGGTTTTCTCCTTGTAGAAATCTAAATAATATGTAAAATCAGAATTCGATCTGTGAAATGACGTTCTTGAGAGCAGCAGCGCTGTCCTGGAGCTTCTTCACCTCTTCGTCTGTGAGGTTAGGCGAAACCTCGCGCTCGATACCGTTTGAACCGATAACGCAGGGAAGGCTGAGACAGATGTCGCTGATGCCGTATCTGTTGTTGATGAGTGTGGAAACAGTGATGATGTTGTTTGCGTCTCTGAGGATAGAGTCGCAGATCTTGTTTACGCTCATTGCGATAGCGTAGAATGTAGCGCCCTTTCTCTTGATGACCTCAGCGCCTGCCTTGCGGACCTCGTCGATGATCTCGTCCTCGTCAAGGTCAGCGTGTTCCTGATCCTCGCAGTACTGCTCCATGGGGATACCTGCGATGTTTGTGAGGGACCACGGAATGAATGATGAGTCACCGTGCTCGCCGAATACATAAGCGTGAATGCTGTTCGGGCTGAGACCAACGTGGTCGGCGATAACTGAACGAAGTCTTGATGTGTCGAGTGCTGTACCGGAACCTATAACCTGCTGAGGTGAGAGGTTTGTACACTTGAGTATAGTATAGGTAAGAATGTCAACAGGGTTGCTGACAATGACGTAGATCGCATCGGGAGCGAAACGTGCTATCTGAGGCATGACCTCCTTGATGATATTTACGTTTGCCTGAGCGAGGTCGAGTCTTGTCTGACCGGGCTTTCTTGCGAGGCCGAGAGTAACAACGACGATGTCGGAGTCCTTTGCGTCCTCGTAGGTGCCGTCTATTATCTCGACGTTGTGGCCGAAGGAAACGCCCTGACGAATGTCCATAGCTTCACCGGCAGCCTTTGCCTTGTTGATGTCAACGAGCACGACGTCGGAACAGGTTCCTGCGACTGCAAATGTATATGCGATAGTAGCGCCGACGTTTCCGGCACCGAGTATGGTTATTTTTGTACCGTTTTTATCTCCCATGAGTTTTACCTCCGTTAGTCAGGAGCACATAAAGAGCTCCAATATAATCATAAGTATTTTTATTATAACATAAATACAAAAAATAGCAAGCGCTTTGTAGCAGTATTACTAAAAAATCGGTATATCATACAAAACTGTGGAAAATCCAACATTGAATTTTCACTCACAGAATATGTTTTACGCGTTATAAGTGCGGAAATAGTTTGCGGCAGTTAACAACGAATATTTATCCGGTAGGTAATGCCTTCGGAAAAACGGCGGAGCAAGGATAGGTTGTGATTGTCCTAAATGTCCTGAGTGCGGATACAGCTTCTGCTTAGACGAAAATGATGAATAATATTCGCAAAAGCGTGAATATTTAAAGAAATTATGAATATTTATTCAATACCCCTTGACATTCTTTTCTTTGGGTGTATAATAGAGGTATAACGCAAATCAATGCCGGATATAAAGGCTTTTTTCAGGAGGTAATAACCATGGTAAACAAGAAGGATATTAAAAAGGTAGTTCTCGCTTATTCAGGCGGTCTCGACACCTCTATCATCATTCCGTGGCTCAAGGAAAACTACAACAACTGCGAAGTTATCGCTGTTTCAGGTGACGTAGGACAGGGTACTGAGCTCGACGGTCTCGAGGAGAAGGCTATCAAGACCGGCGCTTCCAAGCTCTACATCGAGGATCTCAAGGAGGAATTCATTCAGGATTATGTTTTCCCCACTGTTCAGGCTGGTGCTATCTACGAGAACAGATATATGCTCGGTACTTCCTTCGCTCGTCCGATCATCGCAAAGCGTATCGCTGAGATCGCTATCAAGGAAGGCGCTGACGCTATCTGCCACGGCTGTACCGGTAAGGGCAACGATCAGGTCCGTTTCGAGCTCGCTATAAAGGCTTTCGCTCCTGAGATGCAGATCATCGCTCCCTGGAGAGAATGGGACATCAAGTCAAGAGACCAGGAGATCGACTACGCTGAAGCTCACAATATCCCGCTCAAGATAAACAGAGAAACTAACTACTCCAAGGATAAGAACATCTGGCATCTCTCTCACGAAGGTCTCGACCTCGAGGATCCTGCAAATGAGCCTCAGTACGAGAAGAAGGGCTTCCTCGAAATGGGCGTTTCACCTATCGACGCTCCTGACAAGCCTACATATGTTACTATCCACTTCGAGAAGGGCGTTCCCACAGCTATCGACGGCAAGAAGATGACCGGCGTAGAGCTCGTTTCCACACTCAACAAGCTCGGCGGCGAGAACGGTATCGGTCTTGCTGACCTCGTTGAGAACCGTCTCGTTGGTATGAAGTCAAGAGGCGTTTACGAGACTCCCGGCGGTGCTATCCTCTATCACGCTCACGAAGTTCTCGAGACTATCTGCCTCGATAAGGAAACTGCAAGAGTTAAGCAGTACCTCGGCATCAAGTTCGCTGATATCGTTTACAACGGTCAGTGGTACACTCCTCTCCGTGAAGCTATGAGCGCTTTCGTTACCGAGACTCAGAAGACTGTTACAGGCGATGTAAAGCTCAAGCTCTACAAGGGCAATATCATCAATGCAGGCGTAACTTCTCCCTATACTCTCTATGATGAGGAAGTTGCTACATTCGATGAGGACGAGGTTTACAACCAGGCTGATTCTGCCGGATTTATCAACCTCTTCGGTCTCCCGATCAAGGTCAAGGCTCAGCTCGACAAGAAGAGAAACAATAAGTAATAATCTTTGACTGTTTGCAGGCAGGGGAGCCTTCTCCTGCCTGTTATGATTTCCTGATTACTGCGAAAGTAGGGGGGATAATATGCTGAAAACCAGAGTTATGACGCCCGACGACTGGGACGGTGTTGCAGAGGTATGGAAAAACCACGAGGGTACAAATCCTGTGGACGACAGCCCGGAGGGCTTCACTAAGTACCTCAGACGCAACCCCACAACGAGCTTCGTCGCAGTCGATGACGGCAGGATAATCGGTACCATACTGGCAGGTCATGACGGAAGAAGAGGTATCTTCCACCATGTTTCAGTTCTCCCTGAGTATCAGAAGCAGGGTGTAGGAAAAATGCTCGTTGACAGCGCGGTCGAAGCTCTCCGCAAAGAGGACATAAACAAGGTCCTGATCGTCGTTTTCAAGGATAACGACAACGGAAACGGCTTCTGGGAGCATATGGGCTTTACTGTGCGCGAGGACTTATATTACAGAAACAAGTATATAAATCTATGACCGTAGGGGAACCCGCCACCCTGGGCTCCCGTTCCTACCGGGAGGGTGAGGGCGCCCTCCCCTACATAATTCGTTGAAATCCGCTAAAAGGAGAAATATTATGGCAGATATGATGTGGGCAGGAAGATTTTCCAAGCAGGTAGACGAGGGCGTCAATGCCTTCAACTCTTCCATTGCCTTTGACGGGCGTATGTACCGCCACGATATACAGGGCAGTATCGCTCACGCGACTATGCTCGGCGACTGCGGCATTATCCCCAAGCAGGACAGCCTTGAGATAATCGGCGGTCTGAAGGAGATACTCGCCGACATCGACTCGGGCAAGCTCGAGCTCGATCCCAACGCTGAGGATATACATATGTTCATCGAGGCGGAGCTCACCAAGCGTCTCGGCGACGTCGGAAAAAGACTTCACACAGCGCGTTCAAGGAACGATCAGGTCGCTGTCGATCTCAGACTCTATCTCCGCGATGAGATAAAGGAAGTGCAGTCCCTCGTTGTTGAACTCATCAAGACTCTCATAAATATGGCTAAGGAGCATACCGAGACAGTTATGCCCGGCTATACGCACCTCCAGAGAGCTCAGCCCATCACTCTTGCTCATCATCTTATGGCTTATGTATGGATGCTCCTCCGCGACCTCGGAAGATTTGCCGATGCCGCTGAGCGTATGAACTACTGTCCTCTCGGCTGCGGTGCTCTCGCAGGTACTACCTACAAGACCAACAGACAGCAGACCTCCGATCTCCTCGGCTTCACTGCCCCCATGGAGAACAGTCTCGACGGCGTTTCCGACCGCGATTACTGCGTTGAACTCTGCTGTGCTATGTCGCTCCTTATGACTCACCTCTCACGCTTTTCCGAGGAAATAATCCTCTGGTGCAGCTGGGAATTCAAGTTCGTTGAGCTCGACGATGCCTTTGCGACAGGCTCGTCCATTATGCCGCAGAAGAAGAACCCCGATGTCACCGAGCTTATCCGCGGCAAGACAGGAAGAGTCAACGGCGATCTCGTTACCCTTCTCACTATGATGAAGGGCATACCGCTCGCCTACAACAAGGATATGCAGGAGGACAAGGAGGCTATTTTCGACGCTCTCGACAACGTCAAGCTCTGCGTAAGAACATTTACTCCTATGCTCGCTACTATGCGCGTTCTCAAGGAAAATATGCGCAACGCTGCCGCAAAGGGCTTCATCAACGCTACGGACTGCGCTGACTACCTTGTAAAGAAGGGTATGCCCTTCCGTGACGCTTACAAGATAACAGGTACTCTCGTTGCAAAGTGCATCGAAAAGGGCGTTACTCTCGAGACTCTGCCCCTCGAGGACTACAAGGCCATGACCGATAACTTCGGTGAGGACGTCTATGAGGCGATAAGTCTTGACACCTGCGTCCGCGAGAGAAAGTCCTACGGCGGACCTTCCCCCGACGCTGTAAAGGTTCAGATAGCAGCTGCCGAAAAGGCTCTTGCGGAGCAGATCGGCTGATGAAGAAAAAGGACGTTGTTTTTACTATCGGACTCTGTATATTCACCGGCGTCCTGTGGATGGCTGGTGAGCTCGTTATGGGATTGTGGATCCCCGTCCGCCCGAAAGCACACCTCTGGTGGCTGATAGGCATCGTGACGTTCACCCTCGTTGTGAATATATGGCACAGCTTTATCGAGGACGAGTCCGACAAAAAGGATCCGCGCCGTGAAAAGTACGAACGCAAGGTCAACGGCAGGATCGAACGAAAGAAAAATAAGAAGAAAAAGTGAGGAAGTTGTTATGTCAGTTAAAGTGTATATAGACGGTCAGGAGGGCACTACCGGTCTCAAGATACTCGAGCGCTTCAAGGACAGGAAGGACATCGAGCTCATCAGGATCAGCGAGGAAAAGCGCAAGGATCCCGCAGAACGTGCAAGACTCATCAATATGTCAGACTATACCTTCCTCTGTCTCCCGGACGACGCTTCAAGAGAAGCTGTTTCGTTCGTTGACAATGACCACGTTCGCATCATCGACGCCTCAACAGCTCACCGTACAAATCCGGACTGGGCTTACGGCTTCCCGGAGCTCTCGGCAGCTCACAGAGAGAAGATAAAGACCTCGAACAGAGTAGCTGTTCCCGGCTGCTACGCAAGCGGCTTCGCTTCGATAGTTTACCCTCTCGTCAGCAGCGGCATTATCCCGAAGGACTACCCTGTTTTTGCCTATGCTACCTCTGGTTACAGCGGCGCAGGCAAGAAGGCGATAGCCGTTTATGAGGGCGACGACAAACCCTACGAATTCAATAGTCCCCGTCAGTACGCGCTTTCGCAGCAGCACAAGCATCTCCCTGAGATGAAAGCCGTTTCGGGACTTGAATATACACCTATGTTCAACCCTATGGTCTGCGATTATTTCAGCGGAATGGTCGTAAGCGTACCGCTCCAGACCAGAACTCTCCCCAAGGCAGTTACAGCCGCAGAGGTACACAAGATGTATGCCGAGCACTACAAGGGCGCCAAAATGGTCGAGGTAATGCCCCTTATGCCGGCTGACGAGCAGAAGAGCTTCTTCCTCGCTTCAAATACTCTCAGTGGTCTGAACAAAATGCAGGTATTCGTTTTTGGCAACGATGAACAGATACTTCTCTGTTCACGACTCGACAATCTTGGTAAGGGCGCAAGCGGCGCAGCAGTTCAGTGTCTCAACATCATGATGGGCATTGATGAGACCACAGGTCTTATATAACGCTTTACTTTTACCCACTGGAGGGCTTATTATGCACAAGATGAAATTGAAAGAGATCTACGAGTATGATTACATTCCGGACGAGAATGATACATACCCGCTTCAGGAGTGGTTCAACGCCATTCTTGAGAAAACTGAGGACGAGCTGACTATCGCTGATGTCTGCCGTATGCTCAGGCAGAGAATGTGTTCAAAGTGCGCTATGCACCGCGCTGTCGAGATACTCCGCGAGGATCCCTTTGCCGGTGAGATCTATGACGGTCAGCTGATGAGCACACTCTACGGTTCAAAGGAAAAATACCTCCGCCTCTTCTACGGCGACATCAGACCTATCCTTGATGAAGCCGAGCTCCTCGCCTTAAAGCGCGAATGGGGCAGCGATGAGGAAAAGAGTGAATATCTTAAAATAGCTTCGGCTTTCAAGGAAAAGATCGCTGAGGCTGGCAAATAAGCAAGGAGACTTTCATATGGAACTCAAACAGGTCGGAAATGTAAAATTCGTTGAGGGCGGCGTATGTGCTGCCAAGGGCTTCCGCGCAAACGGCGTTCGCTGCGGGCTCGCTCACAAGCCGCTTACAGATACAGAGGCGGCAAATGCTGCTGCAAACAATGCGCTCCCCGGCACAAAGCAGAAGAACGATCTTGCAATGATCGTTGCCGATAACGAGTGCGATGCAGCTGCCGTATATACCACAAATAAGGTGAAGGGCGCACCTATCCTCGTTACAAAGGAGCACCTCAGAAACGGCAAGGCAAGAGCCGTTATCGTGAACTCCGTAAACGCCAATACCTGCAATCCGGACGGCGTTGAAAAGGCTAAGATGATGTGCGAGCTCACTGCAAAGGAGCTCGGTATCTCTGCTGATGACGTTATCGTTGCTTCTACCGGTGTTATCGGTCAGGTGCTTCCGATCGAGCCTATCGCAAACGGTATCCCCGGACTCGCAAAGGGACTCTCGTACGAGGGCAATGCTCAGGCGCTCGACGCTATTATGACTACCGATACTATGCCCAAGGAGATCGCAGTTGAGTTTGAAATGGGCGGCAAGACCTGCACAATGGGCGGTATGCTCAAGGGCAGCGGTATGATACATCCGAATATGGCTACGACTCTCACCTTTATCACGACTGACGCGGCTATCTCCGCAGAGCTCATTCAGAGAGCACTCAGCGATATAGTCAAGGTCACCCTCAACCGCGCAAGCGTTGACGGAGATACCTCCACAAACGATATGGTCTGCATCATGGCTTCCGGTTCTGCCGGAAATGCTCCCGTAGTCAGCGAGAACGAGGACTTCAGCAAGTTCGTTCACGCCCTCTACGCTATTATGATGAACCTCGCGCGTATGATGGCAAGAGACGGCGAAGGTGCTACAAAGCTCATCGAATGTGCGGTCTCCGGAGCTGAGAACGACAAGGTCGCAGAGACTGTTGCGAAGTCCGTCATCACATCGAGCCTCTTCAAGACCATGATCTTCGGTGAGGACGCAAATGCCGGACGTATCTACTGCGCTATCGGTTACTCCGACGCTGATTTCGACGTAAACAAGGTCGATATCGACATAGCTTCAAAGGCTGGCAAGATAACGGTCGGACATCAGGGCTGCCTGACAGAGTTCTCTGAGGAGCTCGCAAAGAAGGTCCTCGGCGAGGAGGAGATACAGATACTCATCTCCCTCGGCGAAGGCAGAGGCAGAGCTATAGCTTGGGGCTGCGATCTCACCTACGATTATGTCAAGATAAACGGAGACTACCGTTCATAATATGGAAGAAAAAACAGTAACGAAGATCTGCTTGATGATGAGGATGAATATGATCCCGGCATAGACGATGACGAAGAAGAATTCGATTACACTAAGCTATTCGACGTACATGACTACGAGGATCAGGCAGAGACAGCCGCTTTCATGGAGAAATACCTCGAGAACGGCGAGCGTATGATATGGAGCCAGACTATGTACACTAAGGCTACCGGCAGTGAGAAGCATATGGGGTGCAGAACGGCTTTTACAGCGGCTCTGATAGTCGAACCGGTAGTCTTTATATGGTTCGTGCCTTGCGTGCATATTACTCGGTGTTCTTCTTCTGTTCCTGAAGAAAATAAAGAAATACAGGTACGCTCTTACCGACCGCAGAGTTATCATGCTTGAGGGAAGAAAGCTCACCTCCATTCCGCTTGAGGACATTGTGGCAGATGATTTTTTAAAGAGTATCTGCGCACGTCAGTGCGATACCAGCGAACGCGGCGTCGGAAGCGTGTGTATCGCCAAGAAGCAGGTAGAGAAGAAAAACGGCGTGAAAATACGCAGGTATGCCTATATAAGAGGTATCAAAAACCCCGGATATGCTGCTCAGGTCATACGCAAAGAGGTAAATGCAGTAAAGGGCTTGAATTATTCTTGAACGAAAGACGGTGACTGTATATGTTCGGCAGGAAAAAAAGCGATGATTACGATGAATATAATGAGAGTGTCAACGCAAAATATGATGACGACTATATCCGCGATAACAAAGAGTACCGCGATGAGTGCAGTCACAGCCACGAACAGACCTACAAGAATTACGACTCCCACAAGGAGCAGAAGGAATACCGCGAGGAATTTGAACACAGTCACGAGCAGACCTACGAGGACTTCAGCGAGGAGCTGAAACCCTATGACGAGCTGAATGAGCTCGAGAAATTCTTCGAGCCGATGCTTGATGACGGCGAGCATATCCTCTGGTGCGGAGAGCCCGAAAAGAAGGCTAATTCTTCTGAAACAGGAATCGGCTGTGCAGGAAACACTTCCTGCCTGATGTATCTGATAGCTATTCCGCTGTTTCTGCTCTCACCGATCGTAAGTATCGTGCTGATAGTATTGGCGTCCCTTATGAAGAGCGGTTCGACCTTAAAAGGCAGGAAGTACGCTATCACCAACAAGCGCGTGATAACAGGCGGCGCGAGCAAACAGTGCATGGTGCCGCTGAGTACGATCGGAGCGGTAGCGTTCCACAGCAGTTCTCGCAATATCGGCTATGTGACCTTTCAGGTGAACCCGCAGTTCAGACCGCAGAAAGGCAACAGGACTTATAATGTCATAAACGGACTGTTTGCCGTGAAGGATCCGGAAAGAGTTGCCGGCATACTCAAACAGGCAAAAGAAGATTACAGAAATTACCAGGGAAGTGTAAATAATGGTTAAGATATCAAATCAGGATAAATCGCAGGTGCTCATCGACGCTCTGCCCTACATTCAGAAGTACAACAACAAGATACTCGTCATCAAGTACGGCGGAAACGCTATGACCAACAAGGAGCTCAAGGACGCTGTTATGACAGATATCGTCCTCCTCTCCCTCGTAGGAGTCAAGGTCGTTCTGGTACACGGCGGCGGTCCCGAGATCAGCGATATGCTCAAGAAGCTCAATATCGAGAGCCGTTTTGTGAACGGTCTCAGATACACCGATGACGCTACTGTTGACGTTGTGAAAATGGTGCTTTCAGGCAAGGTCAACAAGGAGCTCGTTCAGCTCCTCGCACAGCACAAGGGCAGTGCAGTTGGACTCTGCGGAATTGACGGCGGAATGCTCATGGCTGAGAAAAAGACTACTGATGACGGTCAGGACCTCGGCTGGGTAGGCGAGATAACAAAGGTCAATACAAAGCCTATCCTCGACGCCCTCGCAAACGGTAATATCCCCGTTATCGCAACTGTTGCGACTGACGATGAGGGCAATACCTACAACGTCAACGCTGATACTGCCGCTGCACGCATCGCAGCTGAGCTCGGTGCTGAGAACCTCATTCTTATGACCGACATCGCAGGACTTCTCCGCGATAAGGACGATCCCGATACTCTTATCCCCGAGGTAAATGTCAGCGAGGTGCCCTTCCTCAAGAGACAGGGTATAATCTCCGGCGGTATGATACCCAAGATAGACTGCTGCGTTGAGGCAGTAAGACGAGGCGTTCACAAGACTGTTATCATCGACGGAAGAGTTCCTCACTCGATACTCATCGAGATACTTTCCAACGAGGGCATTGGTACACAATTTACCTGATTTCCGGGCTGTTGCATAAAACAGTTTACTTATAAACAAAAAATTTACCTGAACTAATGTTAAAGTTATTGATTTTATTGCCTGTACGGCGGTATAATTAATATGTATCTACTAAATGCTTGTGATAATTGCTGCTGTAATGCGGCACAGTCGGAAGGAGAAAAATATGAATTCTAACGAAAAAACCATAGAAAAATTTGATAAACACATCGCACACTCCTACGGACGTATGCCGCTCGCTATGAAAAAGGGTGCAGGAAGACGCTGCGTTGATGAAAGCGGTAAGGAATACATTGATTTCGGCAGCGGTATCGGTACAAACTCGCTTGGCTACTGCGACGAGAAATGGGCTGACGCCGTCTGCGCACAGGTACGCACCCTTCAGCATAATTCAAACTATTACTACACAGAGGTACAGGCGGAATTCGCCGAAAAACTCTGTGCTATGACCGGCTATTCCAATATCTTCTTCGGAAACAGCGGCGCTGAAGCCAATGAATGTGCCATAAAGGTCGCAAGAAAGTACAGCTTCGATAAGTACGGCAAGGGCAGACACAATATCATCACCCTTGTGAATTCCTTCCACGGCAGAACTATTGCTACCCTTTCCGCGACCGGTCAGGACGTTTTCCATAACTACTTCTTCCCGTTCGTTGAGGGCTTCATAAACGTCGAGGCAAACAATATCGACGACCTCAAGGCTAAGCTCGACGATACGGTGTGCGCAGTTATGATAGAGTACGTTCAGGGAGAAGGCGGAGTAAATTCACTGAGCAAGGAGTTCGTTGACGCGATATATGAGCTCTGCGCACCGAAGGACGTTCTGGTCATCGCGGACGAGATACAGACCGGCGTCGGAAGAACAGGTAAATTCCTTGCCGGAGACCACTTCGGCAAAAAGGCTGATATAACTACACTCGCTAAGGGCATTGCCGGCGGACTTCCCATGGGAGCCTGCCTCATGAACGAAAAATGCAGCGGAGTTCTTTCTCCCGGCACTCACGGCTCGACCTTCGGAGGAAATCCGATAGCTTGTGCCGGCGGTCTGGCAGTGCTCGACAGGATCGGAAGCGAAGGCTTCCTCGATGAGGTATGCAGTAAGGCTGAATTCATCAGGAGCGAGCTCGCAAAATGCAGCGAGGTCGAATCAGTGAGCGGACTCGGTCTTATGGTAGGGATACAGCTTAAAACAAAGAAAGCGGCTGAGGTCGCACGGACTGCGCTCGACAGAGGGCTGCT
>ONMB01000011.1 GCA_900318825.1 uncultured Ruminococcus sp.
TTTGAAAAGGGAACTATCTTCCTCCCGCAGCTCATTCTCACTGCCGGAGCAGCTCAGGCTTGCTTCGAGCTAATAAAGGAAAAGCTCTCACTGAGCAGCAGCGAGAGCGTATCAAAGGGCAAGGTAGTCCTCGCAACAGTCAAGGGCGACATTCACGACATCGGCAAGAATATCGTCAAGGTACTGCTCGACAGCTACGGCTTCACAGTCATCGACCTCGGCAAGGACGTTCCGCCGGAAACAGTCGTCGAAGCCGCCATAAAGCATCAGGTCAGTCTCGTCGGACTCTCCGCCCTCATGACCACCACCCTCGGTTCTATGGAGGAGACTATAAAGCTCCTCAACGAGAAATACCCCGGCTGTAAGACAGTCGTGGGCGGCGCAGTTCTGACTGCTTCCTACGCCGAGCAGATACACGCGGATTTCTACGCAAAGGACGCCAAACAGACCGTCGATATTGCCGCAAAGGTCTACGGCAGCGAATAACAGGCTCTGCACAGCAGCAAACGCCCATGGCTCTTATCAGCACATGGGCGTTTTTATATCAGCAGCTTTTCTTTCCGTCTATCACAGACATTATGTAGGGAACGACTTCATCTCGCCCGATGCCGAGAACATAAGCAAATTCATCGTAAAGCAGAGCCTCAGCTTCGGCAAGGCTCCTCTCCTCAAACGAACGAAGTCTGCGGTTGTTCACAGCAAGCTCCTGTCTGCGGATATAGAGCGATCTTATCAATGCGACCAGCTTTGAGGGTTCTCCGCTGCTGATAATGCTCCGGCAGAGCTCCTTGCACTGTTTTTCGTCCTCAACACAGATAAGCTCCTGAGCCGGCATGGCTGCTATAAGACTATTCACCTCATCAGCCGACAGCACTGCCCTCATCTTATCGGTGAGCGCAGTATTTGAAGTCGGCACGAAAAATCTGCTGCGGCTGTCCCTGACCGGCTGAAGGACGTAATATTCACGTTCTCCGCTGCCGAAGTCCCTGACCTCTATCGCACTGACGGTACACACGCCGTATGTCTCATAAACTACTGCTTCATTGACCTTATACATAATAACCTCCGCAAAATAAAAAGCCGCTCCTGAACAACTGGACTTACGTCAGGAGCGACTACACGTTGATGCTATGATATCATACTTTGATTATAGCATATTTTTTCGCAGAATGTCATAGGCGTTATCAACAAAACAACGCCGTTATATTTATTGATTATGCCTTAATAGAACGTTGCTACTTCCTTCTCGGGGGCTGCGGAGTCTGTGAGTTCAAGCAGACGCAGAACAGGTCCTTTTCCGCGGTAGAACTTGTGCTTCTGCACCTTTATTCCAGCCCTTGCTATCACCCAGCCCTTGTCACGGACCTGTGACTCGTCACCGGCTTCAACTACGAACCAGCAGTACTGTATATCCTCAACGCAGCAGGTCATAACGCTCCTGCCGAGCGCAAAGGTGCCGCTTGGGAACTTCGGGTTGCGTGCAGCCTTGCCCTTGAAGGTGATGATCTTGCCGTCGTACTTCATCGGATCTTCCATGATATCGCGGTAGAAAACAGCGTAATCCTCGTCCGCGATAGTGAACTCCGGTGCTTCAACATCATACGGGAGCGGATCCTCGATGTCGTCATATGCAACTGTACCGTCGGTATATTCGTAAGCCATTTCGCTTCTGCGGCTGACTCCGCGGACTATCTTGTGGAACTCATTCGGATCCATAGACTTCTCAAAGCGGTTGAACACCGTCAGCTCGCATATATTCAGCTTATCCACAACGAGACTGCGCATATTGTTATTGTAATTGAGGAATGTCGAAGCGTCCACGAAAAACATTACCTGATAGATAGCCCAGCCCTCCGGCATAGCCTTGAAGAGGTCGTTCACGAGCCACATACCGTTATACTCGATAACAACTCTCTCAGCGCGTGTTTCGTCAACGTACTTCTGGAGAGTTTCTGTCGTGAGCTCCTCCTTCTCCTCTATGGTGCGGAACTCAACGTTCTTTGAGGGATATTTCGAGGTATCATATTCCTCTATGCCCTCCTCGCAGACGAGAACAAGGGTGCGTTCTCCGCTGTTGAAACGCTTATCCTCGAGCGTTTCCTGTATGAACTTTGTCTTGCCTGATTCGAGAAATCCAAGAAACAGGTAGACAGGCATTTCCTGATCGTTCTGAGGCATATTACCACTCCTTATCATTCAGTGCGGAACAGCTTTGCGATAGCTTCCTCGTTTATCTTTGAACCGATAACACAAAGACGTCCGATAGTACCGGCGCTTCCTGTGCGGACGTCCGGAACTCCGGGAACATAGTCAAAGTGTATCCACTTGCCGTCCTGACTTGCTACTATGCCCTTTGCACGGAGGATAACGCCGTAGGTCTCCTCATCGCCGAGAGCATTGAGTATAGAGGTTATCTCGTCCTGAGTGTAGGAATTGGGAGTCTCTCTGCCCCAGCTTGTGAATACATCGTCAGCGTGGTGGTGATGATGTTCGTGATCGTGGTCGTGACAGCCGCAGGTGCAGTCCGGACCGTGATCGTGATGATGCTCGTGTTCGTCGTGGTCATGATGGTGGTCGTGGCAGCCGCAGGTGCAGTCCGGACCGTGATCGTGATGATGTTCATGCTCGTCGTGGTCATGGTGATGATGCTCGTGCTCATGGTCGTGATCGTGGTGGTGGTGATGCTCTGCCTCCTCGAGGAGCTCCTTCAGCTCATCATCAAGAGTGTTCTTCTGAGTCATAGCGTCAACGAGCTGCTTTCCGGTGAGCTGATCCCACTCCGTTGTTACGACAGGCGCTGCGGGATTGAGCTCCTTGAGACGCTTTACACACTCGTCGATCTTATCCTCGGAAAGTCCGCCTGTATGGCTGAGGATAAGGCAGCTCGCATAGGTTATCTGATTGTTGAAGAACTCGCCGAAGTTCTTCTGGTACATCTTGCACTTCTTTGCGTCAACAACTGTTGTGAAGCCGTCGAGCTCAACATCGTGAGCGTTTATGTTCTGAACTGCTCTTATGACATCGCTGAGCTTTCCTACGCCTGAGGGTTCGATGAGAATACGGTCGGGAGCATAGTCTGCAAGCACCTTTTCAAGAGCCTTGCCGAAGTCGCCTACCAGTGAGCAGCAGATACAGCCGGAGTTCATCTCCGTGATCTCTACGCCTGCGTCCTGGAGAAAGCCGCCGTCTATGCCTATCTGTCCGAACTCGTTCTCTATGAGGACCAGTTTTTCGCCCTTATAGCCCTCAGCTATCAGCTTTTTTATGAGTGTGGTCTTTCCTGCACCTAAAAAGCCTGAGAAAATCGTTATCTTTGTCATACCAAGCACTTCTTTCTATATGATTATAATTGGTGTTTTGCACATCAGATTATATTATACCACTTTTCCCTGCCGTTTGTCAATTTCGATCACAAAAAACAAAAGGGCGCTGCCGGACGCAGCGCTCCATCTGTCATTACTTCTTGAACTTGCTTACAACGTCGCCGACCTTGTCCTTGACGTCATCAACGGAGACCTTTGAAGCAACTTCCTTAACGACCTTCTCGATCTTCTCGTCGGGGAGATCAACTCCGGTAGCCTTTTCAACAGCCTTTACAGGATTTTTATCCTTGATGAGTGAATCAGCAGCCTTTTTGATGTCCATGCTAAGAACCTTCTTTCCGTAAAATTTATAAATATATTATACCACAATCAAAATCAAAAATCAACAGTTTTTCCGCAAAAGCCCTTGACAAATATGAAAAAATATTGTACAATATATTTAATATCATCAAAATGCTATGAAGGGAAATAAAGCCTGTCAAGGTCTCACAGAGAGCTGCCGCAAGGTGTAAGGCAGTATTCCGACACAGGAAACAGCTCCTCCCTGAGCAGCCGTTCCTAAAGCCGTTTCCCGGCAAGTAGGCGCGGACGGGCGCTCCCGTTACAGAGATATGCGTTGATCCGACGCAGACGAGTGGGCGTATTTCGCGTCAAGAAGAGTGGTACCACGGAGATCATATGCAGCTTCGTCTCTTCCATACAGATGTATGGAAGAGATTTTTTATTGCTCTCCTGAGTCTGAAAAAAACGGATCGGAACGGAGGTTTCTCTATGAAAAATGCAGAAAAATATACAAGGCAGTTCTTTGAAGCTCCGCGTACAAAAATGAAATGGACGGAGCACTCCTACATAGACAAGGCACCGGTATGGTGCAGCGTTGACCTCAGAGACGGTAATCAGGCTCTCATCGCACCCATGAGTCTCGGAGAAAAGCTCGAATTCTTCGCTGAGCTCGTCCGTATCGGCTTCAAGGAGATCGAGATAGGCTTCCCGGCAGCCTCCGACACGGAGTACGACTTCTGCCGCGCCCTCATCGAACAGCAGCTCATTCCGGACGACGTTACGATACAGGTACTCACACAGTCCCGCGAGCACATCATCGAAAAGACCTTCGAGGCGCTCAAGGGCTGCAAGAACGCCATAGTCCACCTCTATAATTCCACCTCTGCCGCCCAGAGACAGCAGGTTTTCAGAAAAAGCAAGGAGGAGATCGTCTCCCTCGCCGTGAAAGGAGCGGAGCTCTGCAAGGAGTACCGCGAAAAATACGAGGGGAACTTCCGCTTTGAGTATTCCCCCGAAAGTTTCACAGGCACAGAGCCCGAATTCGCACTCGAGATCTGCAACGCCGTTCTCGACGTATGGCAGCCGACTCCCGAAGATAAGGTCATCATAAATCTGCCGGTAACGGTCCAGCTCTCGATGCCCCACGTTTACGCCAATCAGGTGGAGTATATGTGCGAGAACCTGCATTACAGGGAGAACGTCATAATTTCGCTCCACCCCCACAACGACCGCGGCTGTGCAGTTGCGGACACCGAAATGGGACTCCTCGCCGGCGCGGAAAGAGTCGAGGGAACGCTCTTCGGCAACGGCGAGCGCACCGGCAACGTTGACATCATAACCCTCGCTATGAATATGTACACTCAGGGCGTTGATCCTGAGCTCGATCTCAGCGATATACCGTCGCTCACTGACTTCTACACGCGTCTGACCGGAATGACCGTCAACGAGCGCCAGCCCTACTCCGGAAAGCTCGTCTTTGCAGCATTCAGCGGCTCTCACCAGGACGCTATCGCCAAGGGCATGAAGTGGCGCGAGGAGACCGGCTGCAAGCAGTGGAACGTCCCATATCTGCCGCTCGATCCTGCGGACATCGGCAGAGAGTACGAGGCGGACGTTATCCGTATCAACAGCCAGTCCGGCAAGGGCGGTATCGGCTATATCCTCGAAACACGCTTCGGCTACGATCTTCCTAAGAAGATGCGCGAGAGCGTCGGCTACCTCGTCAAGGGTGTGTCCGACCGCTCACACAAGGAGCTCCTCCCGGACGATGTATTCACTATTTTCCGCGAGAATTACATAAATCTGACCTCTCCGCTCAATATCAACTCCGCCCACTATGTTCAGCAGGACGGCATAGAAGCTACCGTTGATATGACCTACAACGGCAGACGGGCTTCCGCTACGAACACCGGCAACGGACGTCTCGATGCCGTAAGCAACGCCGTCCGTTCATACACCAACTTGGATTACAGCATAAACACCTATACCGAACACGCTCTCGAGGTCGGATCGGCATCGAAGGCGGTCTCATACGTCGAGATAATCGGAAAGGACGGCAGGAGCTTCTGGGGAACAGGTATCGACAACGATATCGTTACCTCATCAATAAAGGCTCTTATCAGCGCGGTAAACAATATGCTCCGCAGTTGACAGGTCAAAAGTGCACAAAGCAAGCTGTTGAAACTGTCCACAATAACCAAATTAAATTTAAAAGGTGCGTTCCTTATTGATTTTGTTATGATAAAGTGGTAGAATATATTATATTAACCAGTAAGGAGCGTACAATAATGAGATCGGTCTACATTTCCTCCGGTATCGTCATTATTATAGGCGCGGTCGTGAACGTCTCTGACCGCAGTCTCGTATCATTCTGCCCGAACGGCGCTCTTGCTTGATCTATAACTACGTCATTTTAAGCAATGAAGTTCAGCTCCGGTCGCAGAATACCGGAGTTTTTTATTTTGTCAGAGACGTATAACAGTTACTCCGTCACTAACAACTTTTTGATAAAGGACAAGATTTTTTATGATGATTTCAGGCGCTAAGATCGTTGTTGAGACTCTCATCGAACAGGGCTGCGACACCGTTTTCGGCTACCCCGGCGGTCAGGTCATCAACCTCTTCGATGAGCTCTATCTCGCAAGCGACCGCGTAAAACATATACTCACCGCCCACGAACAGGGCGCGGCTCACGCCGCTGACGGCTATGCAAGAGCTACCGGAAAGGTCGGCGTTGTCATAGCTACATCAGGTCCCGGTGCGACGAACCTCGTTACCGGCATCGCTACGGCTTTCCTCGACTCTGTACCGCTCGTCGCTATCACCGGAAACGTTCCGTGCAGCCTCATCGGACGCGACAGCTTCCAGGAAGTCGATATCGTCGGCGTGACTATGCCGATAACCAAGCATAATTTCATCGTCAAGGACATCGAGGAGCTCGCAGATACGCTCCGTATGGCGTTCAAGATAGCCAAGTCCGGACGTCCCGGACCTGTCCTCGTCGATATCCCCAAGGACATTCAGATCGCAAAGTGCGAATATGAGCCCAAAACCCAGCCGGTTATCCCGGCACCGATAGTTTACGCCCCCGAGAACAAGCTCCGTCAGGCTGCTCAGATGATAGACGCAAGCGAGAGACCTTACATCTACTTCGGCGGCGGCGTTATCGCCGGAAAGGCTTCCGAAGCACTCATCGCTCTTGCCGACAGGATAGACGCTCCTATGGGCTGCTCGCTAATGGGACTTTCCGCAGTTCCCTCAGATCACCCGAGATTTCTCGGTATGCAGGGTATGCACGGTCACTACGCTTCCTCTATGGCTGAGGACGAGGCTGACCTCGTTATCGCTCTCGGAGCGCGTTTCTCCGACAGAGCTACCGGCAATAAGAAACGTTTTGCTCAGAATTTCAAGATAATCCACATTGATATAGACGGCGCCGAGCTCAGCAAGAATATTCCTGCCGAACTCGCCGTTCAGGGCGATATCCGCGACGCTATCGAGCGTCTCTGCGCTATGGTATCGGAGAGAAAGCTCCCCGAATGGGAAGCCCGCGTTGACGGTCTGCGCCTTGAGGAAATGGAGCGCACTAAAAATGCTCTCCAGCACTCCTATGAGAAGAACTGCGAAAGCTGCTCCGCTCCCTGCGACAAGTCGGATATCCCGGCTTCGGACAGGCTTGATCCCTACGGCGTTATCGACGCTGTAAGCGAACACGCTCCCGAGGACGCTATCATCGTAACCGATGTCGGTCAGCACCAGATGTGGGCTGCTCAGCGCTACCCCTTCAGGAAGCCGAGGACCTTCCTCACAAGCGGAGGTCTCGGAACTATGGGCTTCGGAATGGGCGCTGCTATCGGCGCTTCCGCTGCAACAGGCAAGCGCACCGTACTCTTTACCGGCGACGGCAGCTTCGGCATGAACCTCACAGAGCTCGCCACGGCAGTTACTCAGGGAACTCCCCTCGTTATCGTTATACTCAACAACGGCGTTCTCGGAATGGTGCGCCAGTGGCAGACTCTCTTCTTCAACAAGCACTACTCCAACACCACTCTCCACCGCAAGACCGACTTCGTGAAGGTCGCAGAAGCATTCGGTGCCAAGGGCTTACGCTGCTCGGATATGAAGGAGCTCGAAACAGCTCTCACAGCAGCCTTTGCAGACAGCGGCACCACAGTCATCGACTGCATCATAGACTGTGATGAGTTCGTACTGCCCATGCTTCCTCCCGGCGGTTCTATCGACAACATAATTACCGAGATAAAGTGAGGTGAGAGGTATGGATAATAAATTTGTCATAGCCGTTCTCGTTTCCAACATATCCGGCGTACTCTCAAGAGTTTCGGGAATGTTCACGCGGCGCGGCTTCAACATCGACAGCCTCACTGTGGGCGAGACCGAATCCAGCGGTTTTTCACGAATAACCATATCCTTCCACGGCGACGAGGATATCAAGGAACGTATCCTCCAGCAGCTCAAGAAGCTCCACGACGTCAAGGAAGTCGAGGTCCTCAATACAAACGAGACCGTTATCCGTGAACTGCTCCTCATCAAGGTGAGGAACAAGTCAGAGTCCAGACAGGACATAATGACGGCAGTCGAGATCTTCCGCTCGAAGATAGTGGACTACTCCCCGACAGCCCTGATCTGTGAGCTCACCGGTGAGACCTCCAAGATCGACGCCTTCATCGAGCTCCTCAAGCCCTGCGGCATCATGGAGATGTGCCGTACCGGTATAGTAGCGGTCGAGCGCGGCGAAAACTGCCTCAAGACCGTAAAATAATACGCATTTGTTGGGAATTCCAAACCGGGCTCCCATTCAAATATATTCCAATTATACTAAATCTTATTCTGAAAAGGAGTAATAACAATGGAAAACACTGCAAAGGTTTTTTATGAACAGGACTGCGATCTTTCGCTCCTCTACGGCAAGACTATCGCCGTTATCGGCTACGGCAGCCAGGGACACGCTCACGCTCTCAATGCCAAGGAATCCCTCGGCGACAAGGGCAGAGTAATCATCGGTCTCTACGAAGGCTCCAAGTCATGGGACAAGGCTGTAAAGCAGGGCTTTGAGGTATTCACAGCTGCTGAGGCTGCTAAGCAGGCAGACATCATCATGATCCTCATCAACGACGAAAAGCAGGCTGCTATGTACAAGAAGGACATCGAGCCCAACCTCGAGGCAGGCAATATGCTCATGTTCGCACACGGCTTCAATATCCACTTCGGCTGTATCGTTCCCCCTGCAAACGTTGACGTTACAATGATCGCTCCCAAGGGCCCCGGTCATACTGTAAGAAGCGAATATCAGGCTGGCAAGGGTGTTCCCTGCCTCGTAGCTGTTCATCAGGACGCAACCGGTAAGGCTAAGGAAATGGCTCTTGCTTACGGTCTTGCTATCGGCGGAGCTCGTGCCGGCGTTCTCGAAACAACTTTCAGAACTGAGACTGAGACTGACCTCTTCGGCGAACAGGCTGTTCTCTGCGGCGGTTTATGTGCACTTATGCAGGCAGGCTTCGAGACTCTCGTTGAGGCTGGCTACGATCCGAGAAACGCTTACTTCGAGTGTATCCACGAGGTGAAGCTCATCGTTGACCTCATCTACCAGAGCGGCTTTGCAGGTATGAGATACTCAATTTCCAACACTGCTGAGTACGGTGACTATGTAACAGGTCCCAAGATCATCACTGAGGAGACCAAGAAGACAATGAAGAAGGTCCTCAAGGACATTCAGGACGGTACATTCGCTAAGGAATTCCTCCTCGATATGTCACCTGCCGGCAGCCAGGTACACTTCAAGGCTATGAGAAAGCTCGCTGCTGAGCACCCTGCTGAGAAGGTCGGCGCAGAGATCAGAAAGCTGTACAGCTGGAGCGACGAGGACAAGCTCATCAACAACTGATAATACTTAATATACCGATATTCCCCGCCCAGTCCGGGCGGGGATTTAAGGTTGTGAGCCTTTAGCCGTCAGCGACAGCTAAAGACTGACAACTAACGGCTAATAATTACAATGAGGTGAAATAATATGAGCGGAAATTATTTCTGCGAAGGAGTTGAAATGGCGTCCCAGCGCTCACTTTTCAACGCACTCGGTTTTACTAAAGAGGAAATGAACAGACCTCTCGTCGGCATCGTATCGTCCTACAACGAGATAGTGCCCGGACATATGAATATCGACAAGATAGTCGAGGCTGTAAAGCTCGGCGTTGCAATGGGCGGCGGCACCCCTGTGGTCTTCCCTGCTATCGCTGTATGTGACGGCATCGCTATGGGACACAAGGGTATGAAATACTCCCTCGTTACCCGTGACCTCATTGCCGATTCTACTGAATGTATGGCTCTCGCGCACCACTTCGACGCACTCGTTATGGTGCCAAACTGCGACAAGAACGTTCCCGGACTCCTTATGGCTGCGGCTCGTATCAACGTGCCGACCGTATTCGTAAGCGGCGGTCCTATGCTTGCCGGTCACGTCAAGGGACAGAAGACCAGCCTCTCCTCTATGTTTGAGGCTGTCGGCGCTTACACTGCCGGAAAGATCTCTGCTGAGGAGGTCGAGGAATACGAGAACAAGACCTGTCCTACCTGCGGCTCGTGCTCGGGTATGTACACCGCAAACTCTATGAACTGTCTCACCGAGGTCCTCGGTATGGGACTCAGAGGCAACGGTACTATCCCTGCCGTTTATTCCGAGCGTCTCAAGCTCGCAAAGGAAGCCGGTATGCAGGTAATGGAGCTCTACCGCAAAAATATCCGTCCGCTCGACATCATGACCGAAAAGGCTTTCTACAACGCTCTCACTGCTGATATGGCACTTGGCTGCTCGACCAACAGTATGCTCCACCTGCCCGCTATCGCAAACGAGTGCGGCATAAAGATCGACCTCGACATGGCAAACGAGATCAGTGCAAAGACTCCTAACCTCTGCCATCTCGCCCCTGCCGGTCACACATATATGGAGGATCTCAACGAAGCCGGCGGCGTTTACGCCGTTCTCAACGAGCTCGCTAAAAAAGACCTCATCAACACTGAATGTCTCACCTGCACCGGCAAGACTGTCGGTGAAAACATCAAAGGCTGCATCAACAAGGATACAAACACTATCCGTCCCATTGATGATCCGTACAGCGAGACCGGCGGAATAGCCGTTCTCAAGGGCAATCTCGCTCCCGACCGCTGCGTAGTAAAGAGGAGCGCAGTTGCTCCGGAAATGCTCGTCCACAAGGGACCTGCGCGTGTATTTGACAGCGAGGAAGAAGCTATAAAGGTCATCTACGAGGGCGGTATCAATCCCGGCGATGTTGTAGTTATCCGCTATGAAGGACCTGCCGGCGGTCCGGGTATGCGTGAGATGCTCTCACCTACCTCCGCTATTCAGGGTGCAGGACTCGGCTCGACAGTTGCCCTCATCACAGACGGACGTTTCTCCGGCGCTACACGCGGTGCGGCTATCGGACACGTTTCGCCCGAGGCTGTGAACGGCGGTACTATCGCCTATGTCAAGGAAGGCGACATCATCTCGATAGATATCCCCAATTATTCGATAAACCTTGAGGTCTCCGACGAGGAGCTCGAGGAGCGCAGAAAGACTATGCCTATCAAGCACAAGGAAGGCATAACAGGCTACCTCAAGCGCTATGCACAGCAGGTATCCTCCGCTGACAAGGGTGCGATCATCAACAGACGTTAACGAGATCTGATATTAGCTGACGTCTTATCCCCCACACGAAAGAAGCTGATAGAATGAGTATGACAATGACGCAGAAGATCCTTGCGGCTCACGCAGGACTTGACTCGGTACAGGCAGGACAGCTTGTCCTCGCCGGTCTCGACCTCGTCCTCGGCAACGATATCACGTCGCCGGTAGCTATCAAGGAATTCGCAAAGCTCGGCAAGGACAGCGTGTTTGACAGAAACAGGATCACTATGATAATGGATCACTTTGCTCCCAACAAGGACATAAAGGCTGCGGAGCAATGCAGAATGTGCCGGGATTTCTGCGGAGAAATGGACATAACTCATTTCTATGACGTCGGCGAAATGGGCATCGAACACGCCTTTATCCCCGAAAAAGGTCTTGCGACTGCCGGTGACCTCGTCATCGGAGCAGACTCCCACACCTGCACATTCGGCGCTCTCGGAGCTTTTTCCACAGGAGTCGGCTCGACCGACATGGCTTGCGGAATGGCTACCGGCAAAGCGTGGTTCAAGGTGCCGGCTGCCATGAAGATAGAGCTGAAAGGCAGTCTGCGCAGGTACGTTTCCGGCAAGGACGTTATCCTGAATATCATCGGCAGGATAGGCGTTGACGGAGCTCTCTACCGCTCTATGGAGTTCACAGGAGAGGGACTCGCCTCGCTCAGTATGGCTGACCGTCTCTGCATTGCGAATATGGCTGTCGAAGCCGGTGCAAAGAACGGCATATTTGAAGTCGACGTCACCACCCTCGCCTACCTGAAAGAGCACGGCGCGGCCGAACCGAATGTCTTTAAGGCTGACGCGGACGCTGTTTACGAGGAAGTCCTCACCGTTGACCTTTCACAGACAGAGCCGACTGTCGCTTTCCCGCATCTTCCGGGAAACGCAAGGACTTTCAGCGAGATAGGCGACATAAAAATAGATCAGGTAGTCATAGGCTCCTGCACAAACGGCAGGCTCGAGGACCTTATCGCAGCCGCTGAGATACTCAAGGGACGCAAGGTCGCAAAGGGAGTCCGCACGATAATCATACCGGCTACCCAGCAGATATACCTCAGAGCTATGGAAATGGGACTGCTGAAAATTTTCATCGAGAGCGGCGCGGCTGTTTCGACGCCTACCTGCGGACCGTGTCTCGGAGGACATATGGGTATACTCGCTGCCGGTGAACGCGCTGTCGCTACCACGAACCGCAACTTCGTAGGACGTATGGGACACGTTGACTCTGAAGTATACCTCGCAAGCCCTGCGACCGCGGCAGCCTGCGCAGTAACAGGAAGAATAACAAGTCCGTGGGAGGTGATGGGCGTATGAAATACACCGGAAATGCCATAAAATACGGCGACAATATCGACACTGACGTCATCATACCAGCCCGCTACCTCAACACCAGCGACCACAAGGAACTCGCCTCGCACTGTATGGAGGACATCGACAAGTCATTCGTATCGCGCGTAAAGCAGGGCGACATCATAGTTGCCGGACAGAATTTCGGCTGCGGCTCTTCACGCGAACACGCTCCCATTGCCATAAAGGCAAGCGGTATTTCCGTGGTCATCGCCAGGAGCTTTGCGCGTATATTCTACCGCAACGCCATAAATATCGGGCTCGCCATAGTGGAGTGCCCCGAAGCCGCTGAGAACATCTCAGAGGGCGACATGATCGAGGCTGACCTCGACAACGGCATAATACACAACATCACCACCGGCAGGGACTTCCGCACGGAGCCCTTCCCGGAGTTTATACAGAATATAATCGAAAACGGCGGTCTTATGCAGTCTGTTGCAAAGGGACTTATCCGCTGAATAAAGGACACCATATGAAAAAATTCCTTTCGCTCATACTCACAGCAATAACGCTCCTGTCTTTTACTTCCTGTGCTTCCGGCTCTAAGAGCAGCAAGCTGAGTCCGGAGGAAATATTCAACAGGCAGGCAACAGATAATGCACAGGCTTACCTCACAGACAAATACGGCTTTACAGCCAAGGTCATCAAGTGCTCTATGATAACCGAGGACACTTACAAGTGTCCGATGAACTACAACCCCGGTGAGGACGCAGAGGTCAGAATGGATCACAACGGAGAGCCGTTCATCGTCATTATCAGCGGTCTGAAGGACTCTCTCGAGGGCAGGGACTCCTACCAGGACAAAGCCATAACCGATGCTGTATCTGAAATGATAGAAAAGGATTTCGGCTCTGATAATACCACAACGTACTCGGTGTTCAACAAGATCGACAACACTATCACAGACAACGGACTCCGATCAAAGTCCCAGTATTACGACGGCACCAACCTCAAGGATATGCTGTACGACTCCGGACACCGCTGCATAGAGGTCTACGATAAGGATATCTCCGACGAGAACGCTTTCAGGGACATCATCGACACTTATTCCAAGACCAACAAGTATTTTGAGCTGTGCATAGTTTCCTACAAGGACGCGCAGAAATACAACAGCCATGTTATATCCGGAGCTTATCTCGATAAAGCAAAAGCTGATTCCTACGACAAGCTCAGCGAGGACGTTTTCAAGTCCAACTCGGACAAAATAAGCAGCTACCGCCGCTATTTCGGCGACGGCACCAGCGAATACGTCAGCTTTGATAAAGAACCCGCCAGTGAAACTGCCGAAACCAGCAGTTCAGAAAGGAACATCACATGAAAAAGCTTTTTGCTGTCCTGTCAGCTGCGGTAATGCTCATGAACCTTGCTGCCTGCACAAATGAGTCCTCAAGTCAGAAAGAGGTAAACGCAAGGGTACTAAAACAGGCAAAGGAAAATGCAAAGGCATATATCAGTGAGAAATATGGCTTTGATGCTGAGATCACAGGCGGTTACCTGTTGTATGAAGGCTCTGATCTGCTGCCTTTCAAACAAGAAGCAACTACTAAAGCAAAGATCAAGATGAAATACGGTGGAAAGGACTTTCTTGTCAGGATAAGCGGTGGGTATGAAACCACCAACGGCTCTGACACATATCAGCATGAGGAGATACTTGCCGCCTTACTCGGATATATCCAGGAACAGATGAGCAGATACGGATTTGTATTCAAAAGCGATATCGGTAGGCTGTTCAGCAGCTCACCGGGATATACGGATTATGGGTTTTATCTGCCACACCCCGCGATAAGTGAAAGCGACTCCAAGTTTCACAGTGTTTACTATGACGGCAGTAATCTGGACCAGATACAAACCCTCAAGTACTGCATAATCGTTCTGAACGACTGTGACATATCCGATGATTCAGCTTTTGAGGGTATAACCGGATTTTTCGAGAACAGCTTCATCAATGAATGCTGTATAATATCATACCGCAATCCCGGCCATATTACTGACGATTATTCTGAAGAACAGCGCATAGCGTCCGTTGTCAAGGAAAGAATGGCAGAGAGCACTGAGAAAAATGATAAAGTAGCAGCTTTTTTCAAAAATAACAAGGAAAGGATACGCAGCTACCGCCGTATATTCAGGGACGGCAAAAGCCAGTATGTTTCCTTTGAAAATCAAAAAGACACCCACTGGATCAACAAATAGCAAATTAGTAAAGTACCGTATCCCGATACAGTCTATTCAATAAAAATCAACATACAGGAGGTGCATATGGAACTCAATATCGCTCTGCTCCGCGGAGACGGCATAGGTCCTGAGATCGTGGACAGCGCCGCCGCAGTCCTCGAAAAAACGGCATCTGAGTTTGGACACAGGATATACTTCACACCATATCTCATCGGCGGTGCAGCCATAAACGCCGTCGGCAAGCCTCTGCCGCAGGAGACCGTGGACGGCTGTCTCGCATCAGACAGCGTTCTGCTCGGAGCTGTGGGCGGTCCGGAATGGGACGACCTCCCCGGTGACCGGCGTCCGGAAAAGGCTCTGCTCGGTATAAGGGCAGCTCTCGGACTCTACACAAATCTCCGCCCCGCAAAGCTCTACCCGTCGCTCAGGAGCGCTTCTCCGCTCAGGGACGAGATAGTCGGAAGCGGCTTTGACATCATGATAGTCCGCGAACTCACGGGCGGTATCTACTTCGGCGAAAGAGGCTACCGCGAGGGAAGGTTCGGCAGAGAGGCTTTTGACACCGAGGCTTACAGCGTCACCGAGATCGAACGCATAGGACGCATTGCCTTTGAAACAGCTATGAAGCGCGGCAGACGCCTTTGCAGCATCGACAAGGCAAACGTTCTCGAGACCTCGCGGCTCTGGCGAAAGACTATGCACACTATCGCTGAGGAGTACCCGGAGGTGGAGTACAGCGATATGTTCGTGGACAACGCCGCTATGCAGCTCGTCCGCTGTCCGGGACAGTTTGATGTTATAGTCACGTCGAATATGTTCGGCGACATACTCTCAGACGAAACCTCGCAGATAACAGGCTCGATAGGTATGCTCGCAAGCGCTTCTCTCGGCGAGGGAAAGCGCGGTATGTATGAGCCTATCCACGGTTCTGCACCGGATATAGCCGGTCAGGATAAGGCAAACCCCATTGCAGCTATACTCTCAGGAGCTATGATGCTCCGGTATTCGTTCGGTCTTTCGGAAGAGGCTGAGCGAATCGAAAAAGCGGTGGACAAAGTCCTCGAAGAAGGCTGGCGCACCGCGGATATCATCGGAAACAGCGAGGGAGCTCCCCTCACCTGCACAAAAATGACAGAAAAAATAATCGAGGTAATATAACAATGGATAACAAATTATTAAGGCTTTGCCGCAGCCGCGATCTGGTTGCAATTTTCAGAGGACTTGCTCAGGACGATGTATTCGACAAGCTGATGATACTTCTCGGCTCTGACAAGAGATTTCTCTCAAACTATCTTGCTGACTACTCAGACTTCGTAACAGAGCTTTACAGCCACAATACAGCCGACCTTACACAGTATATGCTCCGCATAACCATGGAGGACGAGAACGTTTTCATCAAGGAAGCTGCAAGCGGCTGCATACCGCCCCACGAGATGCAGGAGTGCCTCGTGAACGAGCTGCTCTTCCTCCAGGAAGTATCCCAGCTTACCCCAAAGGACTTCATGGACGGCATCGACTACGACGGCTATATCCCGCAGTGGACGACCTCAAAGGCTGATTTCGTCGAGAACTACAAGCAGCGTCTCATGACCGTTGCAAATGTAGGCTACGGCAAGTGGACAAAATCTAATATGTTCGTTTACCGCGACGGCATACTCCCTGTAAAGCACCCCGACACACAGAAGCTCTCCGAGCTCTTCGGCTACGACGCTCAGCGTAAGGCTATCGTTGACAATACTCTCGCTCTCCTCGATGGAAAACCGGCTCTCAATGCCCTTCTCTACGGCGATGCAGGTACGGGCAAATCCTCGACTGTCAAGGCAGTTGCGAACGAATATGCAGAAAACGGTCTGCGCCTCATCGAGATAACTAAGGAGCAGCTCCGCGAGATACCGGCTATCATCGAGGAGATAAGCCGCAATCCGCTCAAGTTCATCATATTCATCGACGACCTCTCCTTCGTTGAGGGCGAGGACTGCTTCGGCTCACTCAAGGCTATACTTGAAGGCTCGGCAGCAGCACGTTCGCACAATATGGTCATCTACGCTACCAGCAACCGCCGACACCTCGTCAAGGAGAAGTTCTCCGACCGTGAGGGAGACGACGTTCATCTCAATGATACTCTCCAGGAGACACTTTCACTCTCTTCACGCTTCGGCCTCAGAGTAAACTTCAACCGTCCTGACAAGAAGGACTACCTCATGATCGTATCCAAGCTCGCAAAGCTCAATGAGCTCGATATGAAGGAAGAGGAGCTTGCTGAAAAGGCAGAGCAGTTTGCACTTTCCTCCGGAAACGGCCGCTCACCGCGTACAGCAAAGCAGTTCATACACCAGGTGATAAACAACATACAGGATCAGACATGATGATCCGCTAACAGGAGGTCAGAAATATGATAAAGATACATACAGAAAAGGCACCGGCAGCCGTCGGACCTTACTCGCAGGCTGTCGTTTCAAACGGCATGGTCTACACCAGCGGTCAGATAGCCATTGATCCGCGCACAAACAACGTTGAAGCCCAGGACATTCAGGGACAGACCGAGCAGATAATGCAGAACCTCGGCGAGATCCTCAGAACTGCCGGCTCTTCATTTGAAAAAGCCGTCAAGACTACCTGCTTCCTCGCAGATATGAACGACTTCGCTGCCTTCAACGAGATCTACGGCAAATACTTCACCGGTCTCCCGGCAAGGAGCTGCGTAGCCGTAAAGACTCTCCCCAAGGGCGTTCTTGCGGAGGTCGAAGTCATCGCGGAGAGCGTTCTCTGAGATAATATCCAAAGGAGTTATATATGACAGTTCGTGAATTGCAGGACAATATCCTGAAACTTAAAAAAGAGACCAATACCGCTATCCTTGCACACTGCTACCAGGCAAGGGAGATAACCGAGATAGCAGATTTCATCGGCGACAGCTATAAGCTCAGCGTTGACGCAAAGGGCGTTGACAACGAGAATATCCTCTTCTGCGGAGTACACTTCATGGCTGAGACAGCTAAGATACTCTCACCGCAGAAGCACGTCTACCTCGCTAACAGGAACGCCGGCTGTCCCATGGCAGAGCAGATGGAGCCTGAGATGATAAGCGCACTCAGGGCTGCCGAGCCGGACAGAAAGGTCATCGCATATATAAACACAACGGCTGCCCTCAAGACAGTCTGCGACGTGTGCGTGACCTCTTCGAGCGCACTCAAGATAGTCAAGGCTATCGACAGCGAAAAGCTGCTCTTTATCCCCGACTGCAACCTCGGCGACTATGTGAAGAAAAACTGCCCCGAAAAGGACATCAAGCTCCTCAACGGCGGCTGTCCGACTCACGCAAGGCTCACTGTAAAGGAAGTGAAGGCGGCTAAGGCTGAACACCCCGGCGCTCTCTTCCTTGTACACCCCGAGTGTACTCCTGACGTTGTGGCTCTCGCTGACTACGTCGGCTCTACGACCGGAATTATGGACTATGCAAAGAAGTCCGACGCGAAGGAGTTCATCATAGGCACGGAGACCTCTATCGCAGAGCATCTCCAGTACGACTGCCCGGAGAAGAAATTCTATCCCGTCACCAAGGACATCGTCTGTCATAATATGAAGCTCACGACACTCCCCGACATCTACAATTCCCTCCTTGCAATAGGCGGAAAGGGCGGCGAGTCGTTCGAGATAGAAATGGACGATCAGCTCATCGCTGACGCAAGAAAGTGTATAGATGAAATGATAAGGCTGGGCGGCTGATATGTCAGGACTCGCAGAAAAGCTCTATCTCACCGGAGACCTCAGCGATGAGGAGCTCCGTGCACTCATAACCTCCGATGAACAGGAAGAGGCTGAAACTCTCCGCCGCCGCGCCGACGAGGTACGCCGGAAATACTACGGTGACAAGGTTTTTCTCCGCGGGCTCATCGAAATATCCTCATACTGCAAAAACGACTGCCTCTACTGCGGTATCCGCCGCAGCAACAAGGACGCTGACCGCTATCGTCTCAGCCGCGAGGACATTCTCGCCTGCTGCGAAAACGGCTACGGGCTCGGCTTCCGGACGTTCGTTATGCAGGGCGGTGAGGACTCCTTCTTCACCGACGACTATATGGTGAGCATCATCTCAGAGATACGCAGTCGCTTTCCTGACTGTGCCATAACGCTCTCCCTCGGCGAACGTTCGCGCGAGAGCTACAAGCGTATGAAGGAAGCCGGTGCTGACCGCTATCTTCTGCGCCACGAGGCTGCCAGCGAGGAGCTCTACTCAAAGCTGCACCCCGCTGAACTCAGCTTGAGGAACCGCAAGGAGTGCCTATTCACACTGCGCGAGCTCGGCTATCAGGTAGGTGCAGGCTTTATGGTCGGAGCGCCGTTCCAGACCGTCGATGACCTCATCGCTGACCTGAGATTTCTCCAGGAGCTGAAGCCCCATATGATAGGCATAGGACCTTTCATTCCCCACCACAGCACTCCGTTCGCAGACGAAAAGGGCGGTACGCTCGAACTCACGCTGAGACTTCTCGGCATACTCAGACTTATGTTCCCGGAGGTCCTTCTCCCGGCAACGACCGCTCTCGGAACTATCGCTCCGAACGGCAGGGAGCTCGGTCTTATGACCGGCTGCAACGTCGTTATGCCGAACCTCTCTCCGGTAAGGGTGAGGAAAAAGTACGACCTCTACGACAACAAGATCTGCACCGGCGAGGAAGCTGCCGAGTGCCGCGGCTGCCTGCAAAGGCGTATCGAGTCTGCCGGCTATACCGTTGCCAGCGAGCGCGGAGACCACTTCTCAATTCATAATTAAGAATTCATAATCCAGGAGTTTAATATGAAAGTACGTTTTCATCTGCCCGATTTTTCGGGAAATTTCAAGCTGAACCTCTTATTCGCCGATATGCTGGAGAACCGCCCGGACTTCTTCCGCGAGGGCGTTGAGATAGCCTCAGTCTACGGAGTTTTCCCGCCCTGTCTCTGGAACGGCGGAAGAACTCAGGGAGGCTTTACCGACAAGAATTTCATCAAGGCTGTCATCAAGACCTTCAACGACCGCGGTATACCGCTCCGCTATACCTTCACGAATATGATGCTCGAGAAGAAGCACCTCTCCGATGACCGCTGCAATATGATACTCAATCTCTCAAACAACGGTCTCAACGAGGCTATCGTGGCTTCACCTGTTCTCGAGGACTATCTGCGCCGCAATTTCCCGAAGTTCAAGCTGACAAGCTCGACCTGCAAGCGCCTCAACACCGAGGAAGCCCTCCTTGCAGAGCTCGAAAAGGATTACAGCATCGTCGTTATCGACTACGACCTCAACAACAAGTTCGACATTCTTGAGAAACTCCCCCGCAAGAAGGACATAGAGTTTCTCGTGAACGCCTGCTGTGAACCGGAATGTCCGCGCAGACTCGAACACTACAAGTCGATCGGCGAGCAGCAGATAGCCTACTGCGCACACATCAAGAAATACCCGAACCTCCCGTTCGACATCGAAAAGCACGATCCGCAGAACTTCCGCAGCTGTCCGTTCTCACAGCGCGGCATCTTCGACATACGCGGACTCAAAACCCATATCTCCCCGGACGATATCTGGGAAAAATATGTGCCCATGGGCTTCGAGCAGTTCAAGATCGAGGGCAGGACAGCAAGCCCGCTCAATGTAGCCGAGACCTATATGTACTATATGGCAAAGCCCGAGCGCCGCGACGAAGCACGTTTCTTCCTCCTCAAAGCCATGGAAAACACCGGCGCACTGAAATTCAGCTGATATATCCCTGTAAGTTCTGTACGGACACCGTGCAGAACTTACAGGGATTTTTTCTGTTCGGTTATTTCGCAGCCGGGATAGTAGTGCTTCAGAATATCCTGCCAGCTGCTGCCGTCAGCCGCCATGGACTCCGCACCGTACTGGCTCATACCGACGCCGTGACCGTAGCCGCGTGTCGTAAAGACTGCCTCTCCCTCCGGATAGCTGACCTCGAAACAGGCTGAGCGCAGTGCAAGTGCCGAACGGAGCTCGTTTCCGGTGACCTCCCTGTCGCCTGCCTGAGCCTTCAGGACAGTGCCGGAGTCGGACGTTCCGAGGACCTTCACCCATTCCGCCATATCCTCGCCGAGAACGATGCCGGGGAAGGCGGTCTCAAGGGCATATTTCAGCGACTCCCTGTTGAAATGCTTCTGGTCGGTGTACTTAGGCGCGGAGATATCGCAGCTGCTGTCAACGGGAACGAGGTAGTCCACAGCCGTTCCCCACGCATTTTCGGCGCTCTCGGTCTTTCCGGAGGACATCGAATGGAAAGCCGCTATCGCCGGCTCGTCCTTATATGTGAGGATATATGGCAGAACATCGTCAACAGCCGCCGTCACCTTTGCGTAATTCTCCTGAAACTTGTCCCCGTAGAATTTCTCGGTCTGCTCGCGCGTGAAGTAGCCCTGATACTTTGAAGTATCATTGGAGAAATCCGCACCTTTAAGCTCCGCTGTCGGCGAGGAACGCTCCCTTCTCCGCTGACGCTCTGCGTAGGTATGTGCAGCTACCGCCTGTGCCTTGAGGGCTTCCTCCGGAAAAGCCGCCGGCATTTCGGCACAGACTGCCCCTATGACGTAGTCACGGACGGCAACTTCCATAACTTCTCCGGTCGCAGCATCGAGGACTTTGTAGGACTCGTCTGTGAACTCTGCCGCTGCGGAAGCAGTTTCGGTGACATTTTCGGTAGGCGCTTCCGGTGCGGAAGGCTTGACTGCGGCTTCCCCGCTCTCCTCCGAGACCGCCGCCGCAGGCTGTTCCCTGCCCGCGATATAGACCGGTACTGCCGGTGCTGCGGCTATCGAAGCCGCCATAAACAGAGCTGCTGCAAAATAATTTTTCATACGCTTTTCCTCCTGTATGCTTTTATATTCTCCGGCACTCAGCTTTCCGCAGTTCAGAGCTAAATAGTATTTGACATTGCGCCGGAAATGGTGTATAATTAATTGTGTATATTTTCAAAGGAGCGTGATTAAGATGCCGTCATTTATCTCAGGTGCCAATATTACAGACTTATGCAGCAAACTTGCTGAAAATACCGCTATTGATCCAAAACTTTACGAAAAGTATCATGTAAAGAGAGGTCTCAGGAACAGCGACGGTACAGGTGTGGTTGCAGGTATAACGAATATATGCAACGTGCATGGCTATATTATGAACGAGGGAGAGCTCGAACCTATCCCCGGTCAGCTTATATACAGAGGCTATAATATCAACGACCTCGTCGGCAATGTCGAAGCCGAGGACCGCTACGGCTACGAGGAGACAGCTTTTCTCCTGCTGTTCGGTCACCTTCCCACAGAAAAGGAACTCAAGACCTTCTGTACATATATGTCTCTCAAGAGAGACCTCCCCAACGGCTTCGTTGAGGATATGATACTGAAAGCGCCTTCAAAGAATATTATGAACAAGCTCGCGCGTTCAGTCCTCGCACTCTACTCCTACGACGACGAGTGCGAAAACAAGGAGCTCGAAAACGAGATGCGCACAGCTATCAGCCTTATCGCAAAGCTGCCTGTCATCATGGCTAACGCATATCAGGTAAAGCGCAGGGTCTTCGACAACGCAAGCATGATAATGCACCCCATAAACTATGAGGAGAACACTGCTCAGTGTATACTTTCGCTCCTCCGTCCCGACAGACAGTACACCAAGGACGAGGCTCAGATGCTCGACCGCCTCCTTATGCTCCAGGCTGAGCACGGCGGCGGAAACAACTCCACCTTTACCTGCCGCGTACTCACCTCCTCGGGCACAGATCCCTATTCGACCTATTCCTCAGCTATCTGCTCGCTTAAGGGACCGCGCCACGGCGGTGCTAACCTCCAGGTAATAAATATGCTCGACAACTTCAAGGCAAATATCAAGCACTGGGACAACGAGGGCGAAGTCGCTGACTATATGCGCAAGACTCTCCGCAAGGAGACCAATGACGGCTCCGGTCTCATCTACGGTATGGGACACGCTGTCTACACTATCTCCGACCCCCGCGCACTTATCCTCAAGAAGAAGGCTTTCGAGCTCGCAAAGGGCAGAGATATCGAGGCAGAATTCCGTCTCCTTGATACGATCGAGCGCCTTACTCCCGAGATATTCCTCGAGGTAAAGGGCAGCACAAAGACTATGTGCGCTAATGTTGATATGTACTCCGGACTCGTTTACCGTATGCTCGGTATCCCCGACGAGCTCTTCACTCCGCTCTTCGCCGTTGCGCGTATGGCAGGCTGGGCAGCTCACCGTATGGAGGAGATACTCACAGGCGGAAGAATAATCCGTCCCGCATACAAGACGATCGCCAAGGAACAGGAATACATAAAGCTCTCCGACAGAACATAAGCTCCTGTCAGAACAAATATGAATATTCTGAGATCTCTTGCACTGTCAGCCTCAGTCGTATCAGCTGCCGCAATGAGCGGCTGTACGTTCGGTTCGAGCATAGACAACCTTATGGCTCCGCCGAAGCTGAGCGTCGAACAGGAACAGATATACAGCGCCCTCACGGACGCTACGGGCTCCTCGATAAGCCTTAAATACCCCAAATCAGGAAAGTATCTCTCCGCGTTCATCGTCGAGGACATCGACAACGACGGCGGAAGTGAAGCTATCGTCTTCTACGAGAGAAAAGGTCTCACAATGGAAGAGGATACCCTGCGTATGAACGTTCTCGACCAGGACGGCGGCAAATGGCGCTCTGTCTGGGACGACCATATCAAGGGAGCCGAGATCGAAAAGGTAATGATCTCAAAACTCGGCTCAAGCAGCAAGGTCAACGTCATTATCGGAACAAGTCTCATAAACCGTTCCGAGAAGAACGTTTCCATATATAACTACTCAGCCGCCGAAGGCAAGGTTTTCTCAGACTTTTCAAAGTCATGCTCGTTCATCGACGTAACAGACCTCGACAGCGATGACCAGAACGAATTCCTGCTGCTTGCCAGCTCTGCGACAGGCGCTGCGGCTACCGCAAATATCTACAAGCTCGACGAACAGGGCAGAATGAATGAGTATAACTGCAACCTCAGCGGCAGCTTTACCGAGTTTGACAGCATAAAATACGGCAATATCGGCGGAGACCGCCAAGGTCTCTACATCGACGCCGCTTCCGGTACAGGCTCGATACAGACGGACGTCATATACTTCGACAGCACAGGTCTCCACAAGGTCTTTGAGACTCCGGAGGACTCGCTCGCTACGGTAAGACCTGCCGGCTGCTCGTCCCTTGACGTTGACGGCGACGGCGTCCTCGAGATACCGAAGCAGGATATCGCGCCCGGATACAAGGACGCCCCTGAGAGTGAGCAGATGAAGCTCACCTCGTGGTACTACATCAGCCGCGAGAACCGTCTTGAGAAAAAATGCGATTCGTATTACAGCGTCGGCGACGGATACATCTTCGTTTTCCCCGAAAAATGGCGTGACCGCGTTACGGTCAAGCGCGATATCATAAACGGCGGCGAGATAGTCTTCTGTACCTACTCCGAAGGTCAGACCGGAAGAGAGCTCCTCCGCATCTACTGCGCAGAGGACACCGCCTCACGCGAGGACAGACTCCTCAGCGGCTATATGCTCCTCAGAACAAGGGGCGATATCTCATATCTTGCATATATCCCGCCTTATTCAGAGCTCTATGACGACAACCTCTCCGCAGCTGCCGGCGATGTTGCAATGGGCTTTACGTTCACAGAATAAATTACAGCCTGCGGAACAACTTCCGACAAAGGAGTGATATACATGAAAAGAATTCTCATCTGCGAGGACGAGGACACTATCCGCGAATTCGTCGTGATAAACCTCAAGCGTGCCGGCTATGATGTAGTCGACGTTGACTGCGGCGAAGCTGCTCTCAGGACATTTGAGGCTGAGCACGGCAATTTCGACATCGTTCTCCTCGACATAATGATGCCCGGCATCGACGGCTTCCAGGTCTGCAAGAAGATACGCGAGAAGAGCTCTACCATAGGCATCATAATGCTCACCGCAAGAACTCAGGAAATGGACAAGGTCAGCGGACTCATGATAGGCGCTGACGACTACATCACCAAGCCCTTCTCCCCCTCGGAGCTCACCGCCCGCGTGGACGCTATTTACAGAAGAGTCTGCATGAGCTTCATCAAGAACGAGAAGCAGTCCGTGATAGAGTCAGGACCTTTCGTCCTCAACCTAAAGAGCCGCACCGTCACCAAGGACGGCGCTCCCATAGAGCTCACACAGGTAGAGTACCAGATACTCGAGTTCTTCATGAACAACAAGAACACCGCTCTCGACCGCGCAAGCATTCTCAACCACATCTGGGGCGAGAGCTACTACGGCGACGACAAGATCGTTGACGTAAATATCAGAAGGATCCGTATGAAAATAGAGGAAGAACCCTCCAACCCCAAGTATATCATCACGATATGGGGCTACGGCTACAAATGGAATGACGCACCGTAATGGCTAAGAAAAGTATCACCAAGCGCTGGGCTGTCAACAACCTCGGCGTAATCGTACTGGCTCTGCTCGTTATCGAAATGGCTATCATCTACGCGCTCCAGAGCTATTACTACAATTCCGCCAAGCAGTACCTCTTCTCGAAGATAAACGCCGTTACGAGCGTTCTGAGCATTCACTCACAGGACAGCGCGGCGAATTTCTCCGCAGAGATGCGCAATATGCTCGAGACCTTCAACGAAAAGGACAAGATCGAGCTTATGGCTATAAACTCCAAGGGCAGAGTCGTCCTCACGTCATCGGGCTTCTCCCCGGACGCTGACGCTCCTATGCCCGACTACGAGGAAGCTATGGCGAACGGAGAGGGTTCATACATCGGCAAGCTCGGAAGCGGCGAGAAGGTCCTCGCGGTATCCGTCCCGATAACCTCCATAAACGGCGAGTACACCTCGGTCCGCATGGTCACCTCCCTCACCGACATCGACAATACGATAAAGACCTACATCATCGTCATCACGATAGTCTGCCTCGTGATCCTGCTCATCATCATCACGACCGGTCTGTTCTTTGCCGGCTCTATCGTAAAGCCGATAAGGCAGATAAGCGGTATCGCCAGCAAATTCGCTATGGGCGACTTCTCCGTCCGCATCGACAACAACAGCAACGACGAGATAGGCGACCTGTGTACCGCGATAAACCATATGGCGGACGAGCTTTCGACCGCCGAAGCTATGAAAAACGAGTTCATCTCGTCAGTCTCCCACGAGCTGCGAACGCCGCTCACGGCTATCAAGGGCTGGGCGGAAACGCTCATGGTGGACGGCGGCGAGAACCCCGACACTATGAAGAAGGGCGTCGGCGTCATCGTGAACGAGACGGAACGTCTCTCGCAGATGGTAGAGGAGCTCCTCGATTTCTCGCGTATGCAGAACGGTCACTTCACGCTCCGCAGCGCCACTATGGACATTCTCGCTGAGCTCGGCGACGCAGTGCTGATATACAGTGACAAGGCAAAGCGCGAGCAGATAGAGATAATCTACGATGAACCGGAAATGCTCCCGTTCGTATTCGGCGACAAAAACCGCATACGACAGGTTTTCATAAACATCATCGACAACGCAGTCAAGTATTCCTCCGCAGGCGATACCGTAACGGTCAAAGCCTCTGAGGAAAGCGGATCCGTGGTGGTATCCGTGAGCGATACAGGCTGCGGTATAAAGAAATCCGACCTCTCAAAGGTCAAGACAAAGTTCTACAAGGCAAACCACACCCGCCGCGGCTCCGGTATCGGACTCGCAGTTGCAGACGAGATAATCAGTATGCACGGCGGAACTATGGATATAACCAGTGCCGGTGAGGGCAAGGGTACGACCGTTACCATAAAGCTGCCGGCAATGAAGAACTGACAGAATGATATATAAAATTATATGGGGATAACGGCTGAAAAGCCGCAAAAAGGAGAAACTATGAGCAATAAGAATAGTCAGAGCAATGAGAAATTCCGCTCCAAGATAGGCGGACAGGCTCTTATTGAAGGCATCATGATGCTTGGTCCGAACACCGGCGCTATGGCTTGCAGGCTCCCCGACGGCACCATAGACCTCGAAACATGGGAAGAACGCAACGGCAAGAATGCTCCGTGGTACAAGAAAGTACCGCTCGTGCGCGGCTGTACCAGCTTCGTCACATCGCTCACAAAGGGCTACAAGTATATGATGAAGTCCGCGGAAAAGCAGCTCACCGAGGAGGAAAAGGACGAAGAGGAAAACACTCCGGCGATATTCAACATTATGATGTATATAGGTATGATAGTCGGCATAGTTATGGCAGTGGGACTGTTCATTTTCCTGCCGAAGTGGCTGATCGGCTTCGTACCTGCGATAAAAAAGAAGCGCATACTCCGCTCGATAGCAGAGGGACTTGTCAAGATCGCTATATTCGTAGCCTATATGGCTATCGTAAGCCTTATGAAGGACATACGCCGCCAGTATATGTACCACGGCGCTGAACATATGACGATAGCCTGCCACGAAGCGGAGCTCCCGCTGACAGTCGAAAACGTCCGCAGACAGTCACGCTTCCACAAGCGCTGCGGAACCAGCTTTATCTTCATCGTTCTCATAGTCGGAATATTCACAATGTGTCTTGTTCCGTTCACGGTAACGTGGCAGAGAATTGTCGCAAGTCTCTGTCTCCTGCCCGTTGTTGTCGGCATATCCTACGAGTGCATAAGACTTGCCGGAAACCACGACAACCTCTTCACAAGGATACTTTCTGCCCCCGGACTGGCTATGCAGCGCATAACCACAAGAGTTCCGGACGACAGCATGATAGAGATAGCAATAGCCGCCCTCACCCCCTGTATCCCTGAGGATAAGGAGGAGGACAAATGGTAAGCCGGCGCGTGCTCTACGATGAGTGTACTGCTCGTCTGAGCTCTGCCGGAAAGGAGTCCGCTGATTTTGACACGCTGTGTATCTTTCAGGATATGCTTCGTGACAAAAACCCCCTGTTCCAGCCGCTCGCAGATGTTCCGGACGAGCTTGCAGGCAGGATAAGAGGACTCACCGCAGAACGCGCAAAGGGTTATCCGCTCCAGTATCTCCTCGGAAAGTGGGAGTTTTACGGACTGGATTTCTATGTCGGCGAGGGCGTGCTCATACCGCGTCCCGACACGGAGACTCTCGTAGATCAGGTAATAGACATCTGCCGCGAGAACAAGCTCACAGCACCGGTCATCATCGACCTTTGCAGCGGCAGCGGCTGTATCGCGGTCGCACTTGAAAAGCACCTTCCGTCAGCGGAGGTCCACGCAGTCGAGATCTCGGAAAAGGCACTCGGCTACCTCAGAAAAAACAAGGAGCTGAACAGCTCCGGCATATATATCCACGAGGGAGACGTTCTCAGGAACAGCACCGCGGAGGCTCTTCCGCAGGCTGACATAATCGTCTCCAACCCCCCGTACCTCACAGCTCAGGATATGAAAGAGCTCGAAAAAGAGGTCACCTGCGAACCGGCACTCGCCCTGTTCGGCGGAAATGACGGTCTCGGCTTCTACCGCGCTATCACGGCGGTCTGGAGAAAGCATATAAAAACAGGCGGCTTCATCGCGTTTGAATTCGGTATGGGACAGCACGGCGACGTGGAGAATATCCTCCTCAACGGCGGATTTGACAACGTTGCCTTCAGAAAGGACGGCGCAGGCATCATCAGAACTGCCGCCGCTCAGAAAACCGCTATAATGACACAGAGACATATCGACAGATCAGCTGTAAAATAGGCTGGCTAACTATATTAACGGAGGTCAGAACAATGGCTAAAAAGGAACTTGCTAAAAAACCGTCAGTTAAAAAGCTCGATGACGGCGACGATAAGAAGTCCGCACTCTCGGGCGCTATCAAACTCATAGAAAAGAAGTACGGCGAAGGCTCTATCATGCGTCTCGGCGAGACAAAGAAGCTCAACGTAGCTGCTATCCCGACCGGTTCAATGACGCTGGATATGGCGCTCGGAATAGGAGGCGTACCGAGAGGACGTATCGTTGAGATCTACGGACCTGAAAGCTCCGGTAAGACCACAGTCGCGCTCTCTATCATCGCTCAGGCTCAGAAGCAGGGCGGCGAGGTAGCCTTTATCGACGTAGAACACGCCCTCGATCCTGTGTACGCTCAGGCTCTCGGCGTAAACATCAACGATCTTCTCGTTTCACAGCCGGACAGCGGTGAACAGGCTCTCGAGATCGCAGAAGCCCTCATACGCTCAGGCGCTATCGACGTTATCGTACTCGACTCGATCGCAGCTATGACTACCCGTGCCGAGATTGACGGCGAAATGGGCGACCTCCATGTAGGTCAGCTCGCAAGACTTATGTCGCAGGCTATGAGAAAGCTCACAGCAGCTATCTCAAAGTCAAACTGCGTCGCTATCTTCATCAACCAGATCCGTGAGAAGATCGGCGTTATGTACGGAAATCCCGAAACTACCCCCGGCGGAAGAGCGCTCAAGTTCTATGCTTCGGTCCGCATTGAAGTGAGAAAGGGCGAGGCTATCAAGTCCGGAAACCAGATAATCGGCGCGTCCACAAGATGCAAGGTCGTAAAGAACAAGGTCGCACCGCCTTTCAAGGAGTGTCAGTTTGACCTTATGTACGGTACCGGTATATCGCGTACCGGCGAAGTTCTCGACCTCGCAGTAGACCTCGACATCATCAAGAAGGGCGGCTCGTGGTTCAGCTACAAGGACCAGAAGCTCGGTCAGGGACGCGACAACGTAAAGGAGATACTCAAATCCGACGAAGCTCTCATGAAGGAGATCGAGGAGCAGATCCTCGCCCGCAGAGACGAGCTCGAGGAAAAGCAGGCTCCGGCAAAGGCAAAGAAGACTGCAGCCCCTGCTGAAACTGCCGCTCCGGCAGCCTCTGAGGATCCCGACGATATCCTCGCAGATATCGAGGAGGATTTTGAGGAATTCACTCCTGCCGAATAATGAAGATACTCTCCGTAAAGCCGCAGAAACCGCCGCTGTACCGCCTCTGCCTCGACAACGGCAAAGCCGTTCTGCTCGACGCCTCGATAGTGTGGGACTTTGACCTCAGAGAGGGGACTGAGCTCAGTGAGGCGCGGTTCAGGGAAATAATACGCGCAGCAGTTTCGCTGAAGGTGTATAACTTCGCGGTGAAAAGGCTGTTTTACAGGGACTATTCCGCAGCGGAAATGCTCGACAAGCTCTCGGAGGAATTCCGCAGCAAGGATATATGCCGGCAGGTAGTCGAAAGACTCACCGCCGAGGGCAGCATAAACGACGAACGCTATGCCGACAGGATCGCCTACAAGTGCATCGCCGTAAAAAAATACGGCAGACAGCGCGTCCTGAGGGAACTGAAAAGCCGCGGTATCAGCAGATTTACCGCTGAGGACTCCGTGAGCCGCTATGAGGAAAAATTCCCGGAAAATATCCTGTATCTTCTCACAACAAAATACTTCCGTATCCTGACAGACAAAAGGGATATGAAAGCCGTAAACAGAGTAAAAAGCTCGCTCGCACGGTACGGCTACGGCTTTGCTGAGATAAACCGTGCGATAAATGAATACTTCACAGATCAACTGGAGGAACAATAATGCCTATCAAGGTCGGAATGGTATCGCTCGGCTGTTCAAAAAATCTCGTGGACTCTGAGCGTATGCTGTATAAACTGAAATCCCACGGCTACAAGCTGGTGACCGAACCCGGTCTGGCTGACGTGGCAGTAGTCAACACCTGCGGCTTCATAAAGTCAGCAAAGGAGGAAGCTATCGAGACTATCCTCGAGCTCGCCAAGCTCAAAGCGGAGGGTACTCTCAAAAAAATAGTGATAACCGGATGTCTCACCGAAAGATACAAGGAGGAAGCCGCCGAGCTCTTCCCGGAAGCTGACGCAGTCATCGGCATAGGCAACAACAAGGATATAATCGACGTTCTCGACCATGTTCTTGCCGGCGAGAGATATATAAACTTTGCTCCCAAACTCGAAGCAGAGCTTGACGGCGAGCGTATCATCTCAACTCTGCCCTTTTTCTCATATCTCAAGGTCGCAGAGGGCTGCTCGAACTGCTGTACCTACTGTGCAATACCGCAGATAAGAGGAAAATTCCGCAGCGTTCCCATGGACAAGGTGCTTGAAGAAGCACGGGAACTCGCTGAAAACGGCGTTACCGAGCTCGTTGTCATCGCACAGGACACCTCCCGTTATGGCGAGGACCTCTACGGCGAGTCAAAGCTGCCGGAACTCCTGCGCGAACTCTGCAAGATAGACGGTCTGCGCTGGATAAGAACGCTCTACTGCTACCCCGAACGCATTACAGATGAGCTCCTCGAAACTATCGCCTGTGAGGAAAAGCTCGTGAAATATCTCGAAATACCGGTGCAGCACTGCAACGGCGATATCCTCAGCCGCATGAACCGCTGGGGCGATACCGGAAAGCTCGAAGCGCTGTTCAGCCATATCCGAGAAAAGATACCGGGAGTCATACTCCGCACCACGCTCATAACAGGCTTCCCCGGCGAGACCGAGGAGCAGTTCAATGAGCTGGCTGAATTCGTGCAGAAGGTCCGCTTCGACAGACTCGGCTGCTTCCCGTATTCACGCGAGGAGGGTACGAAATCTGCTGAATTCCCCGATCAGATAGACGAGGATACCGCTGCTCACCGTGCCGACATCATCATGGAACAGCAGATGCTCATAAGCGCTGAGAAGAACGAAAAGCTCCTCGGCTCGGAATTCACAGCCGTTACGGAAGGCTTTGACAGATTTGGCGAATGCTGGTTCGGAAGAACTCCGAGCGATGCTCCTGACATCGACGGAAAGGTATTCTTCACATCGCCGAGAAAACTCAGCATCGGCGAATTCGTAAAAATAAGGATCACAGACACTT
The DNA here is from genome assembly GCA_900318825.1 of uncultured Ruminococcus sp. Taxonomy (GTDB): domain Bacteria; phylum Bacillota; class Clostridia; order Oscillospirales; family Ruminococcaceae; genus Ruminococcus. The sequence goes on from ONMB01000011.1 coordinate 31,662, forward strand.
TGGACTATGATCTTATCGGAGAGGTGATCGAATAATGAATCTTCCAAATAAACTTACTCTTCTCAGAGTCCTGCTGATACCGTTTTTCCTGCTGTTTATGTATATAGACACACCTTTCCACTATCTCACGGCTCTGGTAATATTCGCAGCGGCTTCGATAACCGACGCTCTCGACGGAAAGATCGCCCGTAAGCGCGGTCTCGTCACAAACTTCGGCAAATTCCTCGATCCGCTCGCAGACAAGATACTCGTTATCGCCGCACTCACGGTATTCGTGGAAATGGACGACATAAGAATGGGAGCTATCCCCCTCATCATCATAAGTGCACGAGAATTCATGGTGTCCGGACTCAGACTCCTCGCCGCTGACAGCGGTATCGTAGTTGCAGCCGGCATATGGGGCAAGCTCAAGACTGCCTTCACCATGGTAACGATAGTCGGCATACTCTTCTGGCTCAGTCTTTGCTACGACTTCTCTTTCGGCATACCGAGCAGCGTTACCGATCCGATAGACGAAATAGTGATACCCGTCCTTATATGGATCTCGACCGCACTGACCGTCGTTTCAGGTGCGATATACCTCAAAGGCTACTGGAACCTCATCGACTCTGACAAGTAAAGGAGATAATTATGAAACATTGTGCCGGTCAGATAAGATACCTTATCGCAATAAAGGAGCTTTCCGACATAGATGAATACGTCCGCTGCGTGAACATATCACGTCATCTGGGAGTATCACGCCCGAGCGTCAGCAAGATGCTGCGCTGTCTCTCAAACTGCGGTCTCGTGTATGAGGACTTCGGCAACAGCGTCGTTCTCACTCCACAGGGCAAGGAGGCTGTCAACGAGATATTCTCGACCTTCAACGAGGTCTATACGTTCTTCCACAGCTTTTTAAAGCTGCCGCACGAAGAGGCTCACGATCAGGCAATAAAATTCGTTATGGAATTCCCGCAGGATACCTGCCAGCGCCTGAAGGTCATCGTAAGAAGAACTATGAAGAAAAAAGCATAACGAAACGGGCGGTCTTTCCGCCCGTTTTTGTTTCCGGTAATGCAAAGGCAGACTGCCGGTTGACAAAAAAACATATTGACAATCATTGCCGTAATCGTATATAATGAACTTGTAATACCTGTATAAACCGCGAAAGGAGTTATACTATGAGAAAAGGCATTCTGAAAAAAACTGCGGCTGCATTTATAACTGCTGCAATGCTGCTCACACCGTCAGGGCTTCCGACCAAAAAAACTGCGACCGCTGATGCAGCTTCCGCAAGATCAAGAGTTTCAGTCCACGATCCTTCTGTCGTGAAGAACGGCAATACATATTATGTTTTCGGTTCCCACATCGAAGCCGCTAAAACTACCGATCTCCAGAACTGGGATCGCTTCACCAACGGCTACACCACCCCGAACAACGTAGAATTCGGCGATCTCTCCAAAAACCTCAAAAAAGCCTTCGACTGGGCTGGAGAGGACCTCGGTGACTGCGTTGGCGGCTTTGCGGTCTGGGCACCGGACGTCGTATGGGACAAGGACTATATCAATGCCGACGGTACAAAGGGAGCTTACCTGATGTACTTCTGCACCTCATCAACGTGGAACACCTCCGTCATTGCATTTGCGACCGCAAAGGACATCGAAGGTCCCTACATCTTTGCGGATACGCTGGTATACTCCGGCTTCACCCAGAACGACAGCTACGCAAAGAGTACCACAAAAAATGTCAACCGCAAGTACACCTCGACCAATATCGACGAGCTGATAGCTTCCGGTGAAATCACCTTCAACAATGACTGGTTCGCAAGCTCCGCCTACAACTACCGCGCGTACCCAAACGCCATTGATCCGACTATATACTATGACAAAAACGGCGATATGTATATGGTATACGGCTCATGGTCGGGCGGCATCTTCACACTCAAAATGGATCCCGCTACCGGCAAGTGCATACACCCCAAATCCGGCAAGACCGAGGACGGCAGACTCGTTGACAGCTACTTCGGAACAAAGCTCTCCGGCGGCTATCACAAGTCCGGCGAAGGACCTTTCATTGAGTATAACGCTGACACGGACTATTACTATCTCTGGGAGACCTACGGCGGTCTCACCTCGGAGGGCGGCTACAATATGCGCGTATTCCGCTCAAAGAGCCCGACAGGTCCGTTCACCGATCCCGCCGGAAGATCCGGCATCATGACTTCAAGCTCCAACCTCGACAGCACAGGTCTCAAGGTCATGGGCAACTATAAGTTCAGCTCGCTCGACAAGGCTTATATGGCTTGCGGACACAACTCCGTCCTCCGTGACGATAACGGTAAGTGGTACATCTTCTATCACTCGCGTTTTGATGACGGCACTGAGTACCACGAAGTAAGGGTACACCAGATGTTCTTCAACGAAGACGACTGGCCGGTCGTTGTACCGTTCGAGTACAGCGGCGACAGATCTTCAGAGTCCGGCTACTTTGACAGCTCACTGACCGGCGACTACGAGTTCATAAACCATGGCAATTCGACTGACGGCAAGATAATAAGCTCACAGAAGATAACGCTCAACGCTGACCACACTATCTCCGGCGACGTTACCGGAACATGGTCTCAGGACACAAGCAGTGCCGACGCCGTTTTCACGATAGGCAAGCAGAAGTATTCCGGAAAATTTCAGGCTGCTCAGAATGAAAAGGGCGTCAAGGTGATGACGTTTACCGCTGTCGGAAACAACAACCAGTCCATATGGGGAGCTCAGAACACTGCCTATACCGGAAATGAGGACAGCGATATATCCGACTATTCTGACAGCGACTCAAAATCTGTCATAGCACCGGATACAGTCATGCAGCCGAGCGCAGATGTCCATCTGAGCGGCACCGATCTCGTGAGCGGCATCCCCTACTATATCACCAACGTAAACAGCGGTCTCGCGATAGACCTCCCCAGCGGCAAGCTCGATGAAAACACCAATATCCAGCAATGGGACTTCAATATGCTGTGGGCACAGCAGTGGAGGATAGTATCGGTCGACGATGAGTGGTGCAGGATCGTTTCAATGGGCGACGAGAGCAAGTGCATATCAGTTGCGGAGGACTCCGCTACTGACGGCGTGAACGTCGAACTCCGCACCTATACCGGTGCAGACAGCCAGCTCTTCAAGATAGTGAAATGCGGCAGAAAGTACGGCATCGTCTCAAAATGCTCCGGCGGCAAGGGCGCACTTGACGTATTTGAGTGGTCAAAGGAAAACGGCGGCAACATCAACCAGTACGCATACCACGAATACGAATGCCAGCTCTGGAACATAATCCCCGTACACCCGACTCTCGTACCCGGACTCTACACCATAAGGAACCTCAACAGCGGTCTTTACGTCGGAACGAACAAGCTGGACAGTCTCGTCCAGACAGACAAGCCCGAAAAATGGCGCATTATGTACAGCGGCAGCGGCAAGCTCTTGATCTCCAAGGATATGAAAATACCCCCGTTTGTCCCGATACACGTTCTCGTTGATGGCGGCAGTACAGAAAACGGAGCTGATGTCGTTTTCGCAAGCGCAGATAATTCAGCTGCCGACAATTTCAGTATCATCAACAACAAGGACGGCACTTACTCGATACTCACAGAAATCTCTGACTTGAGGTCGTGCCTTGACGTTGCCGACAGCAGCAAGGAGGTCGGCGCTAATATCCGCCAGTGGAAATTCAACGGCGGTTTAAATCAGAAGTTCATTATCGAACCGGCAGACAAGACCGAAAAAGTCCAGCCCGGCGATGTTGACGCTGACGGTTATGTCGATATGGCTGACCTCATAGTACTCCAGAGGTACCTCCTCGGCAGAAAGGTGTATATCCCCAAGAACGGCGGTATCGACGTCAACGAGGACGGCAGGATCAACGTTTTCGACAGCATTCTCCTCAGACGCATAATAATAAACGGCTGAATTAAAGGGACTCCAACGAGTCCCTTTTTTCAAATACATATCTTCATCAGGAAATTCACACCCGTACACAATACAACTCCGATAATCGCCGGGAGCATAAAACTGACGACCGTCCACTTTACGCTTCCGGTCTCTTTTTTTACCGTGAGACAGGTAGTTGCGCAGGGAAAGTGGAAGAGTGTGAACAGCATCATACACACAGCCGTGCGGACTGTCCAGCCGTTGTCAGTGAGGAGCTCCCTGAGCTGAGTGAGCTCCGACAGCTCAGTCAGTCTGCTGCCCGAAAGATAGCCCATTATTATCACCGGCATCACTATCTCGTTTGCCGGAAATCCCAGCAGGAATGCAAGAAGTATCACGCCGTCGAGTCCCATGAGTTCCCCGAAAGGCGAAAGTCCGCCCGAAAAGCGCTCCAGAAGGCTTATACCGCCGGGACTCACGTTTGCAAGCAGCCATATCACAAGTCCGCACGGAGCGGCAGCGGTACACGCCCGCCCGAGCACGAAAACCGTCCTGTCCAGCACCGAGCGCACCAATACTTTCAGGAACTGAGGCTTGCGGTAGGGCGGCAGTTCAAGCGTGAACGACGACGGTTCACCGCGCAGAACGGTCACGGAGAGCAGCTTTGAGACGATGAGCGTCACCGCAACGCCGAGCATTATAATTCCCAGCAGTACCAGCGACGATAAAAGCGACGAAGCCATTCCGCCAGCCGTTACGAAAAACATCGTTATCACAGCTATGAGCGTCGGGAAACGCCCGTTGCACGGCACAAAGCTGTTAGTGAGGATAGCGATCAGCCTTTCGCGCGGAGAGTCGATGATACGGCAGCCGGTCACTCCGCAGGCATTGCAGCCGAAGCCCATAGCCATAGTTATCGCCTGTTTTCCGCAGGCGTTCGCACAGCGGAAGCAGCCGTCCAGTTCAAAAGCCGCTCTCGGAAGGTAGCCTGCGTCCTCGAGGAGCGTGAAGAGCGGAAAGAATATCGCCATCGGCGGCAGCATTACCGAGACCACCCACGCCAGAGTCCGGTATATACCCTGTATGAGTACGCCCTCAAGCCACCCCGGCGCACCTGCGGCTTTCATTCCGTCCGACATCACGCCGCCGAGTGCAAACAGACCTTTTCCGAGAAGCTGCGACGGATAATTCGCCCCGACAATAGTCAGCCATAGTATAATTCCGAGCAGCACGACCATTACCGGTATACCGAAGCGCCGGCTGAGAAAGATGTTATCGAGCCGCCGGTCACGGAGGTCTGAGCTCCTCGACTCGCGGACCGTCTCAGCTGTGATCTCGCCGGCTCTCCTCATAACGGCAGCGGCTGTCTCATCAATTATCCTCTCCGCCCCGAACCCCTCTGCGAGCAGCCGTTCCCTGACCGCATCGACCTCCGGCAGCTCACTGAGACCGGCTTTTTCGGCAAAGCCAACGTCCCCCGAGAGCAGCTTCAGAGCGGCAGTCCGCGCAGAAACAGGTGTTTCCGGAAGAAGTCCGGCGAGCTCTGCGACAGCTGCTTCCAGTATCTCCGGAAGCTCCGCAGCGGCTTTGCATTCACAGTCCTCCGCACGGATAAGAGCACAGAGCTCGTTCTTCATATCATCGAGTCCCCTGCCGCTCCGGGCAGCCATTCCCACGACCGGGACTCCGAGCAGCTCGCCGAGCTTTCCGAGATCGACCGCAATGCCGCGCGACTCCGCCTCGTCCATAAGGTTTACGCAGACCATTGTTTTCGGGACAGCCTCTATGACTCTTAGCGCAAGACCGAGGTTACGTTCAAGGCAGGAAGCGTCACAGACCACGACCGCCGCCTCAGCGCCTCCGAAGCACAGGAAATCGCCGGCGGAATTCTCCTCACCCGAGCCCATACCGAGCGAATAAGTTCCCGGAATGTCCTCAAGAACAATATCAAGACCGCCGTGAGAAAAGCGTCCCTCCGCACCTCCGACGGTCTTGCCTGCCCAGTTACCGGTATGCTGTCTTAAACCGGTGAGCGCGTTGAAGACGGTAGATTTACCGACATTCGGGTTTCCAGCCAAAGCCACAAGATGTTCCGACATAATATCACTCCTCGGGAAATGATATGACGGTATCCGGCTTTATATGACTCGGGAACAAAATGAGGGAACGCCGAAGGGCGTTCCCGTAATGCTGTTATATAAAAAATCCGGTGATAAATGCCGCCGCAGCTGCTGCAAGGGCGACTGCTATCAACGGGAGTCCGAAGTAAGCAAGCACGATCGCCGCAGCTGTTCCGACTGCCGCAGTAACATAGCTGCCGGTGCTGTAAAATATCGCCGGTATGGTCATCGCGCTCAGCACTGCATACGGTATATAATAGAGGAAGCTCCGGAAAAACTGCGACTTTATCTTCTTCCTGAAAAACGCGAACGGAACCATTCTTATGAGGTAGGTCACGCCCGCCATAACGATTATATATACTGTCAGCTTCATTTAGTTTCAGCCTCCTCTTCCTTGACGGGGAACAGGAGTGCTCCCACAGCTGCTGCCGCTACCGCGCTTATGATTATCGCAAATCCGTCCGAAACGGCTGTGAGCACAAATCGGAAGAGAATGCTTGCCGCCGCAGCTATAAGTACGACCACCAGAACGCTCAGCTGCTTTCTTGCGGGCGGAACTATTATCGCAAGGAACATTCCGTAGAGGACTATGCCCATTGCGCTGCTCAATGCTGCCGGAAGAAGCTGTCCTGCCGCCGCGCCGAGAGCTGTTCCGCTCACCCAGCCGGCAAACGCCACGCTTATCATTCCGTACATATACGTCGGGTGCAGCCGCTCCTTCTGTGCAGAGCATACTGCGAATATCTCGTCAGTTATGCCGTATGCCGCTGCAAAACGGTGCAGAGGAGTGAAGCTGCGGTCGAGCTTCTGCGAGAGTGAGAGTGCCATAAGCGAATAGCGGAGGTTTATCACGAGCTGAACGAGTATCATCTCGATAAGGGTACCACCGGCAGCGATTATGTCCACTCCGGCTGCCTGACCGGCAGAGGTAAGGTTAGTTGCGGAAATGACTGCGGCTCCCAGTACGGATATTCCCGACTGGACCGCCTTTATGCCAAAGCCAAAGGATACCGAGAGATACCCCAGACCGATAGGGATACCGTCGTACATTCCCTTGGTAAAATATGATCTCATACTGTCAGTTTGTCACTTCCTCGATAACAAATCCGCTCTTCTTACCGGTTGTCGCCTGACTGCTGTCAGATCTCCCGTCAGCGTCGTGGCAGGAAACGAGAGCCAGTGTGCTCAGAGCGCAGAACATCAATATAACTGCTCTTTTCATAAATTTTAAAAACTATCCTTCTTTCCGTACTATCAGAGTGCTGAGAAGTTTTCAGCGTATTCGGACATATCCTCACACTCAGTGCTTGAGGTGAAAACTATGAACATCATGAGCTCGCCGTACTTTTTGATGTAGTATGTCTGCTTGACGGAATAGCCGCCCATTGAGTCATATGTGGCAGTCTGGGTGTATTTGTAGAATTCCTGACCTGCAAGCTCGACCTTTTCGCTGTCGCTGATGTCGCTGTAAGTCACGCCAACGACCTTGCTGAGATTGGACTTCATATTCTCGATGTACATTTCCTCGTCGATTATCTCGGAAGCGCCCTCAAGTGCTGTGCTGACATCGAGGTTCTCATAGGCTATCATAACATTTCTGCCGCCCTCGCCCTTTGCGTAGAAATCGTAGATACTTGCCTGTTCAACGAGCTCGCTGTTGAATGTCTCCTCGTTGCCGGTAATATCCATAGCGAGGTTCATCATACTGAGTATCTCCTCCTCAGTAGCGCAGTTCCAGCCGTCAGGCACCTTGAATTTCAGCCCGGAATACTCACTTGTATAGACACCGTTCTTAGTCTTGCCGCGCTTGAAGTTTGCAACAGCCTCAGCCTTTTTTTCAGTAGCTTCCTCTGTGTCCTCCTCATCATCGTCTTCCTTGCCGGGGACCTTTATCTTCTTGCCGGAAGTCTCCTCGGTGTCCTCTTCCGCGTCATCGTCCTCCTCAGCTTCAGTCTCAGCCTCAGTGCTCTTATGTTTTTTGGTCTTTGACTCAGTCTCTTCCTCTTCTTCGTCGGTATCGTCCTCGTCAACAGTTTCAGTGACCGAAGCCTTTTCCTTCTTCTTGCCTGATGAAGAGCTCTCGTCGTCCTTGCCGCAGGCTGTGAACACGCTGCTGCACATAACGACTGCCATTATAAATGCTATTTTCCTTTTCATATTATCCTCCAAGTTATCATCTGTGGCGTCCGCTGCTGCAGCCGCCGCTTCTGTGACCGCCGCCGCTTCTGTGACCGCCGCCGCTGCTGCCCGAATCTATCCTGTGCTTTGTGGTATAGGTACGGATAAATGTATCTGTACGCTGCGAGAAGAACGTCTTATCCGACGAAACATAGACGCTCGGATTGGTCTTGTTCTTGAATTTATATCTGTGCTTGGTCACAAAATAGATTATAAACGCAACTATACAGCCCAGTCCGAATGAAATTATAAATCTTACGAAAAGAGCTCCTGGAGCCATCTGCTTGGTAACATAGAAATCGTCTCCGGTATCGAAAAAGTAGAGTTTCATATACTCATCTTTCTCATAATGCAGCTTTTCAGTTTTATAATTATCATTATGTGTTTCAAGTATCAGACAGAATTGCTCTATCGCACCTTTTACCATTGCCGGATCAGGTTCAACGTCCGAGGACGGAAGGTATGCACCTACCTCATCGAGTATTGCCTCGCGCTCTTTCTTGTCGAAGATTATACCTGCTTTTCCTATACCGGAAATAGTATCATATGCAGGTCTCTTGCCTGAAAAATCGAGATAGAGCACAACGCCGTCAACGTTTTCCTTTCCAACTTCACTGTCATATTGGCGTATAGCAAAATCTGCTGTATCGTCATCAGAGATCGCACTGCCGCTGACAAAAACGATGACGTTCATCTCGAGCTCGTGTGAGCAGTCGAGAAGAGCGGAGTTGAGCTCCTTTATCTGCTTATTGGTGAAGAGCTCTCTGTCGTCGATGACTTCTGCGACAGCTTTGCTTTTATCGTAGGGAACGCGCAGGTTCTTGCCCCTGAAAGCCGGGAGAGTTGCCAGAACACAGCTCAGCACCAGCAAGAACACCACTATTGCGATGCATTTTAGTACAGTAATTACAGGATTGTCCTTCTTGTTCACTTTAAGATACCCCCTATCAGACCTGTACAGAGTATCATTACAGCAGACAACGCCGCACCAACAGATGCGCAGAACAGCCTCAGCTTGCGCCTGTCAAGCGGCGGAGTTCCGGCTAATTTACCGGTCTGTCCGTTTATTGCGAACTCATACATATCGCCCTTGTACTTGTATGTCATGAACCACACCGGCAGCATCATATACTGCCAGTCAGTACCGTGTATGTTGTAGCTCTCCACCCCAGGTACGACAGTATTATAGCCTTGTATGCTCTCCTTGACAGTGTTCTTGCCCGCCTGCTGGGCGCGTATACGGATACGCGGGAACACCTCTGCCTTGTCAACGTCGTACTTGTCAGCGTAGAAACCGCTCAGATAGGACATTGAGAAGTCCTTCAGCTCGGAGTAGTCAAAGGGCTCGATAGACTCCATAAGGAGGTCGTCGATCTTGCTCTCACCGTCGGCAGGTATACCGTCAACGCTTATGATACCCTTTCGCACGATGCGGAACTCATCTGTCTGAGTATAACGGTAATTTCCGGAGGTCCAAGTCTTTATCTTCTTGCCGATAGCGCTGTAATCAGCGTCCACCTTGCAATCAGCTATCCAGAACGGCACATAGAGTCCGGTCATTTTTTCAAGCTGCTGCTGGCTCTTGAAGTCTGAGGGGACGAACATACGCTTTTTAACCCAGTTTTTGAAAATATCAGTAGCCTTATCCTTGGTCAGCTTGAAGCCGATGACCTTATTCGGTCTGTATGAGCCGGAGAGCTTTCCGGAAAGTATAACGGGATTGTGGCAATAATAGCAGAACAGCGCGGTCTGCTGGTCGTCGCACATAATGTCCGCACCGCAGCTGTTGCAGTGGTACAGCTTGTTGTGGTCTGCGAATTCCTGCTGCTGTCCTACCGCCTCAGCATCAGGGATACTGTTTTCAGCGGCAGCGCAGATCTGCTTGATCTCTTCCACAGTAAAGCTGCTGAGGCAGTATTCACAGCTCAGCTTCTGGGTAGTCGGATCAAATTTCAGATCGGCGTTACAATTAGGGCATTTGTATTCAGCAACGTCCAAGATCATCAACTCCTTTATCCTGACACAGCGGCATCATCACCGCCGGTAACTTATTGTAGGTATGCGGACGCTTCATCAGGCGTCCGGAAGTCACCAGCCGTTCTTCAAGCGGCTGTGTATACACATTATAATTATAACACATAAGCTGTTTTTTTGCAATAGCAATTTACAAAACGTGTCACAACGGCTCAGCTTTTTGGGGAATATGTATTTTATTTATCTCATTTCACTTGACAAGTTTGGTGAAATGAATTATAATATATGTGTGTGCTGCAAACATATTTTATAGATCAGCGTAAAACAATAAAGGAAAGAGATGATGATGTTATGAAGTACGGATTTTCCGAAGTTACTCCCGAAATAGCCCGCCTCGCCGAAAGATCGGTCGAGGGCTATAAGATCGATCCAGCTCTCTACACACAATACGACGTAAAACGCGGACTGCGCGATATAAACGGAAACGGAGTCGTCGCCGGACTTACTAACATCAGCACCATAAAGGTCCTCGAAACAGGCGACGGTATGCCCAACCACGGCGACGGTAAACTCTACTACCGCGGTATCGACGTGGAGGATATAGTGAGCGGATTTATCAAGGAAAAGCGCTTCGGATTCGAGGAAACTATATATCTTCTGCTCTTCGGCTATATGCCCTCAGAGCACGAGCTAAGCAATTTCAGCAGGATACTCGCGGATTTCAGGACGCTACCGGCTTCCTTCACAAGAGATGTCATTATGAAAGCGCCAAGCGACAATATGATGAATACTCTCGCAAAGTGCGTTCTTGCACTTTACTCATACGACGATAACGCCAACGACATATCCGTTCCCAATGTTCTGCGGCAGTGCATCGGTCTGATAACCCTCTTCCCTGTGCTTGCCGTCTACGGCTATCAGGCATACAAGTATACTTCTTTCGGCGGAAGTCTCTTTATACACGATCCTCAGCCGGAGCTCTCCATAGCGGAAAATCTGCTGTATATGCTCCGACCGAACAAGAATTACACAGAGCTCGAGGCGCGTATCCTCGATCTTGCTCTGGTGCTGCACGCAGAACACGGCGGCGGTAACAACTCTACCTTTACGGTACACGTTGTGTCGTCGTCGGGAACGGATACTTACTCGGCTATCGCAGCAGCTCTCGGCTCACTCAAAGGTCCTAAGCACGGCGGTGCGAATATCAAGGTCGCTATGATGTTCGACGATATGAAGGAAAACGTCGGCGACTGGACCGACGAGGAGGAGGTCAAGAGCTATCTCCGAAATCTCCTGCACAAGAAAGCCTTCGACGGCTCCGGTCTCATCTACGGCATGGGACACGCTGTCTACTCGCAGTCCGATCCGCGGGCAAAGGTTTTCAAGAGGTTTGTGGAAAAGCTCTCCGCTGAAAAGGGCAAGAGCGACGAATTCAGGCTTTATTCGCTGGTCGAGAAGCTCGCCCCCGAGGTCATCGCCGAGGAACGCCGCATCTACAAGGGAGTCTGCGCGAATGTGGACTTTTACAGCGGCTTTGTTTACCGTATGCTCGGCATACCGGACGAGCTGTTCACGCCCCTGTTTGCTACCTCGCGTATCGCAGGCTGGTCAGCTCACCGCATAGAGGAGCTCATAAACTCCAACAAGATAATACGTCCGGCTTACAAGGCGATCTCCCCCATGCGCGAATATACCGATATGGAGAACAGAATGGACTGAACGCGGATCTCTCACCTGTACATAGCCAAAGCCAAAAATGAGATCTCAAAGGGATCTTATCCCTTTGGCAGAGTCCAGAGACGGCGTCTCTGGCGGGTGCAGGGCAGAGCCCTGCAATGCGTCCAAAGCGCTTCGCAAAGGGTAAATCGAAAAACAGTCTGTGAGACTGTTTTTCGAGAGGAAACGCCTTGCAAGTAAAGGTGTTCCTTAAATAGAACTATATAAACTCAGCAATATGCTTTAAACGAAAGGACTGGTACATATGAAAAACACCACTCAGCTCATCAACTGGAACGGCACTACCTGCGTCAAGCTAAACTCCGGCGGCTACGAAGCTCTCATCGCTTACGAGATAGGCTCAAATGTTATCCGTCTCCGCAACAACCTCATCGGCATGGAGTTCTTCCGCTACAAGGACGACAATACTGCCGACGAGATAAGGCAGTCCGCTGAGGTATGGGGACTCCCCACGCTCTACCTGCCCAACCGTTTTGCTGACGGCGTTCTCAAGACCTCCGACGCTGTATATCACCTCCCCGTGAACGAAAAAGCTCCCTACAACAACCACATTCACGGCTTCCTCCACAGAAGGACCTTCGAGGTGATAGAGCACAACGCTGACAACAACTGCGCTTGGCTCAAGACCCGCTACGTTTACGATGAGAACGACGAGTTCTTCCAGTATCTGCCTGTACCTTTCATCGCTGAGTACACCTTCACGCTCTCCGAGAACGGTCTCGAGCAGGACATAAAGTTCACGAACACTTCCGGCACTAAGGTGCTCCCGATGTCTCTCGCTTCACACACAACTATCAACGCACCTTTCGTTGACGGAGCCAAGGAGAGTGATATCCGACTTACCGTCCCGATAGGAAAGAAGTGCGAGCTCAACGAGCGCTGTCTGCCCACCGAGAACCTCAAGTCCCTCACTATGTGGGACCTCGAATACAAGACCGGCAACAAGTGCCCCGTGCTTCAGGTCTGCGACAATGATATGTACTTCGGCGAGTACGCTGACCTCGACCATGAGAAGTTCCACGGCATCATCGCTGAGGATATCGCAAGCGGCAAAAAGCTCTGCTACGAGGTCTCCGAGGAGTACAAGTTCTGGATAATCTGGAACGACCGCGGCTTCAACCACTACTTCTGTCCCGAGCCGATGACCGCCATGATAGACGCTCCGAACCTGAGTCTGCCGGCTGACGTTACAGGCTACCGCGAGGTAAAGCCCGGTGAGACATTTGAGGCTCACGAGAGATTTTTCTCGAAGTAATATTACGATTTTGTAATATTGTTAAATATGTGTTGACTTATCCCCTGAACAGTGCTATTATAGTCTCAGATGATATAGGAGGCGATAATATGCACTTGAAGGACATAATTATCAAGGGTGCCATTATCGTTGCCATTGGCGCGATAGTATGGTATGGTCTGGGACTGTTCACCAATACCGCTGAGGATAACAACTCGGCAGCTACGAACAACCGTGTAAGTCAGCACGAACGGATCGAAAATATGTGAGAAAAGCGCACTTCGGTGCGCTTTTTCTATTTTATGACATCTGTTTTTGTGCAAGTCTACAAAAGTGATAAATTTATCACTTTGCTATTGACTTCCTGTGCGCCGGGTGATATAATTGTCACATCAAGTGATAAATCTATCACACGCAAAGGAGGAAGCAACTATGAAAAACAACACTCAGAAAATCTTAACATTAAAACATCAGGCAATCATCAACCTTGTATTCGGTATGATGCTGGTAGTTGGCGTAGCACTCTTCGACTTCGGAATAATCCCTCTAGATAGGCTCTCCGACAAGGCTGCTGATATAATATTCCCGGGCATTATCATAGCAGTTCTTGGATTTATGATATTCACCGCAAAGTACAAAAATCAGCCGGAGGACGAACTCTCAAAGGAGCTTATGCTCAAGGCATCAGTTAAATCTGTATACTTTGAATCACTCTCTGTTGGAATTATTGGGCTCTGTGTATTGATTTACGAAATTAAAACAAACAAAAGCGGTATAACCGTCAACGGCAACACCATTTTAAATCTTGCAGTTTTCCTCGGGGCTGTCTATGAGGTCGCAAAGGACGTGATATTCCTCTGGCTCGACAGAACACCTAAAGATTGGAACGAAGAGGAAGAATAACCCAACTAAAGAAAGGACGCAATTATGAAAAAACAGATAAACATAAAAGAAATCTTGAAAAACAAGGTATCGCTCCGTAACGCATATAAATTCAGGTTCTGTGCATGGGCAGCGGTTTTTCTTTGCAGCGAGATACTGCTTATGCTGCAGAACTTCGGTGCCGGTATCGTTGCTATCAATATAATCAGACTGCTCATATGTATGATAATCATTTCTATGTTCGCATTCAGCATAAAGCTCAATATAGAAAATAGCGATGAGCTTTCAAATATGAACACTCTCAAAGCAAATATGCTGACTGCAAAAATAATATTCAGTCTGCTGATATGCTCGGCAATAATCATATATGTGTTCAATAAGACCATATTCCTGACAATAAGTCCGGATACACTCTTCGGCTGGATAATGCTCATCGTCAGCGTATACTACGCTTTGCAGAACGGGCTCTTTCTCGCTATCGACGGCAGTGAAGAAGACGAAGCAGGTGATGAATAATGCCCGAGCTGAAAACAAAACTCAAGGAATACCGCGCTAAGCTCGATATGAAACAGGGTGAACTCGCCGATCGCGTCGGAGTCCGCCGCGAGACCATTATCCGCCTTGAAAAGGGACTCTATAACCCTTCGCTCAAGCTCGCTATGGACATCGCCGCCGTATTCGGTGTGACCGTTGAGGAACTCTTCTCCTTCGATGACTGACCTCTCAATACGGACATAATTTGTTCACAAACACACGCTGTTCAGATGATATGTTGGAGAAAATGCACAAAAAATATACCAAAAATAATACACCCTAAATTCTTCAATACCTATTGTAATATTATTCAGAATATGGTATAATAAGACAAATGCGGTATACCTATCCGCTTTAAACGTTATTTAAAGGAGAAATTTCTATGAAGTTCGGTTATTTTGACGACGCTAAAAAAGAATACGTCATCAACTCACCCAAGACTCCCTATCCGTGGATAAACTACCTCGGTAACCAGGGTTTCTTCTCACTCATCTCAAATACAGCAGGCGGTTACTGCTTCTATAAGGACGCTCGTCTCCGCCGTATCACTCGTTACCGCTATAACAACGTTCCGATAGATATGGGCGGACGTTATTTCTACATCAACGACAACGGTACAGTATGGAACCCCGGCTGGTCACCTGTCAAGACCGAGCTCGACTCCTACGAGTGCCGCCACGGTATGGGCTATACCGTCATCACAGGTAAGAAGAACGACCTCAAGGCAGAGGTAACTTTCTTCGTTCCCCAGAATTACGACGGTGAAGTTCAGCAGGTAGTTCTCACAAACGAGAGCAAGGAGACAAAGAATTTCTCTATCTTCTCCATAGCTGAATGGTGCCTCTGGGACGCTCAGGACGACTGCACAAACTTCCAGAGAAACTTCTCAACCGGCCGTGTTGAGATCGAAGACTCTACTATCTATCACGTTACAGAGTACAGAGACAGACGTAACCACTACGCTTTCTATACAGTAAATGATACTATCGACGGCTATGATACAGACCGCGATTCCTTCCTCGGAAGCATCTACAACGGCTGGAACAACCCTGAAACTGTTATGAAGGACAAGCCTTCAAACTCTTTTGCTGACGGCTGGTCACCCGTTGCTTCTCACTACAAGAAGGTAACAGTTCGCTGCTGAAAAGCCCGCTAACCTCCTCACAAGAGAGACATGGGTGCTCAACAAGGAGAAGGCTTATGCAATGATCGAGAAGTACAACACTCCCGAAAAGGTCGCAGCAGGTCTCGAGGAGCTCCGCAACACATGGAACAGCCTCCTTTCTATCTTCAATGTTCATACTCCCGATGATAAGGTCGACAGAATGGTAAATATCTGGAACCAGTATCAGTGTATGGTAACATTCAACCTCTCACGTTCCGCTTCATACTTCGAGAGCGGTATCGGTAGAGGTATGGGCTTCCGTGACTCCAACCAGGATATCCTCGGTTTCGTTCACCAGATCCCCGAGCGCGCAAGAGAGAGACTCATCGACATCGCTTCTACTCAGCTTTCAGACGGCGGCTGCTACCACCAGTACCAGCCTCTCACAAAGAAGGGTAACGCCGATATCGGCGGTGACTTCTCAGACGATCCGCTCTGGATGATCCTCTCCGTTGCTGCTTACATCAAGGAGACCGGCGACTGGAGCATTCTCGATGCTGACGTTCCGTTCGACAACGATCCCAACGGCAAGCACAATATGCTCGAGCACCTCGATGTCTCCTTCTACCACATCGTTAACAACCTCGGACCTCACGGTCTCCCGCTCGCTATGAGAGCTGACTGGAACGACTGTATCAACCTCTCATGCTTCTCTGACACACCCGGTGAGTCCTTCCAGACTTACACAAACCCCAAGTTTGCAGCAGAGGGCGGCTACTCCAAGATAGCTGAGTCTGCATTCGTTGCAACTCTCTTCACCTACACAGGTCCTGCTTATGTTGGTATCCTCAAGCACCTCGGCAAGAACGACGAGGCTGCTAAGGCTCAGGCTGAGATCGACAAGATGAAGAAGAACGTTATGGAGTCTGCTTTCGACGGCGACTGGTTCATCAGAGCTTACGACGCAAACGGCGAGAAGATGGGCTCAAAGGAGTGCGAGGAAGGCAAGATCTTCATCGAACCCCAGGGCTTTGCAGTTATGTCCGAGATCGGTAAGGATCAGGGCGCTGACATCAAGACTCTCAACTCCATCGACAAGTACCTCAACTGCGAGTTCGGTCTTGTTCTCAACAACCCTGCATTCACAAAGTACTATATCCAGTACGGTGAGATCTCCACATATCCCGGCGGATACAAGGAAAACGCAGGTATCTTCACACACAACAACGCTTGGATCATCTGTGCTGAGGCTTACGCAGGCCGCGGCGACAAGGCATTCGAGTATTACAGCAAGATCGCTCCTGCTTTCACTGAGGAGACCTCTGATATCCACAAGACAGAGCCTTATGTATACGGTCAGATGATCGGCGGTAAGGATGCTAAGAACTTCGGTCAGGGCAAGAACTCATGGCTCACAGGTACTGCTGCTTGGAACATGGTCGCTATTTCCCAGTATATCCTCGGTGTTCAGCCTGACTTCGACGGTCTCAGAGTTGATCCTTCTATCCCGGCTGCATGGGACGGCTTCACTGCTGTTCGTAAGTTCCGCGGTGCAACATACAACATCACTATCAAGAACCCCAACCACGTTAACAAGGGTGTTAAGTCACTCACTCTCGACGGCAAGGCTATCGAGGGCTGCATAGTTCCTGTTTGCGAGGGCGGCGTTCACGAAGTTGAGGTAGTTCTCGGCTGATATCTGAAAACTGCGTATAACTACTGTAAATGTTATAGCCATAAGGAGACTTCCGGTCTCTTTATGGCTATTTCTGAATATCAAAGGAGAGTATATATGAAAAAATACATCGCAGCAGCTCTTTCGTTCGCGCTCGTAAGCTGCCTTACCGGCTGTGGAAGCAATTCATCTTCATCATCTTCTGCTCCTAAGACAACAGCCGCAGAGACTTCTGCCGCAGCAAGTGCAGAAAACGAGGATACAACAGCAGCGGAGAACACTTCCGGAGCTGTTACCAAGGACGAAAACGGCTACACACACTATCCCACTCCCGAGGACGTAAATGACTTCACCGGCGTAGACTTCTCAGCTCCCGACATCAAAGTCACCTACGGAGACTACGATAAGATGATGGAAACTTCAAAAAGTATCCAGAACTATCAGCTTGAGGGCGTTGTAGTAGAGATAGACGGCATATTCAAAAATAATATGAGTGCCAGCATACAGATGCCGAATGCGGATAATTCGCAGTCTATCGGCACAACTATACAGGTTGTCGGACTTGATGAAAAGGACTTCCCGAAAGACGATACCAAGATACACATCGTCGGCATCGTAAGACCGCTGAACGAGTACGCTCACGGCATTTACGTTGCAAAGGAAAATTTCAAGGTCGTTGAATAAATAGAACCCCCGGAAGATCGTATCTTCCGGGGGTTTTTGCGTGATATTAGTTTGCATAATATCTTTCGTTCAGAACTATACTAAACGAATTATGTCAAGAGGTACTTATGAATTCATACCGATCTCGATAGCCTTGAAGTTATTGGGGATAAGAGCTGCCTTCTTCGGGGGAACAACCTTCTCGATAGCCTTCTGCATAGTCTCGAGTGAGCAGATGCCTGTCTCCTTGAGGAGCTTGCCGAGGAGGATAATGTTTGAACCGCCCTTGAGAGCGTTATCGTCAGCGAGCTGCTGTGAGGGGATACCGAAGAGCTGGATATCAGTTCTGTCGGTGTTAGCCTCGATGAGAGTGCTGTCGAAGAAAACCTTTCCGCCGGGACGTACAGACTTCACGAACTTGTCGAATGAAGGCTGGTTCATAGCGATGAGGAGGTCGGGAGTGAGAACGAGGGGTGAACCGATAGGCTCATCGGAAATACAAACTGAACAGTTACAGGTACCGCCTCTCATCTCAGGACCGTATGACGGGAGCCATGAGAGCTCCTTGTTATCCATAAGACCGCAGTAAGCAAGGATCTTTCCGGCGAAGAGTATTCCCTGTCCGCCAAATCCTGCGAGAAGTATCTCAGTAGTAGCCATTATTCATTACCTCCCTGAACATTCTCGAATACGCCCTCTGTAACGTCCTTGTAAACGCCGAGAGGATAGTAAGGGATCATTTCGTCCTGAAGTCTCTTGATAGCATCGAGAGGAGCGAGTCCCCAGTTTGTAGGACAAGTTGAGAGCACCTCTACGATAGAGAAGCCTCTGCCAGCCTTCTGGTTCTCGAAAGCCTTTCTGATAGCCTTCTTAGCTTCACGGATATGGGGAACGCTGTCTACTGCAACACGCTGAGCCATAGCAGTACCTGTGAGTGTGGAGAGCATCTCGCATACTCTTACAGGGAAACCTGCAAGCTGAGGATCACGTCCGAAGGGAGTGGTCTGTGTTACCTGACCGGGGATAGTAGTAGGAGCCATCTGTCCGCCTGTCATACCGTAGATAGTGTTGTTGATAAAGATAACGACGATGTTCTCGCCTCTTGTAGCAGCGTGAACAGTCTCTGCTGTACCGATAGCAGCGAGGTCGCCGTCGCCCTGGTATGTAAATACATACTTATCGGGGTTTGTACGCTTAACGCCGGTAGCAACAGCCGGAGCACGTCCGTGAGCAGCCTCGATCATATCGCAGCTGAAGTAGTCGTAAGCCATAACAGAACAGCCTACGGGACATACGCCGATAGTATCGCCCTCGATGCCCATTTCGTCGATAACTTCGCAGAGTATCCTGTGAACTATACCGTGGGTGCAGCCGGGGCAGTAATGAGTAGGAATGTCAACGAGTGACTTAGGTCTTTCAAATACAACAGCCATTACTTAGCACCTCCGAGTTTCTTGATCTCCGCCAGCACCTCATCAGGTGTGGGGATAACGCCGCCTGTTCTTCCGTAGAAGTGAACGGGCTTGGAGCAGTTGATAGCGAGCTTGATGTCGTCAACCATCTGTCCCATTGACATTTCAACGCTGAGGAGGCACTTGGCAGTCTTAGCAGCCTCGTTGATCTCCTTTACAGGGAAAGGCCAGAGTGTCTTGGGACGGAAGAGACCAGCCTTGATGCCCTGCTCTCTTGCAGAGTTTACAGCGGACTTTACAACTCTTGCAGTTGCACCGAATGCGCAGAGAAGGATATCGCAGTCGTCTGTGAGGTAGGACTCAGCCTCTGTCTCCGTCTCCTTGATGATCTCGTACTTCTTGAAACGGTCAACGATCGACTTTTCAAGAGCATCGGGCTGGAGGTAGAGGGAGTTTACGATGTGGTGCTCACGAGCGTTCTTATGGCCGTTTGTAGCCCAGCCGCTCTTGTCATAAGCGTCGGGATTGATCTCGGGGAAGGATACAGGCTCCATCATCTGACCGAGAAGACCGTCAGCGAGGATCATAGCCGGCATACGGTACTTGTCAGCGCGGTCGAAAGCCTTTACAACGTAGTCTACCATTTCCTGAACGGAAGCGGGAGCGTATACGAGAAGCTGGAAGTCACCGTGACCGAGAGCCTTAGTAGCCTGCCAGTAGTCAGCCTGTGAGGGCTGGATACCGCCGAGACCGGGGCCGCCTCTTTCAACGTTGATGATAACGGCAGGAAGGTCAGAACCTGCGATGTATGAAACACCTTCGCTCTTGAGAGAGATTCCGGGTGAAGATGACGATGTCATTGCACGGACACCTGTTGAAGCAGCGCCGAGGACCATATTGATAGCAGCTACTTCAGACTCAGCCTGAAGGAATACGCCGCCTGCCTTATGCATACGCTTTGCCATATAAGCGGCAAGCTCTGTCTGGGGAGTGATCGGGTAACCGAAGAAGCACTTACAGCCTGCACGGATAGCAGCCTCTGCGAGAGCCTCGTTGCCCTTCATAAGATTTCTTTCCAAAGCTAAACAGCTCCTTTCAAAACAAATATAAGTTTATTTTTCGATCTTGATAGCGCAGTCAGGACACATCGTAGCGCACATTGCGCAGCTGATGCAGGCGTCCTGATCGGTACATTCAGCGTAGAAATATCCCTTTTTGTTACGCTTCTCCTTCTGGAGAACGACTATCTTCTTGGGACATACAGCTGTACACAGACCGCAGCCCTTGCAGCGCTCTGTAATAACTGTCATCTTTGTCATACACTTTAGCTCCTTTCAAAAGAGTATTATATAAATTAGGAATTTGGAATTCGGAATCCGGAATTATTTGTGTCCTTACAGCGGACATATCGCATGAACAATTCCGCATTCCGCATTCCTAATTCCACATTTGCATATCAGTCAACGTCCCACGGAGTTCTGACGTAGGTCTTTACCGGGAAGACGTCCGGTCTGTCTGCGAGCTCTGCGCAGTATTCGGGGTAGACGGTATATTTTATAGGCAGACCTGTCCTTTGCGAGGTCTCCTCTGCAAACGCGAAGGACTCCTCCACAACAGCGGCGGTAGTTTCTCTGCCGAGGTTGGTATTGTTCACGATAGCGGTGTGCTTCATACGCGCGGCAGCCTCTATCTCATACATCAGCCCGATAACTTCGTCGGGTGTATGTGTAAGGTAGCGGCGCTGATTTATCACATAGAGCATATCTATATCGCCGCTGAAAGCCTCGAGTGCGTCGGCATATCTTCCGAGTGCGACTGCACCTGCGTCGTCTCCGCCCACATCAATGATGAGGCAGTCCTCGCTCACGGCAAGCTGTTCAACGTCGAACTGTATGGAAGGTATATCGAGGTTGCTTCCGGCGAAATCCGGTGCGATGAGCTTGATGCCCTTCTCCTCGAAGAGCTTGTGCATATCGGCGGTCCTGAAATACGGGTTTACGATATCGAGGTCGACGATAGCGGCAGATTTTCCTTCCTCAGCGGCTTTAACGGCAAGGTTTACGGAAAAGGTAGTCTTTCCGCTGCCGTAGTGGCCGGTGACAATAGTAATTTTCTTCATACTGATCCTTTCGGTCGTGCGTAAAGCCGCACAAAAAATCCTATACCTTATATTATACCACTTTAAATCATCAATTGCAAGTGCAATTTTTATTGTCCTGCTGGTATGTTTTTGTGAAAGCAGGCAAAAGCCCCGGTATCGTACCGGGGCTTTATCTGTTCAGTTAGCTCTTATCCTGTCAGCAAGCTCTTTGTATGTCGGGTAAAATTCGTCATTATTTTCTCCGTGATAGCCGTTATGGTATTCGGTATCGCTTTCTATGCGCCAGCAATTAGTTTCTTGGGTCCAATTACTGATCTCGGTATCGAGTATGAATTTAACTTCCACGAAATCCACCTTATCCTCAGCTACTGAATTATTTCCGTCCTGAGTATATTCGCGGTCAAACGGGATAATCGCTCTGAAAGAGTCTGCGGTCTTGTCTGCTATGATAACAGGATATTCCTCGTCATATCTGCGTCCGAGATAGCCTTTTCCCGCAATAGAAAAGAGTTTATACAGCTTTCCTCTGTATCCGATATACAAGCGCCTATCCTTTTCAGCTATCATATCGCCCTCTTCAAGCTCGTCAAAGCCGGTCGCATATGATTCAAGCAGTCTCTTATACTCATAGCTGCTTGTTGAATACATCTCTCTTGCATACTTCTTGAAGCCCTCAAAATCGCTGAAACGGCTGTCGTTTACGCGGACGTAATATACCTTGTTGTTAGGTCCATCATGTAAATATTCATTGACAGTCGGATCATATCCGTAGTATTT
The DNA here is from genome assembly GCA_900318825.1 of uncultured Ruminococcus sp. Taxonomy (GTDB): domain Bacteria; phylum Bacillota; class Clostridia; order Oscillospirales; family Ruminococcaceae; genus Ruminococcus. The sequence continues at coordinate 53,950 of ONMB01000011.1, forward strand.
CACTGCCGGATCAACGCTGAACATAATATGATCGTCATTATCTGTCTGAACCCCTCCCTCGCATACAGTCGGATCATACTCGGTCTCTTCCTTCCTGCACATTTCAAGAGCGAGCCTGCCCAGCTCAGGATCAAACGACATATTCTCAGGCTCAGGGGTTACAAAAACCGGTTTGGTATAAGCCGTCTGTTCGGGCGTTGCGGTAGTTTCAGACTCTGTTGCTGTTTCATCAGCGGTCACTGCGGGAGCAGTTGTTGCCTCAGCGGTTGATGTCTGCTGTTCCTGCGGCATATCGAGGAAGCTGAGGTCGAGCTGCTTATCAGTCTCAATTGAAGCCATTCCGTCCGCTTCGTATTTATTTCTCAGTGTATAACCGCCGTCCTCTATGAACTTTTTGAACTCAGAAGGAGTAACAAATTCGCCGGCTTCGTTGTTATACTTTATATCCTTTACCTCAAATATATGATCATCGCCAGATGTATTTCCCAGTTCTTCAAATGAAGACTTCAGGACGACTCCGGTCTCTAGATCTATATATTCATAATCCCTGTTGAATTCGTTTTCAGTGAGGAGGACTGCACATTCTCTGCCGCAGACCTCATCTGTACCGGCGATCGACCATTGATCCTTTTCCCTTTCAAGATCTTCGCTCAGAATATCTCCGCCTAAGAATGATACTGTTTCATACCGGTAGAAAAACCTCGGATTTTCCGATGTATCTGCTATATCATAGACCTTAGCATCCGGGAATGCAGATATATGCCTGTTGTTATAATAATACCCGATAAGCTGATGTGTATTATTTGATTTTCCATCAGACATCTGGCTGCTGGTTTTGTATTCTTCCCTGACAGTTTTGTTCCTTGTGTCATACTGAAGCGTACCTTCTTCGATGAAACGATCGCCGGTCTGCTTGCTTACAATTTCTCTGCTGTATGATACAAGAGCCCTGTCAAATCGGCTCGCAGAATTCTTACAAAGGTCAATGATCTGATCCTTGTCAATATTCTTAACGTCTGCCGTGGTAGTCTGTGTCGTTGCAGCTGCCTCGGATTTTGTATTCTTATCGGGCTTGGCATTCTTCATAAGTGCAACGCTTCCAACTACTGTTCCTGCTATCAGCACTACTGATGCTGCCATCGCAAGCGGTCTTACCCATACAGGTCTCTTGACGCGGTCAACTCCGCTGACGCTTTCCTCATTATATTCCGCATTTGTGGTTTCCTTGGCTTTTTCTATCTCTTTCTTTTTCATAGTATACCTCCTCTCGCTCTCAGAAAGCAGCTTTTCGAGCTGCTCATCGCTTATATCGGGACAATTATCTGTAAGCATCTCCATTAAATTATCCTCTGCGTTTTCAAGCGTATCAAATAAATTTTTCTTATTCACAGCCGCTCCTCCTTTACATAAGTATATCCGCTTCGATCAGCTTTTGTCTGAGTTTTTCGACAGCCCTCGTGCATCTCGAACGTACAGACGATGCTGTCATCGAAGTGCTCTGGGCTATCTCTGAAGATTTTCTGTTGTAGTAGAATTTCTGTATAAGTATGGTCGAATCCGGCTCACCGAGCTCTTTTATCTTCTGAAGGAGCAGTCTGCGGAGTTCTGAACTGTCAACGCGTTCGTCAACGCTGAAATCAGAAACAAGCTGACTGAGATCGTCTTCATCAACATATGCGATACGGCTGTTCAATGCCGAAAGCCTCCTGAAATGGTCTATCGCAGTACGCTTGGCGATCGTGCCGATATAACCCTTGATATCACTCACATACTTTTCGTTATACTCAAATTTTATGAATACATCTGCGAACACGTCACAGACACACTCTTCTATGTCCTCCTGAGTGCCGCAGCTCCGGAGCTTGTTGAAGACTATTGAATAGACATATCTGCCGTACTCCTTCATAAGAGCTCTGTGGCATTCAGAAGGCGAAGTGCTGAGAAGCTCTCTCAGCTCATTTCCAGTCATGTTCACCCCTCCTTTTTGTATGATCAAGATCGACCTTTCATAAATAACATTCGGAACTAAAAACGAAAGTGCTGCACGGTCCCGGAAAATTTTTCTCTTTTATATTCTATCATATTTCACGCACAAAGCCAATAGTGCAAAAAAATCCCCCGACATAATGTCGGGGGAAGTTCTGATATGATTATTCAGCGTCTTCTGCGTCAGCGTTCTTCTCGATGTAGTTTACGATATCGCCGACTGTCTTGATCTCCTCAACAGCCTCATCAGGGATAGAAAGATCGAATTCATCCTCAATAGTAGTGATAAGATCAACAACGTCCAGAGAATCTGCACCGAGATCGTCCTGAATATTAGCTTCAGCGGTAACCTCGTCAGCTTCAACTCCGAGCTGTTCTGCAATAATATCCTTGAGCTTTTCTAATACCATTATTATTTCCTCCTTTGGTCTGTATGTTAGCGAAAACGGAGTCATTCTGTGAACGCACCGATTTTTCTAAATTTAGTATAACGTTCTTTTAGCAAAACGTCAATATCTTTTTTGCATTTTTCCGGAATTTTTTGTGACAAATATTCTTTAATATTCTCTGAAATTTTGTCTAAATCGTTATGTGCTCCGCCGAGAGGCTCCTCGATTATCGCTTCTGCGACTCCGAGCTGTACCATATCTTCGGCTGTAATACGCATAATTCCGCTTGCTTCTTCCTCACGGGAGGCGTCCTTCCAGAGAATACTTGCAAAGCCTCTGGGTGACAGAACGGAGTATTCTGCATTTTCGAGCATAGCCAGCTCGTCGCAGACTCCGAGCGCAAGTGCGCCGCCGCTTCCGCCCTCACCGAGGACGATAGAGATTATCGGAGTACGCAGAGTCATAAACTCAGCGATGTTCTTGGCGATAGCCTCACCCTGTCCCCTCTCCTCAGCGGCAACTCCGCAGAAGGCACCGGGGGTATCAATGAAGCATATCACAGGTCTGTGGAACTTCTCTGCCTGTTTTGCGAGCCTGAGAGCCTTACGGTAGCCCTCGGGGTGCGGCATAGCGAAGTTGCACGACTTATTCTCGTTGATGTCCCTGCCCTTCACCTCAGCGATTATGGTCACCGGACGGTTGTCAAGACGTGCGATACCGCCTATTATAGCCTTGTCGTCACCGAAGAGCCTGTCTCCGTGCATCTCATAGAAATCAGTAAAAACAAGCGGGATATAGTCCCTGATAGTAGGTCTGCCCTTGGTATGGATGATCTGAAGGCGTTCCCACGCAGTTTTTTTCTCTTCCATATCTCAGACCTCCTTCCTGTCAAAGCCATGGAGCTTGAGCAGATGTGAGAGAACGCTTCTCATCTTGCGGCGTTCCACGATCATATCAACAAAGCCCTTTTCGTGCATAAACTCAGCAAGCTGGAAGTCCTCGGGAAGTCTCTGCTTGATAGTTCCCTCGATGACTCTTCTTCCGGCAAAGCCGATGAGCACCTTGGGTTCAGCGATGATTATATCACCGAGCGAAGCAAAGCTGGCGGTAACTCCGCCTGTGGTGGGATCGGTCATAACTGCGATATACAGTCCGCCCGCATCGCTGTGGAGCTTTACCGCACCGGAGGTTTTAGCCATCTGCATAAGGGATACTATGCCCTCCTGCATACGCGCTCCGCCGGAAGCCGTGAACATTACGACCGGCAGACCGTTCTCAGTAGCATACTCGAAGGCTCTGGCGATCTTCTCGCCGACAACGCTTCCCATGCTTCCCATCATATATCTTGAATCCATAACGCCGATAACTACCGGCGAGCCCTTGATAGTTGCAGTACCGGTAACGACCGCATCATTGAGACCTGTGCTCTCGCGGAGTTCCTCCTGCTTCTCGTTATACTCCGGGAAATCGAGAGGATCGAGGCTCTTCATACTGCTGTCGAACTCCCTGAAGCTCTCCTTATCCACGGTTATAGCGATACGCTCCTGAGCAGAGAGTCTTCCGTGGTAATTACACTTCGGGCATACTCTGTGCAGCTCCTCATATCTTGAGAGCGGGCTCGTATCCTGGCATCTCGGGCATTTGAACATCGGCGGCTTGTAATCATCGTCGCTGCCGTTGAAACGCTTTTTTACAACGTCAAAGAAATCTTCAAACACTTTTTTTCACCATTACCTGTTATCAATGTTGTCTTCCGCCGCTGTATGCGGCTTAACCTGTCCTTAATTCTTCTTGCGTTTTTCCATATACCTGTTCAGGAAGCCTATGTCGTAGGAACCGTTCCTGAATTCGGGGCGGGTTATCATCTCGAGCTGGAACTCGATATTGGTGTCAACACCTTCAACGATAAACTCAGCAAGAGCCCATTTCATCTTGTTTATAGCGTCCTCGCGGTCAGAGCCGTGAGCGATGAGCTTGCTTATCATAGAGTCGTAGTAAGGCGTGATCGTGTAGCCCTGATATACTGCGCCGTCTATTCTTATTCCGGGACCGCCGGGCATATAGAGTGCTGTGATAGTACCGGGGGACGGTCTGAAGTCGAGCTCGGGGTTCTCAGCGTTGATACGGCACTCGATAGCGTGACCGCGGAGCTTTATATCGTCCTGAGTTACCTTCAGCGGGAGACCAGCTGCGATCTCTATCTGAGCCTTTACAAGATCAAAGCCGGTCACCTCCTCGGTTATCGGGTGCTCAACCTGTATACGGGTATTCATCTCCATGAAGTAGAAGCCGTGCGACTCGTCAACGAGAAACTCTATCGTGCCGGCGTTGCAGTAATTGCACTGCTTTGCGGCTGTAACGGCTGCCTCGCCCATTTTCTTTCTGAGCTCTGCGTCAACGATAGGGCTCGGGCACTCCTCAATGATCTTCTGGTTGCGGCGCTGCATAGAGCAGTCGCGCTCGCCGAGGTAGATATAGTGTCCCTGCTGGTCAGCGATGATCTGTATCTCAACGTGGTGGGGATTTATGAGGAATTTCTCGATATATACCGAGCTGTCACCGAAGAACTTTTCAGCCTCCTGCTGAGCGGCAGTCATCTGTGCTTCAAGCTCTGAGGGAAGGTCCACTCTTCTGATGCCTCTTCCGCCGCCGCCTGCCGAAGCCTTTACGAGGATCGGGTAGCCTGCCTTTTCAGCGATAGCCTTTGCCTCCTCCAGCGAATGTACAGCGCCCTTTGAGCCGGGTATTACCGGAACTCCGGCTTCTGCCATAGTCTCCTTAGCAGCAGCCTTGTTTCCGAGCATCTCGATAGCCTCCGGGGAAGGTCCGATGAACACGAGACCGTTCTCCGCGCATTTTCTTGCAAACTCTGCGTTCTCTGAAAGGAATCCGAAGCCGGGGTGTATCGCTTCCGCGCCGGTATTCAGAGCCGCCTGTATAACAGCGTCCATATTGAGGTAGCTGTCCTTGGTGACGGGCGGTCCTATGCAGACAGCCTCGTCGGCTATCTGTGCGTGGAGCGACCTTTTGTCTGCTGTGGAATACACGGCAACGCACCTTACTCCAAGCTCACGGCACGCTCTGATGATACGCACAGCTATCTCGCCTCTGTTGGCGATAAGGATTTTCTTGAACATTTATCGTATTCTCCTTGAAAAGAAGTATTACTCTGATTTTTCGCCGTCAGTCACAACAAAGGTTATCTCGCAGGAAACAGCCTTTTCGCCGCCTACTGACGCAAGAGCCTTGCCTGTGCCGACAGGACCGCGCTGACGGATTATCTCGACCTCAAGATCGAGAACGTCGCCGGGGACTACCTGTCTGCGGAACTTAGCCTTGTCTATGCCGCCGAAGAGTCCCAGCTTGCCCTTGAATTCAGGCTTTGAGAGCATACATACAGCCCCCGCCTGAGCGAGCATCTCTACCATAAGTACGCCGGGAGTAACGGGATAGCCCGGAAAGTGTCCCTTGAACCAGAAATCGTCCTCCTTGATGTACTTTCTTGCGTGTACCTTTACGCCGACCTCCATATCAACGATCTCGTCGATAAGAAGGAAGGGATCGCGGTGAGGGATTATTTCCATGATCTGTTCTTTATTCATCAGTATATCAGCCATATTGACCTCCGCAGTGATATTTTCAGCAAAAACTATCTTCTTATTTTATTACCATTACAGGCTGGTCGTATTCGACTGCCTGACCATCCGAAACGAGTATCTTGTCAACGATGCCATCGTACTCCGACTGTATCTCGTTCATCAGTTTCATAGATTCGATTATCATGATAACGTCACCCTTCTTGACCTCGTCGCCGACTCTTACGAAAGGCGGCTTGTCAGGTGAGGGAGCAGCATAGAAAGTTCCCACGATAGGCGATTTAACGAGCTTTCCGCTTATCTCTCCGGCTGCGGCAGCCTCAGAGGGAGCGAGCTCGTCAGAAGCAGCAGGTGCAGCTGCCTGAACAGGGGGTGCCATGAACGGGACAGGCGGTGCCGGAATGCACTTCTTGCCCTTGAGAGTGATAGTTTTGTCGCCGTCAGTCAGTGTGAGCTCAGAAAGCTCCTTGGAATTGACAATATCAGCGAGCTTTTCGATAGTCTCAATGTCAAACTGGTCATAGATCTTATCCATATCAGCCATTCTCCTTAATCTGTTACTTTTTTGAAGCAGAGCGTAGCGTTATGGCCGCCGAAGCCAAGTGAATTGGACAGTGCAGCGCGTACTTCCTGCTCGATATTGCCGTCCACACAGTAGTCGAGATCGCAATCCTCATCGGGCACCTGATAACCGACGGTCCTGTGGATAAAGCCTTCCTGTATGGACTTGGCACAGACGATAGCCTCAACTGCGCCTGCTGCACCGAGAAGGTGTCCTATCATAGATTTTGTGGAGTTTATCTTTACGCTCTTTGCACAGTCGCCGAATGCGAGCTTTACGGCAGCGGTCTCGTACTTGTCGTTGAGACCTGTTGAAGTACCGTGAGCGTTGATGTAGTCTATATCTGCAGGAGTGAGTCCTGCTTCCTGCATTGCGAGAGTCATGCCCATTCCGGCAGCCTCACCGGTAGGCATAGGTGAAGTCATATGGTAGCCGTCGCAGGTAGCACCGTAGCCGGCTATCTCAGCGTAGATCTTTGCGCCTCTTGCCTTGGCGTGTTCGTATTCCTCAAGAACAACGACACCGCTGCCCTCTCCGAGAACGAAGCCGCTTCTCTCCTTGTCAAAGGGGACGGAAGCCCTGCTGAGGTCTCCGGACTTTGTGAGAGCCTTCATATTGGCAAATCCTGCATAGGTGAACTCAATGCTCGTGCTCTCGGTACCGCCTGCCAAAGCAGCGTCAAGGTAACCGTCCTTGATCTTTCTGAAAGCCTCGCCGATGGAGTGCGTACCTGTTGCGCAGGCGGTGGATATATCAAAATTAGCTCCGCGGAAGCCTGTTTTCATGGAAATAGTTCCGGCAGCCATATTGCTTATCATCATAGGGATATAGAATACTGAAACTCTTGAAGAACCCTTCTGGAGAAACTTTTCATACTCAGAAAGTGTAAGGTCGATGCCGCCTATACCACTTCCGACGATAACGCCGGCTCTGTAAGGATCGAGATCCGAGAAATCTGTTCCTGCGTCAACGAGAGCCTCGTGAGCGGCTACAAGTGCGTACTTTGTGAATGTATCCATGCGCTTTGACTCCTTCTTGTCGAAGCAGCCCTTAACGTCGAAGTACGCCGACTCGTCGAAATCACGGACAATGCCTGCGATCTTGACGCCTGTCGCCTCTGTATCGAACATATCAATATACGAAAAACCTATCCTGTTTTCCTTTATTCCCTTCCAGAATTTATCAACGCCTGTACCAAGCGGTGTTACGGCACCAAGGCCTGTAATGACAACTCTTCTGCTCATATTTTTTCCTTTCCTGCTTGTAAAATATAAAGATATATGAGATACCACATTTTTTCTGGATATAATTATTACATCTCAAGTCCGCCGGAGATCTCTATGACCTGTCCGGTAACGTAAGAAGCGTTATCTGACACGAGGAATGATACTACTGAAGCTATTTCCTCAGGCTCGCCGTAGCGTCTGAGCGAAACGGCTGCGAGCATCTTCTGCTTGAGCTCATCAGAGAGACCGTCAGTCATAGGTGTGTGGATAAAACCTGGCGCTACTGCATTGCAGGTGATATTGCGCGAACCGAATTCCTTGGCGGTAGTCTTTGTCATACCGATAATAGCAGCCTTTGAAGCTGAATAGTTCATCTGACCGGGATTTCCGTAGAGTCCGGCAACTGAGGATACATTTACTATCCTGCCATGTCTCTGCTTCATCATAACTGATGTTACGAACTTGGTCATATTGTAGACGCTCTTCTGGTTAACAGCGATAACTGCGTCATAATCGTCCTCGCCCATTCTTGCAAGGAGCTTATCCTTGGTGATGCCTGCATTGTTTACGAGTGCGTCGATAGTGCCGAAGTCAGCCTTTACCTGCTTTACCATGGCCTCGCACTGGTCGAATTTTGAAACATCTGCCGCATAGCACTCAGCCTTTACACCGAATGCGCGGCACTCCTCTGCGACTGCAAGAGCCTTTTCCTTGTCAGAGTCGCTGGGATAATGATTGATAACTACGTCGAAGCCGTCTTTTGCGAGTCTTTTTGCGATACAAGCGCCTATTCCCTGAGACGCTCCTGTGATGATTGCTGTTGCCATAATGAATACCTCCGATGAGTTTATTTACTGAGGAGCTTTTCAGCTCCTGCCATTATTTCCTCGATTATGTCCTTACAGGGCTTGATCTCGTTCACCATACCTGAGATAGCTCCGCAGAGGAATGAACCGCTGTCAACGTTGCCGTCAACAACTGCTCTTCTGAGTGCTCCGAGTGTGAGCTCCTCGAACTTCTCGGGAGTGAGGGTGCCGTCCTTTTCGCCGTTAGCAAGCTGCTTTGCGAACTTGGTCTTGATGCTGCGGCACGGGTGACCTGTATATCTGCCTGTAACTATATTGTCTGTATCCTTAGCCTTGATGACAAGGTCCTTGAAGGTCGGGTGTATCTGACACTCCTCAGAAGCGAGGAACCTCGTTCCTATCTGAACGCCCTCTGCGCCCAGCATGAATGAAGCCGCCATACCTCTGCCGTCTGCGATACCGCCTGCGGCGATAACGGGTATCTCAAGTGCGTCAACTACCTGCGGCACAAGGCACATAGTGGTATTGTCGCCGATATGTCCGCCGGACTCGGTTCCCTCAGCAACAACAGCGTCTGCTCCTGCCTTTTCCATTCTTCTTGCAAGAGCTACTGAAGGGATAACGGGAATGACCTTGATGCCGGCTTCCTTCCACGCGGGAATGAACTTTCCGGGGTTGCCTGCTCCTGTTGTTACAACAGCTACCTTCTCGTCGATAACGAGCTGAGCGAGGTCCTCGGCATTGGGGCTCATGAGCATGATGTTAACGCCGAAGGGCTTGTCGGTCTTTTCCTTGCAGAGTCTGATCTGCTCGCGGAGGTAGTCTATCGGAGCGCTTCCGCCTGCGATGAGTCCGACGCCGCCGGCATTGGAGACTGCCGAAGCAAGAGTATGCTCGGCTACCCAAGCCATACCGCCCTGTATAATGGGGTATTTGCATCCTAAGAGTTCTGTGATCCTTGTTTTCATAGTTATCTCCTTTTTCAGATAATTGCTGTATTCAGCAGAGCGTTAGTATTCCAGTATGATACCGCCGTAGGTGAGACCTGCGCCAAAGCCGATGAGTGCGAGCTTCTGACCGCGCTTTATAAGTCCCTTTTCGATGCCCTCGTTGAGTGCGAGCGGTATAGATGCGCTTGAAGTATTTCCGTAATGATCGAGTGTCACTATAAATCTGTCCATTGAGACGCCGAGCTTTTTGGCAGCGGTCTCGATGATCCTTATATTAGCCTGATGAGGTATGAACCAGTCGATATCGTCCTTTGTTATGCCTTTCTTTTCAGCGGCAAGCTCGAACGACTTAGGCAGAGCCTGTGTTGCGAACTTGTATACCTCCTTGCCGTTCTGGAAGAGCTTGTGCAGCCTGAGCTCAGGGAAGCTGTCCTTAAAATCAGCAGGAGCCTCGGTCCTGATCTCTTCAGCCGTATTGAGTGCTCTTGCACAGAGAAGCCCTGCGCCGCTTCCGTCAGAGCGGAGAGCAGACGAGAACAGCTTGTCGCTCTTCTCAACTATTGCAGCAGCCGCGCCGTCTCCGAAGAGTATGCACGAGCCGCGGTCTGTGAAATCGAGGAACTTTGAAAGCGACTCATTGGCAACGATGAGGGTATACTTCATCTCATCGTCAGTCTCGAGAAAGCGTCTTGCTGTATCGAGGGCATAGACAAATCCTGTGCAGGCTGCATTCAGGTCAAACGCACCGGCATTTGCAGCACCGACATCGTTCTGGATAATGCTTGCCATACTCGGGGTATGAAAATCAGCGGTCGCACAGCATGAGATCACAAGACCTATATCGGCAGGATCAATGCCTGCGGCTGATATAGCCTTTTTTGCTGCCTGACAGCCCATATACCATGTAGGCTCCCAACCTGCCATAGGGCGTTCAACTATGCCTGTGCGTGTTCTTATCCATTCATCGTTAGTCTCGACAAACCGGATAAAATCATCATTTTTGAGTTTCTGTTCAGGCACATAGCTGCCCATACCCAGGATATTTATACCCATTTAAAGAGCTCCTTTAAAAAAATAATTATAAAATATAGTTGTAAAAAACGGATTTTTATGGTATGATATTAAAGGACATAAAAATCCACTTATAATATATTGTAAATCATTTCCGTTTTTTTTGCAATGATATTTTTCCACTTTGACTCGGCAAAAATAAAATATCGTCTATTCTCACAAAATACTCCATGTATTTTGGCGGTTTTTACTAACATTTTGTATATATCAAACAGAAAGGAAGTAATCCATTATGACAATTTCACTATTTTCCGGACAGGGTTCACAGTCCAGCGGAATGGGTGCAGACCTCGTTGAGGCTATGCCAGAGCTCGCTAAGATCTACGACACCGGTTCAGAGATACTCGGCAGGGATCTCAGGGAAATATGCCACTCTGCTCCCATCGAGGAGCTCTCCCGCACCATCAACGCTCAGCCCGCTATCATGGCAAATTCCATCATCTGCCTTGAAGCTGCCCGTTCAAAGGGCTTCACATTCAGCGGCGTTGCAGGACACTCACTCGGCGAATATGCCGCTATGTACGCTTCCGGAATGGTAAATCTTTCTGATGCCTTCACCCTCATCAAAGCCCGTGCCGAGGCTATGGAGGAGGCTACAAAGCAGAGCGTCGGAACTATGGCTGCTATAATGAAAATAGCTCCCGAAAAGGTCGAGGAGATATGCTCTTCGGCAAAGAATTACGTTGCCGCAGTAAACTTCAACTCCCCCGTCCAGACCGTGATCGCCGGAACTCCTGAGGGCGTTGCAGAGGTAAGTGAAATATTTGCAGGACTCAAGGCAAGAGTAGCTCCGCTGAAAGTTGCAGGTGCTTTCCATTCAAAACTTATGCAGTCTGCCGCAGACAAATTCTACGAGACTGCAAAAAATATCAAGTTCTCAGCACCCGATGTGAAGTATTACTCAAACGTGACCGGCGGCGAGCTCACTGATTTCTCAGATATGGCTTCGCTCCTCGCAAAGCACATCGTATCACCTGTCCGCTTCACCTCGGAGCTCGCAGCTATGCAGGCTGACGGTGCTGATACATTCGTTGAATTCGGTCCCGGAAAGGTCCTCACAGGTCTCGTGAAGAAGACTCTCTCGGACGTTACCGCCAAGAACGTGAGCGACTGCTCAACGCTTGAGGCACTCTGATAAAGAAAAGGAGCAGCAGAAATGAACAGATATGCACTTATAGGTCACCCGCTCGGACACTCCATGTCTCCGCTCATACACGAAAAGCTCTTTGCTCTCAGCGGAAAGTCCGACTGCTCGTATGAGCTCATCGACATTGCGCCTGAGGAAATCGCAAACAGCCGTGAACTCATCAGCTCGCTCTGCGGTCTGAACGTAACTATCCCCCACAAACAGGCGGTCATCGGTCTCGTGGACAAGCTCGCAGAAAGCGCTCAGCGCTACAACTCCGTAAACTGCATCGACTGCAAGAACGGTGTCCTCACCGGCTACAATACCGACTGTGACGGCTTCCTCCGTTCAGCGGAGCAGCTCCCCCTCGGCGGAAATGTCGCTATACTCGGCTGCGGCGGAGTCGGCAGAATGATAGCCATTGAAACGGCTCTGCACGGCGGAAATATCACTCTCGCCGTTATCCCGCAGGATATAAAGAACGCCCAGCTCCTTATGGCCGAGATACTCCAGAAATGCTCCGGAGCTTCCGTTCGTATCGTGGAGATAACACAGCTCAGCGGCAGCTTCGACCTCCTCATAAACGCTACCCCTGTGGGGATGTACCCCAAGATAGACGCCTGCGCCGTCAGTGACGAGATAATCAAGAACAGCGGCAGCGTTTTCGACGTTATCTACAACCCCACCGAGACTCTCCTTATGAAAAAAGCCCGCGCTATGGGCAAGACCGCTGTCGGCGGTGCTGCAATGCTGGTATATCAGGCTGTAAAGGCTCACGAGATATGGTACGGCGGCAGCTTCTCCGCAGCCGACATAAACGGCATCATCAAGGAAGTTGAAAAAGCCGTTGACGGTATGAACAAGTAATGCTAAGACCTGCTGTACCGGCAGATGCCTCGCGTATCGCCGAGATGATCGTCACCAATTACCGCGTGAACTTCTACCCGTTCTTCAAAAATGATCCCTTTTATTTCGGTGAGCTGAACGTTCTCGATGTCGCTAAAGATTACGCCGAGGGTTCCGAGGCTCTGAACTGCACCTACGTCTATGAGGACAGCGGCGTGGTAAAGGGATTTATCCGTGTCAGCGGCAAAGAGATCGAAAAGCTCTACGTCGAGCCGCACTTCCAGAGCAGCGGCATTGGTGCGGAGCTTCTGCACTTCGCCGTGAACGAGCTCGGTGCAGACTGGCTGTGGGCGCTTGAGTACAACTCGCGCGGCATAGCCTTCTACAAGCGGAACGGTTTTGAACTCACCGGCGAAAAAATGATAGAGGACGAATGGGTACCGCTGGTAAAAATGGCTTTGAACAGCGGCAGACTTGATGTACATAATAACAGCAAGGAGGATAATATATGACAGTATTTTTATGCGGCTTTATGGGCTGCGGAAAGTCAACAGCCGGCAAGCTCGCTGCGAAAAAGCTCGGCTGCGGCTTCACTGATACCGACGACCTCATCGTCCGCACTCTAGATATGGAGATACCGCAGATATTCGAGGAAAAGGGCGAAGCCTTCTTCCGCCAGACCGAAAAGGAGATAGTAAAGTCTCTCTGCGGCAAGAAGATCGTTGCAGCCTGCGGCGGCGGCGCAATGATAAATCCCGAGACCGCAAAGGCGGCGGCTGATTCCGGAAGTGCCGTTGTGTTCCTCGATGTGCCGTTCGACATATGCTACGAACGCATAAGCGGAGACGAGAACCGTCCCATCGTTATGAGATCTACAAAGGAAGAGCTCGAAGCCCTCTACAACGAGCGCCGCGAGATCTATCTTAAACATTCCACGATACAGCTCCTCTGCACCGGCAACCCCATGGAAACTGCCGATATGATCGCAGAAGCCGTAAAGAAATAACCCAACAGAAAAGACACGAATTATCTGAACGGAGACGAATATGCTTATTTACAATACTGAGATCCACACAATGTCCGCAAAGGGCGTTATCCCCCATGGCTGGCTGACCGTCGAGGACGGTAAGATCGCCCTGATAGGCGAGGGTACGCCCGATCTTATCCCCGAGGACAGCATCAACGCCGGCGGAGGTATTCTCCTGCCCGGCTTCATCGACGCTCACACCCATCTCGGTATCATCGAGGACAGCCTCGATTTCGAGGGCGACGACTGCAACGAATCGACTGATCCGTTCACACCGCAGATGAGGGCGATAGACGGCATAAACCCATTCGACCGCTGCTTCGAGGAAGCGCGTATGCGCGGGATAACCGCAGCGGCTTCCAGTCCCGGAAGCGCTAATCCCTGCGGCGGAGAGATATGTGCCATAAAGACGAACGGCAGACGTATCGACGATATGCTCATACGCACCTGCGGCGTAAAGTTTGCTCTCGGCGAGAACCCCAAAAACGTCTACAACGGCAAGGACGAAGCGCCCATAACCCGTATGGCTGTGGCTGCGACTATCCGCGAGGGACTCTACAAGGCGCGCCGCTACGTTCACGATATGGACAGTTACTATTCCGACAGCGAGAACTACGATCCGCCGGAATACGACATAAAGTGTGAAGCTCTTATGGAGCTCCTCGACCGTAAGCAGAAGGCTTTCTTCCACTGTCACCGTGCCGACGATATCTGCACGGCTATGCGTCTTGCAAAGGAATTCTCTCTCGACGCCGTCATAATCCACGGCACCGAAGGACACAAGATCGCCGATATCATCGCCAAAGAAGAGCTTCCGGTGATCTGCGGACCTGTCATCTGCGACCGCTGCAAGCCAGAGATGCGCGGACTTGAGCTCAAGAACGCTGCCGTTATGCACGAAAACGGCGTCAAGATAGCTATATGCACCGACCATACGGTCATTCCGATACAGTACCTCCCCCTCTCCGCACAGGCTGCGGTCAAGGGCGGACTCAGCTTTGACGAGGCTGTCAGAGCTATCACTATCGCACCTGCTGAGATACTCGGCATCGACGAGCAGACAGGCTCCCTTGAGCCCGAAAAGGACGCCGACCTCCAGCTCTACCGCAAGGGCGAGAACCCTCTCGACCTTATGAGCGAACCGGTACTCGTTATGGTAAACGGCGAGATATGCCGCCGCGAGGTGTGATATGAAGCGCTTTGTCTCCATTTTCACTGCACTGACCACGGCTGCCGCTGTGATGCCGCTGACCGTTTCCGCAGAGGACTCCACCGCACCGTCTGAAACGTCTCCGCCCGGACCGATATATCACTATGAGGTGACCGACTCCGCTGCAAAGACCGCCCGTATCACCGGTTCGGAGAATATTTCCGGCAACGTCACTCTCCCTGCTGAGATAGCAGGCTGCAAGGTAACCGCCATAGCTGACAGAGCCTTCCTCGGCAACTGTGACATCACGACTGTGACAGTTCCCGACACTGTTGAGGAGATAGGCAGCTTTGCATTTTCAGGCTGTCTTAATCTCACTGATGTGAAGCTCCCTGCCGGAGTAAAAAAGCTCGGCAATTCGTGCTTTCTGAGCTGCACCTCCCTCGTGGAAGCCGACCTCGGTGACTCGCTCACTGCTATCCCGGAACGCTGCTTCTATTCCTGCTCATCTCTGCTTTGGGCTGATATCCCCGAGACCGTCGAGCTCATCGGCAAGGAAGCATATTACAGCTGCCCGGACGTCTCCGGCATACGCATACCGCCCTCGGTAAAGACCATAGGCGCGGACGCTGTCGGGGTACACTATGATATCAAGACATCGTCTGCCAAAAATATCTCCGGCTTCTGTATAACAGGCTCTGCCGGTTCCTACGCTCAGCTCTACTCGGCAGACAAGGGCTTCTCATTCAGGGAGGACCACGGTCATATGCTCGGCGATGCAGACCTCGACGGTATGGTGCTTGCTTTCGATGCGTCCGCAACTCTCCGCGAATACACTATCCTGTCAAGCGGCAAGCGTCCGACGTTATCGCGTCTCCAGAGGGAAAACGCCGACTACGACAAGGACGGCAGGCTCAGCGCTTTTGACGCTTCTTCCATACTCAAAGCCTACACTATCGCAAGCTCCAAGGTCGAGCACTGAAGCCGACCGCTGTAAAGCATTAGCACGAAAAACTGCTTTTTCGCCAAAAAGAGACATAGATTAAACAGCAAATTTCTATATACCGCCCCCCTCGCAGGGGCTTGACATTTCTGCAATAAAATAGTATGATTAAAGGTAATAATTTTCGATTTGTAAGGAGGAACTATTATGCTGACCGACAATAACAGCAAATTCCAGAAGGAAGGTCTTACCTTCGACGACGTACTGCTCATTCCGGCTGAGTCCAATGTCACACCCAATATGATAAAGCTCGGAACTAACCTCACAAAGACTATCAGGCTCAATACTCCGATAATGACTGCCGCTATGGATACCGTTACGGATTCCCGTATGGCTATCGCAATCGCCCGTGAAGGCGGTATCGGCATTATCCACAAGAATATGTCTATCGAGCAGCAGGCTGACGAGGTGGACAAGGTAAAGCGCTCTGAAAACGGCGTAATCGTAAACCCGTTCTCTCTTACAGAAGACCATATCGTTGCTGACGCTGACGAGCTCATGGGCAAATTCAAGATCTCAGGCGTTCCGATCGTTGACGGAAACGGCAAGCTCGTCGGTATCATCACAAACCGTGATATGCGTTTCCTCACAGACTTCAATGCAAAGATCTCAGAGGTAATGACCAAGGACAACCTCATCACTGCTCCCGTGGGAACTACTCTCTCCGAAGCTCAGGAGATCCTCCGCGCACACAAGATCGAAAAGCTCCCGATCGTTGACGAGGGCGGCTACCTCAAGGGACTCATCACTATAAAGGATATCGAAAAGTCCGTTCAGTACCCCAACTCCGCCCGTGACAGCAAGGGCAGACTCCTCTGCGGTGCTGCTATCGGCGTTACTGCCAACGTTCTCGACAGAGCAAAGGCTCTCATCGACGCTCAGGCAGACGTTCTCGTTCTCGACTCCGCTCACGGCCACAGCGCAAATATCATCAAGTGCCTGAAAATGGTCAAGGAAGCATTCCCCGATACTCCCGTTATTGCCGGAAATATCGCTACTGCTGAGGCTGCTGAAGCTCTCATCGCAGCAGGTGCTGACTGCCTCAAGGTAGGTATCGGTCCCGGTTCCATCTGTACAACAAGAGTCGTTGCAGGTATCGGTGTTCCTCAGATCACAGCAGTTTATGACGTTGCCTGCGTTGCTTCAAAGTACGGTATCCCTGTTATCGCTGACGGCGGTATCAAGTATTCCGGCGACATCGTAAAGGCTCTTGCAGCCGGCGCAAACGTTGTTATGCTCGGCTCGCTCCTCGCAGGCTGTGCAGAAGCTCCCGGCGAGACAGAGATCTATCAGGGACGTCAGTTCAAGGTTTACAGAGGTATGGGAAGTCTCGGTGCTATGGCTAACGGTTCTACCGACAGATACTTCCAGGAAGGCGCAAAGAAGCTCGTTCCCGAGGGTGTTGAGGGAAGAGTTCCGTTCAAGGGACCTCTCTGCGACACTATCTTCCAGCTTGTCGGCGGTATCCGCTCAGGTATGGGATACTGCGGATGTGAGGATATCCCCACTCTTCACGACAAGGCTAAGTTCATCCGCATCACAGGTGCCGGACTCAAGGAGAGCCACCCCCACGATATCTATATCACAAAGGAAGCTCCCAACTATTCAGCTCAGATATAACAAATATAGAAAGGGCAGTCCGCATGGACTGCCCTTTTGTTTATTTATCGCCCAAAGGACGTATGGGACGGCAAGTCTCGGCCGTCCTTTCGCTTTATACCAGAACGCAGGGGGTTCCGTTGATCGTAAAGATGTACACGGGGAGGTAATCTCCCATTCTTACATTGAGCGACTTTGAACCGTTGTCGATGTCGATAGCGTCGATGTAAAGGCACTTTCGGTCCTTTATCTCGGCATCGGGAATCAGCTTTTCAACGATCTCATCAAATGCTGAGAAGTCCTTTGCGTCCTCGCCGTCCATTTTCTCGGCAACAACATATGTAAAGTCATAATCCGGCTCTGTCTCGCCGTCTTTTATCATATATGTCTTGTACTGCTCGTGGAGCTTCTTTGCGTATTCATCAGCGCTCTTGCAGCCGGCATTCTCAATAACATAATCGAGAATTCTCTTATCGGTACATTTTTCAAATACCTCGCCCTTGCCCTGACCGATGCCTGCTATATAAAACGACAGCGCCTTTGACTCTTCAAGTGTTACACAGTTTATATCGACCTCGGTCTGGATAGCAACGCCCTCTTCGACCTGATGCTTTGTCATACTGGCGCCGTAGGGAATGTCAGATGACTTGATCTTTGATGTCGATGAAGAACCCGAACTGCTGTCCTTACTGCATGATACGGGCGATGTTATCATAGCTGCTGCGAGTAAGGCAGCGGCTGCCATTCTGAAATACTTGTTCATAGTGGTCACTCCTTATCCAAAAGTGTAAAATCTGCCGTCTTTTTCGGCAAAGATTATCTCATAACTGCCAAGAATGAGCTTTTCACTGTCATCGCCGACCTTTACCATGATGTAGAAGTCCATATCGTAGAGCTTATCCGTCTCCTTGCGGACCTTGTCGGCGTAGTCTTTTCCGAGAGCGTCCTCGTAATTAGCGAAGAAATTGGCTATATTCTTCTCAGGATCATTCTCGGTAACATTTTGCTGCTGTTCTTCTGGCATAGCAGCCATTTCCTCTTTCTTAGCTGTGCCGTGAGGCTCGATCTTTACGCGGGTGATAGTGTAGTCGCCCTCAGCCATTTTCAGAAGGTTAACGCACTGCTTCGAGAATGATCTCTTTATATCGTATTTGTACTCCTTCTGGAGATAAGCGTCCATACCGGTGATGTATGAGGGATAGACACATTTGGTATAATCGGTAAAGCTGCCTGCTGCAAAAGACTTGAAATACTCCTTGAGCGTGAGTGCAAGCTCTTTCGGATAGACGGACTCGTCGTAGTAGAGCTTTACGCCGTCGTCACAAACGCAGTAATTACCGAGCTTCGCCTCTTCGTCGTCCTCATCGGGAGCAACAACTTCACCGGCTGTTCCGAGAAAAGGGGCGTCGGTAGATATCTGGGCGTCCTTGACCGACTCGTATATCCTGTTTTCCTTTTCCTCATCGCTCTCCTGAGAAGCAGCTTCTGAGCCTGCAGCGTCAGTCTGAGCTTCTCCGGAAGCAGTTGTTTCTCCGGCAGGAGCATCGTCCGCCTTAGAGCTGCTGCCGTTGGTATGTCCGCACGAAGCGGCTGATATAAGGCACATCATTGCTGCAATAATAGCAGTATACCGTAAAGATCTCATAATTCACCTCTTGCTGTGGATCAGACAGAAGCCTTTGCAGCGTTTCCTCTTATCTTAGCGCGCTGAGTGTTGCTGAGGATACGCTTTCTGATACGGAGAGACTCGGGAGTTACCTCAAGGAGCTCGTCATCTGCGAGGAACTCAAGGCAGTCCTCAAGGCTGAGAATTCTCGGAGGAACGAGTCTGAGTGCATCGTCGCTTCCGCTTGCACGGGTATTTGTAAGGTGCTTCTTCTTGCACACATTAACTACAAGGTCCTCTGCCTTAGGTGAGGAACCTACGATCATTCCCTCATATACGGGAACGCCTGAGCCGATGAAGAGCTGTCCGCGCTCCTGAGCGTTATAGAGACCGTATGTAACAGCCTCGCCGGTCTCGAAGGAAACGAGAGAGCCTGTGTTTCTGCGCTCGATATCGCCCTTATAAGGCTGGTAGTCCTCAAAGACATGGCTCATGATGCCCTCGCCCTTGGTATCTGTGAGGAATTCGCTCTTGTAGCCGAAGAGACCTCTTGCAGGTACAAGGAACTCGATACGCATACGGCTTCCCTGCGGGTGCATTGAAACGAGCTCGCCCTTACGGCTGCCCATTTTCTCCATAACGGAACCTACACAGTCCTCGGGAACGTCGATAACAAGGCGCTCGATAGGCTCAAGAGTCTGACCTGTTGCCTCGTCCTTCTTGAAGAGAACTCTCGGTGTGGATACTGAGAGCTCATAGCCCTCGCGGCGCATATTCTCGATGAGGATAGAGAGGTGCATCTCACCTCTGCCGGCAACTCTGAAAGCGTCGGTATTCTCTGTCTCCTGAACTCTGAGTGAAACGTCCTTGAGAAGCTCGCGGAAGAGTCTCTCGCGGAGCTGACGTGATGTGACGTACTTACCCTCTCTGCCGGCAAACGGGCTGTCATTTACGGCAAAGGTCATCTCAACGGTAGGCTCGCTGATCTTTACGAACGGGAGCGGCTCGGGAGCATCGGTAGCGCAGATAGTGTCACCGATAGTGATATTCTCGATACCTGAGATCCACACGATATCGCCCATTTTAGCTTCCTGTACCGGAACACGGTTGAGGCCCTCGATCTGGAGGAGTGAAACTATCTTTGCATTGTAGTTCTTCTTGGACTCGGTATAGTCACAGACAGTCACCTGCTGGTTTACCTTGATATTTCCGCGAACGATACGTCCGATACCGATACGTCCGACATACTCGTTGTAGTCGATAGAGGAGATGAGCATCTGGAGCGGCTCTTCTTCCTCGCCCTTGGGGGGCTCTATGTAGTTGATGATAGTATCGAAAAGGGGCTTGAGGTCAGTACCTGCCTCATACTGGCTGAGTGAAGCTGTACCGCTTCTTCCTGAGCAGAAGAGGAGCGGAGACTCAAGCTGTTCGTCGTTTGCATCGAGGTCGAGGAGGAGCTCGAGCACTTCATCGCCGATCTCGTCAAGACGTGCATCGGGACGGTCTATCTTGTTAACGACAACGATGATCTTGTGTCCCATTTCGAGAGCCTTTGAGAGAACAAATCTTGTCTGGGGCATAGGACCTTCAGCAGCATCAACGAGGAGCAGTACGCCGTCTACCATTTCGAGAACACGCTCAACCTCGCCGCCGAAATCAGCGTGTCCGGGGGTGTCGATGATGTTTATCTTCGTGCCGTTGTACATAACGGAAGTGTTTTTAGCGAGGATAGTGATACCTCTTTCGCGCTCGATGTCGTTGGAGTCCATAACTCTCTCGGCAACGTTCTGGTTCTCACGGAACACACCGCCCTGCTTGAGCATTTCGTCAACGAGGGTAGTCTTACCGTGGTCAACGTGAGCGATGATCGCAATGTTTCTTAAATCTTCTCTTACCATACTTTCTTTCCTCCGATGGATTTCTTTTCTTTTCCTTTTCTTTCTATATCAGCGGCTCAAAGCCGTAATATCCCTGTTTCAGACCGTACAGGTCTCACTTTTTGATGTTGAACTTACTTCCGAGAGCGTCATAGAGGAGCTTTCGCAGCTCTTCCGGTGAGCCCTCCGTGATCTCTTGCTTGCCGATAATGCAGTAATTCTTCTCATACAGGAATAAAATGAAGAATTCCCTGAGCTCAACGGCACTGTGCAGACCGCTCAGGATAAACCTGCGCTCGGTATGTTCTATCTCGCCGTCAACTGTGAGCAGCAGGTTTTCGGGCGTGATCTCGAAATTTCTTATCTGTTTAGCGGGTTCCATTTTATCGTAGGCAGCATTTGTGAAAACGCTTTTAGCAAGAGCTACCGTAATACGCAGCAGCATAAACAGCGCCGCGCCCCATATAACAGCAATGAGGATATTAAACTCAATATCCTGTGAATTTTTCAGAAAGCCGTACAGAACGCTCTTGAATTTATAAACGAACCAGCCTGTAACAGCAGAAAGGAGCAGTACCAGATAGCCGCCGGTAATAAACCGACTTTTTCTTGAGAGCGAAGCAACCGCTTTGAAATGCTCGCCAGTATAGCGCACAGTAGCTTTTACCACAAGACTGCCTCCATTCTATAAAACTGCCACATTTCATTATAGCACGATAATACGCCGATTGTCAATAGTTTGCAGCACAAAAACAACGCCCTTCAACTATTGCTGAAAGGCGTTGGTGGTGGGAGAGGGTGGATTCGGACCACCGAAGCTGAAAAGCAACAGATTTACAGTCTGCCCCCTTTGGCCACTCGGGAACTCTCCCATATTAAATTGGAGCTGGTGGACGGACTCGAACCCCCGACCTGCTGATTACAAATCAGCTGCTCTACCAACTGAGCTACACCAGCTTCACTGACTTAAATATTATATCACATTTCCGTGCTCTTGTCAAGAGGTTTTTTGAAGTTTTTCAAAAAACTTTTCGGAAATGAAATTGGTCGAGGCGACAGGACTCGAACCTGCGGCATCTTGGTCCCAAACCAAGCACTCTACCAAACTGAGCTACGCCTCGGAGCTGCCTATTTGGCGTCCACGACGGACAGCTTTTAAATTATACCAAAAACAAGGCTGTCTGTCAATAGCCAAAGCTGTATTTTGTATATATGCACAAATCAGTAACTCAATAGCATCTCATTTTTGTGACGCTGAAGAAAAGAGGGGGCTTTCGCCCCCCCTCAGTAATGTCCATCAATCCTTGTCGATTGCGTCTTCAACAGCTTCCTTGACGTCCTCAACAGCGTCCTCTGCTGCTTCCTTACCGTCCTCAGCTGCCTCTTCGATACCCTCAGCAGCTTCCTTTGCTGTGTCTTCGTCTATCTCAAAATCGACGTTCTCATCATCGCCGAAATCATAAGCGTCATCATAGATGTCGTCATCGTAATCGTCATCTGTATTCTTGCCCTTGAGATAATGTGATGCAACATAACCTGCAGCAGCTGCAGCTCCGGCAGCTAATACAGCAACTAATAATTTGCTCATTTTCAAATTCCTCTTTTCTTCGCAAGTATTTTTGTTTTATCGTGCCTCTTGCGATCGGCATACGATAAACTACATATATATTATAACATACTCTTTTCAAAATTTCAACTGTCTACATATTATTTGTTAAAAACATCAAAATTGACATAGCAGTTATTGGTGCAGTTTCACAACGAAGTATGCGTTTGCCGAGCCAGACCTGAACAGCTCCGGCTTCAACAGCAGCCTGGGCTTCCTCTTTGTCAAAGCCGCCCTCGCTGCCTATGACGAGCCCGACGGTTTTGGCACCTTTCAGACCGGCTTCGCCGAACGAAACTCCGCCCTCCTCCTCGTAAAGGATAACGGTGCGGTCGAGAGCCTTCATCATTTCGAGAGCCTGCTTGTAGCTCACCATAGGCTCGACTGTCGGGATTATTCCCCTGCCGGACTGCTTTGCGGCTTCCGCCGCTATCTTGTTCAGACGGACCAGCTTTTTCGTGAAATCCTTACTGTCCGGACGAGATATACAGCGTCTCGTCAGCACCGGAACTATCCTCGTCACGCCCAGCTCAACGCTCTTCTGAATGATGTACTCGAGCTTGTCGAGCTTCGGAACAGCCTGAAACAGCGTTACTTCTATATCCGGCTCGGCAGCGCACCTGTGCTTTTCGACAAGGTCAAGAGTGACGCTCTCGCCTGTTATTCCGCGGATAGTGCAGTTGTAGTCCACGCCGCGGCAGCAGACCGTCACCGGCTCGCCGACCTTCATTCTCAGGGAAAAGCCGATGTGATGAGCATCGCTGCCGGTCAGGCAGATGTTCCCCTCGTCTATATCGTCAACAAAAAATCTTGGCATAGTTCCTCCTGTATTTTACTGCTTCGCTTCGTACCACGAATGTCCGCAGTGAACGTCCACGGACAGCGGCACCTTCATATCGTACACGCCCTGCATTTCCTCTTTCAGTATCTCCGAAGCGCGTTCCGAACAGCTCTCGTCCGCCTCGAGAATGAGCTCATCGTGTACCTGCAATATCAGCTTTGCAGCGATATTCTCGGCTTTGAGCCTCCTGTAAACGTTTATCATCGCTATTTTGATAAGATCGGCAGCCGTTCCCTGAACGGGCGTGTTCATCGCTATCCTCCTGCCGGCAGCCTGAAGCATCTTGTTTGACGAAGCGAGTTCCGGTATACGGCGTTTTCTGCCGAACATCGTCGTCACGCAGCCGTCACGCTCTGCACCGTCAACGGTCGAGTCCATGAACTCCTTGACCTTCGGGAAACGCTCAAGGTAGTCGGCGATGTACTTCTTCGCCTGAGCGACAGAAGTTCCGATGTCCTTGGAGAGCGAAAAAGCTCCGATGCCGTAGATAATGCCGAAATTTACGGCTTTTGCGGCACTTCTCATCTCGGGAGTCACCATGAATACCGGCATATCAAAGACCTGTGCCGCCGTCGAGGTGTGGAAGTCCTCGCCCGATGTGAAGGCAGCCGCCATATTCTCATCGCCGCAGAGGTGCGCCATAACTCGCAGCTCGATCTGGCTGTAATCGGCGTCCACGAGCACCTTTCCCTCCGGCGCAGTGAAAAACTTCCTCATACGCGATCCGAGCTCGGTGCGGACGGGGATATTCTGCATATTCGGCTCAGTCGAGGATATACGTCCGGTGCGAGTCTCGGTCTGCCTGAACCATGTGTGTATCCTGCCGTCGGGAGCTATCTTGTCGAGGAGTCCTGCGACGTAGGTCGAATTCAGCTTGGTGTACTGGCGGTATTTCAGCACGTTATCGACTATCGGGGAGTGGTTTCTCAGCTCCTCGAGCACCTCCGCGTTGGTGGAGTAGCCGCTCTTGGTCTTTTTCTTCGCCGGAAGTCCAAGCTCTTCAAAGAGGACCGTTCCGAGCTGTTTAGGCGAAGCTATGTTGAACTCATGACCTGCCTCGTCGAATATCATCTGCTGTGTTTCCTCTATCATCTCCGAGAGGTATGTGCCGAACTCCTCAACGCCCTTGCGGTCGATGCAGATGCCGGAGTCCTCCATAGAAGCCAGAACCTCGGTCAGCGGGAGCTCGATATTCTCCATAAGCTCTGTCATGCCCTCGGACTCTATCTCACCGCGGAGCTTCTCAACGAGTCCTCCGAGCGAAAGCAGGTCGGCAAGCCCACCGTTCTCCGAATAATAGTGAACGCCGTACTCCGCGCAGAGCTTGTCCACAGCGTAGTCAGAAGCCGAGGAATTGAGCAGATAACCGCATATTGCTGCATCGCTGCGAAGATTTTTCAGCTCGCCGCCGTGAGCCATTGCGAAACGGTAGTGTGCCTTTGCGTCGTCAGTGGACTTTTCGCAGTCCGAGGCAAAAAAACGCAGTATCATGGCTTCATCGTTCGATGTGCAGACCTTGTTGCCGCTGCGTACCGTGAGAATGCCGTCCCTGAACAGGTAGTCGCACTTCTCCAGACCGTCAATAACGTCCTCTGTGAGCGGAGCTTCTTCCGGCTCTATCGGCTGAATTTCCGCCGGTGCCTCCGCCTGAACGGAAGCGTTGCTGCCCTCAGTCGCACTGACTCCGAGCTTGTCGAGCA
This sequence comes from uncultured Ruminococcus sp., assembly GCA_900318825.1. GTDB lineage: Bacteria > Bacillota > Clostridia > Oscillospirales > Ruminococcaceae > Ruminococcus. Next base: position 78,917 of record ONMB01000011.1, read on the forward strand.
GCTTGAACATCTCCAGCTCGGTCAGCAGTGTGCTTATACCGGCACTGTCGGGCTCTGCAAGGCGGTAATTCTCCGGAACAGAGTCGATAGGCGCATCGCGGACGATAGTTGCAAGCCACTTGCTCTCCTTTGCGGACTCCGCACCGGCTGCCAGCTTCGCCTTAACGCCCTTTGTCAGTCCGGAGTCCTCATAGCCGGCGTAGAGTGCTTCAAGGCTGCCGAACTCCTTGATAAGAGAGGAAGCCGTCTTTTCACCTATACCGGCAACGCCCGGTATATTGTCCGAGCTGTCGCCCATAAGAGCTTTCAGGTCGATGAGCTTTATTGGCTCGAAGCCGTAGTCCTCGCGGAAACGCTCCGGTGTGTAGCGGATAGTCTCCTTGTTGGTCGCAAGGAGTACGGTGACGTTATCGTCAATGAGCTGGAGGCTGTCGCGGTCACCGGTGAGCACGAAGCACTCGTCGCCCTTTGCAGAACAGGCTGCCGCGAGGGTTCCGAGGATATCGTCAGCCTCATAGCCCTCACATTCCACGACCTTAACGCCCATAAGTCCGAGGAGCTCCTTTACTCTCGGGAGCTGCTGCGCGAGCTCCGGCGGCATACCCTTGCGGTTAGCCTTGTAGTAGTCGGCAGCCTTATGGCGGAAGGTCGGTGAGCGCAGGTCAAACGCAACTGCGACCGCGTCCGGCGAAATATCGGCGGTATTCCGCAGATAAATATTCATAAAACCGAATATCGCATTGGTGAATTCGCCCTTCTTATTGGAAAGCAGCTTTATACCGTAGAAAGCGCGGTTGAGAATGCTGTTTCCGTCTATCGCAAGAAATCTCATTCTTTTCTCCTTAATGATTATTGCGCACGGGTTTCCCTCATACAATTTAATTATACGACATTCTGCCTGATTTTGCAATAGCCGCCGCACAAAAGCATTGACAAGATGAACGGCAGGTCGTATAATTAGTAGAGTGATAAGTCAGCACATTCGGCTGTCTTAAAAATGTATTCCGGGGATATTTCTATGAAAAACTTTTTCAGATCAATGTGGACCTTCGTTCGTGCTCTGCCCCATTTTCTGCTGTTTGAAGCCATATTCAAGCTGATGCTCCTTGCGATAGGCGCTCCGATAATGACGCTGCTGCTCAAGCTCACGATGAAGCTCGCCGGAGTCTCCTACCTCGACGACGAACACCTTCTCGTCTATCTGCACAGTCCGGCAACTATCTTCGTTATCACGATATTGCTCTTCGTTTCGGGATTTTTCACGTTCGTGGAGCTGTCGGGACTCATCGCCTGTTTCAGCTGTGCCGCAAAAAACGAAAAAATAACCGTCGGCGGTATGCTCCTGACCGGCTTCAAGAGCTTCAAAAAGGCGTTCCGCGGCTCTGGCATACTGCGTTTCGCGCTGTTCACGGTCATTATGATGCTGGCGGAATCCACTATCTCGTCCGGTATCCTGCTCGCACCGCTGCTCCCTCTGCTGAGAACAGTATTCGCCGGGATCAGCAGTTTTGCCGCAATATGGGCATATGTACTCATCGAAGCCCTCTTTGCCTTCATCATCATCGACCGCATATACAGCCTTCATTACCTCATACTCACGGATAAATCCTTCCCGGACTGCGTCCGTGCGAGCTGCGAAAAGATCAGCCGCAAGAGGATAAAAACGGCTCTCTCATTCCTGCTGTGGGCACTCGCTATAACCGGCGTGATACTGTTAGTGACCTTCGGTCTCAGCCTTATCGCAGTAATGTTCATCAAGGGCTTCTCAAAGCCTGATTCGGCATTCCGCAGCGCCCTAAGGATATTCACCTACGCTGTAAAGGTATTCACGGCAGTTTCGTCTTTCTTTGCCGCACCCGCAATGATATGCTGGATAACCGGACGCTTCTTCGCAGACGCCGGAGATGACGAGCAGTTCACTCTCCCAGACCGCAACCGCAAGAAAATGGAAAAGTCCCACAAGGCTGTCCTCATCATAACCGTGCTCGTATCTTCGGCTATGATAAATTTCAGTTACTTCCGGGCGCTCTACAAGGGCAATATCATACTCAACGCCGGCATATTCACAAGGACTCAGGTGACTGCTCACCGCGGATTTTCCTCAGTCGCTCCCGAAAACACGCTCTACGCCTTTGAAGCGGCTATGGACAGCTACACCGATTACATAGAGCTCGACGTTCAGCTCACTAAGGACAACGTCCTCGTCGTATTCCACGACGACAAGATAGACCGCGTCACCGACGGCAGAGGCAGACTCACCGACTACACCTACGAGGAGCTCCAGCAGTTCTCAGCCGGCAAGCGCTTCGGGCACAAAGGTCAGTTCGACGATGCAAAGATACCAACTCTCGAGGAAGTCTTACAGCTCGTCGGCAAGGATAAGATGTTCAACATCGAGATAAAGGACGTGGGCGACTCCGTCCGCGCGACCGAAAAGACCGTTGAACTCATCGAGAAATACGGCTTGACTACCTCCTGCTATGTGACCTCGTTCTCCTATCCGCTGCTGAAGATAGTGAAGCGCCTCCAGCCTAAGATAAAGACCGCACTCATCGCAAACGTCGCTATATCGACTTCCTATTCGCAGCTCCGCTCGATAGACGCCGTGAGCCTTAACTACATTTTCGTCAATCAGAACGTCGTCAACAGCGCTCATCAGAACGGCAAGCGCGTTTTCGTCTGGACCGTTGACCGCCGCGAGGATATGGAACAGATGATGATACTCGGCGTTGACAACATAATCACCAACAAACCCGATCTTGCTGCCGAGGTCGTATACTCAAACAGCGTCGGCGACACGATATTAAAGCTGCTCGAGGTCGTATTCGGCAGACAATAACAGAACATACAAAGCTAACAGGAATATACACAAAAAGGACGTACCCTCTTGGATACGTCCTTTGTTTTTGATTTAGTCCTCGCGGTAGGGGAGCTCAGTAATAAGTCTGAGCTTATACTTCTGGATAATAAGCGCGTCCTTATTGTTTACGCTGCCGTCACTGTTGACGTCAGCCTGCTGTTTTCCGAGTTTCTTGATACTGAGAGAGCTCTTGCCCACGTCGTACTTGTCAGGGTTTGTGGAAACCTGCATAACGAGTACAGCGTCTGCGATATTTATGAAACTGTCACAGTTTGCATCGCCGCATAAGAGAGCGCCGGTAGCGTGTGAGCTGCTCTCACTCGCAGTCTGTGACTCAGTCTCCGGCTCTGTGGGAGGAGCTGAGGTAGTGTACTCTATGCCGTCAACGATGGACTCGAAGCAGGGCTTTACGGAGTAGTCCTTGTTGAAGAGGAGCGGATCGCGGTCAGCTCTCCAGCTGAGGTCATCGGTGGTTCCCCAAACGACAACAGCGGAAATATAATCCTTATAATCAACGAGAGCGTCCATGATATCGCTGTAATACTTAGCCTGAAGGTCAAATTTCTTGCCGTTTACAGTAGCGTCGAGCTCTGTTACCTGAATGTCGAGACCGGTCTTGCTGAACTTCTCAAGAGCCTGTCTGTACATAGCAACGTTCGGGAAAGGATCAGGCTCGCCGTTGTTTGTAACGTTGAGGTGAGACTGCATACCGATGCCGTCGATGAAATGACCGTCAGAGTTTATATCCTTGCAGAGCTTTACGATAGCGTCGCTCTTCTGCATATACTCGTTGAAGTCGTTGTAGTAGAGCTTGCAGCCCTCGGGAGCGTACTTCTTGGCAAATTCAAAAGCAGGCTTGATGAATGAATTGTCGCCGAATATCTTTACCCACGGTGAGGACTCATAGTTGTTGTCGTCAGCCGGGAAGCCTGCTTTTCTGGGCTCACCGTAGTCGCTGAAGCACTCGTTAACAACGTCCCATGCGTAGAAGTCGATGTCGGAGTAATCCTTCTTTACGGCTGCGAAAACGTTCTTGATGTAGTTTTCCATACGCTTGAGCATCTTTTCCTTTGATACCCAATCGCCTTCGGGATCGTAGTTCTCCTTGAAGAACCACATAGGAGTCTGCTGGTGCCATACAAGAACGTGACCTCTCATCGGGATCTTATACTTGCGGGCAAATTCAAGGATAGGCTTAGCAGTTTCGAGCGATACCTGCGGATCTGTATCATTGCCGTCCTCAGCGAGTGCAAGGCAGGCAGCTCTGTCGAGAACGTTCTCGGGCTTGAGCTCATTGCCGGCGGTAAGGCTGTTGAAGTGCTTACGGATAAGGTCCTGAGTGGACTTAGGAGCTATCTCTGAAACGGTAGTTGCAGTACCGAACTTGAACATATCGCCGTAAACGTCCTTAAGTGAGGGAGCATCGGGATCCATATTGTTAGGTGAGAGCGAGATAGTGAAATCATCTACACAGAGGTCGTTTGCGTCGCCCCATGTCTCGATGTATATGGAAACGTCCTTCTCCTCTGCACCGTATGCGAAGCTGGCATTCAGCTCAACATATTCGCCCTGTGAAGTACCCTTCACGAGGTTTGTGTACTGAGGCTGGTCAGAACCGCCGGGAGTATGCTGGAGCGAGATGCAGACTGTGTTATACCATGCAGCCTTTACCTTGACTGAGATATCGTACTTTACGCCCGGCTCAAGAACGCCGTCAACTGAGAGCGAAGGACCGTTCCAGCTCTCCTTGCGTCCTGTAACGGACATTACCTTGCTTCCGCTCGGAGCCTTTGCGTCCTCGATAGCCTCGATAACAGAGGTATCGCTGTCGCCGCGCTTTGAGAATTTTGAAACGTCGCCGTCCTCGAAATCGGTCGAGAAAACTACCTGTGAGTCAGCAGCATATGCTGTTGTGAGGTTCCCTGAATTTACAGCAGGGACCGCAGCTATCGGATTGGCAGTCGCTGTACAGAGCAGTGCCGCACTGAGAGCGCTTGCAGTAAACGCTCTGAATTTTTTATTGTTCATTAAGAACCCTCCCAAAATATCTTTGTAATATAATTTTAACACAGCAAAACCCTACTGTCAATGAGTGGAAAACCAATTCCGCAAGATATGGTCAGATTATGGCAATAGCTATAAAAAAGGACAGCCTCCCGAAGGAGACTGTCCGTCGTCAGTTCTGAATTAGAAAGACTTGATGAGACCGAGCTTGAACTTCTGGATAAGAAGTGCATCCTGGTTTGTTAATGAGCCGGACTCATTTACGTCGCCGTTTGCCCAACCGATAGCAGTGATGCTCTTGGAGGACTTGCCTATGTCGTACTTGTCAGGGTTTGTAGCAACCTGCATTACGAGTACAGCGTCAGCGATATTTACGATACCGTCGCAGTTAGCGTCACCGAGCTTTGTGGGTGAAATGATGTTTGTTGTAGGCTTCTGAGTTGTAGTTGTTGTCTGAGTTGTTGTCTGTGATGAAGAGCCGTCTGTATAAACTCTGATAGCGTCGATTGTGAACTCGCCGCAGTCGATCCACCATACACCGAACTTGAGCTCGCCGTGGTACTGTGTCTGGATTATGCTTGAAGTTTGTGATAGTACCCTTGTTGCCGGAGAATGTCTCCTGCATATCCTTTGTCATTGTCCAGTATTTGTCAGCAGCAACTGTTGTAGAAGTACCGAAAGCACCCTGCCACTTGCCGAGGCTGCTCTTGTTTGTGGAGATGTCGATCTCTACCTTGGAGACCTTATCCTTAGCGCCGACACCGATATCAGCCCATTCCCAGCCGATCATCTCCATGCCTTCCTTATAAACTACCTTCTGATTGGGCTTGTACTCAACGTAACCGTCGCCTGTGCTGCCGGTAACTGTGGGCTGTGTTGTTGTAGGATTAGCCTGTGTTACGATCTGAGACTGAGTTGTTGTCTGGTAGATCTTTGTAACACCTGTGATGTTCTTGTCGATCTCACCGGTCTTGTAGAAGTGGTAGAGACCCGCAGCCGCACCAACGAGACCAGCATTATAGTCGAGAGCTACCTCGTTGCACTTATAATCCTTGATAGAATCACTGTATGTACCGTTTGTATCAGCAGGACCGCCGGCGAGTGCGCCTACGAGAACAGGGCTGCCTGACTTAGCAACAGTGCTGTCGCCCATTTCGTCATAGTTCTGATAGCCGGAAGCTGCTCTGTGGTGAACGTTTACAGGAGATGTTGAATCAAATCCAACAACGAAGCATCTTGCAGGAGCAGAGCCAACGCCCTTCTTTCCTAAGATGTACTCCATCTGTCCCTTTGCCCAGTCAGCAGTACCCTTGCCGTGCTTAGCAGCAACGAGGGTTGTGAACTGAGCAGAGCAGTTATATCTTGCGCTGCCCCACTGCCAAGCATCGGGCTCAGCGATGCAGTAACCGTTGCCTGTGAACTTGCCGAGGTAATCTGTACCGCTCCAGTCGCTTGTGAACTCGCCCTTGAGCATTGAAGCACCGAGCTGAACGCTTTCCCAAGAATGAGCGGAATAAGCAGTAGGAGCCTTCTTCAGGTCATCGAGGTACTTGCTGTTGCCGGTAGCCTTATAGAGCCAGCCTGCAGCCCATGCGAGCTCATCAGATGTACCTGTCCAGTGAGCGTCGTAGAAAGTCTCTCCGCCGCCCTGAGCTGTATAGAAGCCGGTGTCCTTCTTGGAGAACTCGTAGAGAGCCTCAGCGTACTTGAGGTCATCAGCGTTCTTGAAGTTTACATAGTTAACTGCGAGAGCAGCTGCATATTCAGCTGTTACGTTAGCAGCACCGCCTGTGGACCAGAGCATTCTGCCTCTGTAACCCTGCTTCTCCGGAGGTCCCCAGTAAGCGTGGTCAACGTTACCTTCACCTTTTTCGATTAGGACCTTTGAAACTGTATTGCCGTTGAGGACAGTAGCATCACGGAAGAACTTACAGAACTTGTCTGTTATCAGCTTGAGGTGATCTGCCTGACCTGTATCACTGAAAGCATCAGGGAATTCATAATATGCCCAGCCGAGAGTTGAAGCGGTGTAGCCCTGAGGCTGACCGAACATAGCGTGGTCACCTGCATCGTGGAAACCGCCGGGAACTTCGTCGTCCATATGGCAGTTGCTTCTCCATGAGAGACCGCAGCCTGAAACGTCGCCGCACATATTAGCGTCATAGAAATAGAGAGAATACTGAAGGAGTCGTGCATAGTTGCTCGAATCCGCAGCATCAGCTGTTGACGGTGAAGTCTTTACAGCTGCTGACATTGAGCCTGCTACTGCTGTTACAGCGAGAATACCGCTCAGTGCAGCAGACTTAAGTCTGGAAAACTTTGATTTGTACATTTTTTCACACTACTTTCTTTTTATTTTTTGGACGGTTCTACCGTCCGGGGCGAAATTATGCTATACCTACATTATACAATCTTTTAAGTGGAAATTAATTACAAATCGGTTACATACCGGTTACGATGTGGTTAAAATTCACATTTTCTTAATATTCTGCATTTTCAGTGAGTTTTCCCCTATCACTATTGTGCAATTTAACGGATAAATTCCAATATTTTCCCTGAGAAAAGAGAAAAAGCGACTGCACATATTGTGCCAGTCGCTCAAAACTCTATATATAATTCAATGTTTTTAGTACAAACAGCCACATAGTTAACGTAAAAGCGCTGCAAAGCGTCGCAAGCATCACCGCAAAGGCAGTTATGCTGCCCTTGTGACCGAAATTCCTTGCCATTACGAAGCAGCTTCCGGTCGTCGCACTGCCGAGCATCACCAGTATCGCCACCAGTTTTTCATCACGGAACCCGAGTCCCACTGCGACCGGCAGGAATATGCAGCAGTACAGCAGCAGCTTCTGTGCAACTATCCCGCACACCAGAGCCTTTCTGCCCTTTGACTCGCTGAACTTAAATGATGCGCCAAGAGCTATCAGCGAAAGCGGAGTCGCCATACGTCCGAGGTAAGCGATCGACCTCGACATTATCACAGGCTGATGTATGCCGCCGAACGACCATAGTATGCCGGCTATAATTCCCAGTATTATTGGATTTGTAGCGATGCTCTTCGCCGTACTCAGCCACAGCTTCTTACCGGAGAGCTCTCCGCGGTCCGGCGAGGTAAGTGCGAGAGTCACGACCGCTATCACATTGTACAGCGGGACCGTTCCCACTATCATCAGCGCCGAAACAGTCGAGCTGCCGTAGATATTGTTCACAAAGGCTATACCGAGCACAGCCGCGCTGCTGCGGTAGGAAGCCTGTATTATCTCGCCGCGCTCGCACTTATCCCGGTGCAGCATCGAAAAAGCCGCTGCTATGCCGACGCTCAGCAGAGTCGCGCACATACAGAACAGTACGAAGCCGCCGTCCCAGACCGAGCGGAAGTCCGCCGTTGAAAGGTCCATGAAAAGCAGCGGCGGCAGCAGAGTCCTGAACACGAATTTGTTTATCTGAGACGTGGAATGTTCATCGAGCAGCCCGAGACGTCTCACGAACCAGCCGAATACCATCATCAGAAATACCGGAACTGTGGCATTAAGGCTGAAAATCAAGTCCGAAACCATTGTTTCCCCCTTAACTTTGTATAATTTACCAACATCTCATATATTACCACATTGCCGCGTCAAATGCAAGCATAAACGAAAAGTATGTGAAATCCGTTGCAAAGGCTGTGGTTTTGTGATATAATGGACTTGCTATTAATTTTAATGACCTTAGCACGAGGTCAAAAGAGAGGGATAAACCAATGTTTGAATATAAAAAGCTGACAGCTTTTGTCTCCGCCCTGCTGATAGGCGCCTGTGCAGCAGCAGCTCCGACCGCAGGAGCTCTTGCTGACGAAGCAGAGTCCACAGCAGTTTCCGAAACGACAGCAGAGGCAGAAGCAAGCTCCGAAGATGCTTCCGAGACCACTACCACAGGCTCTCCCGTTGTCGGAGACGAGTGGGGCGGCGAAAAAGCTACCGAGGACAAGGAAATAAAGACCGCAGGAGACTTTTCCTATTCTATCACGACCAAGGACACCGTCTGCATCGAGATGTGTACGGCAGAAGGTCCTGACGTCGTTGTACCGGCTGAGATCGAAGGAAAAGCCGTTACCGAGCTCGGATCCAACGCTTTCGGCAAGGAGCCCCATAAAAAATACGAGACCATAACTATCCCGGGCTCGATAAACTATATCTCGTCTGTAAATCCGTTCATCTTCTGTCAGTCTCTCAAGGAGATAAAGATAGAAGGCAGCTCCAATGACTTCACTGTCAAGGACGGTATCCTCTTCTCGAAGGATATGAAGACGCTGGTACACTACCCTATCGCCAAGCCCGGCAAGAGCTATACCATTCCCGACGGCGTGGATACGCTCGGAACATCTGCTATCGCCGACACCGAGCTCGAAGAGATAAAGTTCCCGTCAACTCTCGAAGTCCTCGGCGACTATGCGGTAAGCACCTCAAAGAACCTCAAGTCAGTTGACCTCAGCAGCACCAAGCTCTCCTCAACAGGAAACTTCGCTTTCGCAGAGTGCAGCGCACTTACCGAGATAAAATTCCCCGAATCGCTCGTATCTATCGACGGCGGTGCTTTCTGGGACTGTACCTCTCTCGCAGAAGTCACTCTCCCGCCCCACCTCGTACACGTCGGTCAGAACGCTTTCCTGAACACTGCGCTCAAAGAGGTCGAGATACCTGATTCCACTTCATCTATCGACTTCTGTGCGTTCGGCTACTCACTGAGCCAGACCGGCGAATATGTCGCTGACGACAGCTTTACTATCGTCGGAAGTCAGGGCAGCGGTGCTCAGAGCTACGCTTCGGATATGGATACAGAATCCGGCTATCAGAATAAATTCAACTTTATGACTCCCGACCAGTACGCCCTGAAGAAAGAAATGGCTTCACTCAAGCGAAAGGACGAGGGCGACTACGAATTCACAGAAAAGGACGGCGGTGCTTATATCATAACCTGCACAGCCTCCGACAGCAAGCTCACAGTCCCCGAAACGCTCGACGGTCTCCCGGTCAGAGGCACATACCCCTCCGCATTCAGCTCCTGCACCGCTGAGGAGATAATCCTCCCCGACGGAATGGAGTCGCTGAGAGAGATGAGCTTCTACAACTGTACCTATTTAAAAAGCATCACTCTCCCGCAGAGCATGAAAACTATCGGCAACAACTGCTTCGACAGCTGTACCTCCCTCGTTACCGCTGATCTCGGCGGTGCGACCGAGATAGGAGAGGGCGTATTCACAAACTGCGACCTGCTTGCGTCGATAACCCTCTCCGGAAACTGCACCTCCATTGATAACGGCCATGTGCCTTTCAGCAACTGCTACGGTCTTGAGGAGATAAACGTCACCGACGGCGACGGCAGCTTTTCATCGAAGGACGGTATACTTTTCAGCGGCGACGGCAAAACTCTCATCAAGTACCCGATAAACCGCTACGGCAAGACCTATGAAGTCCCCAAGGGTACAAAGGAGATCGCAAAATACGCCTTTACAGACTCCAAGCTGATCGAGGACGTAGTTCTCCCCGATTCCGTTGAGTCTATCGGCTCGTTCGCATTCTACAACTGCCATGAGCTGAAGAAGCTCCGTGCGCACAAGGGCATCGGAAACATCGGCGAATTTGCCTTTGGCTACATCTATAACGAGGAATTCGACACCGACAACACCGCTGACAGAGAGCATCTTGCAGAGGACTTCACGCTCTATGCACCAAAGGGCTCTGAGGCTTATGACTTCGCCAAGAAGAACGACATCAAGGTCGTTACCGGAACAGTCCGCATCGGCAGCAAAAACATCAGTCTGGGCTTCATCATCGCTATATGCGGTGCATTGGGAGCAGCTATCATAGGTCTTGTGACCACTATAATACTCAAGACCCGCAAAAAGAGAAAGAAAGCAGCCGAACAGGCTGAGCGCAAAAAGAAGTACACAGAGAAAAAAGCCAAGGAGAGCGAGGAAAACAAGAATGAAGCTGAGTAAGATCTTTGCAGCTGCCGGAGCCGCATTAATGGCATTCACAGCTATCTCGCCGCTTGCCGTATCCGCAGACCAGCTCAAGTCCGCAGAGAAGACTCTTCAGGACGGTGCTTTTGAGTATGAGTCCGTAAACGGCGGCTATAAGATAACCAAGTGCATCGCCTCGATGATCACAGAGATACCGGCTATCAGAAACGGCGTACCGATCATCGAGATAGGCGAAAAAGCCTTTGCCGGATTTACAGGCATAAGCGAACTTGAGATACCGGATTCGGTAACAGCTATCGACGATAACGCTTTCTACGGCTGCGCGAGTATAAACAAGCTCGTTCTGCCCAAAAAGCTCAAAACTCTCGGAGAAGGAGCGTTTTCAGGCTGCTCCGGCATCACCGAGCTCACGATACCGGACTCCATTACTGAGATACCCAAGAATGCATTCTCAAAGTGCGACCATTTAGAGTCGCTCGACCTCGGAAACAGCGTCACAAAGATCGACGAGCTGGCTTTCTATGAGTGTACGAGCCTTTCAAAGCTGACTCTGCCGCCGACTCTCACCGAAATAGGCGACTGTGCTTTCGGCGAACTGCTCTCACTCACCGAGATAGACGCCTCCAAGTGCGATGCTTTCAGCTTCAAGGACGATCTCCTCACGGACAAGTCCGGCAAGGAGATATACTGCGCACTTTCAACTATCAAGGGTGCATATTACGTTCCCGAGGGCACTGAAAAGATCAGGGGCGGAGCCTTCTCGGCAGCCGCAGGCATCGAGGAGCTCCATGTACCGGCTACCGTCGATGAAATAGGAGACGGCGCATTCAGCTGCCTGTTCACCGGCGAAATGGGCTACTGCTCGCTCCTTAAAACGATAGACCTCGAAAACGGTCTCGAAAAGCTCGGCAGCAACGCCTTTGCATACACATCAGTCGAAAATCTCTCTCTGCCGGTAACTCTCACCGAGATCGGCGACGGCGCATTTATGGGCAATTTCGCGCTCAGCAAGGTAATTATCCCCGAGGGCGTGAAGTCTATCGGCGAAAACGCCTTCTACAACTGCAAGAACCTCAGAACGGTAGCCGTCCCCAAGAGCGTAAAGTCCATAGGCGACCATGCTTTCGGCTTTGTTTCGTCAGACAGCGAGGAATTCACCAAGCTCGACGGCTTCAAGATGAGCGTTTTCTCACGTTCAGAGGGCAAAAAGTACGCAAAGAGCAACTCCCTGACATATAACGTCAAGGACCGCAGTCTCCTTAAAATGGCCTTCATCGTGATATGTGTCGGCTGCGGACTCGGTGCGATAATATACAGCTGCGTACTCATGTCAAGGAGCCGCAAGAGAGCTTCAGCGGGCGTCCGCAAGGCGATCAAGGAAGAAAAGGAAAAGGCTGAGGAAGCAAGCTACCAGAAGATAATCGACAGCGACGCACACACAGACGATACCAATAACGAACAGGACGACAGTGAGGATAACAGCGAAGACTGATCCCCACAGCACCGGCAAAGGAGGGCGAAAAAAACGGATAAACCAGCAGTTCTGTATATGGTGATCCCCTGCTATAACGAGGAGGAGGTCCTCAGCGAGACCGCTGCCCGTATGAGGGATAAATACCTTTCGCTCGAGCAGCAGAAGCTCATCTCCCCGGAAAGCAGGATAGTTTTCGTAAACGACGGCTCCAAGGACTCGACGTGGGACATAATCAAAGACCTGCACGCTGCCTCTCCGGAGCTCTTCTCCGGCATAGACCTCGCTCACAACAGCGGTCATCAGAACGCCGTTCTTGCCGGTCTTATGACAGTCAAGGACCTCTGCGACATCTCCATAACCATGGACGCCGACCTCCAGGACGACATCAACGCTGTGGACGAAATGGTAAAGAAATACTACGAGGGCAATCAGGTCGTCTACGGCGTCAGAAGCGCCCGCAAGACCGATACCTTCTTCAAGAAATTCACCGCTGAGAGCTTCTACAAGTTCATGAAGCTCATGGGAGCGGACGTGGTCTACAATCACGCGGATTTCCGCCTTATGAGCCGCAGAGTTCTCGAGGAACTTTCCGGCTTCAAGGAAGTCAACCTCTTCCTGCGCGGAATGGTACCGCTCATCGGTTTCCAGAGCTGCTCCGTATTCTACGAGAGGAGCGAGCGTTTTGCCGGCGAGAGCAAGTATCCGCTGCGGAAAATGATCTCGTTCGCCGTAAACGGCATAACCTCGTTCAGCACAAAACCGCTGAAATTCATCACAGCGACCGGCTTTATAATGTCGGTGATGAGCGTTTTCGCGTTCATATGGGCGTTTGTGGCGAAGTTTGCGGGCTTTGCGGAGCTCGGCTGGTCGAGCCTGCTGTGCTCGATATGGCTGATAGGAGGACTCCAGCTCTTCTGTCTCGGCATAATCGGCGAGTATGTCGGCAAGATATACGCCGAGGTCAAGCACCGTCCGCGTTTCATCGTTGCGGACTTCCTTAACGACCTCGGAGCGGAGTTTCTCGATAAGAATTCAGGAACCACAGAACATAACTCCCAAACAAACGGTCAATAATCAGCAGGGCGGCATCAAGCCGCCCGTTTTGCGTATATATAGCAAAAGAGGCGGACAATATCCGCCTCTGCCTGTATTAAAAAATCAGTCTCTTCTGAAAATATCGCGTGTGTAGACCTTGTCCGAAATATCGTCAAGGCAGCTGTCATAGCGGTTTGCGATAACAGCGTCGCTGCGCTTCTTGAATTCGTCGAGATCGTTCACGACAAGGCTGCCGAAGAATGTCTCACCGTCCTTGAGAGTCGGCTCGTAGATGATGACCTCTGCACCCTTTGCCTTGATGCGCTTCATAACGCCCTGTATCGAGGACTGACGGAAGTTATCGCTGTTGCACTTCATCGTAAGCCTGTAAACGCCGATAACAACGTGGCGCTCGCGGCTGCTGTCGAACTCGCTGTTCTCTGAATAGCCGTAGTATCCGGCTTTTTCGAGGACTCTTCCGGCGATGAAGTCCTTTCTCGTGCGGTTGGACTGGACGATAGCCGACATCATATCCTGCGGCACGTCCTCATAGTTTGCGAGGAGCTGCTTTGTGTCCTTGGGGAGACAGTAGCCGCCGTAACCGAACGAGGGATTATTGTAATGGCTGCCGATACGGGGATCGAGGCATACACCGTCGATTATCTGCTTTGTATCGAGACCTTTGAGCTCTGCATAGGTGTCGAGCTCATTGAAGTAGCTGACTCTGAGTGCGAGGTAGGTGTTCGCGAAGAGCTTAACGGCTTCTGCTTCTGTGAAGCCCATAAACAGCGTGTCGATATCCTCTTTCAGAGCGCCCTGCTGGAGGAGTCCGGCAAAGGTATGTGCAGCCTTGACAAGTCTCTCGTCGTCCATATCAGTACCGACGATTATGCGGCTTGGGTAGAGGTTATCGTAGAGAGCCTTGCTTTCGCGGAGGAATTCGGGGCTGAAAATGATATTTTTGCTGCCGGTCTTTTCTCTTATTGAGCGTGTAAATCCCACGGGGATAGTGGACTTGATGACCAGTATCGCATCGGGAGCGTACTTCATAGCGAGGTTTATCACTGCCTCGACAGCGCTCGTATCGAAGAAATTCTTTGTACTGTCGTAATTTGTGGGAGCAGCGATGACGATGAAGTCAGCGTCCTTGTAGGCAGCTTCCGCATCGAGTGTAGCTGTGAGATCAAGCTCCTTCTCTGCGAGATATTTCTCTATATATTCGTCCTGAATGGGCGACTTTCTGTTATTTATGAGCTCAACCTTTTCAGGGATTATATCAACGGCTTTCACCTCATTGTGCTGAGCCAGCAGAACTGCTATCGAAAGTCCGACATAGCCGGTACCTGCAACTGCAATCTTCATATTTTAACCTCCTGCGTTCTGTGATAATACCGTTTCTGTCAGAAACGGTCCGCTGTATACTATTATACACCTTTTTCCACCTTTTTGTCAACGGTATGCGGAATATTGACATCTCAGCTGCACTGTGATATAATTATCTTACCTTTTAAAGGAGGATCTTGATATGAAAAAAATTATTGCATTTATAATGGCACTTGCAGCACTCAGCTGCACACTCACAGCCTGCGGAAGTACGGACGACAGCTCCTCATCGGGAAAGTCAGCTTCATCATCAGCAGCTTCCTCGGCTTCTGAAAGCGGAACGTACGAAGAAAACGGCACATCTTCTCAGGACGGTACAGAGGACGTTACAGCTTCAGGCGAAGAGCAGACCGGTACTTCTATGGGAGCTTCAACAGAACCTGAGGAGCTCTCAGGACACATTGTAGACGATGACGCTCCGTATATGGCAGACCTCAAGAATATGATAGACTGCCTTAACAACAAGGATTTTACCGCATATATAAAATATATGTACCCCAAGGAGTTCTTGGACGCTGCTCTCAAAGCGCAGGGACATTCTCTTGAAGAAATGGCACAGGAAATGGCAAATGGACTTGAAGAAAAAGAAGAAATAAATAATACTTTCCCGATAAAGCTCGGAAAAGTTGCTGAATATGACACTTCTGATGAAATGGTCAAGCAGATGCGTGCAGGCTTTGAGGAAACTCTGAGCGGCTCTTCAGATGATACCAGCAAGATCAGCGAACAGCTCGGCTTTGACATAAAGAAATACATCGAAAAGCTCAAGGACTGCAAGATCATCGACGTTGAAATGATATCTGCCGACGGAAAGAGTGAAACAGAGACCTTTATGGCGTATGAAGATGACGGCGAGGGTTGGAAGTTCGATATAACTATGATGTCTATGCTCTCATATATTAAAAAGTCAAAGAAAGTATCGGCAAACTCCGCTGCAAGCTCTATTGATAAGGCAGCTATCAGCACGATCACAGATATTGACGAAAAAGACGGTTTCCCGGCAGACAAATTCGTACTCGGCACTAACAGCTCACTCGATGTGAACGTTCCTGCCAATGTTGATGCAGAAGCGCTCCGCAAAGGCATAAAGAATTACTTTGACAAGGTAGACGATTACAATTACTTTGTAGTGATACAGAATGCAGATGTAATGAAGGTCGTTTGCGAAAAGAAAGACAGCGACGGAAACGTCGGTATGTACCCTGCCGACAACGACAGTACAGAGACCTATGAGGAGCTGTACAAAAAGGCTAAAGCCGGCGAACTCTATGATGAGTATCAGGAAAAGGTCACCGAAAAGCTGAAAGACAACGAATAAACAATAAGGACGCACAGTGTGCGTCCTTTCTGCATTCTGAGCTCTGGCTTCTTTATGTTGACGCCCAAAGGGCGCCCCTGAGTGGGTTTACGTTACAGATCCAAATGGCACGGACAGCGGAACACCAGCGTTCCGCGTTACAATACAAATGATAAGGGGCGCACGGAATGCGCCCCTGCAATTATTGCTTCTGACCTCTCGATCAATATGCCTTGCCCCAGTAAACCATGCACTTTGCAGGCTTTCCGCAGCATACGCACTTGTCGCTGATATTCTCCTGCTCGAACGGGATACATCTTGAACCAACACCGGTCTTTTCCTTGACCTCGTCCTCACAAGCCTCATCGCCGCACCACATTGCCTTGATGAAACCGTCGCCGTTTTCGAGGGACTTTGTGATCTCATCGAGAGTTGTGCAGGCGTAGGTCCTTCTGTTGCGGTTGTCGAGAGCCTTCTGGAACATACCGTCGTGAGCTTCCTTGAGCTTCTGAGCGGCAGCAGTTTCGAGCTCATCGAGAGAAACAACAACCTTTTCGCCGTTCCAGCGCGAAGCGATAACGCACTGACCAGCCTCGATGTCCTTAGGACCTATCTCAACTCTTATCGGAACGCCCTTCATCTCATACTCAGCAAACTTCCAGCCGGGTGAATTCTCGCTGTCGTCGAGCTTTACGCGGAGACCAGCCTTTGCAAGTCTGTCCTTGAGCTCGCCAGCCTTTTCGAGAACGCCCTCCTTGTGCTGAGCGATAGGGATTATAACAGCCTGTATCGGAGCGACTGCCGGCGGGAGTACGAGACCGTTGTCGTCGCCGTGAGTCATGATAACAGCACCGATGAGACGTGTTGTAACGCCCCAGCTTGTCTGATGGGGATTAACGCGCTTGTTTTCCTTATCGGTGTACTCTATGCCGAAAGCCTTAGCGAAGCCGTCGCCGAAATAGTGAGAAGTTCCAGCCTGAAGAGCCTTGCCGTCGTGCATAAGAGCTTCGATAGCGTAGGTAGAAACAGCTCCTGCAAACTTGTCGCTCTCGGTCTTTTTACCCTTTACAACAGGCATAGCGAGGGAATTTTCGCAGAAATCGGCATATACGTTGAGCATACGCTCTGTCTCCTCGATAGCCTCCTCAGCAGTAGCGTGGATAGTGTGACCTTCCTGCCAGAGGAACTCTCTTGAGCGGAGGAACGGACGGGTAGTCTTTTCCCAGCGTACAACGCTTACCCACTGGTTGTAGAGCTTGGGGAGGTCACGGTAGGAATGAACGATATTAGCATAGTGCTCGCAGAAGAGAGTCTCGGAGGTAGGACGTACACAGAGTCTGTCCTCGAGCTTTTCGTTTCCGCCGTGAGTTACCCATGCGACTTCGGGAGCAAATCCCTCAACGTGGTCCTTTTCCTTCTGGAGAAGGCTCTCGGGGATAAACATAGGCATACAAACGTTTTCGTGGCCGGTAGCCTTGAATGTTGAATCGAGAATATGCTGGATATTCTCCCAGATAGCGTAGCCGTAGGGGCGAATGACCATACAGCCCTTAACGCTGGTATATTCTATAAGCTCTGCCTTTTTGCAGATATCGGTGTACCACTGAGCGAAATCCTCGTCCATTGAGGTTATCGCAGTGACCATTTTTTTATCTTTTGCCATAGAAACAGTCCTCTTTTCTGTAAGTTCATAGATACGATTATTATACCATTTTTGTAAAGACTTGTCAATCACGGGAGCGGTTAAATTTTTCGTTTATTTTTCAGGGTAGACCTTGATTTGAGAGGAAAAATGTGGTATGATATATTCAACAGGTCATTCAACAACTTGTGCAATCTGCGAAAGGTGGAATTAATTTGAAAAAGTTTATAGCAACAGTAATGGCGCTTGGTATCGTTGGCGGAGCTCTTCCGGCAGCTTGTCCGTTTGCCGTTGAAACGTCCGCAGCGGACGATATATTCGATCCCCCGGTCATAAACGATCCGCTCAGCTCCATAGGAACGCCCCTCCCCGATTACCCGGAAAGGCTTCTCGGCGATGCGGACAAGGACGGTTACATATCGCCGTATGACGCTTCAAGAACGCTCAATCACTTAGCTATGCTGTCAATTGGTAAAACAGACGCTGTTTCCGATGAGACCGCCGCTGCAATGGACACAGATCCTGACGGCAGGATAGGCGCATCTGATGCAGCACATATCCTGCGCTGGTGTATCAAGAAGCCCGCTAATGCCGAAAGCGACTATAAAAAGTCTGTCATCAGCGGTCACCAAAACAAGGAGATAGCATATGACGCCTCATCGTTCATAAACTCCTCCAGATATGTTGATCCGTCAGACTCTGCCGTAAAGCCTGAAATCACCATTGATAAGGTCGAAAAAGACGCTTCCGATGCTGCCGGCAGGCAGGTAAAGGTCAACATAAATTTAAGCGGAGCAGATCTGCATTATGCCTCTGCCGGATTTCATCTGATATACGATGACAGACTGACTCTCGATAATCTGAAGCAGCCCTCTGAATTCTATGATTCGCTTATTTTCTCTCATGGTTCCATAGATAAAGGCAATGAATTCATCGGAATTACGGATTATGAGAATGACAGTCCGGACGGTATCCTCGCAACTGCGACCTTTACTCTCCCCGAAGACGCTGAATCAGGCGACCTTTACCCGATAGGCATACAATACTGCGAAGACGAAAGAACCTTTGACTGCTTCGGCGGAGTGGTAAACAACGCGGAGAGCCAGCTTATGAACTCAGCCCTCTTCACAAACGGCATCTCAAACGGCTATATCAGCTTAGTGGAGTTCCCCACAGTTCCCATTACAGAGCCCCAGACAGCAGAGTATGATATAATCACCGAGTCGGGCATCACATACTATGTCTATCCGTCCGGATCGGCAAGAGTGGTCGATTGTGCCGAGGACATAACAGGAGAGGTCGTTATCCCGGACTCAATAAACGATGTTACGGTAACGCACATTGACGAAGCAGCTTTTCAGGGCTGTTCCGGCATAACATCTGTGAAAATACCTGTTTCAGTTAAAAATATAGCTGAGAACGCATTCAGCGGCTGTCCGCTTGAAAAGGTCACTATCATCAACTACAACTGCACAATAACAGGCTCAGACACGTTCGGAGATGCCGAGATACACAGCTATGTCGGCGGATCAGTCGAGCAGTGGGCTAAGGACAACGGCAAGGTATTTGTTCCGATGTCGGACGTCGCCACTATTCACGATCCTACTCTCAAGGGCGATGCAAACCTCGACGATCAGGTAAACATCGCAGACGCCGTGCTCGTAATGCAGGTCACTACGAACCCGGACAAGTACGCTCCGGGCAAGTCCGACGTCAGCATAAAGGCGCAGGGCGAGATCAACGCCGATGTTGACGGCAAGGCTGGTCTGACCAATTCCGACGCCCTCCTCATACAGAAATTCAAGCTCGGACTCATCAGATCTTTCGACTGATATAATTATATCTCAAAGCTCCCTCTAAAACAGGGAGCTTTTTGTCAGCTTTGTAAAATTACAGTTAAAATCCCAAAAAAGGGATTGACTAAAAAGAGATTTCAGGTATAATATAAAGTGGATATATAGAGAGAGAAACAAAAATAAGAATTATTCAGGAGAATAATATGAACGAAGAATTTTCAATTTTTAACATCTTCACAATGCTCGGCGGACTCGCCTTCTTCCTCTACGGAATGAACGTTATGTCCACAGGTCTTGAAAAGCTCACCGGAGGCAAACTCGAGGTGGCTCTCAAGAAAATGACCTCAAACAAGTTTAAAAGTATACTCCTCGGTATGGGAATAACAGTTGCGATACAATCTTCGTCAGCTATGACGGTAATGCTTGTCGGTCTGGTAAATTCAGGTATTATGCAGCTCGATCAGACAGTTGGTGTCTGCTTCGGTGCTGATATAGGCACAACTCTCACTGCATGGATACTCAGCCTCGCCGGTGTTGAGGGTGACAATTTCTTCATAAAAATGCTGAAGCCTACTTCGTTCTCTCCGCTCGTTGCGCTCATCGGCGTAATGTTCATAATGATAGCGAAGAAGAACAAGAAAAAGGACATAGGCCGTATCCTCATGGGATTTTCCGTACTTATGACAGGTATGTCACTTATGTCCGGAGCAGCTGAACCTCTCGCAGAATCGCCAAAATTCAGGGAAGCTCTCACAGCATTTGAAAACCCTGTTCTCGGCGTAGTCGTTGGTGCCGGCTTTACCGGTATAATTCAGAGCTCAGCAGCTTCTATCGGTATATTACAGGCGTTTTCACGTACAGGCGGACTTACAGTCGGAATGGCACTGCCTATCGTAATGGGACTGAATATCGGAACCTGCGTAACTGCTCTTATTTCCAGTATCGGTGTTAAGAAGAGCGCCAAGCGAGTTGCCTGCATACATATTTCCATAAAGGTGATCGGTACACTTGTGCTCCTTCCGACAGTAATGATCCTCCAGCACGTTGTTCAGCTCGATGTATTCAACAAAACTACAAACGCGCTCGGCATCGCTGTAATGCACACCATTTTCAACCTCGTTATCACATTTATGCTCATTCCTTTCTCTTCATACCTTGTCAAGCTGTCCAACTTTATCATAAAGGAAACTGATGATGAGGCAGAGGAGATAAAGAGACACGCCGTTCCCGAACTTGACGGTATTCTCCTCAAAACCCCTGCTGTTGCTGTTGAAGCCTGCAAGGGCGCAAGTATCCAGATGTCTGAGCTCACACGCGAAACGATCATTATGGGACTTGATATATTGAAGGAATACAGCGAAGAATCAGCCCGGATCATTATTGAGAACGAGGACATCATCGACAGCTTTGAGGACAAGCTCAACAGCTATCTGCTGAAGATCTCAAAGAGCTCCGTTACCGGCAACGACAGCCGAAGCGTTTCAAAGATGATGCACTGCGTCGGCAACTTCGAGCGTATTTCCGACCACGCTGTAAACCTCGTGGAGTCCGCTCAGGAAATGCATGATAAGGGCATCGCCTTCTCGGACGAGTGTATCAGCGAGATACAGGTCATCACGGACGCTATAAGCGAAAATGTTAACCGTGCCTTTGATTCGTACAAGAGCAATGACCTT
This sequence comes from uncultured Ruminococcus sp., assembly GCA_900318825.1. Taxonomy (GTDB): domain Bacteria; phylum Bacillota; class Clostridia; order Oscillospirales; family Ruminococcaceae; genus Ruminococcus. Next base: position 100,046 of record ONMB01000011.1, read on the forward strand.
GCAATAGCTCATACGGTCGAGCCGCTCGAGGAAGTCGTGGATAACCTCAGCACAGAGCTCAAAAACCGCCATATACGCCGTCTCCAGAACGACGAGTGTACAGTTGAGCTTGGATATATCTTCCAGGATATACTCACAAATCTCGAACGTATTTCCGACCACTGTTCAAATATTGCCGGCTGTCTCATCGAAACCGACGAAAAGACCAATCTCCACGCTTATCTCCACGATATCAAGGAGAACGACGAGAAGTTCAGAGAGGAATACCGCACTTATGCAGACGAGTATTTCTCACGTCTCGGCGTCCCCAAGGTCAAAGCGTAATAATACAGGACGTGCCTTTCAGGTACGTCCTTTTGTTTTGCTCTGCTGTTAATATACGCAAAAAGAGCGCACCATAAAGGTACGCTCTTTATTACATCTTATGCGACTATTGTTCGATGAAACGGTTGAGCTTAATTCAGAAACAATATGTTATCAGTCCTCAGATGCCTCTGTTGACTCAGCTGCTGCAAGAGTTGTGTACTCGCTTACCTTCTTGAGGTAGATCTTTGAACCGCCCTCGCTCATAATGAAGTCGTCGCCGTCGATCTTGATTGTCATAGTATTAGAATCGCTATCTGAATTATCGCCTGAATTGTCTTCGCTGTCATCGGTGAGCTTGATCTCATCGCCGTCAACAGTCCACTTTCCAATGTCTGCTTCTTCCTTCTGAGACTTAGCGTCCCAACCGATAGCCTTTCCGTCGTCCTTGAGCTCGAACTGTAAGAATGTAGCGATCGGGTTTCCGGAATAATCAGTTGTAAACTCAGTGTCGCCGCTTACGATCTTAGTTGCCTCATATTTACCTGCATACTTGCTCTTGCTGCCGCTGCTGTCCTTGCTTCCGCAACCTACGAAACAACCAGCTGCGAGAACTGCTGCCATTGATAATACTGCTAACTTTTTCATTTTAATTCTCTCCTAATATCATATTCGGTCTTTGACCTTGTGCTTATTATACAATAAAACGAAGCGTTTTTCATCAAAAGTACCAAATTGTAATATTTATTCTGTGTTTACAACAAGTTTTATTAGCGAAGAACTCGATTTTTGTTTTAATTAGCCGAAAACACGTCGTTCACAGTAAATTTTAGCTATAAAGAAAAGTACCTCCGCAAAAGCAAAGGTACTTGTAATTTCGATAACTCCCAGTAGGGATAAAATTATCTCTTGCGTAACCAAGGGCACGGATTTTAGCCGATTCAAACGGTGGATTGGGTGCTGTTTGGGTGTTATCCAACGATTCTTATTCAGGCTTAAATCACTATATATAGATTATTTCTTCTAATTCGGATATTTCTCATAGAAGGATTCAACGATTTCTTCGCTGCTTGCGAACCTGATGTACTGCAATTTTTGATCAGTTCCGCCTGAACCAGTCTTTTGTCTATTATGTGAATGGAAGTATTATAAGTCGAATATAAATGGTTCTGGTAATACTATTCCATACTTATCATGAGAGTTCACTTCTCTGTTCTTAAATTTCTCGTATATTTCTTTTATGCGTTTCTCACTTTCGTTTTTAGGCGGATTATTTTTTAATGATTTATCTATCGTTTCTTCACCAACATATAGTATATCTGTTGAATTATCAGTCAAAGCATACGAATATCCATCCGAGCCTACTCCGTTTATAATTAAATCAGCAATCAATCTATATACATATTTTTCTTTAAATACGCTTTTTATGTACGTCTTTAATATCTCATTTTTATTCTCATTTTTATCATAAAATTGAAAGAGTCCGCCAGTAATGTTATATTGTCTATAATAACCATCAGAGTATAGGTCGATTTTTTCTTCAATAACCTTATGGCAAATTCCTGAATATAGTGTTTCAAATTTGTCTTTTAATAATTGAGGATTATTTAGTTTTGAACTGTTAAGCCAATATACAAGATGATTGATATATATAATTCGGCTGTAATCAGTTTTTATTAATGAAATAATCTTATTTAATTCTTTCTCGTTAATTCTAACAAGTAACATTGATATAATTAATATAGTTCGCTCTAATGCACTAAGATTTAAGAATTGTTGAGTATCATCAATAGAATTTAGATTCTTCCATAAAGATATGACCGTAAAAACAATACTTTCTTCAGAAATATCATCTAATTTTGATTGTAAAACTTCTATTTTTTCTTTATGAGTTTCCTTTGATGCAGAATATAACACATTATCAAGTATAAACTGAACTTCTTGATCGGTTTTTGCACAATTCAGCTCATAAACCAATTTGTTTATACCTGTACGGTCTTCTAAAAATACATTTGTATAATATGTGAAATACAGTTCAAAAAATTTTAAACTGTATATCGGTGCATCTTGCTTAATGAGTTTAGAAGCATTCGCACTTCGCTCATCAATATTCTCTATGTTTTTTTCATTTAGATAAACATAAGGAAAAACAAAAGAAAGAAGCTTTCGACTTGGTAAACGGTTTTTAAACACTTCATCAAACCATTCCTTCGCATTCTTTTCAAACAATGCTTTGTTTTGATGCATCATACCTAAATCTACATTGTAAATATAATCTTCCGAAATAAAGTATGCTGCATGGTTTAAAACTAATTCATACAATTCATTATCAAAAAAACGAATAGTTTCGATTATTAGCATTACTGTTCTATCAAGTTTACACGGATTAAGAAATACATTTGTGAAAACAGAATTAATATATCTTTTAAAGTTCCTAAGATCAACATTTATTTTACATATATACTCAATAACAGGCAAGTATGAACTTTTCTCACTTTGTACTACGCCGTAATGACTTAATATATTATCTACAGATTTCTGATATATATCATTCAGTCTTTCAAAATGAATTGGAGATAAGTATATCTCATGATTTATTATTTTTTCAGTATATTTAGGATTGATTTTCTTTGTATCATTTAATATATCATTTACTCGTGTTTTATCATATGATAAGACATACACAATATTAGGAAGATTAAAAACCGTACTAATTAGTTTAAACATAAGAATAATATTGTCCGCTTCTGCCCTATCAATATTATCAATGAAAAATACAACGGTTTTATCATTTAATGTAAGATACTTGCTTATTTCATGCATTAGAAAAGATAAATCATTACTATCAGAATTTGTTATTTTATCAACAATTTTATCAATCCCTTTCAAATCTGTAACAGATTTTGTTGTAATAGTTTTCAAACTATTTATAAAATCACGATTATGTGATAAACTAAACTCAACGCCTGTTTTTTTCATTATCTTATCGAACATTTCGGTCAATAAAGCTTCCTGAGTTCCATAAATCCAAGGATCAAAGTCATCTATAAATACTAGGTGTTTATTTTCTTCTGCTTTCTGTTTTTCTTTTAACATCTTTTTAACGTTATTGATAATAGTAGTTTTTCCACTTCCCCATGCCCCGATAAGTCCGATTACATATGATGTATCAGCTTTATAATTTGAAACAAACATATACAGTTGGTCAATTACGCTCTTTCTCCCTAATAGATCATAATCTACATCTTTTTCTGATATTCTAATAGGTGCATTTTTTTCAGCACTAAACTTATTGTCGTAGATTGATTTTAGGTCGTATAATACGTTGTTAGAAGCTACTTTATTAAATTTCTTATAAGCCTCATATACTATTACCAAGCGAGCTACTATAGAAGTTGACGAACAGATCATAATTATAATTCCAATAATTGTCTTATATGACAAGCCATCTGTTAACGACCATATTATTATAGAAAATGAACTTGTAATAAAGCAAATGAACGAAAGAGAATCTATAAAACATGGCGAAACGTTTTTATAGATTTGAAAGGTTCTTTTATATATAGCATATATAAATAATAGTATACATGCCCCAATAATAAGGGTTATTCTCATTTCCTTTGGTATATTATTATAAAATGCAGAAGGTTTATTTATAATGTCTAAACATAACACCACCATAATAAGTAATGTAGAGTACATAATGATCTTAATGTCTCTACCGCTTTCTTTGATATTATGGAAATAGTTTGATAAAGCAGTTTTCATATATCCACCTCGAATGAATAATTTTTTACCAGCAAAGTTGTATTTCTTCACTTAATAAATATGTATGCATGCTTCGCTAAACGAAAGTTAATAGCATATGTTAATTGTATTATAGCACTTAATTAAGGAAAAAACAATATTAATTATCAAGATGATTATTGTAACTATGATATGGCTTCAATAGAAATCCAATGTTATACATAACATTTGTCTACTACTATATCAAAAATAACGCATACGTGTTTTCTATCAAACTTCTTGACTCTAAACCGTTTATGTGTTATAATAATTATATCAAAAATAAGGTTCGTTAATCTTGATAGAAAAGTAGGAAACTATATCTTGATACACTTTCCTACGGAAAGGGATCAAAAATGCAATATGGATACTGTCGCATAAGCACAAAAAAGCAGTCGATTGATAGGCAGATACGAAACATATCGTCAGCATTTCCGGATGCACAAATAATAACGGAAGCCTATTCAGGAAGATATGTCAACCGTCCGGAATGGAACAAACTATATCGTAAACTGAGAGCAGACGATGTGGTCATATTCGATAGCGTGAGCCGCATGAGCAGAAATGCTGCTGATGGCTTTGCACTTTATAAGGATCTGTTTGATAAG
>ONMB01000030.1 GCA_900318825.1 uncultured Ruminococcus sp.
GTACCGGAATAATCATTTCCGAGGACGGCTACATCGTTACAAACGCTCACTGCGTCTACGATGACAGCAGCCAGTACCGTGCCGGCGAAGCTATCGAAGTCTCAATTCGTTTCAGCGATCAGACCGATCATTCAGCTCAGATAATCTCTTATGATACAGACTCAGATATCGCCGTTCTAAAGGTCAACGAGAGCGGTCTAAAACCCGCTGTTTTCGGAGACAGCAACGACCTCAAGGTCGGTGAACTCGTTATAGCCGTCGGCAACCCCCTCGGCTTCGATCTCTTCGGTTCGGTAACAAGCGGTATCATCTCTGCTCTCAACCGTAAGATATCCGTCAACGACAGATCTATGAACCTCATACAGACTGATGCTGCTATAAATGAGGGCAACTCCGGCGGTCCGCTCCTCAACAGCTGCGGACAGGTCATCGGCATCAATTCCGCTAAGATGTCATCGAGCTACGGCTCCGCAAGTGTTGAAGGACTCGGTTTCGCTATCCCGATAGATGAAGCAAAAACTATCATTGACGACCTTATCCACTATAACTACGTTACCGGCAGACCACAGTTCGGCTGGACTACCGTTGATGTTTCCGAGTCGGATTCGCGCCGATTCAATATGCCTATGGGCGCCTATGTTATAAATATCCAGGAGGACAGTGCCGCTGAAAAGGCTGGTATCCAGCTCCGCGATATCATCATCGACATAAACGGCGATAAGATAACATCTACTTCCGACCTCAGCAGTGTGAAGAACAAGTACAAAGCCGGAGATACCGTCACCGTAACGGTCAACCGCAAGGGCGAGGATATTAAAATAGACGTTACTCTGCAGGAGGATAAGTCCGGCAGAGGCAAGTCCGACATCGATCAGGATATCCCGATCAACTAATACAAGATATTACTACATTATTCTTCTCCTAATCATTGTGAAAAGCCGACTCCATCAAGGAGTCGGCTTTTCGTCATATATCCAGCTTTATCGCTTTTTTCAGTTCAAATGAGTAGAGATACAGCTCGCGTACATTCATATTCGTTGTCAGCTCGATCGCCGAACGGTACAGCCTGAGCTGAGTGCTGTAACGCTCCGCTGCTTTCTCAGCCGATATGCCGCGGTCGGACTTGTAGTCAACGATGACAAGCTCGCCGTTTTCCTCAAACATCAGGTCAATAATTCCCTTTATCATGCCGTCGGAACTTTTCAGCTTGTCCATAAGCTCGTTCTCTATGTCGAGCTGTGAGACAGCTACCATAAACTTTCTCTCACGCCACACTCTGTCCGCAGCTGATATACGCGCATAGAGACTGCTCTCAAAAAACGCCGAAACGTTTCCGCGGTCTATCGAGTCTGCTTCACTTCGGCTTATGTAGCCCATACTCCTGATACGTTCTATCTCATCGGAAGGAGACAGTCTTGCCTGCGCAAAATCACAATACTGGAAGAATGTGTGGATAGCCGTTCCGCGCTCAGCACCTGTCAGAGTGCGCTCAGCAGATGTGAATTTCGGTCTGCGCAGCCTGAAATCAAAATGTTCCTCCTCACCGCGGAATTTCTTAGTGATCTGAGTAACGCTCAGCTTCGCCGGCATTTCCGAGAGAGCAGTATCGTAGCTGTTTTTCATTATCGTACTTATTTCTTCACAGATACGCTCATCAGGCTCAGGCTCGGTTATCATTTCCTCTTCAGTATCAGCAGCTGCGTCCTCAGCGGAGGGAGTAACTATGTCAAAAATGTCCTCGTCACCAGTCGCAAATGGTATCTCTGCTCCCTCCGGCAGAAGTCCGAGCTCAGCTGCTATGTCCCTGAACTTCCTGTGGTGCATGAGTGAAGCCCATATCCAGTCGGCAAAGCAGTCTGCTCCGGTTATGATGTCCTCGCAGTCGCCGCCGCTGATGAGCGCTCCTTCAAGCTGTGATGACAGGCGTTTCAGAGCCTTTTCGCCGGTTTTCAGGTTGATAAAGAGGCGCTGACGAGCTCTCGTCAATCCTACATAGAAGAGTCTCATCTCCTCGCTTCGTGTGCTCTGCCTGAGCTCGCTGCTCAGCATCACCTGCTGGAATGTGCGGTATTTCCGCATAAGCTCCTTGTCGTAGAGAATGTAGCCTATACGTCCGTCGTCGCTGCACATAACTATGTCCGAGTCATATTTGAACTGCGTCGAGGTCTCAGCTATAAATACGAACGGGTACTCAAGCCCCTTTGAGCCGTGCAGAGTCTGTATCATAACGTAGTCGCCTGCCGCAGCGGAGGTCTTTCCCTGAACCTCGTCGCCGTTCTCGATAACGCGGTCAATGTGACGCAGAAATCCGCCGAGACCGCCAGTCCCCTCAAATGCGACCGACTCCTCATAGCTTCTCGCGTACTGTATCAGCGCACGGAGATTTGCTCGCTTTTTGTCGGCATCGCTTCCAAGCTGCATTACGGAAATGAAGTCCGTAGTGTCATAAATAGAACTGATGAGCTCTCCGGTAGTCATAGTTACCGCGTCGAGTCGGAACTTGTCCAGCGCTTCAAGGAAATCCCGGCAGCGCTCAGTCAGGAACATATCACAGCCGCCCTCATATTCACCGTCCGCAAGCCGTCTCAGTACCGAGTAGAGCGGCAGCTTCTTGTCGAGCGCCCTTATCTGCGCTATCTCCGCGACCGCAAACATATACATCGGCGATGTCAGAACAGCCGTCAGCGGTATATCGAGCAGCGGATTGTTTATGATGCGCAGAAGATCGGTCAGTATCGCTATCTCACGCGACTGAAGATAACCGGATTCCTCACTGCGCTTTGCAGGTATGCCCAGCCTTTCGAGCTCGTCTGCATAGCTGTTTATGAAACGGTTCTTGCGCACAAGTATGCAGAAATCCGACGGTCTGCACGGACGTGGAGCTTCGTCCTTCTGTGCAACGAGTGTTCTCTCACGGAGCATTTTCGCAATGACTCCGGCTGTGTAGACAGCCTCCGGATCACGCTGCGGCTCGTCATTATCTTCGTCCTCCTCGTCGCAGTTCACGAGAGATATCTGCGTCCGGAACTCGTTCCCGTCCATTCCGGCGTACTCCTGCGCACCGCAGTAGAGCTTCTCGTCGTCAGTGTAACCGATACCGCCGCATTTTTCAGTCATTATCTGCGAGAAAACGTAGTTCACAAAGTCGATAACTCCCTGTGTACTGCGAAAATTCCGGTTCAGGACTATCGCCTGATTGACCGACTCGCTATCCGGCTTATATGTGTCAGATGACCTGAGAGTATGCACGAAATTCCGGGGATTTGCCAGTCTGAAACCGTAGATCGACTGCTTAACATCGCCGACAAGGAACACGTTGTCACCGTACATCGGACCGCCGTCCGGAGAACACTTGTAATTCCGCGAGAGCAGCTTGAAGATCAGGTCCTCCTTGTTGTTGGAGTCCTGATACTCGTCTATCATTATTATGTCGTAGTATTCGGAAATGCGCTTCGCCGTCTCTGACTGGACGATCTGTCCGCCCTCACCGACCTCCGCTAACATTTCAAGCGCAAGACGTTCACCGTCGTCGAAGCTGATAGAGTTCTTCTCGCACTTGCGCTCCCAGATCAGCTCCTCATATTTTCTGACAACACCGGTAAGAACAGCCGTGACCTCAGCGCTCTCGCGGTAGTCGCTCTCGACAGAGCCGATACTGTCGATGACAGTCCTCACTATCCCCTTGTACTGCTCGCGGCGGCGTTTATAGATCTCACGGAGCTCCTTGTTGTGCGGCGCCTTTCCGGCGGCTGCAAGTGTCGTGAACTCCGAGTTTTCGGCAATTTCGGTTTCGTCAGGAAGTCTGCCCGCGGAGAATATGCCGATAAGTGCAGAAATATGGTCGTTTTCGAGCTCTGCCTGCGCAAAGAGCTTCTGTGCTGCCGGTGCGGACATATCCGGGAAAATACGCTGGACGAGTCCGCAGCAATCATCTGAAATTTTCAATGCACGGCTGAGCATTTCCTTTGCAGAGTTCACAAGGCTGCGGCAGTAGACCGAATCCGAAAAGTCCTTCCGGTACTCCTCATCAGCCTTGTCAAGCCACATATCCCTCAGTGCAACTGACGCAAGAAAGCCGTCACAGCGCGAAATAACTTCAACAAGACGCTTTTCGTTCCTGATGCAGAATTTGTCGTAGAGGAACGATATGACGTCGTACTCATTCTCTGTGTAATAGTCGAGCAGCTCGTCCATGACCTGAGCTTTCAGGACCTTGTTGTCAGACTCGTCAAGCACTCCAAATCCGGAAGTTATTCCCTGATCTGTGATATTGTCCCTGAGAAGATCAAAGCAGAACGAGTTTATCGTGGAGATATGTGCGTTCTGGAGCAGTACCTGCTGACGCAGCAGATGCTTGTCGTCCGGACGTTCATTAATAAGTGCCCTCAGCTTCATATCAAGGCGCTTTTTCAGCTCAGCAGCGGCGTCGTTCGTGAACGTTACCACTATCATTCTGTCAGCGCGTACTCCAGACTCGCTGTCAGATATGAGCTTTATAAGGCGCTCCGTGAGGACCGCAGTCTTGCCGCTTCCTGCCGCCGCGGACACTATCAGCGACGTATCACGGGCGTTTATCGCATCTTCCTGCTGTGAAGTCCAAGCCATCAGTCCTCACCTCCTTCGTTTGTGACTTTTCCGAGTATCTCTTCTGCCTCCGCAACGCTTTCAGCATCCGGCTGACGGCAGACTCCGCCCTGAGAATTTCCACATATATTGCCGTATGCGCAGAATGTACACGGCAGCTCGTTCCCTGTCACAAGCGGAACCGCTTCTGCATTTCCTTCGAGCAGCGAGCTTGCCATTTCTGTTAGCTTGCCGTATGTAAACTCCCTCAGGCGCTCCATACCCTCTGCCGAGATACAGCTTGAATATCTGTCAAAAGTGCCGTCCTTGGTGAGCTTCGCCGGGATATAGTTGCCGGCTATCCCCTTTTCCATCGCCTCAAGCACGTCAAGGTCGCTCAGAACAAGTCCGCTCGTTTTCAGCTGTGAATTGAGCGCAGAGGTGTTCGCGGTATCGACCTTGCGCGGCTCGAGCTTTACATCATTTATCCTTACCGGCGAATAAAGTACACCTGCCGGCTCAAAACCCGAATAGTCACCGCCCTTATCGGTAACAGCAAACAGATACAGCAGCATTTGCAGATTGATGCCGCTGCCGAGCGTTACCGGAGTTATAGTCTTGCGGCTGCTCTTGTAGTCAACTATGCGCACATAGCCCCTGCCGCCGATATTGCAGGTGTCAACACGGTCGATTATCCCGCCGAACGTCAGGTCGTACTTCCCGCCGAATTTCAAGCAGACAGGAGCTTTCTCCCTGAGGTCGAGCTCATAGTTCACCGGCGTGAAATCCGATGCCATGAGCGACTGCTGAGTGAGCATAAATATATTAGTAAGGCTCTCCTTGAGCTTGTTGAACATAAGGTCAAAGCGCGTGTTTTTGCCGAAATCACCAGCCAGCTTCTCAGCGCGGTACTTCTCGGCTTCAGCAGCTATCTCGCGGTTCAGATCGTCATAGCTCAGCGATATGAACTCCGCCTTTGAACGCTTTCCGAGTATGCCGCAGAAGCAGTTATGGGTGAGTTCACCGCTCACTCTCGCGTCAAGCCCTATCTGCTCGACGTCTGAAAGTCTCAGGCACTTGTCGCAGAAAAACTTGAAATGACAGAGGTCGTACTCCTCAAGACTCGTCGAGGAGAGCTTCAGCGGACTGAACGAGATGAGTTGCTGCATTACTTCAGTTGTGATAGAATAATCCTGTGTATACCCCGAACGGCAAAGTACATACGATACTCTGCGGCGGTATTCGGGTTCGCTCATAAGTACCTTTTTTATCGACGCTGCCGAAACGCTCCGGCTCGTGTAATTCTGCATATAGTGGTAGAATGCGGAGTGCATAGTAACTGCATAGTAATGAGGCGGAAGATCGTCCGAGCGCTGACGCATTTCAGTAGTGCCGAACATCTTCATCGTCTGTTCTACCGCCTGTGCCGGGTATTTTGCCTGTCCCGAAAGATCTGAGAGCGGGTAGGTCATATAAAGTCTGTCCGAAGCCGCTGAGAGCGATTTATAGACTATCAGCCGCTCAGACGCTATGAGGTCGGAGAGCGGTCTCGAAACGTCTATGCCGTTTATCGAGAGCTTCTGCTTGTCGGCTTCCGAGAAGAGTCCGTGAACGCTGACCTGATTTGGGAAATCCCCCTCCGTCGAGCCTATCGCAAAAACTATCTTCGGGGAATTAAGCCGTGCTGTACGCGCCGATGCTGCTATCACTGAATCAAGTGTCTGCGGCGGCACGGAGTAGGTCAGTTTTCCGGTCATCGAGCGTATCATTCGCGCAAGCTCGCTGAAAGCTATCTCCTGCTCTCCGAGAGTATCATATATGCTGTCGAGAATGTCCGTCAGGCAGCCCCATATGCGTTTTAGCTCCGCCGCTTCATGGTCGCGGTTCTCGAGAATGAGCTTGTCCATCAGCTTCGCAGTGCTGCGGTCAGCACCGCACTCCTCAAGATATCCGTAAAGCAGACGGCACATTTCACCGGCTGTATTCTTACGCCACACCTTCCTTCGCAGGGCAAGTATAGGCGCAACAGCCGTTATGCGCAGCTTCTCTATCGTTTCAAGTTCAGCATCGGGAGCCGTAAACGGTTCACTCCACATCTTGTTCTCGACCTGCCACTTGTAACAGTAATTCTCAAGGAGGGCAGTCTCAGTAAGCGAAACGTCAAGTATCCCGCATTTCAGCAGTCTGAATACCTGCTCGGAACGTATCTTCCGTGCTGTGAGAAGGTCAAGGAGAGTGGTGAAGAATACCATCAGCGGCGTGTGTGCGACCGGCTTTTCGATGCTGAGAAAGTAAGGTATGCCGTACCTGTAAAACGCCGACCTGAGCACGTCTGCGTACTCCTCTATATTGTTCGAGATTATGGCTATATCACGGTATTTCAGCTCACTGTCAGCCGCAATGAGACGCTTTATCGTCGCGCAGACATACTCGGTCTCGCTGTACATATCCTTTGCCTCGAATATGTGGATATTCTCAGGCTTCGGGGCTTTTTCCGGCTCGTAGCGGAAGTTCCGCATTATGTGGCTGCTGAGATAACCGAGGTCCGGGTGGCGGAAACGGTAGCTGCCGCCGCAGTCGGTGACCTTGTACTCAACTCTCAGCTCGCGGCATATGTCAGTTATGCGGCGGTAAGTAGTGTTTACAGTCTCAAACAGCGTGAACTCACCGGCATTCACATTATCGCTCCTCAGAGTTATCACTACATTGTCCGCTGTTGAGATCATCACCCGGAGCATTTCAAGCTGATCTCCGGTAAAGCTCTCGAATTCGTCGAGATACAGCTCCTTGCCCTTGAAGTACTGGTGCAGATTTGCGAGCTTTGCGGCTTCCTTGATATTGTCGAGCTCGTCCTTGAAGCCGTACTCGCTCATCAGCCGTTCATACTCACCGTAAACTGCCGCTATGTCAGAGGTCTTATCCATGAGCTGCCTGTCGAAGAGCGCTGCTTTTCCGAGCAGCTGATGTGGTTCAATGCCTGAACGCTTCAGGTCGTTTATAAGCCTGAGTACCTCTTCCGCAAAGCCGTTGTGTGAGCTCTGCCTGCGAAAATACACGAACTGCTCCGGTCTGCCGCGAACTGCTCCGATAGCCTGATAAACGAGTATCATTCGCGCAAGCTCGTCGGCATATTCGCCGTTTCGGTCAGGATCACCGTATATCTGAAAGAGCTGACGCGCAAGGCTCGTGAAGCTCAGCGAGAACAGCTCGTTGAACCTCTCCGCACCAAGGTAAAAGTACAGCGTCTTGTCAAATTCGTAGGAATACTGCTCGGGAACTATTATACACTTACAGCTTCCGTCCGCAGCGGAGGACTTTATCCTGTCGAACATCAGTGTTGTTTTTCCGCTGCCTGCCTGTCCGGTTATGAATTCTACCATTGATATACCTCTTATACAAAAATGCATACCGGCATTGATACCGGTATGCATAGCCTTTGTTTATTAATATCCGTTAAGATGCTTGTCCTTCATTATCTTAGCGTAGTCCTTGTAGCATACGTCAAGCGAAACGGGAGTCTTTACGCCCTTAACCGTTCCTGTGCCTGAATACTGCCACATACCGTATTTTCCAGTGTATGACGGCTTTATAACACCGTAGTGAGCTACCCATATGTCGTAACGCTCAACAATGCTCTTGCCGACACGGTTTATGAAGAAATTGGAGTTGCTTGCGATACCAACATAATAGCCGTTGCCGCTGCCGAGATTTTCAAGCGTCGTGCAGAAAGCGTGAATGATATCGGATATCCTCTCCTGAGGCTGACATACTACCGACGGATCTTCCAGATAATAGAACACCGGATATTCGAGCTTATAGTTCTTTATGACCTCGTAGCAGGCCTTTGCTTCAAGAACAGCGTCCTCCGGAGAATCCGCGTAGCTGTACCAGTAAACTCCGACCTTAAGTCCGGCGTCCTTAGCAGCCTTGATGTTTGCGTTGAAATTCGCGTCCTTCTGAGAAGCGCTTCGTCCGTAGCCTGCACGGATTATAGCAAACTCGTTGCCGTCTTCCTTGACGTACTTCCAGTTTATGCCGTACTGCCACTCAGACACGTCTATACCGTGTACACCTGCCGGCTTAGCCTTTATGCCGGTCGATGAGGTCGTAGTTACTGAATTTACCTCCTTCTTGTATGCTTCTGAAGAAGTGAGGTAAGGATAGTTCATATAGCATCTGTCAAGGTCAACATCACCGTTGATACCGTTCACCTTGCCCTGAAAATCAAACTGCCACATCGTATACGGTCTGTCATACGCGGGTTCCTTGACTCCGCAGTGAGCTACCCATACATCGTACTTGTCGAGTACAGCGGAATAGACCTTGGTATTGAGCAGATTAGCGTAGCTGTACAGTCCGACGTAATAGCCCTTTGAACGCAGTGTCATACAGAAGGTCTCTATGATAGCTGAGATCTGTGCAGCTGAAAGTCCCATCTGGGAGGGATCCTCAATATCAAAGAATACCGGGTATTTGAACTTGTAATTCTTTATGCACTGATAACAGGTCTCTGCTTCTTTTTTAGCACCGTCAACGTCCTTGGCGTAGCTGTACCAGTATGCGCCGCAGGGAATACCTACCGCCTGAGCACCCTTGACGTTCACATCGAATTTCTTGTCCTTCTGGTCCAGCTCTCTGCCGTAGCCTGCACGGATTATCGCAAACTCGATGCCGTCGTTCTTGACCTTTTTCCAGTCAATATCACCCTGCCACTGTGATACGTCGATGCCAAACGAATTGAGCTTGACAGGCGGAAGTGTGGTAGTCGGAGTAACCGCAGGCTTTTTGGTGGTAGTTGTAGTAGTTACGGTGGTAGCCTTTGGAGCGGTTACCTTTTTAGTTGTGGTGGTAGTTGTTGTCGTTGTAGTAGTGGTAGTAGTAGTTGTTGTTGTGCGCGCGTACTTTGTAAGCTCCGGGAGCGAAAGACCATTCTCCGAGAGATATGTCTTATGTGACTCGTATATGTTGAAAACATCAAATTGAATATCAGTTGTTGTTACAGCAGCTGTGGTCTCAGCCGTAAGTCCTGAAACATCAGTTGATGAGGTTTCCTCTTTACTTTCGGGGCGATCTGTGCTATCATATATAACAGAAGCAGATGCACCGTCTTCAGCATATACGGGCGGAACACAGGCTGTGACCGCAGTAAACGCCATTACAAAGGTGGTCACCGCTGTGAACAGCTTTCTTTTAATATCCATCAAATATCAAACTCCTTCACTTTAATATGCTGAACGCTGATCCAGTTTTCCATCCCATAATATCCTTTAAATTATACCACATCTGATACCAAATTGCAATAGTATTGTAATAATCAAGCGTTTTATATAGTGATTTTGTCAGATACGCAAGTTTTAGGTCATCAGTTTTGTAGGTTTTGCACATCAGTTATAAGGAATGATAAAATGAAAAAGTTTTTGATAAACGATAACGACTGCGGTCAGAGAGTAGACAAGTTTCTCTCAAAGGCTATGCCTCAGCTCCCGAAGAGCATGATGTACCGCCTTATCCGCAAAAAGGACGTGAAAGTCAACGGCAAACGCTGTGAGATCTCCACTAAACTTAACGCAGGAGATGAGCTAACGGTCTACGTCAAGGACGAGCTCGCCGCCGGCAAACAGCATGATATGTCGTTCCTGAAAGTCCCTGCGGAGCTCGACATCGTCTACGAAGACGCAAACATCATCATCGTGAACAAGCCCGTCGGTCTCGATTCGCACTCCGGAAGCACTTTCACTGACAACCTCGTTGACCGCATACGCCACTATCTGTACGACATAAAAGAGTACGATCCTGACTCAGAAAGCTCCTTTTCCCCGGCAGTATGCAGCCGTCTCGACCGCAACACCTGCGGTCTCGTCACCGCCGCAAAGACCGCAGAAGCCCTGCGCGAGATAAACGCCGCTATCCGTGCCGGAAAGATGACAAAGATCTACCGCTGCATAACTGTCGGCACACCGCCGCACGGCTCTGGTATCATTGAGGCTTACCACAAAAAAGAGGAGTCCCGAAATCTCGTGAAGATCTCGGATACTCCCATTGAAGGCTATAAACCAATAAAAACAGGCTACAAGGTGCTTGCTGTGAAAGGCAGTCTATCTCTCGTTGAGATAACTCTCTTCACCGGCAGGACTCACCAGATCCGCGCACATATGGCTCACGTCGGTGCTCCTGTTCTCGGCGACGGTAAATACGGAAATGTTGCCGTAAACAAGCGTATGAACGTTTTCCGTCAGGCTCTCTGTGCCTATTCTGTGAGGTTCGGTCTCGATGAGGACTCTCCCCTCGCCTACCTCAGAAATATCACGCCGGAAGCTCCTGCGCCTGAATTTGAGAAACGCTTCTTCGGCGATCAGTTGGGCTGACCGACTCTGTGACGCAAATTGTCCTCTTTCAGCTCTCTTCCCTCGGCTATCAGCGACAGCATCTCAGCAGTATCGTTACTGCGGAGTGCGTCGCTGTATTTTTTTAAATTCTCAATGAGCAGATCGAGCTCGTACTGAAGATGCTCGCGGTTCTGCATAAAGAGGTCCGTCCACATCTTTTCGTTCATAGTTGCGATCCTCGTCATATCCTGAAAGCTGCCGCCGCTGAAGCCGCACTCAAGACTGAGCTCCGGACTCTTGACATACGCACTCGATACGATATGTGCAAGCTGCGATGTATAGGCAATTATCTTGTCGTGGTCGTCAGGAGAGGTCTCAACGATCTTTCCGGCACCAATGTCCTTTGCAATTTTTTTCAGGATAACCGTGTCCTCAGGCTGACTGTCCTCAAACGGCGCTATGATAAAGTTAGCATTCAGGAAAAGATCGCCGGTACTGTTATAGTAGCCGCCGAATTCCTTGCCAGCCATAGGGTGTATACCAAGATAACGAACGCCGTTCTTCTCGGCAATGCCCTTCATTCTGTAAGAAAATGCGCCTTTTATTCCGCACACATCAGTAACAAGTGTGCCCTTGTCGAGCTTTGAAGCATTCTCCTCGAACCACTTCTCTGCTGCCTCCGGGAACAGCGCTATGACTACGAGCTCCTTGCCCTGAAAGCTGCCGTCAAATATATCGTCCGCTGCAACGTCCCTGAGTGCGGCGTTCTCTATATCGTGATTGAGGTCGCAGCCTGTAACGGTGTGGTATGTGTACTTTTTCAGTGCCTTACACATCGAACCGCCTATGAGTCCGAGACCTACAACAAGTATATTCATACTATCTCCTCCAAGTTGTTTTATCACATAAATTATAACGCTTTAAATAGTAAAAGTCAATAGTCTCATCATATTTTTTCACCGTAACCGCTGCCTCTCCTTTTGCATAATATATCAAGAGAGCTATCCTCTCAATCTCCACGAAAGGATTTTTATTATGCCAAAGGTATTTTTAAGCCCTTCTACTCAGGAATGGAACCAGTACGCTACCAGCGGCAATGAAGAGCTGTATATGAACCTCCTCGCCGACCGTATGGAGCCGTATATGCGCTCAAGCGGTATATCCTTCGTCCGTAACGATCCTTCAAGGAACTTCGCCGGCGCTATCAAGGACTCGAATTCCGCTTACTACGACGTTCATCTCGCCCTTCACTCAAATGCCGCACCGGAAAGTCTTTCCGGCAGACTCAGAGGCATTGACATATACTTCGCTCCCAAGAGCGGAAGCAGCGAAAAACTCGCCAACATCATCGCCAATAACCTCAAAAGCATCTACCCGCTGCCGGATAAGGTCAGCGCTGTCCCGACCTATACCCTCGGTGAGGTACTCAATACAAAAGCGGTCGCCGTACTCTGTGAGCTCGGCTATCACGACAACTTCGCTGATGAAGCGTGGATAAAGAACAATCTCGAAAGTATCGCCAAGAACATCGTCCGCTCACTCTGTGACTACTTCGGTATCCCGTTCGTTCCGGCAGGAGCTGTCCGCTGGGGCACTGTCGTTACCGACGGCAGCGGTCTCAATATCCGCAGCTACCCTTCGCTCAGCGGTCAGATAATTGGCTCGCTCCCCAACGGCACAAGCGTAATGATAAACGGAAAGACCGGCAACTGGTACGTTGTGAGCTACAACGGCATCACCGGCTATTCCAGCGCGGACTATATTACTATCTAAATGAAAACAGCCATAAAGAAGCAATCTCCTTTATGGCTGTATCTTTATAATTTAATGCTGCGGCTTGTTCGGGGAGTCCTTCTTGCGACCGCCCTTTTTCTTCTTTTTGTCCATTTTCGGAACAGCATATATCGGCTTGAGAGGCTTCTTGCTGCTCTTGAATATCACAAGTGCATATATGCAGATTATCACATAGATAACTGTAAGTGCAACAGATATCTTTATCGCAGTCTTGAACCAAGGCGACTTGTGGAAACGCTTTGCAACTTCAAAGTTATACTTGGTCTTGGAACGCTGAACGTCGGAAACTGCTACCAGCTCGACCTTTGCAAGCTCCTCGCCTGAATATATCAGTGTTACCTCACCGAGCGGATCGCCTTTCTTGATAGGTGCCTGGAAGGAGTCCTTGTTCCAGACTATCTTGTCCTTGTTAACAAGGCTGGGCTCGACTTCGTCGCACCAGAGTACCTCGACCGAGTCCTTGGGACGTGCTATAACATAGTTCTTGCCGTCGTTGTCTGCGAGCTTTACAGGTCTCTCACCCATCTCGGCAGTCGAAGCAAGCAGCACCTGCTTTGAGAAGTGCTGGAACGCCCAGTCGAGCATATGCTTGGCGTCCTCGATATGGCAGTAGGTCTGGTTACCCTCCTCGTCCTTGAACGGAGCCTTCATCAGTATGACAAGGTAATTGTAGCCGTTCTTGCTTGCGAGAGTAATTATGTTTCTGCCGGCAGCTTCGAGCTTTGCGGTCTTGATGCCCTTAGCGCCCATGTAGAAATTCGCTTCATCGGTATCGTCCATCATGATATTTGAATGAGTCCATACCCATTCGTCCTGATGCGGGTGACGCTGCGGATTTGGAACGACAGGCGTATATGTGTAGCTCGTTGCGATCTCTCTGAAAAGCGGTACTGTCAGCGCATACTGTGTGAGCTTTGCCATATCGCGGGCTGTTGTGTACTGCTTAGGATCGTACATACCGTGAGCATTGGTGAACTTTGTTGATGCAAGTCCGAGCTGCTCAGCCTTCTCGTTCATCTTGGCAACGAATACCTCAGTATTTGAACCGGAAGCATTCTTGTCCTCAGCTTTGATAAGTCCGCCGACGTGGTTAGCAAGAGTTTCGGCAGCCTCTATCGAAGATGTGAGCATCATACAGTAGAGAAGATCGTCTACCTTCAGGACATCGCCGTCCTTGAGGTCAACTGTGGGGAGATCCTCGGGCTGGTCGAGCTCAGCATAGATATGCTCATATACCTCAGGATCAAGAGTAACGTCCTTCTTGAGGTCCTTGCAGTTCTCAAGCACTATAACAGCTGTCATGATATCCACAAGTGAACCCGGACACTGTGTAAGGTCGGCATTCTTTTCGCTGATTATCTCGTTTGTGTCAAGACTTATCAGGACTGCCGCTTCACTGTACAGCGTCTCCTTATACGGAAAGCTGACCGCTCCTGCTCCGGATACTGAGATAAACGGCAGCACTATCAGAAGACTTGCTAAAAACGATGCTATTCTTTTCATAATTACTCCTTTATATTCAAACTGCTTTGCAGCAATAGTTCACTATATATTAATGTCTGCCCAATAACAGCCATACGGCGTTTTTGAGCCCACATTATATTATAACAGATTATTTCAGATTTTGAAAGCCTTTTCGCAAAATTTTTCTGATTATTTTCATTTTTGTGAAAAGTGTTGCTTTATATCAGGATTTGTGGTAAAATGTAAATCAGAACAATTGACACGGAGGTTTTCAAATTGATCTACGTTACCGGAGATACTCACGGCGATCCCGACAGATTCAAGGATCCCGCTATGAAAAAGCTCTCAGCCGGCGATACGCTGATAATTTGCGGCGATTTCGGCTTTATATGGGACGATTCCAGAAAGGAACACGCCAATCTCAAGAAACTCGCCTCAAAGAATTTCAATATAGCTTTCGTTGACGGCTGCCACGAGAACTTCGATATTCTCGAAAATATGCCCGTTGAGGAATGGAACGGCGGTAAGGTCCACAGGATAGCTCACAACATCGTTCACCTTATGCGCGGTCAGATATACACCATTGAACACAAGAGGATATTCGCATTCGGCGGCGGTCACAGTCAGGACTACGAATTCCGCGGCGACGGCGAAATGTGGTGGCAGCGCGAACAGCCTGACCACGACGAGATCCGCGAGGCTATACATAATCTTGCGGAATACAACAACGAAGTCGATTACATCATAACTCACGAGCCTCCTGCTTCTCTCAAGGACTGCCTGAACGTTGATGTTCTCCAGCGCCTTGAGGTACACGCTTTCTTCGAGGATATCATCAAAGCCTGTACCTATAAGAAGTGGTTCTTCGGCAAGTGCCATATGGACAAGCATATCCCTATCAAGTTTTACGCTGTTTTCAGCACAGTCACCCCTTTGAAATAACATATTGCGAGCAGTTCCGGCATAATATATACCAAATCTTTTTTGTGAGGTAAGTATTATGAAAAAATTCAGTTTAACGGATCTGCTCATTTTTGTTGTCTCAGCTGAACTGGTCGGTGCTGTTTCGGCACTTATCTCCGGCAGCTTCACACCGCTCTACTCTGAGATACGCAATCCCCCGCTCTCGCCGCCGTCATGGCTGTTCCCTGTCGTGTGGACGGTCCTTTACGCCGTTATGGGCTTCTCAGCCTATCTCATCTACCGCGATGAGGACTCCGGCAGCGACAGAAGCCGTGCCCTCGGCTTCTACGTCATTCAGCTCGCCGTAAATTTCTCGTGGAGCATCATTTTCTTCCGGTTCAGGATATTCCCGCTCGCGGCTTTCGTAGCATTGCTGCTCGCTGTACTCGTTGCCGGTATGATACTCGCCTTCCGGAAGGTGAACAGGATCGCCGCTTACATAAATATCCCCTATCTCCTGTGGATGACCTTTGCGACATATCTCGCCTTCGGCGTGTGGTTCCTCAACTGAGCCAGTTAAAGGTAAATTTTATGCCATTATTTCATCATTGATTTAACTCATTGTCTCTGCTATAATATAAGTATCCCAAGGGGAAATATATTTGGAGGTATGAAATATGTGCTGCAATAACTTCTGGAAGATGCTCTGCAAGCTCTTCGGTCTCGGCTGCTGATGCCGATATGAAAACTCCTCCCTCAGCTTTTGAGGGAGGAGTTTTTTTGTTATTTCTCACAGGTGTGTATGACTTTCATCGGACAGGCTCTCATGCACTCTCCGCAGCCGGTACACTTGTCGTAGTCTATCGAAGCATGGAAGTTCTCGACCTTGATAGCTTCTGAAGGGCACTTCTTCTCGCATATCTTACAGCCGATACAGCCGTTCTTGCAGTTCTGCTTGGTGACCTTGCCATTGTCGGCAGACGAGCACAATACGTCGATATGCTTAGCCTTGGGCTTGATGCTGATAATGCCGTTAGGACAGGCAGACGCACATTGTCCGCAGGCACCGCACAGCGCAGGTTCGACCTTTGCAACGCCGTCCACTATTTTTATAGCGTCGTGTTCGCAAACAGCCGCGCAGTCTCCGAGACCGATACAGCCGTACTTGCACATTCCATCGCCGCCGTAAAAACGCTTAACAGCCTTACAGGAGCGAACACCGGTGAATACGAATGATTTAGGTGAGGCTTCGCAATTTCCGTTGCAGTGAACGACCGCCGTCATCGGTACGACATCAGCAGCGGCAGTTCCGAGGATAGCCGCTATCTTTCCGGCAGCTTCTGCTCCGCCCGGACGGCAGAGGTTAGTTGCTGCACCCTTTTCGATTATCGCAGCGGCATAGTCAGAACAGCCGGCAAATCCGCACGCACCGCAGTTTGCCTGAGGGAGTGCCTCGCTTATCTTCTCTATCCTCTCGTCAACTTCAACGTGAAAGACCTTCGCCGCAACTGTCAGCAGTACGCCTGCCATAACACCGCAGGCTCCGACTATCAATGCAGGTATCAGATATGTCATTCTGCCACCCCCTTAGTTGAAAAGTCCCGAAAAGCCCATAAAGCTCACGGAAACTATCGAGGCTGCTATCAGTGTTGCAGGTACTCCCTTGAAGGTCTCGGGGATATCTGCATATTCGAGTTTCTTGCGGACTCCTGAGAATATCACGAGCGCAAGCATAAAGCCGAGTCCGCCGCCGAGAGCATTGACTATCGAATTGCCAAAGCTGTATGCGTTGTCGATGTTGAGCACCGTTACACCAAGCACAGCGCAGTTCGTCGTGATGAGCGGCAGGTATACACCGAGTGACCTGTAAAGCGACGGTACGCACTTTT
>ONMB01000051.1 GCA_900318825.1 uncultured Ruminococcus sp.
CATACATACCTCTGCCGGCTTTTTCCTGGAGCTTCTTGCCGCCTTTTTCGCCTTTCTCAAGGCACCATGTGAAGAACTTACCGATGACCGGCTTGTCGCTGCCCCAGATGAGTATCTTTCGGGCGAAGAGGAAGATGAACGGTACGGGCAGCATATTTCCTATCATACACACGATCAGACACCAGTGCCATGGGAGGTTCATACCGGTACCAAAGGGAACTCCGCCTCTTAGCTCAACGAGCGGGACCATTGATATTAAAAATGTAAGCAGATACTTTTTGAACATATTTATTCTCTCTTTCGGTTTTACTTGCGTTTTTTGCCCTTGCTGCCGGATTTTTTACCGTTATTATGATTTTTCTTCGGAGCCTGTCCGGATCGCTTTTCGGGCTTTTTTTCTTTGGGAGCTGTTTCTGTGGGGGCGATTTCTTCCGCTTTTTCCTCAGCTTCGGAAGCAGCTTTCTTTTCAGCTTCGGCAGCCATTTTTGCAGCTTCTTCAGCAGCCTTGATGCGGCGCTTCTTTTCATAGAACATCAGCGCGATGAGCGCTCCGAGTCCGAATACTGTTACCAGAGCACCAGGCATAAGTCCGGGTACGCGGTAGCGAAGTTCAATGGTATGCTTTCCTGCCGGGACTCTGAATGCCGGGAACACTCCTGCGACCTTTTCGACTTCGAGCTTTTCGCCGTCGCAGTAAACCGACCAGCCGCCGTCCTGAGCGATAGTTGCCATTACCAGACACTCGCTGTGGAGATCAATAGTACCTTTGATCTTTGTGCCGGAACTCTCCTTGACATCGAGTCCGCCGTCGAGCAGCTTGTGGTAAACATTGTCCCAGAGCTGTTCGTCCATATAGTAGAGGTCAAGTCCGTAGCAGCCGATGCTGACGTTCTGTGCCCTGAATTCTATCTTGAGTTTTTCGTCCTTGGCAAGGTAGCCTACAAAAGCAAACAGACCGTCGCCTGTGCCGATAGTCTTGTCGATATTGACGCCGGTCACCTTGAATTCTCCGGCACGGTAGTTGTGTTCAAAGAAGTAGAAGCCGTCCCTCGGAGCTGTAAATGTATAATCGATAGCAGCTTCATCTTCGCCGTCCTTTTTGACATAGAAGGCACTGTTGAGGTCATTGTTGGGGCGGAGCTCGACTGTGAGCGGATCAACGCTGTCGGGCTCGACTTTGATGTAAGGTCCTACTTCGCCGCCGCAGAGGTAGCTCAACAGGTCGTTCTGGTTCTGAAGAGCGCGTATCTGATCTGTTACCTTGTAGTCGAGAGCTGTATCTGCTACCGCAAAGGCAACAGGAAGGGGAGTGGCGTTCGAGCGTACTGATACGCCTGACTTCTCTGAAAGCTCGGGGTTCTCGACAGTTCCGGGGAGCTTTGACGTGAGATTGCCGCCGAAGTCGATATAGTTCTTTATACCGAATATACCGTTCTGTATCGGTGATGAAACGTTGTAGACGCTGCTGACCTTGTCGCCGTAGACACGGTTGCCCATGAATTTGAGCAGCGAGAAAACGTTGCCGTTCATAGTTGAGGAATAGTAGCCCATTCCCTTATAGTTGCCCATCATTGAGGGGTTGAACGTAAATCCGGGGTTAGCAATAGTGCGGTAGAAGTCATCGCTGCCGCTGCTGACCTTGGGACATTTATTATTGAAGCGTTCTATCTGTTCAGAGTAGCCCTTTTCCATACTTCCCTGGAAGCCTTTGCTGCCCTCGTACTTTGAGACAGTGATGAGGTTCTTGCACATATCAAAGGACATAAGTCCGGCTATTACAACAGCGCAGCTCTGAGCAATGATCTTTCTGAGACGTACAGTCTTTTCTGCGTCCTTGCGTGAGAGTATGAATTCAGCGGCGCTGTTTAATATTATAACTGCCGCCGCTGCTATGAATACCACCTTGGCATAGCCTGCGACCTTGTAGCCGGAAGCGCTTCCCATACCCTTAGATGTGAGAATGAGTCCGAGTGAACCGAGAGCGGTTCCGACAGCATTCCTGATGAGCGTTAGACCTTTGTACTTGCTAAGTCCGCGGCAGCTGAGCATTACTGCATAGAATGAGAACAGGAACGACCACCTTCCCGGAAGCTGGTTCGGGAAGTGAAGTCCGTGCCACATATAGTTGAGGTAGTTGCAGTTCATCGAGACAACGAGGAAGGTTAGCAGACAGCCGTTTGCAATGCGCTCAAGTATCCTGAATTCCTTGTTCGCAAAGTAGAGCGGTATCGCAAGGAATATGAGTATTCCGCAGTATATGTTCATTCCGACGTATTCCTGGAAGAATTCCTTTCCGGGAAGCGCGTTCTGGAGAACACCTGTGACGTTTCCGTACCACTCGAGCTTTTCGGGCTTGGGAGCGTCCTCGTCAACTGCAAGAGTCTTTGATATAGCGCTCGCAACTGGTATCGTTACGAAAGCGGAGATAGCTCCGGCGATGAGTGAGTATACTGAAAATCTTGCGACAGCTCCGTAAAAATCAGATATGCCTCTGAGATGTCTGCGCTCTTCGGTCTTTTCGATGCTGATGAGCTGAACGGAGTTCGCTGCAAAGTACAGCACGCTGAATATGCAGACGGCAAAGCCGATATAGAAGCTGGTTATCACTGTATAGGCAAGTGCAAGCGTGTAAAGCAGAGGTTTCTTTTCGTGAATCAGCTTTTCGAGTCCGACAACGACTACCGGTGTGAGGACAAGAGCGTCGGTCCACATGAACTGCGATATGAAGGCTATCATATAGGCACAGAATGAATAGCAGACTGCTCCGCCGACAAATATCGGCGAACGGCTTTTGCACTTGTACTGCATTGCCCACAGGAAGGTCAGCGAGCTGAGCACTATCTTCGCAAGACAGAAGATGTCAAGCGCCTTTACCATATGCTTGTACGGTATGAATTTCATCAGCAGCAGGAACGGACTGTTGCAGTAATATGCGTTCTGCGCCCAGTTGTTGAAGCCGAACGCTCCGTTCCACGAATGGAACATTTCCGACAGATCAGCATTCTTGTTGTTGACGTACATCGAGAAATACTGTCCCCAGAGATCCATGCACAGCACCGATTTTTCACCGAACGGTGCGACCTTGTTTATCTTGAAGATGATTATTCCTATCGTAGTTGATAGTATTGCCGTTATTATGTACGGCAGCAGCTTCATATACAAGCTGTATCTGTTGTTCGCAGCAGCTTTGTCTGAGCTTACAGCCGGTGCTGCCGCAGCTTCCTTATTCTTTGTCATTTTATCCTCCGAAAAAACATATTGACCGGCATTTTGCCGAAAAAGTCCATTTTTTATTTTAACATACTGCCGGCTTTTTGTCAAGGCTGAGTATATGGCTTGCTTTAAATGAAAAGGACGCACAGATGTGCATCCTCGTACTGATATTGTTTATACTGGACTCTGAGCGGTCATGCACTCTCAAACTGTGAATTGTAGAGCTGTGCATAGAAGCCGTTCTGTTCAAGGAGCTGTTCGTGGTTGCCCTGTTCGACGATGTCGCCGTCCTTCATAACGAGTATCATATCTGCATTGCGGATAGTTGAAAGACGGTGAGCGATGACGAAACTGGTCCTGCCGTTCATCAGTCTGTCCATAGCGTCCTGAATGAGGACCTCTGTACGGGTATCGACTGAGGAGGTCGCCTCGTCGAGTATCATTACCTTTGAGTCGGCAAGTATAGCTCTTGCGATAGTGAGGAGCTGCTTCTGTCCCTGAGAAACATTGCTTGCGTCCTCGTTGAGCACCATATTGTAGCCGTCCGGCAGCGACTTGATGAAGTGATGCGCATGAGCCGCCTTTGCAGCTGCGATGACTTCCTCATCAGTAGCGTCGAGCCTTCCGTAGCGGATATTCTCCATAATAGTACCGTTGAAGAGCCATGTGTCCTGGAGTACCATACCGAAGTGCTTTCTCAGCTCGGCACGGGGCATTTTTCTTACATCTACACCGTCAAGCGAGATAGAGCCGCCGTTCACATCGTAGAACCTCATGAGCAGTTTTACCATTGTGGTCTTGCCGGCGCCGGTAGGTCCGACGATAGCTATCTTCTGTCCCGAGCTGACCTCAGCACTGAAGTCACCGATGACTATCTTGTCGGGCGTGTAGCCGAACCTGACGTGGCTGAATGAAACGTTTCCGCTTATATTCTGCGGTATTACTGCGTTTTCGGGTATCTGTTCCTCTTCGTCCTCGTCAAGGAACTCGAATACTCTTTCAGCTGCGGCAGCCATTGACTGTACCTGATTGATGACCTGAGCTATCTGCTGTATGGGCTGGGTGAACTGCTTGACGTACTGGATAAACGCCTGTATATCGCCGATACCAATGATGCCTCGTATCGCGAGGAGTCCGCCTGCGATAGCTACGCCTGCATATCCCATGTTTCCGACGAATACCATTACCGGCATCATTATACCTGAGAGGAACTGCGATTTCCACGCTGATTTGTAGAGAACGTCGTTGGTCCGGCAGAAGTCACTTACCGTTTCCTCTTCCTTATTGAAAGCCTGTATAACGGTGTGACCGCTGTAAGTTTCCTCAACGAGACCGTTGATGTGTCCGAGGTACTCCTGCTGTGTGCGGAAGTGCTTCTGCGACTTCTTGATAACGAACGAAAGCAGGAACGCTGATACCGGCAGGACTACCAGTGATATGAGCGTCATCAGCGGCGATATCGACAGCATCATGACAAGCGTTCCGATGAGCGTCGCAACTGATGTGATTATCTGCGTTATGCTCTGGTTGAGCGTCATACCGAGGGTATCTACATCGTTTGTGATACGCGAGAGAACTTCGCCGTAGGTCCTGCTCTCGAAGTAGCTCATCGGCATTCTGCCTATCTTTTCGGAGATGTCCTTTCGCAGACGGAACGATATCTTCTGCGAGATGCCTCCCATTATCCAGCCCTGACTGAAATTAGCGACAGTGCTGAAGAGGTAAAGTGCGAGTGTGAAGAGGAGTATTTTCTTGATATAGTCGAAGTCGATGCCGCCTGTACCGGCTATCTTTCGCATAAGACCGTCGAAGAGGGCGTTTGTTGCCTTAGCAGTTATCTTAGGTCCGGCAACTGCGAAAACGGTCGATACTGCTGCGAGTATCATAACTATGAGGATCGGTATGCGGTAAATGCCGAGGTAAGATATGAGCTTCTTCATCGAGTGCTTGAAGTTCTTCGGCTTTTCACCCGGAGCAAATCTTCCGCCGGGACGAGGTCCGCCGCCCGGACGGCGCGGTGCCATATTCTCAGCCATTTACCTCACCTCCTGTTCTGCCGAGCTCTTCCTCTGAGAGCTGTGAAGCTGCTATCTGTCTGTAAGTGTCGCAGTTCCTGAGGAGCTCGCTGTGTGTGCCCTTGCCGACCAGTTTTCCCTCATCGAGGACGAGTATCTGGTCAGCCTGCATTATCGTGCTGATTCGCTGAGCAACGATGATAACGGTCGAGCCGCCGACGTGCTCTGCGAGAGCCTTTCTGAGGGCGGAGTCCGTCTTCATATCGAGAGCCGAGAAGCTGTCGTCGAAGATGTACACCTTAGGCTTCTTGACAACGGCTCTTGCGATAGAGAGTCGCTGCTTCTGACCGCCGGATACGTTCGTACCGCCCTGTGATATGTTACGCTCGAAGCCTTCTTCCGAAGCGGTGATGAACTCGGTCGCCTGTGCGATATCGGCAGCGAGATTCAGTGCCTCAGCGTCGGCATCGGGTGCGCCGAAACGCAGGTTCGAGCTGATAGTTCCAGAGAAGAGCACGCCCTTCTGTGGTACAAGACCGATCTCTTTTCTGAGGTCGGACATCTTTACCTTTCTCACATCAATGCCGTCGATAGTTATGCTTCCCTCCGAAACATCGTAGAAACGGGGGATAAGATTTATCAGTGTGGATTTGCCGCAGCCGGTGCTTCCGATTATCGCGGTAGTCTTGCCGGGCTCGGCAGTGAAGCTGATGTTCTCGATAGCGTAGCTGTCAGCGTTGGGGTAGCGGAATGAGACGTTGCTGAACTCTATAAGTCCGGCAGGTTTTGTGATAGGCAGAGGATTTTCGGGATCTACGATAGAGGTATCGGTCTTGAGCACCTCGTCTATACGCTCTGCCGCAACTCCGGCACGGGGGAGTATTACAGACATGACTGTGAGCATCAGGAACGACATTACTATCATCATAGCGTAGGTGATGAAGGCTGTCATCGCACCGACTTTAAGGTCGCCGCTGTCGATCCTGTGGGAGGATACCCATATGATAGTGAGAGTTGTGCCGTACATTATAAGAGTCATACCGGGCATCATGAAGGACATGACGCGGTGGGTGAAGAGCTGAGTCTTCATAAGGCGCTTGTTGGCTGTCTCAAAGCGTTCCTCCTCGACCTTTTCCCTGCCGAAAGCCCTTATTACCGGCAGACCTGTAAGTATCTCGCGCGAAACGAGGTTCAGACCGTCAACGAGAGTCTGCATTGCCTTGAATTTAGGCATTGCAAGTATGATGAGCAGTGCTACGAGGAAGAGTATCGAGCAGACTGCCGCAATGATTATCCAGCCCATGTGAGCGCCGGTGTTCAGTACCTTGATAACGCCGCCGATACCGATAATAGGCGCATACATCAGCATACGCAGGAGGACTGCCGTTACCATCTGTATTTGCTGTACGTCGTTGGTGCTTCGTGTGATGAGGGAGGCAGTAGAGAACTTATCCATTTCGGTATTGGAGTAGCTGATGACTCTGCGGAATATCTTCTCGCGCAGGTCACGTCCTACTCCGGCGCCGACCTTTGAAGCAAGGTAGCCTGCACCGATAGCTGCTCCGAGCATTATGATCGCCATGACGAACATCTTGAAGCCCTGTGTCCAGAGATACTTTTTCTGGCGGGAATCAATGTCAACTCCGGCTTCCTTGTCGCAGGCAATAGCATAGGCTATACCGCGGGATTTCATGGTACTGCTGCCGATCGTCTCGACAGTTGTTTCGAGCTTTTCACGAATAGCAGAGAGCTGCTGTTTATCCATGGTGAGCATCATCGGGCGCATATCCACATAGATCTTTTCGTCGCCGTCCTCATTCTTTTCGGTGTGGATATTGAGGTCGGTGTGCATAGAAGCGGCTATCTCCTCAAGAGTCATCTTTTCGGGATCAAAGCCTTCTCTTGCAGAGTCGGCAAGAGTTTTGCGGAAATCCGCTTCGCTGGTATTCCTTGCCTGATATGTGAGGATCACCGGTATCATAAAGCGGTCGTTTGCGTCACTGAGTTCGCTTCCGGACATTGAGCGGCGGACATAAAGGTCGCCGTCCTCCTCATAGCGGCTGCTCCATTCTTCGGCTTCCGCATCTGTCATATAGAGCTTGGAGTAAGCCATTTCAGCTGCTGTCATCTTTTCCGGCATGATGTAGCGGATACCGTGGTTCTGTATGCCGATGTCGATCATATCCGAGGTGTACTGCGGAAGTGACAGGTCGCAGTAAGCCTGAACGATCAGCAATGCCAGAACGGCGAGCACCATATGCCAGTATGGCAGCATATTGGTGAAGATCTTCTTCATTTTGTTCCTCCTTTTCAGTCTGAGCTATCCCCATTGCAGCTGAGTTTTATCGGCAAAAAGCACAAGATTAACGGTGCAGCTTTGTGCAAAGTTGCCTATTCAATAACGTTACTATTATACATTATTATTATTCAAAAGTCAAGAGCATTTTGCGCACTTGAAATATCGGACAGACCGTGATATAATAGTTTCATATCATAATGTGCAAACAGGGTGGGATCAATGGCGAAAAAAGACGCAGGCGGTTACGCTGCGATGAAAAAAAGAATATTTGATATTATCCAGATAGGCAACAGGAATGACTTGCCGAGCCGTGCATTCGACTATTTTATAGTTATTGCGATACTCCTCAATATATGTATAGCCTTCCTTGATACGTTTGATGAACTCTCGCGCTTTTTTACGCTGTTTACCGTACTGGAAGCTGTTACGGTGAGCATATTCTGTG
>ONMB01000031.1 GCA_900318825.1 uncultured Ruminococcus sp.
GTACCAACCAGTCTCCTGTGTGTGGCCGGGGCTTGTGGTGAGTACCTTTGCAGCGTCTGCTTCGATAGATGTTTTCGCTGCGAAAGGACTGGATGTGATCGCTAAGAAGCCAGCAACAACGGTGCTCAGAGCACGTTTCATTATGCCGTTCTTCATGAGTATCATTCCTCACTTTCATAAAATTAAATATGTGAATATCATGTGCAAGTACAGAAAAGCATACAGCCGAGGAGCAGTATGTCCCGCCTTTTCTGAACCTTCTACGGATATTTTATTACATTTTCGTGAACAATTCAAGTCATTTGTTGCTAACAAATTTCGCACATATCATTTTTTGCTGAATTTGGTACAATTTTGCTAATGAGTATTGCGCAATATAAAAAACGCTCTATTCTACGCTATTTACAGAGTTGTACTATTGTGCCATTTATTGCGGTATGACCAAAAATTGCGGACTTGATAACAAAAAATGGGACGTTGGCAACGTCCCATAAAATTAATTAGCTATATTTTTTAGCTTCATCCACAAGTTTGATATCAACAAGTGCGTCAATGAGAGTCCCCTCCCCGGTATATTCCTCAGAGAAGATCTTTCCCTCCTGACGTATGCGCCCGATGAAAGCAGTTTTGTCGTAGGGCACGAGCAGCTTCATGCGCCTTGCAGTCTCCGGCAGCTTCCTTGCGATCATTTCGAGCAGCTTGTCAAAACCGCCGTGATGCAGCGCACTTATCATAACTGTTGAGTCGTCCTCAAAAACCGTGTCCGGTTCGAGAGCCGCATCGGATTTGTTGAGAACATTTATCTTCGGAATGTCTCCGCAGCCCAACTCGTCGAGGAGCTTCGCAGTGACCTCAGCCTGCTGCACTCTTTCGGGCGAAGAAAGGTCCTGAACATTGAGTATGACATCAGCAGCAGCAGCCTCCTCAAGCGTCGATTTGAAGGCTTCAACGAGGTCGTGTGGCAGGCGTCTGATGAGACCTACCGTGTCGATGAGCATAACGCTTCTGCCGTCCGGAAGCTCAATAGCACGCGAGGTTATGTCAAGTGTCGCGAACAGCTTGTTCTCCGCAAGAACTCCCGCGTCCGTCAGCGCATTGAGCAGAGTTGATTTTCCGACGTTGGTATAGCCAACTATCGCCGCGCAGAGAATTCCGTCCTTTTTGCGGCGTGAACGCGAGAAGTCGCGGTGCTTTTTAAGCTCCTCAAGCTCGTTCTCAAGGTAGGTTATACGCCTTCTGATGTGGCGCTTGTCGGACTCGAGCTTGGTCTCGCCCGGACCTCTTGTACCGATACCTCCGCCAAGCCTTGACAGAGCAGTTCCCATGCCGGTGAGACGCGGCAGACGGTACTTCTGCTGTGCCAGTTCGACTTGCAGCTTGCCCTCTTTAGTCCTTGCGCGCTGGGCAAAAATGTCCAGTATCAGCGTTGTTCGGTCGATGACGCGAACGTCGAGTATCTTTTCGATGTTTCGCACCTGAACACCCGTGAGCTCGTGGTCGAATATCACAAGCTCAGCTTCAAGAGCTTCGAGCTGTTCCTTCAGCTCTTCAAGCCTGCCTGCGCCCATACAGGTCGCGGAGTCGTAGGTCGGACGGCGCTGTATGACAGTTCCCACGACCTCAGCATTGGCAGTCGCAGCGAGCTCCGCGAGCTCGTCTATGGACACCTCCGCGTCAAACTCCCCCGTATCCACACAGGCGAGGACAGTCTTTACCGGAAGCTCCTCTGTTTTGTTTTCGTACATACTATTCCTTTCAGTTTTCAGCCGGATAGTGCTGCTCGAGATACTCCTTCAGCATCGGCTTGACGTAATTGACGTGGTACTTATTATTGTATATACACGATTCAACAGAACGCACACTACGGCTGTTCAGCCTGTCGCAGAGCGACCTTACACCTTCAAGCGTTGACTCGTGACCGTTGTAGTATTTCTCATACTGGGGGTCCTCAGCTCCTCCTGCACATATATAGACGCTCTTGTCCAGTTTCTCATTGCGTTCAAAGTAGCCGAACTCCTTCGTGTATGCGTCCGGTTCAGGAAGAATGCTGCTGTCGAGCTCATTGACCAGGTAGTAGTCCCAGAAAGCCGGACTGCCAATAATATAATCAGCAAAATACTGGGTATCATACCTGTCAGAATTGAACAGGGCATAGTGGGAGAAAAGTCCTCCGCAGGAATGACCGAAGAAGGTGGATCTTTTTGTATCTATCTTATAGTTCCCGGATATTGTGCCCATAAGATCGTTGGTGATGAAGTCGAGGAGTTTGTCCTGATATACCACAAATCTGCCGACGCGCTCATTATCGTCTGTGCCGTTCGTATCATAGTCGTAGCCGAGCGTGACGAATATCACCGGAGAAGCCTTCCCATCACGAATGGAATTCCACATATCAGGCACAGCTCCGAACCACCATACTGCGTCCGTCATAAAGAATACCGGGTATTCCCTGTTCTCGTCATAGCCGGGCGGCAGAGTTATATGAACAAGGAAGTTCGTATCGAGCTGTTCGTCATATATTTTCAGCTCATAGATATTGTTCTCGATGTTCTTCACCTCACCCGCAGAGAATTCCCATGTGCTGCGGTTATCGCCGAACTTCTTCGCCTTTTCCGGATAGATCAGGGTAAAGTCGCGATAACCCGTGTTCGACTTCTCCTTATCGGTCATAGACGCAGAGCATCTCAGCTCCGGAAGCTCAGTTTTTTCAGCCAATTCCATCGTGTCAGCCGCAGTCGCTTCTGCGGAAGAGGTTTCCGAAGCAGTTGTCGTCTCCGCAGATGTTTTACCATCAGCCGTTGTCGTCGCGTTTGATGATGAGTTTCCGCTTCCACAGCCGCACAGGAGTGCTGTTGCACAGAGGAGTGCGATAACCGATGCCTTTTTCATGAGCACTTCTCTCCATTCTATTAGTTTCAGTTTAACAAAAGGGCAGCCGAAGCTGCCCTTATTCTTACTTATTGTCCTTGTTCTTGCAGCACTTCTTGTACTTCTTGCCGCTTCCGCACGGACAGGGATCATTATCGCCGACCTTGTGCTGAGCCTTTGCCGGCTCGGAGAAGCTGCCGTCGCCTGCACCTGCATTGGGAGCATCAGGCTTAGCGACCTGTTCACGCTCGGGAGCTTCATTTCTCTGGAGCTTAACTGTAAGAAGCATACGGATAGTATCCTCACGGATAGCCTCGACCATAGCGTCGAACATCTCAAAGCCCTCGTAACGGTACTCGATAACAGGGTTCTTCTGACCGTATCGATGTGAGCCATCCACTTTGTATCAACTACCTTGAGGAGGATAACTCTCTCAAGCTCACGCATTACCTCAGAGCCGTACTCTGCTTCCTTAGCCTGATAGAGCTCGCCAGCCTTTGCGTTGAGGGCATTCATGATGTCCTCCTTGGAAGTCTCAGCGATCTCCTCATCTGTATAGTTAAGGTCGTCAGGACCTATGAGCCAGCCGAGGAAGTGGTCCTTGAGACCAACGAGGTTCCATTCTTCCTTTACGTCCTCGTCGATGAGGTAGGAGTTCACGGTAGAAGTGATGAGGTCCTCCATCATCTTGAGAATGCTCTCGTGGAGGTCCTCTCCGTCAAGCACCTGAGCTCTCTGCTTGTAGATTATCTCACGCTGTGTATTCATAACGTCGTCGTAGTTGAGGACGTTCTTTCTTATGCTGAAGTTGTTTCCTTCGACCTTCTTCTGTGAAGATTCGATGATACGGGTAAGGAGCTTGCTCTCAATAGGCATATCCTCTGCAACGTTCAGTGTACGCATGAGGTTCTCGAGACGGTCGCCTGCGAAAATACGCATGAGGTCGTCCTCAACTGAGAGGAAGAAGCAGCTTTCACCCTCGTCACCCTGACGTCCGGAACGTCCGCGGAGCTGATTGTCGATACGGCGTGACTCGTGACGCTCTGTACCGAGTATGTAAAGTCCGCCTGCCTCCTTGACAGCAACAGCCTTTTCCTTGACCTCTGCATTGAACTTGTCGTAATACTCGCGGTACTTCTTTCTTGCATCGAGGACTGCCTGATCGTCTGTATCAGCAAAACCGATAGCAGCTGTGATGAGGTCCTCCTCCATGCCGTCCTTTCTCAGAGCAGCTCTTGCGAGAAACTCAGCGTTACCGCCGAGCATGATATCTGTACCACGTCCAGCCATATTGGTGGCAATGGTAACAGCACCGTACTTACCAGCCTGAGCAACGATCTCAGCTTCCTTAGCGTGCTGCTTTGCGTTGAGGACTTCGTGCTTTATGCCCTTTCTCTTGAGCATAGCAGAAAGGAGCTCGGACTTTTCGATAGATACAGTACCTACGAGGATAGGCTGTCCCTTAGAGTGGCACTCGATGATCTTGTCTATGATAGCAGCATACTTGCCCTTTTCAGAGCTGTATACCTGATCGTTGTGGTCGATACGAATGACCGGCTTGTTGGTCGGGATAGAGATAACGTCGAGCTTGTAGATCTCCTTGAACTCGTCCTCTTCGGTCATAGCAGTACCGGTCATACCGGAGAGCTTTGTGTAAAGACGGAAGAAGTTCTGGAAAGTGATAGTTGCAAGGGTTCTTGACTCGCTCTTTATCTTAACGCCTTCCTTAGCCTCAATAGCCTGATGGAGACCGTCATTGAAGCGGCGTCCCATCATAAGACGTCCGGTGAACTCGTCAACGATGATGATCTCGCCGTCCTTGACAACGTAGTCGATATCGTTGCGCATAACGCCGTTAGCCTTGATAGCCTGATTGATGTGGTGGAGGAGAGTCATATTCTCCGAATCCATGAGGTTGTCTATGTGGAAAGCCTCCTCGGCTTTCTTTACACCGCGCTGGGTGATAGTAGCAGTCTTGGCCTTTTCATCAATGATGTAGTCGGCAGTCTCGTTGGCAGCGTCCTGGTCTATCTTGTCGTCCATTTCAACGACAGTTGTTGAGGTAAGAGTCTTTGCGAAGCGGTCAACGATAGTGTAGAGGTCTGTGGACTTGTCTCCGCGTCCGGAAATGATAAGCGGAGTACGAGCCTCATCAATAAGGATAGAGTCGACCTCATCGACGATAGCAAAATTAGGAGCTCTCTGAACACGGTCCTCCTTGTGAGTTACCATGTTGTCACGGAGGTAATCGAAGCCGAGCTCGTTGTTTGTAGCGTAAGTTACATCACAGTTGTAAGCTGCACGTCTCTCCTCGTTGTTGAGTCCGTGGAGGATACAGCCGACTGTGAGTCCGAGCCAGCGGAGCACCTTGCCCATTTCCTCAGCCTGAGTCTTAGCGAGGTAGTCGTTTACAGTAACGACGTGGACGCCGAGACCTGAGAGAGCGTTGAGGTAGGAAGCAACGCAGGCAACGAGAGTTTTACCTTCACCGGTCTTCATTTCAGCGATACGTCCCTGGTGGAGAACGATAGCACCGATTATCTGAACGGGATAGGGTTTCTTTTCGAGTACACGCCATGCGGCTTCTCTTACGGTAGCGAGAGCCTCCGGGAGGATATCGTCGAGAGTTTCGCCGTCCTCGAGTCTCTCCTTGAACTCAGTGGTCTTAGCCTTGAGCTCAGCGTCAGAGAGCTTCTGGTATTCCTCGTCGAGGGCAAGCACCTTTGCTTTTATAGGATCAATGCGCTTCAGCTCACGGTTAGAGTAAGCATTTGCGCCGAAAACGTTCTTGAATAAGCCCATTTGATTTACCTTCTTTACGTTTAATTGATGCGATCTACGAATAGATATAAATACATATGATATATTTTACTACAAAATCTACACTTTGTCAAGCCCAAACCAACATTAATTCATAATGCATTATAAACTGAACGAATTGAAAAAGCGTTCCGCTTAATAAAAACGGCGGTCATAGAGGAGACCGCCGTCAGTTTATCAATATTTATACTTGTCAAGCGAAAGAACAAGATAGAAGTACACAGCCGCTGCTATTGCAGAAATAAGCGCTTTCTTTCCGTCAAAAACAACGTTTATAATGTTTATGGCAAGTACAAAGAAAGCTATCTTGCGGCAGGTACTGTATTCGCCCCTTATGCCTGCTCTTGCCATTATTATCGTGAGCACAGCAGGAAGTACTGCAAGAAGTCCGGTGAAGAACAGCAGAGCTCCTATCTCAGAGGTCGAGCCCTTGATAACTTCGAGTGCTACAAGAACTATATTCAGTACAGCAACTGCGAGCATAAGGTAATTCCACCCGATAAAAAACGTTTTCTTATCCATTGTAAAGATACCCCCCATATCAAATAATATCGCAGATATTCGTATACGCCTCTATACGCATACGAGATCTGTGATATGTATTATAGCATCGTGCCATATTTTTGTCAATAATCATTTTCTGCATAAAGATATATATTTAAATTCATAATTATTGGTATCGTTAATCCTTCTACGAAGTGGACAACACACTTCCTAATCCAGAATTAAAAAGGACAGATAGTGTCCGTTCCCTACTTATTATAATATTATGCTGAGAATGTCCTCCGGCTTGTCAGCAATATAGTCCGCACCGGCTGCTTCGAGCTCTGCTCTGCAGCGAAATCCCCACGCACAGCCGACGGCCGTGATGCCTGCATTGTCTGCCGTCTGAACATCAACATTGCTGTCCCCTATCATGTAAGCCTCCGCAGGCTCGTCCGGAAATGCCGCAAATATTTCCGCGATTATCTGAGTGTCCGGCTTGACCGGTCTCCTTGAAGTTCCGCCCAGTACGCGCACAAAATCTATGTCCGGGAGCAGTTCAGCCACAAGCTCCCTTGCAGCGTCCTCGGGCTTGTTGGTAGCCACGGCGAGCTTCACGCCCTCCGCGGAGAGCTTCCTGAGAACTTCGTGCATACCTTTATATACACAGGTCTTGTCGAGAAGATGTGCCGAGTAATATTCCCTGAAATAGCCGAGCAGTTCGGGGGCATCTTTCTTCATGTCGTCGGGGAGTGCTCTCCAGCAGAGCTTCTTTGCGCCGTTTCCGACCATATATCTGTACTCCTCCAATTTATGCTCCGGGCAGTTCATTTTGCGCAGTCCATAGTTTACCGCGTCCGCGAGGTCAGCCAAAGTATCAGCGAGAGTTCCGTCCAGATCAAATACAGCTATCTTCAAAGCTATCTCCTCCATTATTCCTGCATGAGCCTGCGTATGTCATCGGGAGTGAAAACGTACTCCTTGCCGCAGAAGTGGCAGCTCACTGTGGTGTCCTTGCCCTCCTCGGCTATTGAACGCAGCTCGTCCTTGCCTATGCTTATGAGGACTTTCTCGGTGCGTTCACGCGAGCAGTCACAGCCATAGACCGGTTCTGCGGAGTCGAGCTCATTGGGTTCGAGACCTGCAAGCAGCATATCCGCTATCTCCTCCGGAGTCCTGCCCTCGTCCAGCAGAGCCGAAACAGGCTTCATAGCGGCAACGTTCTTCTCGATAGTTGAAATGCACTTCTCGTCCGCAAACGGAAGCAGCTGAACGAGAAATCCGCCTGCTGAACGCACTGTCAGATCAGGATTTACAAGAACACCCAGACTGCACACTGTCGGTATCTGCTCACTCGTTGCGTAGTAAGAGGCGATGTCCTCTGCTATCTCGCCGGAAACCAGCGGTATAACGCCGACGTAGGGCTCTTTGAGTCCCAAGTCCTTGACAACGGAGAGCGTTCCGTCTCTTCCGACCGCTCCGCCGACATCGAGCTTGCCCTGAGCGTTGAGCGGTATCTCAACGACCGGATTATTCACGCAGCTCTTGACGTTTCCCCAGCTGTCAGCCACAGCAACGAGCTGTCCTGCAGGACCTCCGCCGTCCACACGGAGAGTTACCGTGTCATTCTCGCCCTTGAGCATATAGCCCATGAGCGAAGCCGCTATGCTGAGTCTGCCGAGACCTGCCGTAACGACCGCTGAAGTCTTGTGTATCCTTTCTATCTCTGAAACTATATCCTTGGCGTCGAGGACCTCCGCAAATGCCGAGCCGTCCGCCGATATAGCCCTATATAACTTACCCATATATTCACTCCGTTCAAGTAATAATCAGAAATTTCAGATCAGACAGTCTGTCCGTTCCGTATGCACCTCGCCGCATAGACTATGCGCTGTGAAGTCTCCTCCGGCGGTGAAAAGCTGTCATCGCCGTACTTGGCAAGCAGTTCAAAGCCGCACTCCTCAAGCAGACGCTCTATGTCCTCCTCGCTGTAAGCCTTCTCGGAAAAGCTGTCCGAGCTCCGCGAGTAGAGACCGTTCTCCTCAAGCTCAAAGAACTCAAGGTCTATTTTCACCTCGTCCGTCTCCGGAACGAGGGTGTTTTCCCAGATGCAGTAGACGCTGTCCGTCTCGTAGGTGAAGGTGTTGTTTGCTAGGATATGACGGTGCTTGTACGCTGTATTCACGTCAAATATGAACAGACCTCCCAGTTCCGAGAAAAAGGCGACGTTCTCAAACACCTTCCTCACATCTTCAAGGGACGGGAGGTGGTTTATGCTGTCAAGAGCACATATAGCGACGTCTATCGTTCCGTACATATCGAGCCTGCGCATATCCTGACAGAGATACTGGATATTGTGTCCACTGTCGAATTTCTTATCGAGAGCCGTTCCGAGCATCTCGTCGGAGTTGTCAACACCGATAACGTCATAGCCGAGCTCAGCCATGACCTCGGAGATACTTCCCGTACCGCAGGCGAGGTCGAGGAGGATACTGCCCTCAGTCTCCTTGAATTTCCTGATTATCTCATCGAAATACCTTCCGCGCTTACCGTAGTCGATATTCGCGGTAAGCTCGTCATAGTACCTTGCAAAAGCGCTGTAAACGCTCATAGGTGCCTCCCCGTTCAATCTTTGGCGTGCTGTGCGAGCAGCTCGGAATACTTTCTGCGGAACTGCTCAAATCTGCCCTCGTCAAGGGCTTCCCTTATCTTTTCAGTAAGGGTGTTGTAGAAGTAGAGGTTGTGCTGGACCGCAAGTCTGCCAGCGAGCTGTTCATTCGCCTTGAACAGGTGTCTCACATAGGCGCGTGAGAAATTGCGGCAGGTCGGACAGCCGCACTCCTCGTCAACAGGACGTGGATCGGTCTCATACTGCTTGTTGCCGAGGTGCATTATGCCTTTCCATGTAAAAACGGTAGCGTGACGCGCGTTGCGGCTCGGCATTACGCAGTCGAACATATCAATGCCTCTTGCGACTGCCTCTATGATATTTGAAGGAGTTCCGACTCCCATGAGGTAACGCGGCTTGTTCACCGGCATATATGGCTCTACAACGTCAATTATGCGGTACATCTCCTCGGTCGGTTCACCTACTGCGAGTCCGCCGATAGCGTAGCCGTCGAGGTCAAGCTGCGAGATAGTCTCCATATGCGCAATGCGTATGTCATCGTAGGTCGAGCCCTGACCAATGCCAAAGAGCATCTGGTGCTTGTTTATGGTGTCCGGAAGACTGTTGAGCCTTGCCATTTCCTCCTTGCACCTGATGAGCCAGCGGGTGGTTCTCTCAACGGAAGCCTGAACGTACTTCCTCGGTGCAGGGTTCTCGATACACTCGTCGAAAGCCATTGCGATAGTCGAACCGAGGTTGGACTGTATCTGCATACTCTCCTCAGGTCCCATAAAAATGCGTCTGCCGTCGATATGGGAGGCAAAGTAAACGCCCTCCTCCTTTATCCTGCGCAGCTTTGCGAGCGAGAACACCTGAAATCCGCCGCTGTCAGTAAGTATAGGCTTGTCCCAGTTCATGAACTTGTGGAGTCCGCCCATCTGCTTGATGATATGGTCGCCGGGACGCAGATGCAGGTGATAGGTATTGCACAGCTCTACCTGTGTTTTGAGTCCCTTGAGGTCTACCGACGAGATACCGCCCTTGATAGCCGCCGCAGTTCCGACGTTCATAAAGCAGGGCGTCTGGAACGTTCCGTGAACGGTCTCAAACTGTCCTCTGCGCGCTCTGTTTTCCTGTTTGAAAAGAGTATACATATTACCTCCGGATAATTTTTTGTTCAAGCCGTCAGCTGAAGTCGTATTCCTTTGCAGTTTCCGGCGTTCTGGATTCAATGAAGTTATAAAAGGCGATGACCTCGCCGTCCTCATTTCTTACGGGTTTGATATATACGTCATCATTGTCTATCTTAGAATGACAGACAAAGAGCTTTTTGTTAGTTGTGCTCTCCTTGAACCACTCAACAGCAGCATCGAGCCTTGTAAGCATTTCGTCACTCATAAGTGATCTTACATTGCTGCCAAGAAGCGTTGTGCCGTGCTTCTTCTCATACATTTCACTTGCCATTTTGTTCAGGTATATCACGCAGAAATCAACACTGCACACAACCACCGGCTTTTCAGCGTTATCAATAATATTCATTAAAAGTTTATTCAATCCCATTTCCATTTTTCTTACATCCTATCCTGTTATGAAAAAATATAATGTCTTATCAAAGTATACACATACAGTCGCCGAAGCTGAAGAAGCGGTAGCGCTCCTCAACGGCTTTCCTGTAAGCATTCATCGTGTTGTCATAGCCCATAAACGCCGATACCAGCATTATAAGCGTGCTTTCGGGCAGGTGGAAATTCGTGATGAGTCCGTCTATGCACTTGAATTCATACGAGGGGTAGATGAATATGTCTGTATAGCCCTCGTGCTCAGCTATCTCGTTGTAGAATGTCGCCACGCTCTCAAGAGTACGGCAGGTAGTCGTTCCTACTGCGATAACTCTGCCGCCGTTTTTCTTTGTCTCGTTTATGAGAGCGGCGGTCTCTGCCGGAAGATAATAGTGCTCGCTGTGCATTTTATGGTCAAGGACGTTGTTCTCCTTGACCGGTCTGAACGTTCCGAGACCAACGTGCAGGGTAACAAAAGCTGTCTTTACGCCCTTTGCCCTGAGCTCGTCGAGCATCTCCGGAGTGAAGTGCAGTCCGGCTGTCGGTGCTGCTGCTGAACCGAGCTCCTTTGAATAAACTGTCTGGTAGCGCTCCTTGTCCTCGAGCTTTTCTGTTATGTAAGGCGGCAGCGGCATCTGTCCGACGTCCTCGAGAGCTGTGAAGAAGTTTCCGTCGCACTCAAAGCGCACGATACGGTTACCGTCGTCCTTGACCTCGAGCACCTCAGCGATGAGCCTTCCCCCGCCGAAGCTGAAACGTCTGCCGACCTTAGCTTTCTTGCCCGGGCGGCAGATTATCTCCCATATCTTGTCGCCCTTCTGTTCAAGCAGAAGGAACTCGATAAATGTGCCGTTGCCTATCTTTTCTCCGTAGAGACGGGCAGGTATGACACGGGAGTCGTTCATAACGAGCAAGTCACCTTCTTTTAGGTGCTCGCATAGATTATAGAAATGAGCGTGTTCTATCTCACCTGTACGGCGGTCAACACACATCATACGGGAGAAATTTCTCGGCTCAACAGGGTGCTGAGCTATGAGCTCCTCCGGCAGATCATAGTAAAAATCCGATTTCAGTAGTTCCATTCAATTGCTCCTTAAACTTTCAGGCTGCGGAGATACTGCTTGTGCGCGTCAGTCACGCGGAAGCTCTCTGCGGCTTTCTGTATCGTCTTGTTGTGAGTCCACCTGTCAAGACGTTTCTGTTCTATGTATGGCAGGACCTCATCATAGTTCTTGGCAAGCGCCGTTGCGAAGTACCATGCGCGCATCATATTTATGTAATACTCCTCTGAGCTGACCGCAGCAACTCTGTCGGCATACTCAGCCCGGAAATATTCACCGAGAAAGTGTCTCATCAGCGTGCCTACCGCAAAACGAACGGTATATGTGTGCCCGGAAGCGAGCCACTTGTCCACATATTCTATGAGCTCACCGCGGTGCTTTGCAAAGACCTTCGGCGAAAGCTGGTCGCAGGTCGCCCAGTTGTCAACATACGGCAGGAAGGCTTCGAGCCGCTCCATACAGTGCTGAAATTCCTTCTCCTCCGATATGATGAATGAATGGAGCTGATCCTCCTCAAAGTACCTGTGCGGCAGCTGGTCGAGGAATTCTGCGGTGTCAGGACGCTTTCT
Organism: uncultured Ruminococcus sp.; assembly: GCA_900318825.1. GTDB lineage: Bacteria > Bacillota > Clostridia > Oscillospirales > Ruminococcaceae > Ruminococcus. Next base: position 11,969 of record ONMB01000031.1, read on the forward strand.
CAGTTCTTTTGCGAGCTGCTTCAGCTCCGGAGTCTTAACGCCGATGAAATGCTCACTGCCGTGCGTGGGAGTGAGATTTTTCTGGAATTCAGCGTATTTTTCATTCCTCAGACTGAAAAGCTGCGCTTCGATATCAGTAATGATGCTCATTGAGCTGAGACCGCCCCTTCAAATTTATTTTTGTAAAATTGCAAAAAACTGTTGACAACTCGCGCCTAAAGTGTTATTATGTAAACAAGGTAGAGGTGCGGCTGCGATAAGTACCTGTACACGGGACTACCAGTCCGATGGTGTACAGCGAAAGGCAAGGCTGCCGAAGAACGGTCTCCGGTAAATTCCGTTCTGGCTGTATGTTTAAGAGGTATACAGCTGTCATCATTGCGTATGGTGGAGAGCTATCGGCATCGTTTATATGCTTTGCCAACATTTCTATTATAACGCAAGATGAACCGGTTTGCAACCGGTTTTTGTTATTTTTGTGCAAAATTTTATTGAAGGAGACTTTTTTATGAAACAGTACAATGTAGGTATCATCGGCGCAACGGGTATGGTAGGTCAGAGATTTGCTACTCTGCTCGAAAATCACCCGTGGTTCAATGTCAAGGTCCTCGCAGCTTCTCCCAGAAGCGCCGGTCAGACTTACGAACAGGCTGCCGGAAGCCGTTGGAAGATGGCAGTTCCCATGCCGGCTGCTATGAAGGATATGGTCCTTCTTGACGCTACTAACGATATCGAGAAGATCGCTTCTATGGTAGACTTCTGCTTCTGCGCAGTTGATATGAAAAAAGACGAGATAAAGGCTCTCGAAGAGGCTTACGCAAAGGCTGAGTGCCCGATCGTTTCCAATAACTCCGCTCACAGATTTACTCCCGACGTTCCTATGGTAGTTCCGGAGATAAACCCCGAGCACATCGAGATCATCAAGGCTCAGCGTGAGCGTCTCGGCACTAAGAGAGGCTTCATCGCTGTCAAGTCCAACTGCTCTATACAGAGCTATGTTCCCGCTCTTCACCCCCTGAGAAAGTTCGGTCTCAAGAACGTTCTCGCCTGCACATACCAGGCCATCTCAGGTGCCGGAAAGAACTTCGAGACATGGCCTGAAATGGTCGACAACCTCATTCCCTTCATCGGCGGCGAGGAAGAGAAGTCCGAGCAGGAGCCGCTCAAGGTATGGGGCGAGATCAAGGGCAACGAGATCGTCAAGGCAACAGCTCCCAACATCACGACTCAGTGTCTCCGTGTTCCCGTTTCCGACGGTCATACAGCTGCCGTTTTCGTAACATTCGAGAACAAGCCCTCCAAGGAGGAGATACTCCAGCTCTGGAAGGACTTCAAGGGCGTTCCTCAGGAACTCGAGCTCCCCAGCGCTCCGAAGCAGTTCATACACTACTTCGAGGAGGATAACCGTCCTCAGGCTAAGCTCGACAGAAACCTCGAAGGCGGTATGGCAGTTTCAACAGGCCGTCTCCGTGAGGATTCACAGTATGACTACAAGTTCGTATGCCTCTCACACAACACTCTCAGAGGTGCAGCAGGCGGCGGCGTTCTCCTCGCTGAACTTCTCGCAGCAAAGGGATACTTCGATTAATGTGAGCCATTAGCTGATAGCTAAAGGCTATTCTCTGAATTTTAACTCTGACACGAATACCAGTATTATAAATTCAACAAAGGAGCATTTTTATGAAAAATACTATCTTTACCGGTGCCGGTATTGCTATCATAACCCCTATGAACAGCGACGGCTCCATAAATTACGATGAGCTCGGACGCATCATCGACGACCAGATCGCTAACGGTACTGACGCTATCATCATCTGCGGCACTACCGGCGAATCTGCTACTATGACCGACGAAGAGCACCGCGACTGCATCAAGTTCGCAGTTAAGCACGTTGCAGGCAGAGTTCCGGTAATAGCAGGCGCAGGAAGCAATGATACACGCTATGCAGTTGAGCTTTCAAAGGAGGCTGAGGCTGCCGGCGCTGACGCTCTCCTCCACGTTACTCCTTACTACAACAAGGCTACTCAGAAGGGACTCATCGCACACTTCACAGCTATCGCTGACGCTGTCAATATCCCGATAATCCTCTACAATGTTCCCAGCAGAACAGGCTGCGGCTTCGACGTTGCCACCGTAAAGGAGCTCTCAAAGCACAGGAACATCGCTGCTATCAAGGAAGCAAGCGGCAACATAAGCTACGTTGCAAAGCTCGCTGCTGCCTGCGGTGACGACATTGACATTTACAGCGGCAATGACGATATGGTCGTTCCGATAATGTCTCTCGGCGGCAAGGGCGTCATCTCTGTTGCATCTCACGTTATCCCGAAGCAGATGCACGATATGGTGCAGCTCTGCCTCGACAACAACTTCGCTGAGGCTCAGAAGCTCCAGCTCGAGTACCTCGACCTCATCAACGACCTCTTTATCGAGGTGAACCCCATTCCAGTAAAGGAAGCTATGAACCTTGTCGGCTGGAACGCTGGTCCCTGCCGTCTGCCGCTCTGCGAAATGACTGACGAGCACAGGGCAAAGCTCCTCGCTACACTCAAAAAGCACGGTCTCACAAAGTAAAAAGCTGCAACAATTCTGATAATGGAAAAGGAAGTGTAAAATCATGACTAATATTGTTATTTGCGGCGCAAACGGTAAAATGGGCAAGAACATCTATGCCTGCGCTGACGAGCGCGACGACTGCAAGGTCATCGCCGGAGTTGACGTTTTCACCAAGCAGTACGCTGATTTCCCGATAGTTGAAGCTCCCGACAAGATACCTGTAAAGCCCGATGTCATCATCGACTTTTCAAATCCGGCTCTGCTCCACAACCTCCTCGGCTACTGTCTTTCCACAGGAACTCCTCTCGTTATCGGTTCGACCGGCTACTCCGACGAACAGATAGCACAGATCAAGAGTGCCGCTCAGCAGATACCGATCTTCTTCACATTCAATATGTCCCTCGGTATAAATCTGCTCGTTCAGCTCGCTAAGAAGGCTGCTTCCGTACTCGGCGACCAGTTCGACATCGAGATCGTCGAGAAGCACCACAATCAGAAGATAGACGCTCCCAGCGGTACTGCTATCATGCTCGCAAACGCTATCAATGAGACTCTCGATAATTCAAAGCACTATGTCTACGACCGCCATTCACGCCGTCAGAAGCGCGAAAAGTCCGAGATCGGTATGCACTCTATCCGCGGCGGTACTATCGTAGGTGAGCACGACGTTATTTTCGCAGGTCACGATGAGGTCATCACCCTCTCGCACTCAGCTGCTTCAAAGGCTGTTTTCGCTGCCGGAGCTGTAAACGCTGCTGTTTTCCTCAAGGATAAGCCGGCAGGTCTCTACGATATGTCGCAGATGGTCTGAGGTAGGTAAGCTATGCTGACTCATACAGGTACCCTTACTATCGAGACCGAACGTCTCATTCTCAGAAGATTTGAGTATTCCGACTGCGATGCAGTTTTCAGGAACTGGGCAAGCGACGAAAAGGTCCAGACTATGTATTCAGAGCCTACCTACCACACTCCGGAAGAAGTTAAAGGGCTACTCGACAAGTACATCGGCTCTTACGAAAGAGATGATTACTACCGCTGGGCTGTCATCGACAGGCAGAGCGGTGAGTGCATAGGTCAGATAGCCTACTTCCTCGTGGACAGCAAGAACCACTTCGCTGAGATAGAATACTGCATCGGCGCTGATTTCCAGTGCAAGGGCTACGCTACTGAGGCTGCAAAGGCTGTAATCGCTTTCGGCTTCAACAGCATGAACCTCCACAAGGTGCAGATATGTACCAAGACTATCAATGCTCCCTCAAAGAGAGTCATCGAGAAGTGCGGTTTCACATACGAGGGCACTCTCAGAGACTACTTCTTCATGAACGGCAAATACGTCGGAAGGCTCTATTTCTCAATTCTCAGAGACGAATACGATACCAGGAGGTAAACTATGACCGACAAGGAAACTCTCGAAAAAGTCAGACAATTCTTCAATGGCGATCACTTTGCCTGTGATGCGGGCATGGTCATAGACGAAATCGGCGACCATTATGCAAAGTGCAGTCTCGATATCACCGAGCGCCATCAGAACGCTATGGGCGGTGTTATGGGAGGAGTTTACTTCACGCTCGCAGACCTCGCCTTTGCAGTAGCTTCAAACTGGCAGGAACCCGGCGTTGTCGGTCTGAACTGCGACATCTCGTTCATCGGCACTCCCAAAGACAAAAAGCTCGTCGCAGAAGCAAAGTTCGTAAAGGAATCAAAGCACATCAGCACCTACAACGTTGAGGTCACTGACGGTCTCGGAAACACCGTGGCTATCGTTCAGTGTCTCGGCTTCAATACGAAGAACAGATAAGATCTGTATTTTTGACATCAAAAAAGCTCCGCATCAAGCGGAGCTTTTTTATATTCCTATTTGTACACGCAGTACAGACTGCTTATACCTTAGGTTCATTATCAGGTTGCAGACCTTCTATCTTCTCGGACTTACGCGCTTTCTTACGCGCCTTCTTTATCTCGTACATCTTGTCGTCTGCTTCCTGAATGATGCTGTAAAGCGTTGTATGTTCATCAGGCATAGCAATGACGCTTCCGATACTTGCCGAGAGAACGTAGGGCTTGCGGATAATGGAATTCATATTGTCTATGCGTATATCAAAACGTCTCTGGAGCGCTTCCGCCGCGGAGGACGTTACACCGACCTCAAACAGTACGAACTCATCGCCGCCGAGTCTTGCACAGATGCTCCTTCGTCCGCAGCACTCCTGTATAACGCTCGCAAGACGCTGGATAGCAAAGTCTCCCTCATTGTGTCCGTAGTTGTCGTTGATGAACTTCAGACCGTCCATATCTATGAAGCTCAGCATTACCTTCATCTTCTTCTCGACGCATTCCTTGAACATATCGTCAGCGATATTGATAAAGCCGTTTCGGTTATAGACGTTGCAGAGCGGATCAATTACATAGAGCTTATTGAGCTCGTCCATAGCCTTGTTGAGTCTGAACAGCTTGCGGATATTCTCGAGCGAGTTACTTATATTCATAGTGAGGGAGTGGCAGAGAAGGCTGTATATCGGGAAATCACCGTTTGTAACGATGTAGTAGCCGAGGCACCTCTCCCTGAAATGCAGCGGCATGAAATAGCTGACATTTCCGCCTGTCTCAAGCGGCTCCGCGTACATCTCGCTGCTCGGGAAGAAATTTACACTGCGCGTCTCACCCTTGTCCCATATGAGGGGCGAGGTCATAAATGCGGCGTACTCGCCGTCATCGTGGACGATTATCTGCTCGGAATTGTCAAATGAGTCCTTCCAGTCCTCGGTGAGACACAGTGAGAACTTCTCACAGTCGAGCTCCGATATGAACTCACAGAGAGCCTCTGTATGCTCATTTTCGTCCTCGGTCTCAGCAAGCCTTGCGGTAAGTCGGTTGAGCATGGTAATATGTGCGTTGACCGTTTCGGTGTGAGTGTAAGAACGCTTCTTGTACGCTCTGAGGTCATCGGCATCTTCGCTTCCGCAGCCGCAGCTCTCCGTGAAAACCGGGCTTGCTTCAAGGCTTATGCCCTTGGGCAGCTCCTTATTTCCTCCGATAACATCGAAAAGTATCGTGCATGCCTGATAGCCCACCTCATCGAGCGGACGTCCGACAGAAGTGAGTGCCGGACAGAAATTCCTTGCGTTATATGTATTGTCAAAGCCGGTTATCATGATATCCTGAGGGATCTTGTAGCCGAGCTTTTCGAGTGTCGTGGCAGCCGTCAGAGCCATAGCGTCGTTTGCGCAGATAACAGCGTCAGGCATAGAAAGTCCGCTCGCTGCGAATTCTTCGATAGCCTTTTTGCCGTCCTGACTTCTGAATTCTCCGTAGTAGATACGCTTATCATCGACCTCAATGCCGTGCTTGTTCGTTACAGTGAGGAATGAATTCAGACGAGCCTTTGCCTCGGGGTTGTTGAGCGGTCCGGAAATATAGTTCAGGATCTTTGCACCGTGCTCGGTTATGATATGCTCAACGATCTGGTTCATTGCAGCACTGTTGTCTATGCTGATATTGCAGAATTCGGGATAGTCAGAGCAGTCGAAAACGACAGAAGGTATACCCGAAGCACGGACTTTTCGTATGATCTCAGCCTTGACATCACTGTCACTTATGGTATTTGTCATGAGGATCGCTCCGTCAAATCTTTCAAAGTCGATCAGGCGGTAGATACTGTACTCACCGATATCGAAGCGCTTGCTCGGGAGCATTCCGCCAAAAGCCGTAAAATAGCTGATATTGACTTTTTTCTCTCTTGCAGCCCTGTTGATACCGGCTATGATCGTCTGCTGATATTCCTCGTCGATACCGGCAACTGCTACTGCGATATTAATGATTTTTTCTTTACTCATATTCTCACCTGCTGTCATATGGATTTTTTCAATTCATTGCGGATAGATCAGTGAAAAAAACGCCTTGCGGTTTACCCCTATTATCACGATCATAAACTTACTTACCAATATTATACCATTTTTACAGAACAAATAAAGCACAAATTATTAATTAAAATATTTTTATAGAAATGCACATCAAGCAGGCGTATCCTTAGTGCAATATGTACAATATGAGAGTCTCATTTTCTTATGCGAGCCTTTCTCTTTTCCGGAACAAACTCGCCCTTTCCGAGCATATAACGTCTCATCTTCACAACATCTGAAACATTGAAGCTGCCGTCGTTGTCGATGTCGGCTGCCGGAACGTTCTCTCCGCTTACGAGCTTTCTTTTCAGGAGGATATAGTCGAAAACATTGACCTTGCCGTCATCGTTCAGGTCACCGGCGAGGTATTCGACCTCCGGAAAGCTCTTAGGCTGCTGAGGAAGTATGTTCAGGAAAACATCGAGCGACTCCATAGGTCTGCCGCTGAAATCAAACAGCGCCTGATTGTCAAAACCTGAGCCGTCCGTCACCGTAACGTCCTTGTCAAACTCGCTTGCCGCTGCATTCGCCCAGCCTGAACCGTACTGCTCCCACAGAGCGCGGCGCTGATCCTGAGTTACGCCCTGAACGCCTATCCATGCAGGTTCCCAGTAGAAAACGCCGAGTCCCCATTTGCCGCAGTCCGCCATTGCCTGAAAAGCGTCCGTGAGGCTCTGTATCTGCCCGTTCACCGATATATCGTAAGCGAACTCGCAGCCGGAAGAATAGGCGCTTACGGAGTTGTTCGCACCGTCGCCGTCCTCGTTGGTGTAGGGGTAAGCGGTCTCTGCGACCATGACGTATTTGCCGTAGGTATCGCCGATGTACTTCATAACGTCGGTGAGGTTCTGCGTACTTCCGTGCCAGTAGGGATAGTAGGAAGTCGCAAAAACATCGTAATCGAGCTTGCATTCGTTCATTATCTGCGCATACCACTTGTAATGGTCAGCGTGTGCCGGATTTGCAAAGTGGTGAGCGATGAGGATATTCCTGTCAAAGTCGCGGACAGCCTTGTTTCCGCTTGAAAACAGGTCGCATATCTTCTTCATATCGGTCTCGCCGCAGAAGAAGCAATTCGTCTCATTGCCGACCTGCACCATTCCTATATCGCCGCCGTCAGCCGTCACGGACTCGAGCACCCATTTCGTCCACTTGTATATCTCGCCCTTGAGGGTGTTGTGGTCGTGCGGCTGCCAGTATTTCGGACGTGTCTGCTTTGCCGGATCCGCCCAGAAATCCGAGTAGTGTATGTCCACAAGCAGCTTCATACCGTGCTCGGCAGCCCTTTTGCCTATTTTGCCTGCCGTTTTGACATCACTGTTTCCGCCGCCGTAGGTGTGACCTTTGCCGTCGTTGGGCTCGTTCCACACGCGGACTCTTATGTAGTTGACACCGTGCTCCTCGAGAACGTCAAAAATATCGCACTCCCTGCCGTTGTCATCG
>ONMB01000034.1 GCA_900318825.1 uncultured Ruminococcus sp.
GATTGATCGTATAATCCACACCGCGTTCCATCACCACGCCGTCGACGCGGATCACCTCGCTGTTCGGCACGATGGCTGGAATGGGCAGATCAAAGCCCGAGGTCACACCGTCGCCAACGCCCACGGCTACATCACTGATGCTGATATTCGGAAAAATCTCGCTATTCGGCAGTTCCCATGCGGCCACACAGGGGATGCCGAAATTGCCGAACATATGGTTGTTGAATGTGCAATCATAGTTCAGCCGCGCAGCATTGAAGTTAATGCGCAGATTCGTTGTATCGTAGGCCGTGGAGACCGATGAGTTTCCAATTGCGCCATATTGGATGTTATAGGCATTATCCAGATGCTTGTTTGCCGCGAAATAGGCCGAACTGTAGTTGCTTCCGCTTCCGACGCCCAGCACCCGGTAGATGATATAGCTATGTTCCGCGTCGGGCAGCACGTATGCCGCGTCAGCAGGCTGTACGATGGTCACGAAGAAGGTCGCATAGACTGTCAGGACGTCCGTGTCCGTCTTCTGGATGGCAATCTGATTGCCCTCGCTGTCCTTGAGAGAAATATTGAGGTACTTTACACGAGCAATGTTGTCCTCGTAATACTTCTTAAGGTCATCCTCAGAGCATCCGAACTCGCTGTCGATGCCGTAATAATGCTTGAAGAGATATGTCTGCTTGGAGCTGTTTGTGTACATCTCTCTGATAGACTGCTCGCCAACGCCGTTATCCTTGAATATAGCCTGATCCTTTGCAGACTCGACAGCCTCGTCTATCTCCTTGAGATCGTCAGCAGTAAGCTCGCCGCCTACCTTGTCGAATTCACGATTTACAGCCACAAACTGCTTACAGTAATCAGTAGCCTTGTTCTGGATCCAATCCTCGGAATCGAGGTCCTCGATCTTTGCGTCCTGAATATCATCAGCAGTCGGATAAGCACCGCTCTCCTGATATATCTTCATTGCAGCCTCGTTGTATGCCTGAAGCTCGTTGTAGATAAACACACCTGCACGGATCTCAGCTCCGTCTATTTTAACAGCATTCTTTGTACCGCTTCCGATGTTTATAGCACTTGGAGCGCTGCATCCTGCTGAAGTAGCTGCAAGTATCACAGCGGCAGCTGCGGCAGTGAGCTTACTGAAATGTTTCATTTTTATTCCTCCGATTATACTTATGATGATTGCAGGAGTTTTCCTGCCGGACAAATACAGTCCAAATTTCAAATACTGTATTATTATACTACATTTTTTTGAGTTTGTCCATAGCAAATTTAAATTTTTCTGCATTTTTTCACATTCCATTTTAATAAAATAAGATAATTAAATTAATATTTTCTTTATTTCCTTGACTTATACCCCGAAAAATGGTAGAATATTAATATATGTATTTTTGTGGGAGGTCCTTTTATGAAAGTCGAACTTATCGCTCATACCCCTGAACCGGAGAAAATTGTGGCAACTGCTGCCAAGCTCTGCTATTCAAGCAGCGATATCTCCTCTCTCAAGGAAGGCCTCACCGAGGACAAGACACGCAGCTTTATCGAGATGCTCGTCTCTATCGGTCACGAGAGCGTTATGGAGCACGTCAGCTTTACCTTCGGCATCGAGGGTATCTCACGAGCCTGCTCACATCAGCTCGTCCGCCACAGAATAGCTTCATATTCCCAGAAGAGCCAGAGGTACGTCAATGAGAACGGCTTTGAGTTCATCACTCCCCCGTCTATCGCTGAGATCCCCGAAGCTAAAAACGAATTTGACAAGGTCATCGCTGACATTCAGAGGAGCTACGAGAAGATAGCAGATCTCCTCACTGAGAAGAACAAGGCTGAGCTCATAGCTTCCGGCATTGATGAAAAGACTGCCGCTTCCAAAGCAAGGAAACTTGCTAATGAAGACGCTCGCTTCCTTCTTCCCAACGCCTGCGAGACCAAAATAATCGTCACTATGAACGTAAGGTCGCTCTTCAATTTCTTCGAGCACCGCTGCTGCAACCGTGCTCAGTGGGAAATTAGAGCCGTTGCCAATGAGATGCTCCGTCTCTGCCTTGAAACAGCTCCGGCTATTTTCGCTTCTGCCGGACCTTCATGCGTTTCTTCCGGAAAATGTCCAGAAGGCAAGATGTCCTGCGGCAAGCTCAAAGAGGTCAGAGAGTATTTCGCCAGCCTCAAAAAGAACTGACTCCGGAGGTACTGATGCTCGAATTCAGAGAGATCAACATTACCGACAAAGAACGTGTTACAGCCGCCCTGCAAAGATCAGACTTCATGGGCTGTGAATACAGCTTTGCCAACAATATGGCGTGGCGGAGACTCGCCGGTTCAAAGATAGCATTTTACAAGGATTTCTACATCTGCGGAGCTTTCGACACCGATGACGATACACCCCACTTTGTTTTTCCGGCAGGCAGTACGGACTACGTTGATGTTATAGCTGAACTGAAACGCTTTACAGAACATCTCGGCAGCCCACTGGTGCTCACCGGCGTTACCGAAAGAGGGCTCGGCATTCTGACGGAACTGTTCCCGGGACAGTTTACTGTATCGCCCGACAGAGACAGTTCTGACTATATTTATTACGCTTCTGACCTTATCGCTCTCCCCGGCAGAAAATACCATGCTAAGCGCAATCACCTTGCGAATTTCAATAAGTACTCCTACTCTTTTGAGCCGATTACCGACACAATCATTGATGAGTGCATACTTTTCTGCACCGATACCTACAACGGCAAGCAGAATAACGACCACTCCTTTATTGTTGAACAGTTTGCGCTGAATACCTACTTCAACTATTTTGACGAGTTCGGTCTGAGCGGTGCCGTTATCAGAAATGATGAAAGAATAATCGCACTGACTATCGGCGAAAAGCTGAATTCCGAGACGTTCTGCGTTCACATCGAAAAGGCGGACACGTCTTACTCCGGTATCTACGCCGCCATAAACAATTGCTTTGCAAAGTCTGCTGCTGCGGACTTCAGATATATCAACCGCGAGGAGGATATGGGCATCGAGGGACTCAGGAAGTCCAAACTCTCTTATCACCCGGCTTTCCTCCTGATGAAAAATATCGTTACATTCAGATGAAAGGACTAATTTATGATCTATGTATTTCTCGCTGACGGTTTTGAAGAGACCGAGGCTATCGCTCCTATCGACCTTCTCAGAAGAAGCGGCTGCAAAGTCGTTACAGTCGGAGTCGGAGACAACGTTGTTACCGGTTCTCACGGTATCACTTTTATGACTGACACTATCGCACAGGAAGCTCCCCTGACTGACGAGCTCCAAATGATAGTTCTCCCCGGCGGTATGCCCGGAACTCTCAACCTCGAAAAGTCGCAGTACGTTCAGGCTGCTATCGACTTCTGCGTAAAGAATAACAAGTTCATCGGCGCTATCTGTGCAGCTCCCTCTATCCTCGGACACAAAGGACTCCTCAACGGCAGAAAAGCTGTTTGCTACGAGGGCTTTGAGACTCAGCTCGAGGGTGCAGAGGTAGGTACCGAACCCGTAGCTGCTGACGGCTGCTTCATTACCTCGCGCGGCGCCGGAACAGCTGTCGAATTCGGACTCAAGCTGGTAGAAAAAGCGGTCTCAAAGGCTGAGAGCGACCGTCAGCGCAAGGCTATAATGTGCTTCTGAGATGAAGGACAAAAAAACTCTTCGCAAGGAATTTTCGGCGCTGAGAAAAGAACTGAAGTCTCAGTCTCTTGACGCTGCAATTGCCGAAAAGCTGCTGTCAGCTGAACGCTTACGGCAGGCTGATACTGTGCTGTTATATGCTTCGTTCGGCTCAGAGGTCGATACCTGGAAAACGGCGGAAGCTCTGCTGTTCGCCGGAAAAAAACTTGCCTTCCCGAAATGCGGCGAAAACCGTCATATGACATTCCATACCGTGACCTCACTGAGTCAGCTCAAGGAAGGCAAATACGGTATTTCTGAACCTGACTCCGCTCTGCCTCAGCCCATAATAAATGAATACACGGTATGTATAGTACCGGGGCTTGCTTTCACTCCTGACGGCGGACGGCTCGGCTACGGCGGCGGCTTCTATGACCGATTTCTCGCTGATAATCCCGGCATTTACACGATCGCTCTTGCGTTCGACGCAATGATAGTGGACGAACTTCCGCTTTCAGCCCACGACCTTAAAGTTGATTCAATAGTTACAGAAGAAAGGATGGTGCTCTGCAATGAGTAATAATGATGATCTCATCAATAGTATTCTGAAAGAGCTCGACAATAATTCAGACGGCAGTGAGGAAGCTGCTCCTGATGTTCAGGAGTCTGCTCCCGCTGAGGAAAACGACATTTCTCAGGACGACGGCAGTATTGCTATTCCGGAGCCTGATGAATTTCCGGAAGATGAAGCTCCGGATCAGGAACAGTATCCGGACGAGGCTTCGGCTCCCGAAAGAGCAATGCAGCCTCAGAGAAGGACTCAGTCCCGCAGGCACAAAAAGAAGAAAAAGCGCAGGAGTCGTGTTCCGGGCGTTCTCATACTTACAACATTCATAGTTGCTGTTTCGATAGTACTTTCACTTATCATCATAGCTTTCGGTAAGGATATGCTCGGTATCGGAAAGGGCGACTCGACTCACCTCATCGTTGTAAAGGACGGCGCAACTACTGAAGATATCGCCTATATGCTCAAGGACGAGGGTATCATACGCTCGCCGAAGGCTTTCATATACTTCTCAAAGCTCCGTAAGTCCGATACAGCCTATATCCCCGGCGAGCACTTCATCAAGGAGAATATGGCTTACGAAACTATCATACAGAAGCTGACTTCTACCGAAAGCGAGACCAAGGAGTCTGTTGAGCTGACGTTCCGCGAAGGTCTGAGACTCGACGACATTGCTCAGATGCTTGAGGAAAACAAGGTCTGCAAGGCTAAGGACTTCATCTTCAACTTCAACTCCGGCGGCTACGACTGCGACTTTGAGCAGAAGCTCAAGAATACTGATAACTCTCTGAAATTCAGACGTATGGAGGGCTATGCTTTCCCTGATACCTATATTTTCTACGAGGATATGGATCCTGTTGAGGTGTGCCAGAAGATCTACTTCAACTTCAACAAGAAGATGACTCCCGAACGCTATAAGAAAATGGAGCAGAGAGGTCTCACGCTCGATCAGCTCGTAACATTCGCCTCTATCGTTCAGGCTGAGGCCGGCAAGCCCGAGACTATGAACCTTGTTGCTTCCGTATTCTGGAACCGTATGAAGGATCCTGAAGAATTCGCAGGAAAGCTCCAGTCAGATCCTACTTCAAACTACGCTAAGTTCATCAAGCAAAATCTCGAAGTCAAGAATACAACTATGACTGACGCCTACGATACCTACATCGCGCAGGGACTCCCGCCCGGAGCGATCTGCAACCCCGGTATCGACGCTATCGACGCTGTTCTCGACGCTATCGAAACTGAGAACAAGTACTTCGTTGCAAACATCTACACCGGTGAGACCTACTTCTCCAAGACTCTTGATGAGCACAACGCTTATGTAGCACAAGTAAAGCAGGAAGAAGCTGAGTACCTCGCAACTATGGAAACTACCGAGGAAGCTAACGAAGCCGCACCTGAAGATGCACAGGAGGATAATAATGCTCAGTAATAAACTGGAAGTTCTTGCACCTGCCGGAGACGAAGAGCGTTTTGAGGCTGCCGTTAAATACGGCGCTGACGCTGTTTACCTCGGCAGGAAGCAGTTCGGTATGAGGGCATCACCGATGAATTTTGAATTTGAGCAGCTCGTAAAGGCTGTCGAAACCGCTCACGCTAAAGGCGTGAAGGTCTACCTCACCTGCAACACTCTCCCCCGAAACAATGAGATACCTTTCTTTGAGAGATTTGTCCGCGAGGCTGTTGAAGCAAAGGTCGATGCACTTATCGTCGCAGATATTGGTCTGCTGATGCTCATAAAGAAGTACGCTCCCGATATGGAGATACATATTTCTACTCAGACAGGTATCGTCAACTATGTTACAGCCGGTGAGCTCTACAATATGGGAGCAAAAAGAGTAGTTCTCGCTCGCGAGCTCTCACTTGACGAGATTGCTGAGATTCGCGCAAAAACTTCCCCGGATCTCGATATTGAGACATTTGTGCACGGAGCTATGTGTGTTTCGTTTTCAGGCAGATGCCTGCTTTCACAGTACCTTGTGAACCGCGACGCTAACCGCGGCGAGTGTGCTCAGCCCTGCCGCTGGGGTTATCACCTTATGGAGGAAAAGCGCCCCGGCGAGTTTTTCCCTGTTTACGAGGACGAAAGGGGCACCTATATCCTCAATTCAAAGGATATGTGCATGATCGAGCACATTGACAAGCTCGCCGAAGCAGGTGTCACAAGCCTCAAGATCGAGGGCAGAGCAAAGTCAGCATACTATGTTACAGTTGTCACGAACGCATATCGTATGGCTGTTGACGAATACTACAAGGATCCGTACAATTTCAAGCTCCCCGACTGGATACGCGACGAGGTCTATAAAGTGAGCCACAGAAAATACTGCAACGGTTTCTTCTTCGGTACTCCCGAGGAGTCACAGTACTACGAAAACAGCGGTTATATCCGCAACTATGATGTGGTAGCTGTTGTCGAGAAGTGCGAGAACGGCAAGGTATTCTGCACTCAGAGGAACAGATTTTTTGCCGGTGATACGGTCGAGCTCCTTGCTCCTTCACAAAAGCCGGTCGAGTTGAAGCTCGACAAGCTCTACGATGAGAACGGAGAGGAAATAGCTTCCGCAAATCACGCCATGATGAACTTCTCGTTCGACTCGGATCTCACTTTCCCGAAGGGAACGGTTATACGCAAAGACGTTACAAAATAGCAAAAAGGCTGCATTTGCAGCCTTTTCTTTATGCCTTTTCGCGTTCTATCTTTTCAACGGTCTCGTATTTGAGCAGCTCTCTTAATTCGGTCAGCCATTCCGAAAAAGCGACCGTATCCGAACCGTAAGTCTTGTTGAGTTCAAGCTCAATGGGCGACCATGTATCAAGCGGCGACTCATTGTGCTGTATTACAGCCTCGAGCTTGTCAAGAGCCTTGAAGAGCTTTGCCTCAGCAGTCTCCTGACGTTCCATTTCGTCATAGAGGGCAGAGAGTTCAACTGAGACCTCCTCCGGCAGACCTGATACCCATTTATTCAGCAGCTTCTCCTCAGTATCGCGGTCCGCGTTAGTCTTGTCAAAAGCCGGTATATCGCCTGTGAAGCACTCACCGAGATCGTGTATCAAGCACATACGGATAACCTTGTCTGTATCAAGCGCACGGAATTCATTTTTCAGCAGCATAGCCATTAATGAGACACGCCAGCAATGCTCGGCAACGCTCTCGCGCCGTCTGCCGGAAGTTGTGCAGTGACGTGTTGTATCTTTGAGTTTCTCAGCAAAATGTAGTATTTCAAGGAATTCACCCGGTCTCATATCTTTCTCCTTATAAAATATCAAAGCACCACTGTATTTCAAGCGGCGCTTTATTATCAGTTATCACTCAGGTCGTAGTCCGGCTCTTCGTTGGAGAGCGCAAGCTCGACCACCTTGCCGTAAAAACCGGCAGGGTTCAGAAGTATCTTCTCGCCTATCATCTTCGCCTGAGTCTTGTCCGGAGCGTATAGCTTCAAGTCCATAAGATCGCAGTTGACATCAAGGCAGCGTATATGAGTGTAACAGCCGTTTTCGACCGGCTCGTACTCTATCTTGATCTCCTGTTCAGCTTTGAGACGGGCGAAATAGCGCAGTGCTCCGAGAACCAGCTTGTCCCTGTAAGACTTCGGGGCATATTTTTTGAGCTGGCGGGCACATTCAGTTCCCTTAGGCAGAAGAACAAAGTTCTCTGAACCGTCCTCGGCGCACTCCTTTGCAATGAGACCATTCTTCAGGAGATAGTCGATTGAATCCTGATAGTAGAAGTAGTTGATAACGCCTGTACCTATGGCAATATCGTAGAGTTGCTCAGTCTCGACCGGCTTCGCGATCTTGTACAGCAGGTAGCAGATAAGGATATTCAGCGTAGGTACGTCCTTTATCTCTGTATCGGCAAACGCCGCCATTTTCATTATGTTTTCTTCCTGCATATTATCACCTTAACAGAAATTCGGATAATCTATCATCTGTGAAAGCAAAGCGATATTTACAGCGGCTTCAACGCCGGCAACTGCCGAGGGTACCATACAGGTCTCGGGCTTTGTTTCACCGTCGCCGTAATCAAGGACAGGCTTTATCGCAACGTTGAGCGTTATAGGCATACCGGAGGATATACCGCTGAGGATACCGCCGTGGTTGTTGGTCTTTGTCATGAAGTGACCGCGCTCATTCGTGTAGAACTCGTCCTTGTTCTGGCTGCCGACCATTCTCGCCGAACGGAAGCCTGCACCAAATTCAAGTCCCGTAACGCCCGGGATACCAAAAACGAGCTGTGCGATATTGTTTTCAAGACCGTTGAATATAGGTGAACCTACACCGGCTGGAACGTTCACCGATGCACACTCTATCACTCCGCCGAGCGACTCGCCTGCTTCACGAGCCTTTTTGATGTCGTCCTGCATGAGCCAGCCTCTGCGGTCGTTGATGACCGGGAAGTCCTTGACTCTTATGCTTCTGACGCCGTCACGGGTTATATTCACCGGATCGTAGGGATTGTCCTTGATATTATGTATGCTCGCAACGTGAGCGCCGGTATATATGCCGCGGCGTTCAAGTATCTGAGCGCATATCGCTCCTGCAAAGCA
This sequence comes from uncultured Ruminococcus sp., assembly GCA_900318825.1. Classification (GTDB taxonomy): domain Bacteria; phylum Bacillota; class Clostridia; order Oscillospirales; family Ruminococcaceae; genus Ruminococcus. The sequence goes on from ONMB01000034.1 coordinate 8,719, forward strand.
GAGTGGGATAGTAAGTCTCTGAGAAAAATGTCCCTCATCACGGAAATCGTCAAAGCCCTTGTAGCGGACAGCTCCGGTATAATCAGCGTGACCGGGGCGAGAGAGCCTGTCAACAGCAGTATGCTGAGGCGCTTTTACCGAGGTATTCTGTATAAAGGCACAGAGAGGAGTTCCGGTAGTTCTGTCGTTATAGATGCCGGACATAACGTGCGGCATTATATTCTCGTGACTGTTTACGATACCGATATTTCTTCTCGCCATAAATCCAGACACTGCTTCGACATCAATATACTCGCCGGCAGGAAGATCGTCAATGGTGACACCAATGGCAGGGCCCTGTGATTCGCCGAATATTGATATTGAGATCCTGTTATTCCAGATCGATGACATTTGCCTTACCTCCGAGATCTATGTAGTCCTTGAAAAAGTCCGGATACGACTTTTCGGCAGCTTCTGCCCCCTTGATGACAACTGGTCCGTCAATGCTTGTAGCAGCGATCGCAGCAGCCATTACTATTCTGTGATCGCCGGCACTGTCGATAGTACCGCCGTGCATCTTTCCGGTGGGACGTATTATAAGTCCGTCGTCAGTCACCTCAACATCACCGCCGAGTTCATTCAGCATAGCTGCGGTAGTGACAAGACGGTCGCTCTCCTTGATCCTGAGCCTCTGCGCGTTGTATATCACAGAGTCGCCGCTGCCAAAAGCTCCGAGCACCGCAAGGATCGGTACAAGGTCAGGGATATCCGAACAATCGGCTCTGTAACAGCCGATACTATTATTATAACACGTTTCGTTAAGAATTTCAAGTATTTTCCTGTCACCCTGTACACTGTCCGCGGCAAGATTGCCGATATTCACCTCAGAACCGAGTGCGTTTGCCACATAGAAAAACGCTGCCTGAGAATAGTCACCCTCAACTCTGTAATCATAAGGCTTGTATTTCTGACCGCCTGCAATGTGGAAACCGTTCTCACTGCTCTCGATAACTATGCCAAATCTGCGCAAAATGTCGATAGTTATGTCAACATACGGTCTTGATTCAAGGTGCGAAGTAAGACGTATCTCGGAGTCTCCTTCAAGCAGAGGGAGTGCAAAAAGAAGTCCGGTGACAAACTGTGACGAAACGTTTCCTTCAATCTCGAAAATGCCGCCTCTTAGACTGCCTTCAATATCATACGGCATAGTCTCAGTGAGAAATCTCACGCCGTTCTTGCTGAGTTCTCTCGTGTAGATGTCGATAGGTCTCTGCGGAAGTCTTCCACGGCCGATAAACCTCGATTTCGTACCAAGAGCCGCAGCGATAGGTATTACGAAACGCAGCGTGGAGCCACTCTCGTTGCAGTCGATAACAGCTTTATCCACAGGCGAGCTTATACCTTTTACTGTAACGGTAGTACCGTTGACCACGAATTCAGCTCCGAGTGCAGTCATTGCGCCAATGGTCGCTTCAATGTCCTTTGACATCGAAACTCCGCTTATCACGGAAGTTTCTCCGGCAAGCGCCGCGCTTATGAGCGCTCTGTGGGCACAACTTTTTGAAGCCGGTATCTCAACTTTTCCTCTGAGCTGTGATGGTTCAATTCTTATATCCACTTATACCCCTCCAGACGGGTTATCATTAATGTGTCCGTTCCGTTTATTCGAGCGGAAGCGGCTCGTAGAGAATATTCATATCTACATCACCGGCAATGCCGTTTATCTTACCGTAGCAGCTTGCCTGCCATATAGCGTATTTTCCGGCGTAATCAGTCTCGTCGATAAAGTGTGCGAGCCATACCGGATGAGCAGCCTTCGTGCTTTCGCTCCAGAAATTGTTCAGGAAATTCTTGCTGCTGTAAAGCATACATTTCAGACCGTGCTTTGAAAGTTCATCAGCAAAGGCAAGATAGAGCTGATTGAGGTCGTGTATGCTCATTCCGTACTGCTGGAAATTAGAGAATTCCTCCCAGTCAAAGGCAACAGGGAGTTCGAGCTTGGTATCACCGAGCTCTTCAGCTATCCACCTTGCGTGTTCGCGGACGCCCTCCTCAGTATTATCGGCTGTATAGAGGTAAACTCCGACATCAAGTCCGGCAGCCTTGGCATTAGCTAAGTTCTGCCTGAAATAGTCGTCGAGCACCGGCTTGCTGTAATAGTAGCCGAGCCTTATCACAACGAATGAGCAGCCGTCCTCTTTGACAGCGTTGAAATCGACATTTCCCTGCCATGTTGAAACGTCAATGCCAAATCTCCTGCCCTCACCGGCGTATTTTTCAGTGAAGTCCCTGAAGCTCACACGCGGATTGTTATCCTGCGGAGAAGGCTTGCTTTCGGCAACGGTAACCGTAAGATCCCAGCTTTCAGAGTTGCCGGAGCTGTCCGTAACGGTAGCGGTTATCGGGTATTCACCGGGAGCATTAGCATCAATAGTTCCGGTATAAGTAAGCGTGGGGTGTCTGTCATAATTATCGGCAAAGCCTACATAATTACTGAGGTCGAAGGGCGTGTTCGCAACGTGACAGGCTGACCAGCCGCCGTTCAGTATTACGGGCTTCTGAGTATCGACTACATTATAAAGCAGCTTTATATCCTTGGTCGTATCGCCTCTCTTGCAGCTTACGACGATCTCGTGAGTACCTGTCTCTGAGGTATCAACAGCCTTGTCCGGCTCAAGTAGCTCCCCGGCATCGCCGCCCCATACGTCCGCTGCAGTAACAGCAGAGTAGACCTCTGCGCTTTTGCCGTTCTGTATCTCAAGAGGAGCAGAGGTCTCAGGTTCGTTTCCGGAACTTACCTCGGTATTTGTAACTGATACTGTCGGCTGTACAGTTGTGACATCAGAAGCAGTTGTTGAAGTAGTACTATTAATAGTAGTCTTAGCAGTAGTTTCTGTCACTGGCAGAGAAGTCGTCAGAATTGAAGAAGCAGCAGTAGTTTCCGGAAGAGCCGAAGATGGCTCGTCACCGGTCTTTCCGCACGAAAATGCTCCTGCAAACGATAATGCAGCAAGCAGTACGGCGATCTTTTTCATATTCATATCCTTTCGGTACATTATAATAAAATTATACCATATCTCTTTATAAATGTAAAGTGCAAAATCACATTTCTTTGCCGTACATCGTATCAATTATCCCGCCGTACTCCGGTCGCTTCTGCCTGAGCGTGTTCAGAGCTTCGCGGCGATGTCTGAGAAGGGCTTCATACAGCTTTTTGTCCTTTTCTGCAAGCTCTTCCTCGAGACGGCGCCTGTGCTCCCGCACCACCCTGAACATCTCCGGATCCTTGGTCTCGAGGTCGTGTGCGAGGAGGAGCTTTCTCATCTCTATTGCCTCTTCGACCTGTGTCTCGTCAATGTTGAGCTTCTTTGCAAGCTCGCTGATGTGGATACTGATGTGCGCAAGGAGTTCCTCCTGATCGGGTTCACTCATACCCTTCCACATACTGTCGGAGCCTATCACCTGCTGGAGCTGTTTCTCCGGATCGCCAGGAGCTTCAACGCGGCTGAGCAGCTTCTCAGTGTATTTTTCAAGCTCTTCGTCGGTCATTGAGCCGAACGCCCACTCAAACTCAAGACGCCTTCTGTTTGAAACAACGTCCGGCGGTGCGGATGAAGTCTCGTAGGGCGGCGATATACCTGCACTGAGCAGAGCTGCCGGTATAGTCATACGGCAATAGCCCTCCTCGACCATATCTCCAAGTCCAAGCTGACGGAAACGGTCGTTGAGAGTTTCGATATGTGACGCAAAATAGAGCTTTATTCCCTTTTTAGCAAGCTGTTCACGGAGGGAAATTATCCTGTCAGCTGCCGTTATGTCGATGCTGCACACAGCTCCGGAATCAACAACAACACACTCGGTTTCCTCAGTAACGGCTGACCATATGTCCGAAGTAAAGAGCTCGATATTTGCAAAGTACAGATTGCCCGAAAAGCGGTATATTACTGCCTTTTTCAGGGGAACTGCGTACTTGTTGCGTTCAAGGCTGTGGAAGCCCTCATGTCCGTTGATAACTCCGAGATAAGAGCGCTTCGGATCTGCTGTACGAGCGATCACCGAGATAAATGACAGCAGTACGCCTATCATAACGCCGTAGACCGTACCAAACACAAGAACACCGAAAAATGCACCGAAGAATATCATCAGTTCCTTGCGGTCGAGTCTGAACAGGCGCTCCATGAGGTCGAATTCAACAGCGCCGAGAAGTGCTGATATAACTATCGACGTCAGTACCGGTACGGGAAGATATTTGATAAAACCTGTGCCAAAAAGAAGTATCAGCATCATTGACGCAGATGCTGCAAGCGACATGAGCTGCGACCTTCCGCCGTATTGCTCACCCATTGCAGTTCTCGAAACAGAGCCGTTCACAGGACAGCAGCCCGTAAATCCGGCTGAAAAATTTCCGAGGGAATAAGCGAGTATCTCCCGGTTGTTGTTCAGCTTTGCACCGCTCTTGTTAGCGTAGTTATTGGACGCAAGAAGCGTCTCAGCCATTATCACAACGGCTATCGTCAGGCTCGTTGACAGGACCTCGCTCATTTCGCTGACGCGCATATCAGGGAGCTCCCAAGCCGGCATTCCGCGGTCTATCGAAGAAAGCAAGGCGACGTCATGGCCGGCTGCAAAACCGCTGTAACCGATAACAGCTCCGCCAGCCATTACAAATACTGACATAGGCAGCTTGGGAAACAGCTTCTTGCTGAGAAGCAGTACAGCAAGCGATATTATGCCAAGCATAGCCGAAACTCCGTTGAAATCGTTCCGGCAGGTGTGATAGATATGCCTGATGAGCTCGGCTATCTCACCGCGGCCGCTCGTGCCGCCAAGCACCTTCGGAATCTGCATAAAGATTATCGTTGTCGATATGCCGCTGATAAATCCGCCCATGACCGGTGTCGAGATGTAAGAAACGAGCTTGCCCGCACGGAAAACGTACATCAGCATAAGCCATATTCCTACAAATATAGTTACCACAGGCACAAACCGGACCGCTTCATCACTTCCGGATTCGATACCCCGCGCAGCTAAAAAAGCTCCAACAAGAGCAGCCGGTGCAGCATCAACTCCGAAAATGAACTGGTCAGAGGTGGAAAGGAGACCGAATATCAGTATCGGAAAGACCGAGCCGTAGAGCCCGTAAACAGGCGGAAGTCCGGCGACCTGCGCATAGCCCATAGATATTGGTATCGAGACGAGCGCAATTATGATGCCTGTAAATATATCACGAGCCGCTGAGAGTGGAGTCAAGTCTTTTAACTTCAAGGAGAACACCTCCGATAATAAAAAATCCCACTAAAAATAGTGGGTGCATATGTAAAACTGAGCGCCTGAACGTGCGGCGTGTGAACAATTTGTACATTACTGGTGGACCTGAAGGGGATCGAACCCTCGACCTCTGCGTTGCGAACGCAGCGCTCTCCCAACTGAGCTACAAGCCCAAATAGTAAATGAGTCTGCGAGCGTCAAAGTGGTCGGGGACACAGGCTCAGTTTTGTGTATGTGTCGCTATACAGATACTGTTCTTTGAGCGAAAGCAGAGTAACAATTTCGTACAAAGTGAGCGAGCTTGCGAGCGGCAACGTGAACCGCGCGCGCCCGCTCTGCGTGGTGCCGGTGACCGGGGTCGAACCGGTACGGTATTGCTACCATCGGATTTTGAGTCCGACACGTCTGCCAATTCCATCACACCGGCATTTACCTACATATTATACCACATCTCATCGTCTTTGTCAACACTTTAAGTTTATTGCACCACAAAAAATCAGCACCCGACTTGCGGATGCTGATTTCAGATGTATTCTCCGTTCACTTCCTTGCAGCAAGATAAAAACGGTGAGTTTTTCCGGAAACGCAGCCTTTTCGCTGTATCTCAGCCTCTGCTTCGAGCAGCCTGTCGAAGCAGCTGTCTACTGAAAATCCAGCAAACTCCCATTCGATTATCTTTGCGAACCACACGAGCGCACCGGTGTCGAAAAACTTTATAGGTCGGTACTCCTCTCCACTCTCAAGTATTGAAAAACCTGCGCTTTTCAGTCCGGACAGGCAGTTTTTGAGGTTGTGTCCCGGGAAAGGTCGTGCCACTCCGGGAAGAAGCATCTCAACAAGTTCACGGTCATTGTCCTCGCCGACCTGTTGTGTGACAAAAACGCCGTCAGGCTTCAATACGCGGTATATCTCACCAGCATCAAAACTCCCGTGGCGGTTTATAACAATGTCAAAGCACTCGTCGGGGAAAGGCATCTTTGCGCAGTCGGTCATCTCGCGGAAAGCTATCCCAAGCCTGCCGAATCTTTCGCGGCAAAGCTCAACATTTGGCGGAAAGCCCTCCGTGGCAAAGGTAAGTTCACAAGGGTGGACGAGACTCAGCAGAAATTCACCGCCGCCGGTGTCGATGTCAAGCAATTTGTCGGTATCCCGGCGGTACTTGTTGACGACAGCGGCGACGATGTCAACACCACCTGTACTTCCTTGATGAAGGAAACATTGTGCCAATCCCATGCCGCAGAGGGAGGAACCAAAAATCACGGCCATGAAGCCTTGGTCCTCACCCAGATAACGCGGTAGGCTGGTAGCATTTTCACCTTCTTGCGCCAACAAGATGCGCTGCATAATCCAAAGGAAGAACGTCAGCATCAGCACTGCATAGATGGTTTTGATGCAGAATTTCCATCCCAAAATCTTCAAGGCGAATAGTAGCAGGAAAACGTTGCCAATCAAATAGGAAAACTGCATCTCAAGCCCTGTCACGTAGTAAATCAAGGCACAGATACCTGTGAGTCCACCTGAAGGAATCTCGTAGGGAAGAAGGAATACTGTCCACCCTATGGAGTAAAGTAGCAATCCCAACGTGATGAAGGTGTAATCCTCCAACGCGTTTCTCCAATCTGCTTTCTGATTCATTTTGTGTGATTATTCCGCTGTCTCTTCTTCGTTCTCATCGTTCTCGGGAGAGGATGGAACAAATTCCGCGCCGGAAATTTTTGCCATAATCTTCTTCTCAATCTCTTCTGCCAACTCTGGGTTGTCTTGCATGAGTTGCTTGGTGGCATCGCGGCCTTGTGCCAAGCGGGAGTCTTCGTAACTGAACCAGCTGCCGCTCTTCTTAATGATGCCTGCATCAACACCAAGATCCACAATTTCACCGCTCTTGCTGATACCCTCGCCATACATGATGTCAAATTCACAACGGCGGAAAGGTGGAGCCACCTTGTTTTTCACAATTTTCACCTTAGTTAGGTTACCCAGCACTTCTTCGCCATTCTTGATGGGGGAACCTTT
>ONMB01000043.1 GCA_900318825.1 uncultured Ruminococcus sp.
TAGCGTCGTACATAGGAACGGTTCCTATCATAGCCGGCGACTTCTCAACGAGAGCCTGACGGAAGGTGTTGGTCTTGCCGTAGTTGCTGAGGTCCATAATGGCTTCCGCACCGAACTTTATAGCCATATCGACTTTTTCCATCTCCATGTCGTAGTTCTTAACGTCGCCGGAAATGCCGAGGTTTACATTGATCTTGGTGCGCATACGGGTACCGATGCCCTCAGGGGATATAGACTTGTGGTTGATGTTGCAGGGGATACAAACCTCGCCCTTTGCAACGAGTGCGCGGAGCTCCTCGGGCTCGATGTACTCCTTCTTTGCTACGATCTCCATTTCGGGAGTGATGATGCCTTTCTTGGCAGCTTCCATCTGTGTGCTGTAATTTCTCATAGTGATATCCTTTCAGTATTAGTCTTTGAACCTGCTGTTGAGGTCGAATATGTGATCGAGGGGGCCGCTTCCGCTGCCGAGGTCGAGCATACTTCCGAGAGCTCCGGAAATATATTCCTTGGCGAGACTTATAGCCTCGGGCATAGCGTGTCCTTTGGCGAGATTGGCTGCTATCGCGCTGGAAAGAGTACAGCCTGTGCCGTGGGTATTGGGGTTGTTCACGCGCTTCCCTGTGAACCAGTTGTGAGCGCCGTTCATACGGAACAGCAGGTCGTTTGCGTCATTGACGCTGTGACCGCCCTTGCAGAGGACGTTGCAGCCGTATTCCTCGCATATTGTCTTAGCTGCGGCGACCATATCGTCCTCACCGGTTATCTTCATACCGGAGAGCAGTTCTGCTTCCGGGATATTTGGCGTAACGAGAGCCGCTATCGGGAGAAGCTGCTTCTTCACAGCTTCGTAGGCTTCATCGCTGCTGAGAGAAGAACCGCTCGTTGCAACTGCGACGGGATCGACGATGATGTTCTCAGCCTCATAGTGCCGCAGACGTTCCGCGATTACTTCAACGAGTGCTGCTGAGGATACCATACCTATCTTGACGGCGTCAGGACGAATGTCCTCGAACACCGCGTCTATCTGCTGGCGGAGGAATTCCGGACTGACCTCGCTGACGGCGGTCACGCCCGTGGTATTCTGGGCGGTGAGGGCTGTTATCGCACTCATAGCGTAAACGCCGTTCATCGTCATAGTCTTGATGTCAGCCTGGATACCTGCGCCGCCGGAGGAGTCGCTTCCGGCGATAGTCAGAGCTGTTTTCATAGTTTTATTCCTTTCTGAAAAGGCTTTGTGCCTTTATAAGCATTTGTTCACGGCTGCAAGGAGCTCCTGCGCGGCAGCCTTTACGTCGTCGGGGGCAAATACCGCCGATACCACAGCGATGCCTGCCTGACCGCAGCCGGCTATCTCACAGAGATTGCCGCGGGTGATACCGCCTATTGCAACAGCCGGTATCTTTACCGAAGCGCATATACTGCGGAGCTGCTCCGGAGTTATGCGGACGGCATTTGTCTTGGTCGGGGAGGGAAAAACAGCTCCCACTCCGAGATAGTCCGCACCGGCAGCTTCGGCAGCCTGTGCCTGTTCAACGGTTTTTGCGGTAGCGCCGATGATGAAGTCTTTTCCGGCGAGTGCCCTTATCTCATCGACCGGAGCGTCCTCAATACCGACGTGTACACCGTCCGCGCCGCTTTCAACAGCAGCCTTCCAGTCGTCGTTGATTATCAGGGGAACGCCGTGCGCAGCGCAGACCTTTTTCAGAGCAGCGGCTTCGCGGACGAGTTCCTCATAGCTCACGTTCTTTTCGCGGAGCTGTATACAGCTCGCACCGCCTGTTATAGCTGCTTCGACCTGCTGAGCAAGATCGCGTCCTCTGAGGCAGCCGCGGTCGGTTATCGCATAGAGCCTGAGCATATCCTTTTCAAGTTTCATATGTTACCTCCGAATTGCTTGATGTAGAGAGCCGGATCGTCACAGACCATAAGTCCGCTCATAACGCATATCCCGGCTGCTCCGGCTTCACGGACGGAAGCGGCGTTCTCCGGCGACATACCGCCGATAGCATAGACCGGCATATCAGCACTTTCGCAGACATCTCTCAGAAAATCCAGTCCGCGCGGTGCAAGACCTTTCTTGCAGTCAGTCGCAAAAACGTGTCCGGCGGTTATGTAAGAAGCCCCGAGCTGTTCAGCGGCGAGAGCGTCGCTGACCGAGTGGCAGGAAGCTCCGATAACGCTGAATTTTCCCTTTAAGGTGTCCGGCAGCTCCGTGAGCCTGTGCAGCGGAAGATGAATTGCTTCCGCGCCGAGTGAAGCAGCGGTCTCAGCGAAGCTGTGCAGTATGCACCTGACATCATACCTGCCGCAGATGTTCATTACCTTTTCCGCGAGCCTGCCGTACTCATCGGGGGAGAGGTCCTTTTCGCGCAGTATGACCGCAGCCGGTCCGGCAGCAGCTATCTTTTCGATGCGCAGCAGGAAGTCCTCACGGCACAGGCTCCGGTTGGTCACACAGATAATATCAGACATAGAGGTAGTCATTGAGGACGGGCTGGAGACCTTCGCCGGACATATCCTTGTACATCTGGCTGAAGCTGCGGCTGTCGTTTATCTCGAACTGCTCGTCTCCCTCGGCGGTGTCGCTGTCCTTGCCTGTGTACTTGCTCTCGTGGTCGCCGATACCCGTGGAAACTCCGGCGGATATCTTCGTAGCGGCTATCTTTACGATGCCGTTCCTGAACGACTCGCTCTCACGCGAGGAGACCGTTATTCCGCAGAACGGCAGGAATATACGGTAAGCGCAGAGTACCTGACAAAGCTGCTTTTCGTGAACGTCGAGCGGATTTATCTCGTCGTTGTTGATTATCGGGCGGAGTCGCGGACATGAGAGCGATATTTCAGCGTGGGGGTACTTCCTCTGGAGGTAGTAAACGTGCAGTGCGCTTGCGAGAGCGTCCTTGCGGAAGTCTGAGAGACCGAGCAGTGCGGAACAGGCAATACCTCTCATACCGCCCATAAGAGCGCGTTCCTGAGCCTCGAAGCGGTATGGGAAGACTCTCTTGTGACCGAGAAGGTGGAGCTGTTCATAGCGGTCGCTGTTGTAGGTCTCCTGGAAAACGGTGACGTAATCGACGCCGCATTCGTGGAGGTAGCGGTATTCCTCGGTATTGACGGGATATATCTCGATGCCGACCATACGGAAATACTTTCTTGCGAGCTTGCAGGCTTCACCGATGTACTCGACGCTGCTTTGAGCGCGGCTCTCACCGGTGAGAATGAGTATCTCCTCCATACCGCTGTCGGCGATGACCTTCATTTCGTGCTCTATCTGCTCCATATTGAGCTTCATGCGCTTGATGTCGTTGTAGCAGTTGAAGCCGCAGTAAACGCAGTAATTCTCGCAGTAGTTAGCGATGTAGAGCGGAGTGAAGAGGTAGACCGTGTTGCCGAAGTGCTTCTGTGTCTCGAGACGGGCTTTCTCAGCCATTTTTTCGAGGAAGGGCTCTGCGGCAGGGGACAGGAGGGCTTTGAAGTCCTCGACGGTGCAGTTGTCGTGAGCGAGAGCTGCACGGACATCGGCGTATGTATATGCGGACGGATCGTAGGAGTTCATCTCAGAGAGGACGCGCTCCATGACATCGGATTTTATCCGTTCCATACCCTCCATATAAGCCATATGGTCGGTACGCGCCGAGGGATCGTTCTCGAGCGCGTGTTTTTTAGCGAGTGCGGCTTCGGAGAGCTTGTCCGAATCCACAAAATAGTTGTTATCCATTATATTACTTCCCTTTAATGTATGAATTGATTATCAGTCGTGGAGGAAACCGGTCAGCGTGTCTGAGGGCGAAGCTCCTCTGGTGAGGACTCTTCCGAGTCCGGCGAGATAAGCCTTTCTTCCGGCTTCAACTGCCTGTCTGAAAGCCTCTGCCATTACAGGGAGGTCGCCTGCTGTTGCGAGGGCTGTGTTCGACATAACGGCAGCTGCACCCATTTCCATAGCCTCACAAGCCTGAGAGGGACGTCCTATGCCTGCGTCAACGATTATCGGCAGGTCTATCTCGTCGATGAGTATCTGTATGAAGTCGCGTGTAGCGAGTCCCTTGTTTGAGCCGATAGGTGAAGCGAGCGGCATTACGGAAGCTGCACCGGCGTTCACAAGGTCACGGGCAGTGTTGAGGTCGGGATACATATAGGGCATAACGATGAAGCCCTCTTTTGCGAGTATCTCAGTAGCACGGACTGTTTCCTGATTGTCGGGGAGGAGGTACTTTGAGTCGCGCATTATCTCTATCTTAACGAAGTCTCCGCAGCCGAGCTCACGGGCAAGTCTTGCTATGCGGACTGCCTCGTCGGCGTTTCTTGCACCGGAGGTGTTGGGGAGCAGAGTCACGTTCTTTGGGATATAGTCGAGGATATTCTCATGCTCCTTGGAATTTGTGCGGCGTACAGCGAGGGTGATTATCTCAGCACCTGCGTACTTAACAGCGGCTTCGATGAGACTGAGGGAATACTTTCCCGAGCCGAGAATAAATCTCGAACTGAATTCGTGGCCGCCGATAATGAGTTTATCGTCTTTGTTCATTGCAATTACTCCTTTATGCTTCGGTCTCGCCTGCGATGATACGGAGAACGGCGTTTGCCTCATGGGCAGCGCAGACCAACACTCTTGAGGAGACGAGTCCGAGACCGTCGGAAACATCGCTCACTCCGTCGCCGCAGACGTAGAACCTTTTTGTTATCTTTTTAGTCACAATGGTGTTGGCAGTCGAAAGCCCTGCCATTCCGGAACCGGATACAAGGTACTTTTCCGGCATATTTTCGAGGACGCAGTTCACCAGCATAGCCTTCTGGTCAGCATTGTCGAAGGCTTCACAGATGAAGTTCTCATTGCGGAGAAGCTCCGGGATATTGTCCTCGTTGAGCTTCACGCAGTCAGCGGTTATATTGCAGTAAGGCGCTATCCTGCTGAGGGTATCGTAAAGTGCCTGAGACTTCGGCTGACCGAGCTGCTCCGGGAAATACTGCTGCCGGTTGAGGTTGGAGATGTCCACACAGTCGAAGTCGATGATGTGGAGACTTCCGACTCCTGCGCGGGCGAGTGCTATCGCTATGTTCGAGCCGAGACCGCCGAGTCCGCATACTGCTACGGAAGCCGATGCGAACTTCTTCTGGAGCTCGCTGCCGTGGCGTTCCTCAAGAGCGCGGTACATCTCCTCGCGTGTGGGGATACTCATATCAGCCGCCTCCGACGAAGCGCACTACCTCGACAACATCGCCGTCCTTGAGAACGGTGCTGTCGTAAGCGGCTTTGGGGACGATGTTCTCGTTCAGCTCAACTGCGACGCGCTGAGCACCTGTGCCCATATCAGCGAGGACAGCGGTAACGGTCATACCGTCCTTGTCAAGCATTTCACCGTTTATCTTTACCATAGCATTACCTCCTATAAAAACAGGGAACCGCATAACGCAGTTCCCTGAAAAAAGTCGTATCACAGGCTACCTACGTTGGCATTATCCAAATCAGGTCAGCGGGTCGAAGGTATGACCTTCCTCTCAGCCTGTCTCACAAGCTCCCCGGCGCGTCCCGCGGACGCTGATACTATTATACCACGTTGTTCCTGCAAAATCAAGACCTTTGCAAAAAAGAATTCTGAGATCAGCTCAGCAGGTGAAGTACACGCTGAAAAAGAGCCACAGAGGAGCATTCACTTCCCTATGGCTCTTATCTCTTACATGAACAGCATACTGATGCCGTGGTCGCGTGCGTAGGACTCCGCTTTTTTGCGGTTTATCTGTTTCAGTATACGGACGGTCTGACGGTGACCTTTCTTTATTTCGTCTATTTTTATGTCTGGGTTGTCAAATTCGGTGATATTGATGCTGAAGAGGTTCTCGCAGCCGGTGAATGCGTCCTCCTTGATATCTTTGGTCTGCCAGCTTATGCGGAGGGTGCTGAGGTTCTGACAGCCGTAGAACGCCCAGTTTCCGATAGTTTTGACGCTTGAGGGAATGGTTATGGTATCAAGCGTTCTGCACCATGAGAAGGCACTCTCGCCTATCATTGTAACTGAGTCGGAGATGACCAGCTTCTTGAGGTTGTAGCATTCGGAGAACGCGGAGTTTCCTATGCTCTCGACCGATCCGGGAATGACCACTCTTCTGAGTCTCTTGCAGGAGAAGAAGGTGAGGTCGCTTATCTTCTGGAGGTAAGCCGGGAGAACGAGGTTCTCGAGGGAGTTGCAGCGTCCGAAAGCACCCTTGCCGATACGCTTGAGCGACTCGGGGAAGTTTATTGTGCGCAGACGGAGGCATTTCAGGAAGGCGTTCTCGCCGATAGCTTCAAGCGAGTTCGGAAGAACTATCTCCTCGAGAGCGAAGCAGTGGCAGAAAGCAAACTTATCTATCATCTTGACGCTGTCGGGCAGAACTATCTTCTTGAGAGTCTCGTTGCCGCGGAAAGCGTACTTGCCGATAGTTGTAATTGTATCGGGTATCTTTATAGCTTCGGAGGTGCCTATGTACTTGACGAGGGTAGCGGTTTTGGTATTGATAGCCATATTGTTGGTATCGTCGATGACGATATCCTCGGCATTCTCGACCTCCTCGAGTTCCTTGAGTTCGGAGATGACCTGTTCCTTGGTGATCTTCTCAGGCTTTTTCTCAGGAGCCTTCTCGACCTTTACAGGTTCAGGCTTCTTCTCGGGAGCCTTTGCGACCTTGACGGGTTCAGGCTTCTTCTCGGGAGCCTTTGCGACCTTGACGGGTTCAGGCTTCTTCTCAGGAGCCTTTGTGGTCTTGACAGGTTCAGGCTTTTTCTCAGGAGCTTTCGCTGCCTTTGGAGGCTCGTGCTTGACCGCCTTCTGCTTTGCTTCGAGAACTATTTCGTCCGGTATCACTTCCCTTGCTGAGAGCGGCGGCATGAGGTCGTCTTCTGTTATCATATCTGCCTTGAGCGCTGAAGCAGGACGTCTCGGCGGCTGTACATCGCGGAACGGCTTCTGCTGAGCCTTTTTGTCAGGGAATTTCACTTCCTTGGGCTCAGTCTTACTCTGTCTGGGCGAGAACATATCCTTGGGTTCGGACACCGGGCGGAAAGTTTTGGGAGGCGCAGGGATAGCGTCCCTTATCATTGAAACGAGTTCTTCGCTGTTGTTAGTGGTCAGCTGCTCTTTGTTGATTTTCAGATCAGGCTTTTTCTGCTCGGCAGGCTTGGCCTCAGGCTTTACCTCGGGCTTTTTCTGTTCGGCAGGCTTGGTCTCGGGCTTTGCCTCGGGCTTTTTCTGCTCGACGGGCTTAGTCTCTGACTTTACCTCGGGCTTTTTCTGCTCAAGGGGCTTGGTCTCAGGCTTTACCTCGGGCTTTTTCTGTTCGACAGGCTTGGTCTCAGGCTTTACCTCGGGCTTTTTCTGTTCGGCAGGCTTGGTCTCGGGCTTTGCCTCAGGCTTTTTCTGCTCAAGGGGCTTAGTCTCGGACTTTACCTCGGGCTTTTTCTGTTCGGCAGGCTTGGTCTCGGGCTTTGCCTCAGGCTTTTTCTGCTCGGCAGGCTTAGTCTCGGGCTTTGCCTCAGGCTTTTTCTGCTCGGCAGGCTTAGTCTCGGGCTTTGCCTCAGGCTTTTTCTGCTCAAGGGGCTTAGTCTCGGACTTTACCTCGGGCTTTTTCTGCTCAAGGGGCTTAGTCTCAGGCTTTACCTCGGGCTTTTTCTGCTCAAGGGGCTTAGTCTCAGGCTTTACCTCCGGATTTTTCGCCTCAACGGAAGCGGCCTCGGGCTTGCGCTTTGCAGCACGGAGATTGAGCTTGACTATTCGTGTCTTGTGCTGAGAGCTGTCTGTTTCGATGCCGGCTTTGCGCTTGTTTTTTTCGCAGAGCGGGCAGGTGGGATATTTGTCGGAATCGTAGAAATGCTTTTCCGGACATCTTACCATTTTCATTGCAATTATCCTCCAACAAAAATACTGTGAGTATAGATAAAATAGAAATCTACAAAATATTAACATTGTATGAACTTAATATCCTTATTATAGCATTTTTTCTATAAAAAATCAATGACAGCTTGCGCAAATTGGGAAAATTTGTGAGAATTCACAGTTTGTTAACAACTTTGTCCGCGCGAAAGGCGGTAAATCTGATCGCCTATTCAATCTCATTATACAACTTGCACAAATATGATATTACTCATAGTTGTGAAAAATCTGTTCTGCAAGCAAAAATTGGCTATTGACAAACGCCGGATAACGTGGTATAATATGCACATCAAATGCTATGACGAAGAGAAGTAGTGCGAAAATTCGTTCCCAGAGAGTGCGGGGCAGGTGAGAGCCGCATATCAGAGTTCGCATGAATAACACTTCCGAGCTTCAGACTGAAAAGCTCCGTGCTCAGTAGGCGAGACGTGTTCCGCACGTTACAGCGGCTCAAAAGTGATCGCTTTTGCGATAATTCAGGTGGCACCACGGGTATTATGCTCCCGTCCTGTTGTGGGACGGGAGCTTTTTGTTTTTCCTCGTCCTGAATAATTACGGAAAGGAAAGATTATAATGAAACACATCGACATCAAAAATGTCATCACTTCCCAGGAGTACGTCGGTCAGACTATAACAGTCTGCGGTTGGGTGCGTACCTCCAGAAATTCCAAGAGCGTAGCCTTCATCGAGCTCAACGACGGTACTTCCCTCAAGAACATACAGGTCGTTGTTGAAAAAGGCGACAGCGACTTCAAGGAGCCCAGAGTAGGTATGGCAGTTAAGGTAGAGGGTACTGTCGTTGCCGGCAGAAACAACACTGTCGAGATAAATATCACTCCTGACGCGCTCACAGTTCTCGGTGACGCTCCCACAGACTACCCGCTCCAGAAGAAGGGACATACACTCGAATTTCTGCGTACCATCCCTCACCTCAGAGGCCGTACGAATACATTCAACGCTGTATGGAGAGTGCGTTCAGTTCTCGCAGCAGCTATCCACCGCTACTTCCAGGAGCACAACTACGTTTATGTGAACACTCCGCTCATCACAGGCAGTGACTGCGAGGGCGCAGGCGAGATGTTCCAGGTAACTACAAACGGCTTCACAACTGAGTACAAGACCGAGGAGGAATACTACGCAAACGACTTCTTCGGCAAGAGAGCAGGTCTTTCAGTATCCGGTCAGCTCGAGGGCGAAATGGCTGCAACTGCCATGGGTAAGATCTACACATTCGGACCTTCCTTCCGCGCTGAGAACTCCAACACTCCCAAGCACCTCGCTGAATTCTGGCACATCGAGCCCGAGGTAGCTTTCATGGAGCTCGACGATGTTATCGAGCTTGCTGAGGATATGCTCAAGTACGTCATCGGTGACCTTCTTAAAAAGTGTCCCGACGAGGTAGCTTTCTTCGACGCTCATTTTGAAAAGGGACTCAAGGCTCGTCTCGAGGAGCTCATCTCCCACGATTTCGGCAGAGTTACCTACACAGAGGCTATCGACCTCCTCAAGAAGTCCGGCGAGAACTTCGTTTATCCTGTTGAGTGGGGCTGCGACCTCCAGACAGAGCACGAGAGATATCTCTCCGAGAAGGTGTTCAAGAAGGCTGTTTTCGTTACAGATTACCCCAAGGAGATCAAGTCCTTCTATATGAAGCAGAACCCCGACGGCAAGACAGTTGCAGCAGTTGACCTTCTTGTTCCCGGTGTCGGCGAGATAATCGGCGGAAGCGAGCGTGAGGCTGATTACGACAAGCTCGTTGCAGCAATGCAGGAGAGAGGTATGAGTATGGAGCCCTATTCAGACTACCTCGACCTCAGAAAGTACGGTACAGTACCTCACGGCGGCTTCGGACTCGGCTTCGAGAGACTTATCATGTACACAACAGGTATGTCTAATATCCGCGACGTTATCCTGTTCCCGAGAACTGTTGGTTCTATCCGATAAACATTAATGACATATCAGAAAGGAAAATCATTATGAAAAAGCTGATCGCATTTCTTGCAGCAAGTATGCTGCTCACTTGCTCGTTCGCTTCATGCGGAAAGTCCGACGACGATTCTGAGAGCACTTCCAAGAAGTCAAAGCACTCTGCTTCTTCTGAGGTCGACGAGGACGCTTCTGAGGAAAGCTCCGAGGAAGACACCGAGGAGGATACCGAGGAATCCACAAAGAAGAGCAAGAAGCACAAGGAGAAGTCCACAGAGGACGAGACCGAGGAGGATACTGAGGACGAGACCGAAGAGGATACCGAGGAGGATACTACCAAAAAGTCCAAGAAGGAAAAGACTACCAAGGAAAAAACAAGCAAGGAGAAGTCTACAGGCAAGATAGATCCTGAGGATCTCCCCGGCAAAACAGGCGGAGACGTCATAGGCAAGTGGGCTATCGACGAGGAAACTCTTTCCGAGATAATGGGCGATAGCGATCTTCACGGCATGGAGGTTACCGACTGCTCTATGGAATTCGATGATGAGGGCGTATGCACTATCAGATTCAGTGTTGATATGTCCGAGCTCATGTGCATCAAGGATGAAGAGCCCAACAAGCTCTACGTTGATGAGAAAAAGACTCCCATGGACGGCAAGTCATTCAATCTCGGCGGTATTAGCTGCCCGATCTATGACTTTAACGGTACTTCCTTCAACACAGGTGTAAATGAGAAGGTGTTGAAATTTGAACGCGACAAGAAGTCTGACGACGTCTACGGCATATACAAAATACCTGAAGGCATGGGTTCAAACAAGAACAAAGACAAGGGCTTTATCGAGTTTGAGAAGAGC
The DNA here is from genome assembly GCA_900318825.1 of uncultured Ruminococcus sp. Taxonomy (GTDB): domain Bacteria; phylum Bacillota; class Clostridia; order Oscillospirales; family Ruminococcaceae; genus Ruminococcus. Next base: position 10,688 of record ONMB01000043.1, read on the forward strand.
GGTAAGGCTTATATGACTTACAGTGAGACCGAAGACTACGTTTATGACGAAAAGACCGGCACTATCACAAGTAACGACAAGGACGATTCTCCGGTTTATGTACGCTTTGAGGACGATGACACTATGATAATCGCCAACGACGACGGTGTCAAGGGAACTCTCAATCGCTTAGACTGAGCATCGAAAATCTTATACAGCACATCAGCCGTCAATGGCGCCGGCTGGTGTTCAAATATTCTATATCAAGCAAAGGAAAGTGATTACTATGTCAAGATCGCTGTATATTCCCGAGGGCTATAAATCTGCCCTTACGCTGAGAGAGACTCAGCACGCAATCAAATACATCAAGGACGTTTTTCAGCAGGCACTCTCATTCGCACTGACACTTGACCGCGTTTCTGCTCCCCTTATCGTAAAAAAAGGCAGCGGTATCAACGATGACCTCAACGGCGTTGAGCGCAAGGTGGATTTCGATATCAAGGAGATCGGAAGTGAAGCTGAGGTCGTTCAGTCACTTGCAAAGTGGAAGAGAATGGCACTCTACCGTTACGGCTATCAGCCCGGTGAGGGTATCTACACTGATATGAACGCTATCCGCCGCGATGACGATACCGACAACACTCACTCCATTTTCGTTGACCAGTGGGACTGGGAAAAGGTCGTTACCCGTGAGCAGAGAAACGTTGATTTCCTCAAGGACGCTGTAAAGTCCGTAGTCAAGGCAGTTGCCTACACAAAGCGCAAGGTCGGTCTGAGATACCCTCAGATCGCAGGCGAGATCTGCACAGATGTTTTCTTCATAACAACTCAGGAGCTCGAGGATATGTATCCCGACAAGACTGGTCACGAGAGAGAAAGACTCATCACCAAGGAGCACAAGACGGTATTCCTGATGGGTATCGGCGGCAAGCTCAAGAGCGGTGAGAAGCACGACGGCAGAGCTCCCGACTACGATGACTGGTCACTCAATGGAGATATTCTCTTCTGGGACGAAACTCTCAACGATTCGCTCGAAATATCCTCAATGGGTATCAGAGTTGACGCTGACTCCCTGAAGAAGCAGCTTGCTGAGTGCGGAGCAGAGGACAGGATGCAGTACAAGTACCACAAGATGATAGCGGACGGAACTCTTCCGCTTACTATCGGCGGCGGTATCGGTCAGTCAAGACTCTGTATGCTTCTTCTGAACAAGGCTCATATTGGCGAGGTACAGTCCTCGATATGGCCTGATGATATGATAGAGAAGTGCGCTGAAAAGGGCATAACTCTTCTGTAATAACGGCAAGGAGTCCGGGAATTGCCCCGGGCTCCTTTTTAATTAGGAATTGTGGTGTCCTCGAACAGACCGTAGGGAACGCCGCTCCCGGCGTTCCGCCATTTACATTCCGAATTAAAATAGTCTTGTGATTGACAAATCTGCCGTAAGTCAGTATAATTGTGGTAACAGAATAAATTCAGGGAGGTATGAAATGTTTATCAGAAAAATAACAGCACTGGCGGCTTCTGCGGCTATCACCCTCGGAGCGGTTCACAGCACGGCGCAGAAGAGTCCGGAGACCGTTCTGGCTGCCGGCAGAATGGTAACGTTCAC
>ONMB01000007.1 GCA_900318825.1 uncultured Ruminococcus sp.
GCGTTCGACAGTAATGTTATTATATCACTTTGCCTCCCCTTTGTCAACTAAAAGAATTGCTGGGGATTTTTCCCTTTTTTGTGTTATTTGTACAGAAGCAGCGTGATGCAGAGTTCTTTCTCGTTATCCCGCACCTGCATACTCATCGGTCCGTCACCATCATCAGCGGCGTCGATCAGTACCTCAAATATATAGCTGTTGTCGATATAGTCCCTCTTGAAATCCCTGTAAACCTTGATATTTGCGAATTTTATCTCTATCTCCGGCGCTTTCTGAGCAGCAGCTCTGCGGACGATCTCCTCAGCTTTTTCAACTGTATCCGCAAGGATATCATTCCTTTTGTAGTAAGCATTGCTCGCACCCTTACATTCAAAGCTCTTGAAATACGAGTCATCAGCCGTATGCGTGGCGCCAAAACTCTCATCATTGCAGAGAAAATACTCCCTGCGCGTGTCGCCGGCGATGTCCGAATCGTCCCATGTGACGTCCATATTGTACCACTCATCGCCGATCATGACCTGATTCCACGCGTGATTTTCGCCTGTATCAGTAGTTCCGGTCACAAGAACACAGCGAAGTCCACATTCAGTCGCTATCAGGTTGAACGCCTTCGCGTAGCCCTCGCAGTTCGCCTCGCCTTCGACAAGGCAGCCGTAAGCCGTCGAGGTGTAGAGTTCGTCCTCACCAGTCACATACTTGCAGCGATTGACTATGCTGTCATGTATCCTCATCGCCTTGTTATAGTCGTCATTTGCTCCAGACGCACGGCTTATCACAGCCGATTTCACCGAATTGAAGCTCCTGATCTTCTCATCGTAAACGCTCTTGTCCTCTCTGTACGCTATCCGCGCTTCCCGGAGCTTACGCGCCGTATAATATGTGGAGTCGATATAGAAGAAATCCCCTTCCTGCTTTTCGACGAGACAGTAGAGCTTGGTATAAGTCTCACCGTCGATCTCATAAGGGAGCTGTATCTTGTCCTCTCTGTTGCGAATTCCCGCCCATAGAGCATGGTACACCGCCTTTTCCTTATCGTTCAGCTGCGAATAAGCCGGACGGCACTGTTCTTCCTCCGCTGAAAAATACTCCGGCTTTGGGTATTTATGAAGAATTCCCACTTCGCGGACGAACTTTGTCCCAACTATAAGAAACATCATGCATACCGAAACAAACAGTATTATTGTAAACTTCTTCGACAAAGCGCCCACCTCCGTCTGAGCCGGCAGTTATTCCTCCACCATCATGACCGTATTGTTTCTTATCCTGAAATCAGGGAGATTTTCCACAAAGCGGCTGAATTTTGAATAGCCGTAGGTCTTGACATCAAAATCCGGTATCTTCGTGCAGAGCTGCTTCTTGAGCTCGCCCAGATTGTAGCCTTTTGTACCGTTGCTGCGGACGATAGCCTCAAGAACGTTCTCGACCTTCGCAAGATCAGTCTTTGCAGACTTCTGCGAAACGAGTATGCTGCTGCCGACCTGTCTGAAACTCAGGCAGTCGAAATCCTTGAGAAACTGCGAGAACTTTGAATAGCCGTAATTTCTCACGTCAAAATCAGGGTAACGTCCCTGGAGACGGCTGCCGAGCTCGCCGATATTTATCTCCTCCTGGAGGTTGGCATTCTCGGTGATTATGCGGATTATAGCGGACTCGAGAGTCTTCATTGCGACCTTGTCCGCAACAGCTCCCTCAGCAGTTTCCTCCTCGGCGAGGACCTCGAGGTACTTGAAAGCATTGCAGGCAGTGCTGAACGGCTTAGGAGTTTTCTTCTCGCCCATTCCGATGACGTGCATACCGGACTCCCTGAGACGTATTGCAAGGCGTGTGAAATCGCTGTCACTCGAAACGATACAGAAGCCGTCCACATTATGAGAGTAGAGGATATCCATAGCGTCGATTATCATAGCGGAGTCCGTCGCATTCTTGCCGGAGGTATAGCTGTACTGCTGCACCGGAGTTATAGCGTTATCGAGTGCCATATTCTTCCAGCCGGCGAGGTTTGGACGAGTCCAGTCGCCGTAGACTCTTTTATATGTGACGACTCCGTAATTTGAGAGCTCGTCGAGTATATTCTTTGTATACTTTGCCGCGACGTTATCGGCGTCGATAAGCACGGCGTATCTCATTCCGTTTTCCATCATTTAAACTCCGTTCTGGTCGTGACCTTTCAGCTGCCGCGCACCGGCAGACTATCTTCCGGATATAATAAAAAATCCCGAAACTATTGCTTCGGGATTGTATCATACCGAGGTTATACCCCGATACTATGGAGCGGATTACGAGGCTCGAACTCGCTACCTCCACCTTGGCAAGGTGGCGCTCTACCAGATGAGCTAAATCCGCATTTTATATAGAACGCTCACACGTTCTATATGGTGCTTCCGGTCGGAATCGAACCAACGACACGGGGATTTTCAGTCCCCTGCTCTACCGACTGAGCTACAGAAGCATAGGGTGGCGACCCCGAACAGACTCGAACTGTCGACCTCCTGCGTGACAGGCAGGCGTTCTAACCAACTGAACTACGAGGCCGTGTGGTGGGGACTACAGGGCTCGAACCTGTGACCCTCTGCTTGTAAGGCAGATGCTCTCCCAGCTGAGCTAAACCCCCACAGCGTTTTCATCAGAAGCGTTTGTGCCCTGACGACGATAATAATTATATCACGACTTTCAGGATTTGTCAAGCGTTTTTTGAAAAAAATTTCAGATTTTTTCAAAAAATTTCAAAGCGGCTATTTTACGTCGTTTCTGATAGTCGCCGGGCACCGCAGAGCAGTGCCCTTGCAGACATTTTTCGATCAGCCGACTATTTCTCTGTTGAACAGTCTCATCGTGTCCATTTTCAGAGTGTGGTTCTGCGGAGCGTTCAGAGCCGGATCAGCAGCAAGTATCTCCCGGGCGCAGTTCTGAGCCTGGTTCATCAGTTCCATATTGCAGGCTATATCCGCGATCTTCAGGGGCGGCAGACCGTGCTGCGCGTTGCCGAAGAAGTCTCCCGGTCCGCGCATTTTCAGATCCTCCTCCGAGATCCTGAAACCGTCCGTCGTCGAGGACATTACCTTCATTCGCTTCACGCATTCGTCCGAGGTGTTGTCGGTTATGAGAATGCAGGTACTATCGAATTGTCCTCTGCCGACTCTTCCGCGCAGCTGGTGGAGCTGTGAAAGTCCGAAGCGCTCGGCGTTCTCGATGACCATGACCGCCGCGTTCGGAACATCGACTCCGACCTCAACGACCGTAGTGCATATGAGGACCTGTATCTCGCCGCTGCGGAATTTCTTCATTGTCCTGTCCTTTTCCGCCGCGCTCATCTTACCATGCAGAAGTGCCGTAGAATAGCCATTCAGACTGCCGTTTGCAGCGTCCTCCGCATAGGTCTTGACGGCAAAAAGCTCGCTCTCGCTCTCCTCTATCATAGGGCACACGACATAAGCCTGCCTGCCCTCATCAAGGCGTTTGCGCACGAAGCCGAACGCACGGCTGCGGAGTTTGCCAGTGACAGCATAGGTCTCGATTGGCTTTCTGCCTTTGGGGAGCTGAGTTATCGCCGATATATCGAGGTCTCCGTAGATTATCAGAGCGAGGGTACGCGGTATCGGAGTAGCAGACATTACGAGCTTGTGCGGTGAACCGCCCTTCTCGGCAAGTGCTGCTCTCTGTGCAACACCGAAGCGGTGCTGCTCGTCGGTGATGACCAACCCGAGCGCTTTATACTCAACGTCCTTCTGGATTATCGCGTGTGTTCCGACTATAACGTTTATTTCGCCGGCAGCTATCTGCTCGCGGACGGACGCTTTCTTCTTCGCAGTCATAGAACCGGTCAGTAAGCAGACCTTAACGCCGAGCGGCTCAAGAAAACCGGAAAGCGTCTGAAAATGCTGGTTTGCGAGTATTTCAGTGGGTGCCATAAGCGCTGACTGCAAGCCGTTTTTTGCTGCAAAATAGCAAGCCGCAGCTGCAACAGCGGTCTTTCCGCTGCCGACGTCACCCTGCAAAAGGCGGTTCATCGGGACATCGCGGCAGAGGTCAGCAACTATCTCGCTGACAGCCTTTGACTGGTCGCCGGTCAGCTCAAAAGGCAGGCTGTCAATGTACTCAGCCACGCTGACCGAGCTGTCCATTTTGTAGGCAGTACTCTTGCGGCTGCGTGTTTTCATCATCGCCATACCGAGCTGGAGTTTGAGCAGCTCGTCGAAAGCAAGCCTTCTGCGGGCAGTCTCAGCAGCCGCATCGCTCTCCGGGAAGTGTATATTCTCCAGAGCCCACGGCAGCGGACAAAGGTCGTATTTACGCATTATATCCGCCGGCAGAGTCTCGAACGGACGCTCCTTCATAAGACCGAGAGCCTGACGCATATTCGTCCTGACCATATTCACGGAAAGCCCCTGTGTCAGGTGATAGACCGGCTGTATCAGCACTCTCTCGTCCGCGCTGATGAACACGGGAGCACTTATCTCCTTGCGGAGGAAGTTTCCGCTGATCTTGCCGTACATATAATAGGTGCAGTTCTCCTTGAGCGCCTGAAAGCCGTAGACATTATTATATATGACTATGAGGATATCGTCAGTACCGTCGGTAGCGGCAGCCTTGCAGATAACGAGTCCGCCGCGTATACGCTGAGGAGGCATTTTGCGGAATATAGTCAGCTTCAGGACGTTATACTCCCCTATGGCAGCCTGCTGTACCGGCACATATGCGCGGAAATCAAGATAGGCTCTCGGGACGTGGTATATCAGCTCATAGGGCGAATTTATGCCGAGCTTGCGGTATTTTTCGCCGCGAGCCTTTCCGACGCCTTTAAGGTATTCAATTTCGCTGAACAGGTCAGTCGCCATAGCGCTCCTCCTCTCTAAAAAATCAACTCCCATTGAAACCAACGGGAGTCGCATATTATTCGATAGTAACAGAGACCTTGAGGTCCTTCTTAGCAGCGCCGGCGCGCATGATAGTACGGAGCGCCTTGGCGATCCTGCCCTGCTTGCCGATAACTCTGCCCATATCGTCGGGAGCTACTGTGAGGTGGAAAACGATAACTCCTTCCTCATCAGGCTCGTCCTCTGTTATTTTAATCGCTGTCTTATCTTCAACAAGACCGGCTGCGATAGCATAAAGTAAATCTTTCATTTTAAACCTCCAAACAGCTCGGAACAGAGGCAGGGTACATTAAAGCCCCTCCTCTTCCGTAAAAAGCTGTGATCAAAGAACTCCCTGCTTCTTGAGGAGCTCCTTAACAGTGTCAGTAGGCTGAGCGCCCTTTGCCATCCAGTCCTTAGCCTTATCAGCGTCGATCTTTACAACAGAAGGCTCCTTAGTGGGATCGTAATAACCGATCTCCTCAACGAATCTTCCGTCTCTGGGGTATCTGGAATCAGCAACAACTACACGATAGAAAGGAGCCTTCTTAGCGCCCATTCTTCTGAGTCTGATCTTTACTGCCATTTGTATTCACCTCCGTAAAAAAAGTAATATATTCAAGCGGCGGGAGACCGCATTGAAATCAAAACATATCAAAACTTATAAGTGCATCTAAAACGTAGGAAAAAGCAAAGAGTATAACACCAAACAGCATAACTGCCAATAACTTCACCATTATACTATACTGTTTCCGTTTTTCTTCCGGCAATCTGATTATAACAATTATACAGACGCCGATGATAGCCAGTGCCAGATAGCAGATCGCATCGCCGATCTTAGTCTGATGATGATATGAATTGCGATATCTCAAGGCTGACACACCATAAAACACTCTTTCCATAGTATCAGATTATATCGGCAGATTTCCGCCGCCCTTGCCGGTCATCTTGTCGAAGTTCATTCCGGCGAGGTTCTTTCTTGCCTTTCTGAGGGACATCTTGCCGTTTTTGCCGGTGAATTTCTTCATCATAGTCTGCATCTGGTCAAACTGCTTGAGCAGACGGTTCACGTCCTCAACTCTTGTACCCGAGCCGTTAGCGATACGCTTTTTGCGTGACGGGTTGATGATAGAGGGCTTTTCGCGCTCAGCCTTGGTCATCGAGGTTATGATAGCCTCAACTCTGCCGAGCTGACTTTCGTCTATATCAGCGTCCTTGATCTTATCTCCGACGCCGGGAAGCATACCGATTATCGACTTCATCGAGCCGAGCTTCTTGATCTGCTTCATTTGATCGAGGAGGTCGTCCATATCGAACTTGTTCTCCTTGAACTTCTTGGTGAGTCTTTCAGCCTCTTTCTGGCTCATAACGCTCTCAGCCTTCTCAATGAGGGTAAGAACGTCGCCCATTCCGAGAATTCTGGAAGCCATACGCTCGGGGTGGAACTGCTCGAAATCGTCGAGCTTTTCGCCCATACCAACGAACTTGATAGGCTTACCTGTAACAGCGAGAACTGACAGTGCAGCACCGCCTCTTGTATCGGAGTCGAGCTTTGACATAAGAACGCTGGTGATGCCGATAGCGTCATCGAAGGCCTTGGCAACGTTTACGGCGTCCTGACCGGTCATAGCGTCAACAACGAGCATTATCTCGTCGGGCTTGGTCTCCTCCTTGATGTTTACGAGCTCCTGCATAAGGTTCTCGTCGATGTGGAGACGTCCGGCTGTATCTATAATGAGTATGTCGTGGCCGTAGTCCTTAGCGTAGGCAAGGGCGTTCTTGGCGATCACAACGGGATCTGTCTGACCCATTTCAAAGACCTTTACGTCAGCCTTCTGACCGACTACCTGGAGCTGATTGATAGCAGCAGGACGGTAGATATCGCAGGCAGCGAGCAGAGGACGGTGACCTTGCTTTTTCAGCAGCTTAGCGAGCTTTGCTGAATGAGTGGTCTTACCCGAACCCTGGAGGCCGCACATCATGATGACCGTGGGAGGCTTTGAAGCGAAATTTATGTGGGCATTGCTGTTGCCCATGAGGGAGCAGAGCTCCTCGTTAACGATTTTGATGACCTGCTGTGCAGGAGTAAGGCTTGCGAGAACCTCTTCTCCGACAGCCCTCTCTGTAACGCTTTTAACGAAATCCTTAACGACCTTATAGCTTACGTCAGCCTCGAGAAGTGCAAGGCGCACCTCACGCATAGCCTCTCTTACGTCGCTCTCGGAGAGTTTTCCTCTTGATTTGAGCTTTTTAAAGACGTTATTAAGTTTTTCGGAAAGACCTTCAAATGCCATAAGACCGCTCCTTATCTGTATATTAGTAAAGCCGTGGTATCACAGGAGGGAGCTTATCGCAGCGACTTCCTTCCTGATCCTTTGCCTCAGCTGTTCCTCGCCTATCCTACCGGTGGCAGCTTCGATACGGCTTATACAGCCGCGTATTTTTTCGAGCCTTTCGGCAAACCGCAGTTTTTCCTCATAGTTTTCGAGGATACTGCCGGTGCGCTTTACAAGGCTCATCACAGCCTGTCTGGTGATACCGAGCAGACTGCCTATCTCCGCGAGGGAAAGATCCTCGCAGTAATAAAGCTCCATGACCTTGCGCTGATGCTCTGTAAGGAGATCGCCGTAGCAGTCGAGGAGCATAACATATCTGAGTTCTTTAGCCATTTACCGCACCTCTTCAGGAGTGTAACCTAAAATCACTTTACACATTGTACCACATCTTTCCGGATTTGTCAAGGGCTGCGGCAAAAAAATTTTCACTCATATCCCCCATAAGCTGACTGCGCGGCGTTTTTTCTAAAAAACTATTGTAAATGACGGAGATGTGTGGTATAATAAGTGCGTACGCGCAGTTATACTGTGCAAATACATAATAAAGGAGTGTGCTGCTATGGTCACAGTCGAAAACCACATCGGTAAGATATCCGTTTCCGGAAATTACCTGACTCAGCTCGTAAGACACACCGTCACAGGCTGCTTCGGAGTCGCTGACGTCTGCTGCGTGAATTCGTTCAGATCAGCTCTCTCAGCTATGACCTTCGGTAAGGCTTACAGCAAGCAGCGCGGAGTTGCTATCCGTACCGACAAGTCCGGCGGACTCGTTATTGACCTCCACATCAAGGTCACCTACGGAACAAATATAACCGCCGCTGTAAACAGCATCATCCACAAGGTCAGCTTTACTGTCGAAGAAGCTGCCGGACTCACCGTCCGCAAGGTCAACGTGTATGTTGACGATATGAATGCCTGAGATCAGCTCTATCTGCTGATAACTTATATAATTGGAGGACTTTACTGTGATAAACGGTTCTATGCTCAGAGACGCGATCATCTCTGCCGCTGTTACTATCGGCAACAGAAAACGCGAAGTCGATGAGCTCAATGTGTACCCCGTCCCCGACGGCGATACAGGTACTAATATGTCTATGACGATCGGAAATTCTGTCGCAGAGCTAAGAAGGCTCCCCGACAATGCCCCTGCTTCACAGGTAGCTGCTACTGCGGCTTCCGCTTTCCTCAGAGGCGCAAGAGGCAATTCCGGCGTTATACTTTCGCTCATTTTCAGAGGCTTTTCCAAGGGACTCAAAAATTGCAGCGAGGCTTCGTGCGAAAACCTCGCGGAAGCTCTTTCGCTCGGCGTTGACGCCGCTTACAAGGCTGTTATGAAGCCCGTCGAGGGTACTATCCTGACAGTCATCAAGGCTGCCGCAGCAAAGGCTAAGGAGATAGCAGCCGACACAAATGACGAGGTAGTTTTCTGGGAAGAAGTCTGCGCAGAGGCTGAAAAGGTGCTCGCACAGACAACAGAAATGCTTCCTCAGCTCAAAAAGGCAGGCGTTGTTGACGCCGGCGGTATGGGACTCGTTATCATTTTCAAGGCTATGCTCGACGTATTCAAGGGCGGTGCTGTCGCTAAACCCGAGACCGCTTCTGCTGCTCCGAGCGACACCTCAGCCGACTCCTTCAGAACTGCCGTCAGCGAGTACGACGACGAGATAAACTATACCTACTGTACTGAATTCATGGTCGAGAAGGACGAGGGCTGTCCGGACGTATTCATGCTCCGCGCTTACCTTGAAACTATCGGCGACTGCGTTGTTGTTGTCGATGACGAGGAGATAATTAAGGTCCATGTTCATACCGACAACCCCGGAAAGGCTCTCCAGAAAGCCCTTGAATTCGGTCATTTCATAAACGATCCGCGTCCGAAGATAGAGAATATGCGTATACAGCACGAGAACAAGGTCAAGGAAGCTCAGGCTGCCGAGGAGGGCTACACTCCCGCAGAACCCGAAAAGGACTTCGGCTTTGTTGCAGTTGCTGCCGGTCACGGTCTCGAGGCAATGTTCACAGACCTCGGCGTTGACGTCGTTGTAAGAGGCGGTCAGACTATGAACCCCTCCACCGACGATATCCTCCGTGCTATCCTCAAAACTCCCGCACGGACTGTTTTCGTGCTTCCCAACAACAAGAACATAATTATGGCTGCCGAACAGGCTGTTAAGCTCACCGACAGGAAGATATGCGTTCTCCAGACCAGAACTATCCCTCAGGGTATCACAGCAATGCTTGCATTTGACGAGTCACTCAGTCTCAACGAGAACCGTATCAACATGACACGAGCTTTCGAGAAGGTCTCTACCGGTCTCATAACCTTTGCCGCAAGAAACTCCGAGTTTGAGGGACACCAGATAAAGGAAGGCGAGATACTCGCTCTCGACAACGGCAAGCTCTCATTCACAGAGCGCGACATAAACAAGGCTACCTACAAGCTCGTCAAGAAGCTCGCAAAGGGCGATGTGAACTACGTTACCCTTATCCACGGCGCAGACGTTACCACCGAAAACGCCGAGGAGCTCCAGCAGTTCATACAGTCCAAATTTGGTGACAAGTTTGAAGTTATGCTCGTAAACGGCGGACAGCCGGTATACTATTACATTATCTCAGTTGAATAAGGTAGAACATATGAAAAAGATCATTGCATTATCACTCGTATGCTCAGCAGCATTATGTGCCCTCACTTCATGCGGCAGCAAGGACAGCTCTTCCTCAGAGAAGCCAACTGCTGCTCCGACCACAGAGATGCGCGAATCTCCCGCAAAGCCCGAGCCGAACGTCTTTGCAGAGGAGATATTCAAGGCTGCAAACTTTACTCACAACGATCTCGTTGAAAAGAAGAACTACACTATCAAAAACGCTGTTATCTGTTCTGACAGCAGCAAGAACATCGTTCCGGCAGACTTCCCGGCAGATGATTTCTATGCTTTACTCAAGGAGCATATGCAGGAAACAGGCGAATACAGCTATGTGCTCATCTTTGACAATATGACAATGGGAGCAGCAGTATGCGCCGACAGCTTTGACGCCGGCATCGCCGGAAAATACGTCTTTGCAATGGGCAGCATCGACTATACCGAGAAGTACGGTCTTGACAGCTGTTCTGACCTGAATTCAGCAGCTGAAAAGCTCGCCGGAATAGTCAAGGAAATGGATAAACAATAAAACCAGAACTCAGAAATGATTTTTCAGGGACGCCATCAGGCGTCCTTTTTATTTAAAATTGCTCCTGAACGATGCTCCTACATAAATACATTTTAAATTGATAAATTAAAGGCTGCCCGTTGGGCAGCCTTTAATATTAGTTATTCAGAGCTTTTTCGAGCCATACGTTAGCGATATCGAGAGCCTCATAGAGACCGCATTCGCGCTCCGCATTCTTTACAAATGCCTTCATTGGATCGGGTTCGTTTGTGTCCATCTGGACAACTCTCACCTTTGAAGTCATCTTCTGACCGTCCTCTTCCTTTGTACCGATTATCTGTATCCAGATCACATAGGGATCGGACATATAGCCATAGTATATCTGATTGCCGCTTCTTACGAGCGGATATCCCTTATAGGTGTGAAACTTTTCGTTCATTATTTTCCTCCTTTAAGTCTTTTCAGTGAAGTCCTGTCCGGTAGTTATCTTGCCGATGTTCTCGACAAGCGCGTCAGCGTTTGCCTTGCTGCAGAAGAACTTGCTCTCTCCGTCAATAACAACGAGACACTTCATTACTGAATATTCGTAAAACTCATACTTCTTGACTGTACCCTGTAAAGAGTCATTGATAGTGATAGTTGCCATAGGCTCGCCGGAAGGCTTCTCACCGAGTGCGAAGTCCTCAGCGTTGAGGCTTATGAGGAACGCATAGAACTGACGGAAACGCTCTGCGCCGAATTCGCTGCCGTTTCTCTTTACGATAACGTCCTCAGTCTTAGCATCGGCAGTTTCCTTTGAACTGTCCTTCATAGATATCTCGAATTTTTCAGTCGTGCTGCCGACCTTTGCTTCGAGCTCACTGATGTTCCATACAAATCCTGAGAACATAAGTCTGGAAGCGATGTCGATAGGCATCACCTTAGCCCACTGAGCCTTTTCGGTAGTAGCCTTGTATATGACATTAGCGTCCTTGAACATGATATAGCAGTATTCCTTACCTTCCTCAGTGAAGGGCTTTCCGGAGAGGAGAACGTAGTCCTTTCCGTCATCGCACTTCATGGTAACGGTGCAGAACGGCTTATCGAGACCTGTTTCAGCCTTATCCTTGTCAGTCGAGTGTATGCTCTGGACCGACTCAGCCGTAAGTCCGAACATACCGTTGGTTATAGGAGTGGACTTCTCAACGGTCAGCAGAGCCGAAGTCGGCTCAACGAGTCTGTGAGTCGAGGAGCTTCCGCCGGAATTCTTCTTCTCGGTAGACTTGTCGTATTCGATGTAGATATCATAGTCGATATCCTCGCGCTCTATCCTGAGCGAATTGACCTTAGGAGCGCTGTCCTGAGGAGGTTCCTCGAGGAGGGTGAGCTTCACGAAATCCTCCGGCTTTTTGAGATAGCTCTCAGCGCTGCCGTTTGAGATAGTGTATACAGAATTGCTTCCGTCAACGCGGACGTAGGTCTGGTTGGATACCGGAGAAACATCGCCGATATAGAGCTTTCTTGTTACGCCTGAGTCATAGCTGAGCTCGACCGTTGCAGCACCGCTGCCAAGTCCGAACTTGTCAAAGTCAGAGCAGTTTTCCTCGATGAGCTCAGTTGAAGTGAGGTTATCGACAGTGTAAGCAAGAGTGCTTACACTTGTTTCGTTCATAGGAAGATCATCGCAGCCCTTGATGCCGTAAACAGCTGTTTCGGTATCAGTTGCCTCCTTCTTGAGAACGACCTCCATCTCACCGGATTTATTGACTATCTTCACATTTTTTACGACGCCGTGATAGTGTTCATCGTCGAGTGTATGGGTTCCGGGAGCCTTATCCCCGTCCTCAATGAGAACGAGGTCAGCACCGGCTTTAGTTGAATTTTCAATATCAGTGACAGAAGAACTGCTGTCGTTTCCGGACTTGTCAGTGAGCTTGAGAAAAGCGAGCCCGCCGCCGAGCACGGCAACAGCCGCACCGAGTCCGATAATACTGTACATCTGTTTTTTCATCGGTTCTTTCTCCATAACAGTACGCCTATTCCGATAACTGCAACGATAGCAGGTATAACGAAGATAACGAAGATCTTGATGCCCTTATCCTGCTTAGCAGTCGGAGCAATAGTTGCCTGCTGGAGAGTTTTTTCAGGAATAATAACGTTATTTGTCTCCTTGCCTGTCATCTTATTAACAGCATTGAGGAGAACTACTGAGTTATTGTAGAGGTTGGACTGGAGAAGAAGCTCCGGCTTTGTGAAGTAAGCTGAGCCCAGTACCATTACCTTGCTTGCAGCGATCTTGTAGGTGTCTATCTCATGACCGATCTGCTTTTCCTTCTTGGAAACGAGGCAGACGTTCTTCACGCCCTTGTCATCGGAGGTCTGCTGAGAAGCGGGATCAACGCTGAAAGAAGTGTCGTAGGTCTGGAGAACAGGTGCCACGATAGCTTCGTTGTTCTTTGTGAGGATCTTGAGCTCCTGAGAGTAAGGTGAAACGATGAACTGTGAATTATTCACCTTATCGCCGGTCTCCTCGCCGTCAGCCTGAACTACCTGCATCATATAGGGGTTGCTTCCCATAAACTTCTCGCCGTCCACGAGAACGTATCCGTCATTGCGCTCGATGCTCCAGTCAGCGAGGAACTCAGTGATGTTCGGGATATTTGAAGCCATATAGTCGTTGACGAAGAGCATATTCTTGCCGTAGTTTCCATCGTTCATGAGGAAGTTCGTGAGCTTTTCGATGACGCTCTTGTCGAAGTCAACGGACGGCATGGGGATAACTACCATATCGTACTTCTCGGCATCTATCTCGTCAGTAGCGAGGTCGATATCCGTGCAGAAGTAGCCGTTCTTTGAGAGGAGCTGATCGCGGAGACCTGTTACGGAATCCTGACAGCTTGATGAGAAGATAGGATTGTTGTTTACCTTTGAAGCAAATGCAACTCTGATAGGATTAGCATCAACAACGTTCATGATCTCAGAGGTGATCCTGCTCTCACCGGCAAACACGAGCTTGGGCTTAGTCTGGTCGGAAAGATCGGGAGCGATCATAGCGCCGACCTCTGCCTTGGTGATAACTCTAACTCTGTCACCGCAGGCAATTACCATGCTCTGCTCTGTTATCTCCTCGCCGTACGCATCGCTGTACTTCTTTACAGCAGTAGGATCCTTGTCGAGATCAACGTACTTGACGCTGATCTTGCCCTTGCCCTGATTAGCGTACATCTCGTACTTTTCAAGGAGTATCGGGATCATATCGAACGGACAGTCGATATCAATACCGTAATAATAGCGGTAAGTGAATTCTACCTGTGAAGCGAGATTGCTGAAATCGTCACGCTGACAGGTAACGACGATGTCGATATCCTTATCGAGGTCGTTCTTGAGGAAATCGGTGCTCTCATCGCTGAGCTCGTATCTCTTGTCGGCAGTGAGGTCTATCTTGAGGGGAGACCTCTTTACCATATATGAAGCCATGAGGTTGAACATTACAACTACGGCTATTACGAGCGCGATAGTTATGAGAGACATCGAGCCGTACTTTACTTTTTTAAGTTTTCCAGAGGCATTCTCACTTGATGCCTCATTTCTGACGCTGCTGTCAGTTTCGGTTTTCTTCATCTTGAAATGTACCTTCCTTTCCTGTTATTGTCAGCTCCAGCGTCTCTTCTCAAGAACTCTTACAGTGAAGAAGTTAAAGAGAAAAGCGGTGCTGAGGTAGAAGAGTACGCTTGTGAGGTTGAAAACGCCCTGAGTGAACTCTATATATCTGTCGTAGAATGAAAGCTCTGTAATGAGGTCATACATCCACTTCTTGCTGAATTTGTCAGCTGCTGAGCCGAAAACATAGAGGAAGAAGAGTACAGCCATTGAGAATACAGCAGCAGTCATCTGGTTTTCGGTAAGCGAAGAGATAAAGAGTCCAACAGCTATGAATGCTGCACCGAGAAGGAGCATTGCAAAATAGTTGCCGAGAAGAGTAGCCCACACTACATCGCCGAGGTAGCCGAGTATTACAGCATACACAAAGATGATGCTCTCAGCAATGATGTAAATGGTAAGAGCGGCAAGGTATTTGCCGACTACTATCTCACCGAGTCCGACGGGAGCTGTAAGGAGTCCCTGGTCTGTACGGTTCTTTTTCTCCTCACTGAGAAGTCTCATCGTAAGGATAGGAATGAGGAAAAGAACTATCCTGAACATATTCTGGAAAAGCGGCGATGTATCAGTATATCCCGAGGAAAGCACCTCGTCATAGAAGAAATATCCTGAGAAGAAATAGAACACCGCAAGAAATACATAAGCAATTCCGGACGTAAAGAAAGCGCCCATTTCGCGCCTGTATATAGCACCCATTACTGCTCACCTCCGTTATCTTCATCAGCTTCCTGTGAGCTGTCATCAGCCTCATCAGGAGCTTTGTCTGCCTTATTGGTATCGCCGTTGTCGAAAACGAGGTTTATTCTTGGCTTAGGCTTGCCTGAATTCTCGTCCTCAGAGTCAGCAAACTGCTCGCCCGTAGTTATCTTCATGAAGATATCCTCGAGTGTGAGGTCTGAGAGCTGGAGCATAAGGATATTCCAGCCTTTTTCGCTGCAAAGAGCGTTGATAGCACGGCGGACGTCTGTCTTGCCATCTGTCTCAACATCGTAGTCGTAGATGCCCTTTTCGCGTTCCATATCAGCGCGGACGTACTTTATTCCGTCAAGAGCACGGATAGCGTCAGCGATGAGCACCTTGTCCGAAGCGGTATGTGTAGGACCTTCGATACGGAGAGTCATCTTGTGCTCATTAGTGATGCTGCTTGCGATCTCGTCAGCAGTACCGTCGGCAGCAACTACGCCCTTGTTTATGATAATGATCCTGTCACAAACGGCCTGTATCTCGGGGAGTATGTGAGAGGAAAGGATCACAGTATGGCGCTTGCCGAGTTTCTTTATGAGTGATCTTATCTCGATGATCTGGTTGGGATCGAGACCGACTGTCGGCTCGTCGAGAATGAGCACAGGGGGATTATTGATAAGAGCCTGAGCGAGACCTACTCTCTGCTTGTAACCCTTTGAGAGGTTCTTGATAAGGCGCTTTCTGACGTCGCTGATCTTGCAGAGGTCGCAGACGTCCTTGAGGTGAGCCTTTCTCGGCAGCTTGCACTTTTTGAGGTCATAAACGAAATTGAGGTAACCGTCCACGGTCATATCGACGTAGAGCGGCGGTATCTCGGGGAGATAGCCGATATTAGCCTTAGCCTTTTTAGGGTCCTCGAGAATATCCGTATTATTTATGAGTATCTGACCGGAAGTTGACGAGATATAGCCTGTGAGCATATTCATCGTAGTGGACTTGCCGGCACCGTTAGGTCCGAGAAATCCGAGTATCTCGCCTTTTTCCACCTTAAAACTGATATTGTTGACGGCGCGTTTATCGCCGTATCTTTTAACCAGGTTTTTAACTTCTATCATCAGGTATCCTCCTCTTAGAAGTTAGATTTTCTGCCGCACTGCACAGCACAGCATATACTATATTAATATCGGTATGTGAAAATGAAGTGAAAACAAGCTGAATGTTATATGTCAGTTGTCGCAGAGATGTCCCTGCCTATCTGAGCTCTGAGCTCGTCGAGGGAAGCGAACTTTCTCTCCGGGCGTATAAAGCCTGTGAGTTCAACGTTCATTTCCCTGCCGTAGAGGTCACCCGAAAAGCCCAGTATATGCGTTTCTGCAAGCGGACTGCGTTTTCCCTCTATGGTAGGCTTCACGCCGATATTGGTCACTGCGCGGAACCTTTTCCCGTCGATGACGGTCTCCGCGGAGTAGACACCGTAAGCGGGGACGAGCTGTCCCTCGCTGAAATTCTGATTTATGGTCGGAAAGTCGATAGTACGGCCGATATGGTTGCCGTCCATGATCGTTCCCGAGATCGTATAGGGCTTGCCGAGCAGCTCATTCGCACCGGCAATATCTCCGTCGCCGAGCCTTCTGCGTATCTCGCTTGAGGACACGACACTGTCTCCGAGGCGAACGTCCTCAACGACCTTGACTTCAAAGCCGTAAGCGTTTCCGAAAGCTCTCAGCTCATCAACACCGCATGAAGCGCTGTTGCCGAAGCGGAAGTCCATTCCGCAGCAGACAAAGCCTGCATTGAACTGCTGTTTCAGCACCCTTTTTACAAATGACTCGCCGGACCAGCTCTTCAACTTTTCAAACGGCGGCGAGAAAAAGGATCTGATGCCGCATTCAAAAAGCAGCTGCCACTTGTACTTCTGCCCGTAGATGTAGCCCTGAGCGGCGCCTGACTTGTAGGAAACGCTCCCCGGATCGAATGTGAATACCGCCGGAATGAGACCGTTTTCACGCTGAGCGCAGGCTTCTGTCAGTACCGCCCTGTGACCGAGGTGAACTCCGTCAAAAAGACCGAGTGCGACTGCTGTACCGTAACGTTCCACAGCCTCACCCCATGTTCTTTCCCACGCGGATAACACCGTTTTCGCGGTCAGTGACGCAGGTGCCTATAAAAGCGCCGTCGCTGCCGTAGACGCGGTAGGTATCGGCGTCCGGACGGACGTCGCTGACGCGCGTAATATCGAGCTTTACACCGCTGCGGTACATACGCGTCTGAGCCTCGCCGAGCCTTATCGCCGGAAGCGAAGCAAAGACCTTGTCCACAGGAAGTATGAGCTTCCCGATGCAGCCGCTGTCCTTAGCCTGCTGAATCTCATCGAGAGTGTGGCAGTCGTCCAGACCAAAGCCGCCGGAGGCAGTCCTCACGAGGGAGGTCATAATACCGCCGCAGCCGAGTTTTTCGCCGATATCGTTGATGACAGTGCGGATATAGGTACCCTTGCCGCATTCGATACTCAGCGTACCCTCGCGGCTCGCGCTGTCGTAGCTCTCGAGGACGAGGCTGCTCACCTCTATCTCACGCGCTTCACGCTCGACCACTATTCCCTGTCTTGCAAGGTCATAGAGCCGCTTGCCGTTCACCTGAACAGCCGAATACATCGGCGGGAGCTGCATTATCTTTCCGGTAAACTCCGGCAGTACAGCGAGTATATCGCTCTCAGCAACAGCCTTGTCCGAAAACTCGCTGACAGTTCCCCACACGTCCTGCGTATCGGAAGTGCAGCCGAGTCTGAAACCGGCGCGGTAGCTTTTTGTAGTGTCCGGCATAATGTCGCAGGCTTTGGTAGCGCAGCCCACGAACACCGGGAGTACGCCAGTTGCCATGGGATCGAGAGTTCCACCGTGACCGAGCCTTTTCATCTGGAGTATACCGCGGAGCTTTGCCACAACGTCGAACGATGTGAAGTCCTGCGGCTTGTTTACACAGAGTATGCCGTTCATCGGCTCAGCGCCCTTTCAACAGTCTCAACGAGCTGCTTCTTTATCTCCTCAAGGTCGCCTGTTACCGAGCAGCCGGCAGCCTTTGCGTGACCGCCGCCGCCGAGCGACTGACAAATCTCGGAAACATTCACGTCGTTTGCCGAGCGGAACGAGCACTTGTAGTCATTATCGCGCTGGCGTATGAATATGCCGACCTCTGACTGCTCGAGCTGTATCGTCATAGGCGCAAAGCCCTCCAGCTCGTCCATTGAAACGCCCATAGAATCGGCTATTTCCTTGGTAACGGCGATGATATTGAGCTTGCCGCCGAGGTAGGTCTCCATAAGCTCGACTACCTTGCTCTCAAGGCGCATCCTGCCCTCCGACTTGACGTCGAACATATAGCGGTTTATACGCGCAAAATTGATATCGTAGCGTCTCATCATATCCGCAGCTATCTCGTGAGCGCGGGGAGTGGTACAATCGTACTTGAAGCAGCCGGAGTCAGTTGCGATGCCTGTATAAAGGCAGGTCGCACAGTGCTTGGTTATCTTGACGCCCATGTACTCCGCAAGGTCATAGATGACCTCGCAGGCAGCCGTAGCATTGCCCCTGAGGAGGGTTTTTTCGGCGTAATTCTTGTTAGAGATATGGTGGTCTATGCAAAGCTGGACCTTATCACCGTATATGTCCGCGTACTTGCCCATGAGCTTCACGTCGGCAACATCAACGGCTATTATAGTCTGGGGCTCGAAGTCCTCGCCTGCTCCGACCGATGTGATGAAGTCATAGCGGGGCGAAGGGAACTCGTCGTGGCAGATGACTCTGCTGCGTATACCGAGCTGTTCGAGTATGTCCTTGAGTCCGAAGCCGGCACCGATACAGTCCCCGTCCGGATTCTGGTGAGTGATTATAACAGCGTCGCGGCAGTTGCGGAGGAAGCTCTCCGCCTCACTTAAACCGATGAACATATTAGTCCTCCCCTCCTACGCCGAGTTCGCCGAGCTTGCGGCTTATCTCAGCACTTCTCTCGATAGAGTTGTCAGCGACGAAGGTAAGTTCAGGGGATTTGCGCATCTTGAGCCTGTGGAAAAGCTCGCGGCGGATAAAGCCCTCAGCGCTTTTGAGTCCCTTGACTGATTCCTTTGTCTTATCCATTCCCTCAAAGCTCGAAACATATATCTTACAGGACGACATATCGCCTGAAAGGTCCGTTCTTACGATAGTGAGCATCTTGTCTATCCTCGGATCCTTGAGTTCGCGGAGGATAGCGGTCATTTCTCTTTTTATGTCTTCAGCCATGCGGCTGTTCTTGAAATTCGGCATCGTTATCCTTTCTGAGCGGTCACAGATTTACTGTAAATCCGCCGCCCTCTGTCTCCTCGTGCTTGTCGGCAGCTGACTTCGCCTTCTTTTCCGTACCTTCAGCGTCCTCCTCAGCCGGTTCTGTCTTAATTGAGCCGCCGCTCATAAGAGCGATAGCCTCCTCGACAGTACCTGCGACCATTGCAGGTTCTTCGGGAGCGGCATCAGCGGCAGAGCCTTCGCCCTTGTTCTCCTGAGCCTCAGCGTCGAAGAAGCCTTCGCCCGTAATGATCGAATCGAAAGCCTCGTCCTCCTTGCTGCAGCTGTAATCGGGAATGTCATCGTCTCCCTCTTCGCCGTAGTATATGTCGGCATACTTGTCGTATTCCGGCTCGAGCTCGACGTCGCGCACGGGACGCTCTATGCCCATAAGGTCGTCAATGACTTCCTCGGGTTCTTCGAGCGCACTGCACTGACCGAGGAGTATCTTCTTTACAGACTGAAAGAAGAAGATGTCGATAGGTCCGAAGTCCTCCCATGCAAGAGCCTCTTCACAGTACTGGAGCATATCTGCTGTACTCATTCTGTTATTGTCCATTTTTCTGACCTCCTTATGATATTTTAAACGTTGTTATGCGATCAGTCCTCGCGGTATTCCTCAACGATATAGGTCTCGAAGATATCGCCTTCCTTGACGTCAGCGAACTTCTCAAGGCTGATACCGCACTCATAGCCCTCAGCAACTTCCTTGACATCGTCCTTGAAACGCTTGAGACCTGCGATCTTATCGTCAGCGATGATGATACCGTCACGCACTACGCGGACCTGTGAACCTCTTGTTACCTTGCCGCTGAGAACGTAGCTTCCGGCAACCATTCCGACATTGGAGATCTTGTATACCTGACGTACCTCGACACGGCCCTGTTCAACGTCTCTGAACTTGGGTGCGAGCATACCCTTCATAGCTGTTGAGATCTCTTCGATAGCGTCGTAGATGATACGGTAGAGACGTATATCTACACCGTCGCGTGCAGCATTTTCAGCAGCAACGGGATCAGGTCTTACGTTGAAGCCTACGATGATAGCGTTAGAAGCGCTTGCGAGCATAACGTCGCTCTCCTTGACAGCACCAACTGCGCCGTGGATAACTCTTACTCTTACCTCATTGTTGGAGAGCTTCTCGAGGGACTGCTTTACAGCCTCGACTGAACCCTGAACGTCAGCCTTTACAACGATCGGGAGCTCCTTGATCTCGCCCTCAGCGATCTGGCTGAAGAGGTTGTCGAGAGTTACCTTGCGGTAAGCGTTGAACTGCTCCTGCTTCTGCTCATGCTTTCTCTGCTCAACGAGTTCGCGGGCGAGTCTCTCGTCCTCAACAGCGTTGAATATATCGCCTGCGCTCGGAACCTCTGCGAGGCCTGTTATCTCAACAGGTACGGAAGGTCCGGCAGCCTTGACAGTTCTGCCCTTGTCGTTTGTCATCACGCGGACTCTGCCGACAGCAGTTCCAGCGATAAGAACGTCGCCCTGTCTGAGAGTACCGTTCTGAACGAGGAGAGTAGCGATAGGACCTCTGCCCTTGTCGAGACGAGCCTCGATAACAGTACCCTTTGCGAGTCTGTCGGGATTAGCCTTGAGCTCCTTGACCTCAGCAACGAGAAGAACGTTCTCGAGGAGCTCATCGATACCATCGCCGGTCTTAGCGGAAACGGGAACACAGATAACATCGCCGCCCCAGTCCTCGCATACGAGGTCGTACTTTGTGAGTTCTTCCTTGATACGGTCGGGGTTAGCGCCCTCCTTATCCATCTTGTTGATAGCAACGATAATGGAAACTCCGGCAGCCTTGGCGTGGTTGATAGACTCAACTGTCTGGGGCATGATACCGTCGTCTGCGGCAACTACGAGGATAGCGATATCAGTGATATTGGCACCTCTTGCTCTCATCGAAGTGAAAGCCTCATGTCCGGGAGTGTCGAGGAAGGTGATATCCTGACCGTTTACGTTTACCTGATAAGCACCGATGTGCTGAGTGATACCGCCAGCTTCACCAGCGGCAACGTGAGCGTTTCTGATGCGGTCGAGGATAGAAGTCTTACCATGGTCAACGTGTCCCATTACAACTACAACGGGGCAGCGCGGCTGGAGGTTTGTATCATCGTCGTCAGTGTCGTCGATGAGTCTCTCCTCAATGGTAACGATGACTTCCTTTTCAACCTTAGCGCCCATTTCGTCGGCAACGAGAGCGGCAGTATCGAAGTCTATCTCCTGGTTGATAGAAGCCATAACACCGAGTCCCATGAGCTTCTTGATGACGTCTGTTGCAGTAGCCTTGAGACGTGTAGCGAGCTCGCCGACTGTGATGCTGTCGGGAATGAGGACCTTGAGCTGCTGCTTTCTTGCGCGTTCGAGTTCAAGTCTCTTGAGCTTCTCAGCCTCTGTCTCCTTCTTGGAGTACTGCTGACGTGCTCTCTGTGCGGACTTCTGGTTTATCTTCTGCTTCTTGGAGGAGTAGTTCTCGCTGTTGTGCTTATTGGAAGAAGCCATATTGTCGTAGCGCTCGTTGTACTTGTCGAGGTCGATGTAGCTTCCTCTTGTATCGACAGTTCTGCGCTGTGTGGAAGTCTGAGCGGTCTCGGAGCTGAATGAAGCGTTGAACTTTGTACGCTCGCCTCTGTCCTGAGCCTTAGCCTGTTCCTTTTTCTTCTCAGTCTTCTTTGACTTCTGCTTCTGAGCTTCAGCAGCAGGCTTGACCTCGTGCTTGGGCTCTGCCTTAGGCTCGGGCTTGGGCTCTGCCTTAGGCTCGGGCTTGGGCTCTGCCTTAGGCTCGGGCTTTGACTCAGCCTTGGGAGCTTCCTCAGCCTTCTTCTCGGGAGCTGCGGGCTTTACCTCAGGCTTCTTTTCTTCCTTCACCTCAGGCTTAGCGGCAGGCTTTTCCTCAGCCTTCTTAGCCGGCTCAGCCTTCTTCTCAGGAGCAGCCTTGACCTCAGCCTTGGGCTCGGTCTTCTTGGCAGGCTTCTTCTCAGCAGACTTTTCCTCGTCCTTGGGCTCAGCCTTTTTCTTCTCAGCAGTTTTCTTTGCAGCAGACTCTGTTTTCTTCTTGGGTTCTTCCTTTTTCTTTTCCGGCTTGGGATCGTTCTTTGAAGCGAAGTATTCGTCAAAGGACTTCACCTCGTGCAGCTTTGTGTAATGCTCGAGGATCTGATCCATTTCCTCCTCGCTGAGACCGCTGCCGGCTTTTTTCTTATTATCGCCTTTTTCAGCGAAATAATCTATAAGTTCCTGCGAAGCGATACCGAGATCCTTCGCTGCGTCGCTTAATTTTATCTTTTTTGCCATAGGCTCTAATACCTCCATTGCATAATTAGTATAATGTATATCAGCACAGCAAAGCTGTGATTATTTTCCGGAAATGCGTATGAATGCGTTTGCGAAGCCGTTATCGGTAACAGCGATTATCGCCGTTTCCTTTCCGCACAGATGACCGAGTTCGTCCTTGGTGAGCTCAGCCGCTATATGCGGGACTTCATATCTCTCACAGATGAACGCCGCTTCCTTGACGGTCTTCGGTGAAGCGTCGCAGGCGGTCATAACACAGAAAGCCTTTCCGAACTTTACTGCTTCGACCACACTGTCGTAGCCCTTGACCGTTTTACGCGCCTTGTTGCATATCGTGAGCAGATCAGCTGTTTTCCGTTTCTTTTCCGAGTTCATCAGCCATCACCTCATAAACGCTTTCCTCGATCCTGCACGAGAACGATCTCTCGAACCTGTGTCCCTTGCGAGCCTTGTCGAAGCATTCCGTGCTCCGGCATATATATGCGCCTCTGCCGGATTTCTTTCCTGTGAAGTCAAGGCTTATCTCGCCCTCAGGCGACTTTACCACGCGGATTAGTTCCTTTTTCGGCTTCATCTCATTGCAGCCGAGGCACATTCTCATAGGTGTTTTTTTCGGTTTCATATCATTCCTCGTCTGCGGGAGCGCTCTCTGTCTCGGGAGCAGTATCCTCAGCAGCAGCGGTCTCCTCAAAAGCTGCATCTGTGAGCTCCTCAATATCCTCGGACTCAGTCTTTACAGGCTCCGGCACCTTAAAATCGGGATCGAGCTCGGGAGCCTTCTCGCCGGTAAGGGGATCAGTCTGGGGCTTGATGTCGATCTTGTAGCCGGTCAGCTTAGCAGCGAGCTTTGCGTTCTGACCTCTGTTGCCGATAGCGAGTGAGAGCTGGTTGTTGGGAACTACAACTGTGCAGGTCTTTTCCTCCTCGGAAGTGATGACTGTTCTGAGCACCTCAGCAGGAGCAAGAGCTCTTGTGATGAATTCGTCAGGCGACTCGCTCCACGGGATAATGTCGATCTTCTCGCCGTTGAGCTCATTTACAACAGCGGTTATTCTTGAACGCTTTGCACCGATGCAGGCACCGACTGCATCAACGTTGGGATCCTTTGACCATACAGCGATCTTAGTTCTTGAACCGGCTTCACGGGAGATCGACTTTACCTCAACAGTTCCGTCGTATATCTCGGGAACTTCGATCTCAAAGAGTCTCTTTACGAGGTCCTTGTGTGTACGGGATATCTTTACGACAGGCTTCTTGTTCTTACCGATGATACCTGTGATGTATACCTTTACGGGCTTGCCCTCCTCAAGAGTCTCACCGGGGATCTGCTCATTGCGGAAGAGGTAGAGCTCTGTGCCCTCGTAAACGACTGTAACAGTACCTCTGCCGGGCTCAACCTGAGAGATAGTAGCGGTTATGCACTCGTGCTCCTTCTGCTCGAACTTGCTGAGCATCTGCTCGCGGTTGATCTCTCTGAGGTCGCCCTTTATGGACTGCTTAGCAGAGAGAGCAGCCATTCTGCCGAGCTTGGAGATATCTATCTTCTTGAGGATAGTACCGCCTACGACAGCAGTGGGATCGATAGTCTTAGCAACTTCGATATTTATCTCGTTCTCGTCGATAGGCTCATCGGGGATGATGTCCTGAACGATGAACATTTCAAACTTCTTTGCAGCGGGGTCGATGTCAACTCTGATCCTCTCCTCGCTGTGTGGGTAAGCCTTTCTTGCTGCCTTGAGCATAGCTGACTTGACCTTGTCTATCAGTATCTCAGTCTCAACGCTGTTTTCCTCACCGAGGAGCTCGAGAGCCTTGAAGAATTCGGTCTCGCTGAAGACCATATCACTTGCAGCCTTTGACGATCTTTTACCTGTACTCATTTCTGTTGATTCCTCCAGTATAATATTATTCAAAATCCATATACAGCTTTACAAAAGCGATATCAGCAAGAGGGAATTTTTTCTCGCTGCCGTCCTCATCTATGACGGTAACGCCCTCCTTATCAGCACCCGAAAGCACTGCTGTGATCTCTTTTTCACCATTGTTCTCTCTGATAAAGCGTATCCTCACCTTATCGCCCTGACACACTACAAAGTGTTCCTCCTTTACGAGCTCTCTCTCCAGACCGGCTGAACCGACCTCGAGGATATAGCTCTGATCGACGGGATCCTTCTCGTCGAGGAGCTTGCTGATAGGAGCGGTAGCGCGTTCGCAGTCGTTGATAGAGATACCCTCGTCCTGATCTATGAATACCCTGAGGTACCACAGAGCGCCTTCCTTCTCATAGCAAACGTCCCAGAGATAGTAGCCGAGCTCGTCGGTAATAGGCTTTATCAGGTCGTACACCTTCTGTTCCGTACCGCCGAATTTCTTGAACTTCATAAGCAGTCTGTCCTTTAAACGGACTCTCCTTTCCACCTGTAATATCTAATAGTCCTCTATACAAACGAAAGACCGGAAGGTTCCGGTCTTTTGCTTTAACTATCATCATTACCTATTATAACACCTCTTTCCGGAAAAATCAAGTGTTTTCCGGAAATTTTTTCACATTTTACATTATTAATATCAATGCAGGTGATCCTGACCTCTGAGGAACGCCGTCAAAGCTCTTTCAGCCTTGACAATACCGGGCGTTTTGTAGTATAATAATGTAGTTTGATACAGCAGCGGCGGAAGAATTCCGGCGCTTTTTCCTGAAAGGACAGATAAAAATGAAAAGAACAAAAAGGATGATAACAGTTCTGCTCGCGGTATCAGCTCTTGCAGCGGTGACCTCGTGCAGCAAAAAAGGCGGCAGCTCCTCCGAACCGGAAACGACAACAGCAGTTCCGACAAATACAACGGAAGCCGTTGACACTCCAAGCGACAATATGGACATCGTATGGCTCTCCGACTACGACCTCAACACCGCCGCAAACGGCAAGCCCTCCGCAGCACTCGCAGCTTTTCAGAAGCAGTACGGCGGCACGGTGCAGTATGTCTACGCCGACCACAACAAGCTCTCGACCGTTCTTGAGGCAAAGATAAAAGCCGGCGAGGACGTGGACATGGTGCCGTACATCGAGGATTTCTTCCCCGAGGGCGCTATGAGCTCACTCTACGCTCCGCTTGATCCGTATTTTGAGGATATGGGCATGAACGAAGCCGGTCTATGGGACGGAATGAAGGACGTTGCAGAGCAGTTCAGATATAACGGACAGCATTATGTAGTTCCTTACAGCCTGTCAGATCCGCTCCTCATAACTTACAGCCGTAAAATGGTCAAGGAGGCAGGTCTTGACGATCCCTGCGAGCTCTACAAAGCCGGCAAGTGGGACTGGAATGCCTTTACTTCAATGATGGACAAGTTTGTTGAAAAGGCTGACGGCACCAGAAGATACGGCATCAACGGCTGGTTCGGCGAGGCAGCCCTGTATTCAACAGGCAGTACGATCGTGAAGTACGACGGAGCGATCTTCACTTCCAACCTCTCCGATGCCAAGCTCGACAAAGCCGGTGCGCTCATGGAGGACGTCACCAAGAAGCAGCTCTATACAAAGCAATGGCAGGACTGCTTCCCGACTGACCAGTCAACGCTCTTCTACGCTATGGGCGACTGGGCACTGGGCGGTTCAAATGCACGAAATCCCGAAATGGACCTTATGATAGTACCATTTCCTAAGGCTCCCGACGCAGACAAATACTATATGAGCTGCAATTTCAATGCGAAGATGCTGACAGCCAACTCCGTAAAGGGCAAAGCTGTTGCAAAATTCCTGATGTGCGAGCGCTATGCGGTAACTTCAGAAAAGTACCGTGCAGCCGCAAAACAGCAGGCTCTGACTCATCTCATGAGCGGCAACAAAAACGACAAGCACTATCTGACCGAGGAACAGTACGACGCATTGCAGTCATATCTTGATCCCAAGAACATAACTCCTGTTTTCGACTATGCAGGCGGAATGAGTCCTAAGATAAGCGGAAACGGTCTGTACAACTACGAGACACGCGGCGTTGTCAAGAACCTCACAACAGCGCTCCTCGAGGGCAGTTCAGAGTCATGGGAAGAGCTCAAGAAAAGCGTTTCGCCCGTTCTTGACGGCGAGCTTCAGAAACTCAACAAGTAACGCTTGATGCGTCCGGTCGCATTTGACCGGACGTTTTTGTATAAACAGCACAAAAAGCTACCCTCTGTATACAGCAATGTGCAAAAATTTTTGTAAATATAAGCAAAAATGCGTGACATCTTTAGGTAATTGTGTTATAATGTTAGCAGGGTTTTTGTGCCCGCTAACTTTTTCCCTATTAAAAATAAGTAAAGGAAGGGACAATTACATGGACAACAGAAATTATAACAACTACAACGAAGGACCTGAGCGTCCCAGAAAAAGAAAAAAGGTCTCCAAGGAGACTCTTCGCAAAAGACAGCTCACTGCGGTCTTTGTTATCGCATTCATCGTATTGCTTTTCGTGATACTTATCGCAAAGGCTTGCAGCAAGGACAGCGGCAAGGGCGGAGATACAAAGCCGGCAGATACAGTAACGACTACAACGAGTGCAGTCACCACACTGGCTCCGGAAACAACAGCGCCCGCTACCCTCGCTACCACAACTACGGTAGTTACAGGCTCCAACGATCCCGATAAGGGCTTCAAGCTGGACAAGTACAGCATCTACATCAATGTCGGCGAAAGCGGTATCGCATACGTCCAGCAGTACCCCGAGGGCTCTACCGAAGCAGACGAGGTATGGTCATCATCTGACGAAAAGATAGCAACCGTTGACGCTTACGGTCACATCACCGGCGTTGCAGGCGGCGAATGCTATGTAACTCTCAAGGCCAAGAACAATCCTTCACAGGAGGTTATGATAAGAGTCGTCGTTGCCGGTACTCCTGCCGCAAACAACGATCAGAACAACAACGGCAATAACACTCCTCTGAACAATACTCCTGATACAGAAAAGAAACAGGAAACCGAAAAAAAGCCTGAAACAGCCGAAGCCAAGCAGGAAGTCAAAGAAGGAAAGCCTGCTGAACAGGCTCCTGAAGCTGCAAAGGCAGAAACTGAAAAGAAACCCGAAACTCCCGAGCCTCAGCCCTTAGCTGAGGCTCCTGCTCCCTCTAAGATAAATGATCCCCAGGCTCACTACGAGGGAAATGTCCTCATTGTCAATAAGTCCTATCCTCTCTCCGAAAACTACAACCCCGGAACTCTCGATCCCAACTGCAATGAGTGGTTCAACAAGCTCACACAGGACGCCGCAAAGGAAGGTCTGAACATCTACTTTGCCTCCGGCTTCCGCAGCTATACATACCAGAAGCAGATCTATGACAACTATGTTGCTAATTACGGTCAGGCAAGCGCTGACACCTTCTCAGCACGTCCCGGATATTCCGAGCACCAGACCGGTCTCGCTATCGACGTCAACACTATCGACGACTCCTTCGGCGGCACACCCGAGGCTGTATGGCTCGCAGACAACTGCTACAAATACGGCTTCATTATCCGCTACCCGAAGGGCAAGGACGGTATAACCGGCTACAAGTATGAGCCGTGGCATATCCGCTATGTTGGTTCAGAGATTGCAAAGAAGGTACACGATGCCGGAAGCGATGCAACTCTCGAAGAGATATACGGACTCACTTCACAGTATTCCTAACAGCAAAAGGCTGCACCATAAAGTGCAGCCTTGATTTTTATTCTTCATTAACCGGCTCTGCAATCTGCGGAGCTATTTTTTCAACCCGGCACGACTCTATTCTGTGGTGACTTATCGCAACTACCTCAACGCGCAGTCCGTCAGCCTCGAAGGATATCTGTGTACCCTCACGCGGAACGTCACCGAGCTCATCAATGACATATCCGCCGAAGGTCTCGAAATTATCCGCCGGAATAGTTATATCCAGTTCTTCGCTTACTTCGGCAACAGAAGCTGTACCGGGTATGAGCCACATATTATCGCCGGTTTTTTCGATATGCGGCTGAGGAACATCGTCCTCGTCATCGGAGAATTCTCCGACGAGCTGTTCCACAAGATCAGTGACCGTAATGATACCGCTCATTCCGCCGTACTCGTCAACAACAACAGCAAAGTGGTCCGAACCGCTCTGCTTCATCTGTTCAAAGAGCCTGTCCGCCTTCATATTCTCGTGAACGAAGTAGGGTTCACGGACCGCGTTTTTCATAATATTCTCGCGGCTCTTGTCGTCGAGACGGAAGTAGTCCTTTGCATCGAGAACACCGGTGACGTTGTCAACGCTCTCGCCGCAGACAGGGAAAACAGAGTGTCTTGTACGGTGAATAGTCTCCTCCCAGACCTCTGTGCTGTCAGCCTCCCACAAAACGGAGACCTCCGTGCGGTGAGTGCAGACCTGTCCGGCAGTCATATCGTCAAAGGCAAAGACGTTCTTGATGATACGGTTCTCGTCCTCGTCGATAGTACCCTTTTCCGCACCCGCATCGGACATCATAAGGATCTCCTCCTCAGTAACGGTCTCCTCAGCGTCGTTAAGATCAACGCCGATGAGTCTGAGCAAGCCCTTTGAGACAGCCTTTGCAAAAAACACTGCCGGTGCAAAAAGCGCCGTAATGACGACTGCCGGCAGACTCATTCGCAGAGCCACCCTTTCAGGATCCTTCATAGCAGCGCCCTTCGGAAGAAGTACGCCGAATACAAGTGTGACTACGGTAAAGAGAAGTGTCATCACGACTATCACCGCAGCGTGAACGATACTTGCCGGGATACTGCTTAAGCTGTCCCCGACCGCATCAGAAACGAGTCTTGCAAAGTCGTATGAAAGGAATGCTGAACCGAGAGCCGCAGCGAATACAGAAGCAGCTCTCATTATCTCCATAAAGCGCGAAGGCTTTTCGGTCAGCTTTTTAAGACGGACGGCACGTCTGTTGCCGCCCGCCGCAAGTTTTTCAAGCTGTGGATCGCTGATCGCAATCACCGCGGTCTCAGTATAGGTGAAAACCGCCATAAGTACGATCAGAAGTATTTGCAGGATGATCCGAGCTGTCATAGCAGAGTCCTCCTTTCTCGGGGACTGCCGCCGTCAGTTCCGCCCTCCATTAATTCAAGCACCTCCGCAGATCAATCAGCTCTTGTGAGGATCGAAACCTCTCCGTCCTCGTCAACGATAGTAAGAGTATCGCCGTCAACGCCGAATGTTACCTCATTGTTGCTGGTATCGCCTTCCTCGGTCATCGACATCTTGTTGCCGTTCACCTCATATTTTCCGAATGCGTCAGATGAAAGGTATGTGTTCTTTCCCTTGATCTTTATAATCGTATCCTTATTGCTGCCGCCGAGCATTGAAGCCATTGCGCCGCCTTTTACAACGTATGTGCCGTCCATATTGTCAGCAGAAGTCTCGCCGGAGGTTCTTTCGAGAACGAGATACTCCTGTTCTGAAGCTGTTACCTTTGCGGTAGTTCCGTCAAAATCGAGTTTGAGTTCCTGAGAGAAATCGTCGTCGCCGAACTTTACCTTCTTGCCATCAAATGAGATATAGCTGCTGAAATCAATATCAGCTGCAATAGTATTATCTTCCTTGAAGTTGATGACCATATTCATGTCATCTTCTTCCATTTTCCATAAGCCTTTAACATCTCCGCCCTTGAGCTCAGAAGTATCAACAGAAGCCTCAGGCTTTGTATCCTCTTCGCTGGGGATTATGCCGCCTGTGGGGAGCTCCTTGCTTGCCTTTGTAGCATCGCCTTCCGTAACGTCCTCTTCGTCGGAGCTGTCCTCATCAGAGCTGTTCTCTTTCTCGGAAGAGTTCTTGGAGGCCTTTGTGGTATCGTCCTCCTCATCGGAAGCTGTCTCGTCAGTGTTTGCCTCATCAGAAGCGCTGGTTGTGGAAGCCTTCTTGGAAGCGCTTCCTGAGCTGTCATCTGAGTCTCCGCAGGAAACGAGAGCAGATGTCATAACTATGCACATTGCAAGTATAGCTGCAAGTTTTTTCATAATGGTACTCCTATCTTAGATTTACTGGTTTACGTTCGTATCAGTCCTTTGTGAGGATCTGCTGAGCAAATCCGGACTTGAGTGTGAGCTTCTTTCCGTCGATAGTATAGTCAAACTCCTTGTTGTTGAAGAGTGAAGAACCTTCACCGATATAGATCTTGCTGCCGTCTGCTGAATATGTGAAGCAGTTTTCGAGGCAGATAGTGCTCTTCTTTCCGTCAACGATGAAGTTGAATGAATACTCACTTGTGTTCTTGTATGTCTTGTCGTACTGGTCAAAGAGAAGTCCGCTTACGACCTTGTATTCGCCGTCGAGCTTATCTTTTGCAGCGTCTGTCTTTTCCATTGTAAGGATATCCTTACCGCCTACATTGAGAACGAACTTACCGTCCTTGAATGTATACTTGTCAGGACCGAGCTCAGTAGTATTGAAGTAAATCTTGTCGCCCTCGAAGTGGATAATGCTTGAAGAATCAAGGTAAACACTTCCGTTGCCGTCTTCCTTGTACTCATACCAGCCGTCGAAGCCGCCTTCCTTGGTGGTCCACTTGCCTAAGATATCCTCGTCGATCTCGCCCTTCTTGTAGCCGCCTTCGCCGGAAGCCTTTGTAGCCTTGGTAGATTCTTCCTTGGAAGTCTTTTCCTTAGTCTCCTTTTCCTTGGTAGCCTTCTCCTTTGTGGACTTTTCCTTTGTAGCCTTTGTATCGTCCTCAGACTCTGTGAACTTCTTGACCTTCTTGAAGTATACAGTATCATCGGCCTCTTCAACAACGAGGTTGCCGTCCTCATCGACAGAGAGGTAGGAAGTCTCATCGTCTAATCCAACGATAGAGAGCGAACCGTCGCCCTCGTCCTCCCAGTCAAAGTCCTCGTCTTTGTTGCCGTAGGTCTTGAGAGTAAGAGTGCCGTCGTCGAAGATCTCGAGCTTCATGAGGCTTGAGATAGGAGTGCCCATGTATTCGTCCTCATAAACTTCGCCGTCCTCGTCCTCGACCTTGAATGCTTCCCACTTACCGACGAATTCGTCGATATCGGTCTCGCTCTCCTTGGACTTTTTCTTCTTTTTGCCTGTGGTTTTTTCTTCATCGTCAGTAGAATCTTCGTCGTCGGTATCGTCCTCGTCATCAGTTGAAGACTCATCTTCCTCAACAGAAGAAGTGGTTGCCTTGCCGGACTTGCTGTCTGAATCGTCATCATCTTTTCCGCATGAAGCGAAGCTGCAGGTGATGAGCATACAACTGAGAAGTATTGCTGTTAATCTTTTCATAATTTTTCCTCCTGGATAGGTGTGGGTTTCATACCGGAGTATCTCCGGTTCCTTTCTTATATACAAATGCGCATTGCGCTATTTGACCTTATTGAGCACACGCTCGCCGCCGTCGCTGCGCTTTATCCTGAGCGTATCGCCGCTGCGTTCAGCTTCGCCGTCGCTTGAGGGGAAACCGTGCTTGCCCTTGAGTTCGAGCCTTGTGCCGTCGTAGACATAGTCCATAGCATCAACTGCCACGACTATTGCCTTGTTGTCCTCGACTCTGAAATGTATCTCAGGCTTGTCGGTGCCATCAAAGCCGAGACTCTTGATAATGCTGTCGAGCATAGTACCGCCAGTGACGATGTAGTCACCGTTAAAATCAGAAGGAGCCGGCTCGCCTACACGGTCAAGCGTGATTACGTTTTTTTCCATTATCTCAGCAGTGAGTATATCGCCGTCGTATTTGAGGCGGTCACCGCCGACGTGAGTACCGAAAAAGAAGAATTCTCCGTCTTCAAAATAGGTATTCTCCGGCTTATAGTAAACGCTGGCTGTACCGTTATTGTCAAATATGTAGCCGCCTTCAGCGCCCTCGTCCTCGATGCTCCACCTTCCGGTGATATTGGTATCGGTCTCGGACGAGCTGCTCTTATTGCCGCAGGAGACGCAGCACAGAGCTGTTGCCGCAGCAATTATCAGAGCTGTGATCTTCAATGTTCTCACTTACCTTCTTCTGATGTATTCCGGGACAAAGCAGTCCGCGGTCTGATGTGACATATTACATTATAACACCGTATATCTATCTTTTCAAGCAATTATAAAAAAAGTTCCCGAAATGTAATATTTTTTTCATTTTCTTTATGCTAATTTGTAAATTACGCCGATAATTCCGTAACTTTTGAGTCTGTTGCTCCTATTCCCCTTGACAATCATGCTATTTAATGGTAATATATTATCAATAAAAGGGAGTAGCTTCTTTACAGCCGCTGCTGTAAGTGTCCGTTACGCCATGACCGCAGCCATAAGCTGTCGGACGGACAAAGTCCGCAAGACTTTAGCAAGACTTTTATTGCAC
Source organism: uncultured Ruminococcus sp. (assembly GCA_900318825.1). Taxonomy (GTDB): domain Bacteria; phylum Bacillota; class Clostridia; order Oscillospirales; family Ruminococcaceae; genus Ruminococcus. The sequence continues at coordinate 32,562 of ONMB01000007.1, forward strand.
ATCAAGCTGCAATAAGAGTCTTTTTTGTTTTATTGCAAAAATACTAAGAAAGAAGGTATGTCCATGATGACACAAAGCCCGTATCCGCACAGAACAGGCATTCGTGCAAAACACCCCACAGCATTCCCCCTGTTCCTTCCGGCTCATATGCCGGGAAATATATGATAAAGTGTATTCAAATTCGACAATAATGTCTGATGAAACGGAGAGATGATATGAATTATTTTGATCAGGACGGCGACAGCGTCGTAAAGGCTCTCGGCAGCGACCGCGAAAAAGGACTCACCGACGCACAGGTCACCGAGAGCAGAAGCAAACACGGTGAAAATGCCATTTCCGAAGAAAAACAGAAGAGCATATTCAGGGTATTCCTCGAGCAGTTCGCAGACCTGCTGGTAGTTATCCTCATCATCGCCTCGATAATCTCAATGGTGAGCGGCGAGATCGGAAGCACGATAGTTATACTCGTCGTACTCATTATGAACGCCATACTCGGTACGGCACAGCACGTCAAGGCACAGAAGTCGCTGAACAGTCTCAAGGCAATGAGCTCGCCCAGTGCAAGAGTCATCAGAAACGGCGCTCAGACCGAGATACCCGCTTCCGAGGTAGTTGTCGGCGATATCCTCCTCATGGAAGCCGGAAACGTTGCCGCAGCAGACGGACGTCTCCTTGAAGCTGCCTCGCTTCAGGTCAACGAGAGTGCCCTCACCGGTGAGTCGCTGAACGTTACCAAGTCCACTGACAAGATAGACCAGGCAGAGCTCGCACTCGGCGACCGCGTGAATATGATCTATTCCGGCTCCAACATCTCCAACGGACGCGGTGTTGCGGTAGTAACCGGAGTGGGCATGAATACCGAGATAGGCAAGATCGCTTCTCTTATGCAGAACGCGAAGAAGAAAAAGACACCGCTTCAGGTAAGTCTGGACAAGTTCAGCAAGATACTCTCGATAGCTATCATCTGTATCTGTATACTTGTATTCCTGATGACCTACTTCATAAACGGTCAGCCTGTCGTTGATGCGCTTATGTTCGCAGTAGCACTTGCCGTTGCCGCAATCCCGGAGGCTCTCAGCTCGATCATCACGATCTCACTCGCTATCGGTACTCAGAAGATGTCAAAGCAGAAGGCGATAATCAAAGACCTCAAGGCAGTCGAAGGTCTCGGCTGTGTATCCATAATCTGTTCGGACAAGACCGGTACTCTCACACAGAACCGCATGACTGTCCGCGACCTCAGCTTCCCCTGTGAACGCGCAAAGAAGGAGCTCCTCCTCGCAATGGCGCTCTGCAACGACGCTGCGAAGTCTGATGACGGCTGGCTCGGCGATCCTACTGAGACCGCTCTCTCCGATTACCTCGGAAACGATGAATACCTCCGCATACGCGAGGAAAATCCCCGTGCGGACGAGATACCCTTCGACAGCGACAGAAAGCTGATGACAACAGTACACCAGTTCGGAGCTGCCCGCACAGCCTATACAAAGGGCGCTATCGACGTTCTTGTTCCGAGGCTCAAATTCGTCCTCACAGACAACGATGTACGTCCCATCAACGAGGACGACCTTGCTGAGATACGCAGGTCCAACCTCAGATATTCCGAAAACGGTATGCGAGTTCTCGCATTTGCAAAGAAGATACTCACAAGCGACGCACATATCACACTTGATGACGAGTGCGACTATGTCTATATCGGTCTGACAGCTATGACCGATCCTCCGCGTGAAGAGAGCAAGGCAGCCGTTGCGGAATGTATTTCCGCGGGAATAAAGCCAATTATGATAACCGGCGACCACAAGCTCACAGCCGTTGCAATTGCCAAGGAGATAGGCATCTACAAGGACGGCGACCTCGCTATGGACGGTAACGAGCTCAACAATATCTCCGATGATGAGCTCTCTGCCAAGCTCGAGAAGATCTCCGTTTACGCACGAGTTTCACCTGAGCACAAGATACGCATAGTTGACCTCTGGCAGAAGAAGGACATGGTCGTTGCAATGACCGGCGACGGTGTAAACGACGCCCCTGCACTCAAGAAGGCTGACGTCGGAGTCGCTATGGGAATTACCGGTACCGAAGTATCAAAGGACGCTGCTTCGATGATACTTGCCGACGACAACTTTGCAACTATCGTAAAGGCAGTCGCAAACGGCAGATGCATCTACAACAACATCAAGAACGCTATCAAGTTCCTGCTTGCCGGAAACGCAGCTGCTATCATCGTAGTCCTGCTGACTACCATACTCGACCTGCCGCTGCCGTTTATGCCGGTACACCTCCTCTTCATCAACCTCCTCACAGACTCGCTGCCGGCACTCGCACTGTGTATGGAGCCCATGCAGAACGGCGTTATGAAGGAAAAGCCGCGTTCTTCCAAGGAGTCAATACTCAACAAGGAGACCGGCATCTACATCGCATTCCACAGCATCATCATAGCAGCCTGCGTAATGTGTGCGCTGATGATAGGCAAGCACTCCTGTGACTCCACTGCTATGGCAAGCACTATGGCTTTCGCTACCCTCTGCCTTGCACGTCTGTTTGAAGGCTTTGACAGCCGCGGAAAGCACTCCCTCGCAAAGCTCGGCTTCACAACGAACCTCTTCTCTATCGAAGCATTCTGCGTCGGAGCACTTCTCCTCGTATGCGCACTTATGATAACTCCCTGCCACGGATTTATGTCCATAAGCAACTGCTTCAGTGCCAAGAACCTCCTCGAGGTCGCAGGACTCGCGGTTATCCCGTTCGCAGTTACTCAGATACTCAGAATGATAAGAGAAGCAGCCACAAAGAACAAAGCCTGATAAGGAGGCAATATGAAAGCACTTGTAATAAACTGCAGTCCCGTCAGAAATGGCGCTACTGCTGAGATAGTCCGCATAACAGCACAGCAGCTCTCACAGCGCTATGACACCAAAAGCATATGTATCGACGACTATGACTTCAGCTTCTGCAAGGGCTGCCGAAGCTGTCATAACACAGCAAAATGCGTTCAGCAGGACGGTTTTGACCTTGCCGCTGAAGAATTTGAACGTGCAGATATAATAGTATCTGTTGCGCCGTCATACTGGGCAGATGTGCCCGGACAATTCAAGGCTTTCATCGACAGATTTACCCCGTGGTGCAATACACACGAACCTCACGCCTCTCTCAGTAAGGGCAAGCGCGGCTATGCAGTCGCACTTAGGACAGGACCTTCAATGCCGGAGTGCCAGCGTATTATAGGTACTATTGAGCATTTCTACGGTCATCTTGAAATAGAGTGCTGCGGCTCGCTCGGACTCTGCTCCGTTGAGTACAAGGAGGCAGTCAAGTCACGGGAAGCCGAAATAATCGCTTTCTGTGAGAAGATATGAAAACAAGAGGGGGAACAGTAATGCTGTTCCCCCTCTTGTTTTTTGCGGCGGATTATGCTATACTTTCATTGGAGGTAATGCTATGAACGTTAAAGAAAGTCTGCTTAATACCCTTGCCGCTTCCGGCGGTGAATATATATCAGGCGCGGCTCTCGCGGAAAAGCTCGGAGTGAGCCGCAACGCTGTCTGGAAAGCCGTAAAAGCGCTCCAGACCGAGGGCTACACAATAGAGTCCGTGACCTCTAAGGGCTACCGTCTCGCGATGAACAATAACCGCCTTTCCGAAAAGCTCATAACCGCTCACCTGAATACCAAATTGCTCGGCAGACAGCTTAAAGTATTCGACGAGATAAATTCCACGAATACCGCCGCAAAGGAACTCGCTTCCGGCGGTGCTCCACATGGAACGGCTGTCGTTGCAGACACTCAGACTATGGGACGCGGCAGGCTCGGACGCACGTTTGTATCCCCTGCCGGCACGGGAATTTACCTCAGCGTGATACTCCATCCCGACCTTGAACTTGAAGCAACTTCAATGATGACCATTGCCGCTTCAGTCGCAGTCGCAGAAGCGATCGAGGAGCTGACCGGAGTTCCCGTTCAGATAAAGTGGGTGAACGACATCTACCTCGGCGGCAAGAAAATATGCGGCATACTCACGGAGGCTTCGCTCGGACTCGAGATGAAGTCCCTTGACTACGCCGTGATAGGTATAGGCGTGAATGTACGGAGCGTCCGGGGTGAATTCGACAGCGAGCTCATACAGACAGCCACCTCCATTGAGGACGAGACCGGTCTCGTTATTGACCGCAACGCACTATGCGCCGCTATCCTCGACCGCCTCGAAGTGTACACGGACGACCTGCGCGACCGCAGCTTTCTTAAAGGCTACCGCCGCCGCGAGCTCCTGACAGGCAACGATATAACAGCTATGGTCGGAAGCCAGCCTTTCACCGGAAAAGCAACAGGTATCGACGGCAACGGCAATCTCATTGTTGAACTCCCCGACGGCTCAGTAAAGCATCTCGGCTCTGGTGAAGCGAACCTTTGCAGAATAAAAAAGCATCTGCCATAAGCAGATGCTTTTTTATTGCTGTTCGACGCGGCTTGGAGCTAAACGCCTGCCGCAGATATTTCCTATTGCAAACGCGATGACGTCCGCAAGTATAGATGAAAATCTCATAACGAGTGCAAAGAGAATGATGCGGTCGGAATACTTATCTCCGCCGACGAATATCATAACGCCCTCACGGATACCGATACCGCCGGGAGCTCCGGGGGTAACGAAGCCGATTATCCACGCAAACATAAAGGCGCCTGTCAGGACGAGCTGTTCGGAGAAGGAAGCCTCCGGCACGACCAGCATGACGCAGATGAGGTACATACCGGCGGAAACGCAGTTGTGGACGAAATAGTAGAATATGCCGCTCAGAAGCTGAGGGCGGTTCTCCTTTTCAAAGGCTTTCGAGTATTTTGAGATATATCCGCGGAACTTCTCAGCGAATTTGACTCTGAGAGCTATTATAATTGCTGCGAGAACGATAACACCGGCAATTCCGACAAGGAGGATATTCTTTCCGTACTTTTCGAGGAGCTCGGCTATGCGTCCGCCGAGGAGAATGACCGAAACGACACCTGTCCAGAAAACGCAGAACAGTATATCAAGTATCGTGGCACAGGCAACGTCAACGTGACTGATGTTCATATCTGCCGCAAGCTGATTTCTTCCGACATACTGGAACACGTTTCCGGGGAGGTACTTGTAGATATTCGACCGTGTATAGACGGGCATTGCCGCTTTGAACGGTATCCTGACTCCGGAGAGCGAACGTGTGAACATGAGCCACGGGAAGCACGAGCATATAATGATGATAGTCTGTATCACACAGCCTGTCACAAGAGCCGCAATGACTCTGCCCGAACGGAACTGCGAATAGCTGATATCCATATCCAGCAGTTTTTTCACCACGAATGCCAGTGCAGCTATCATAACGATATTTCCGGCGATCTTGACGTATTTCTTCATTCGTGCTGCTCCTTGATTTCTTTAATGAGCTTTGCAAGAGCCTCGGGATCGCCCATAGGACAGAACCATATTCCCTCGTCAGACTCGCTGTAAAGCTCGTGAGTAGCGGGATTGTCGCCGAGTATCATCGGCTTTTCCATAGCCCTGTAAATGTAGGCTTTTCCGGGGATAGTACGCTTAGCCTTCATTATGGAGCTGTTGAAGTGACCGGCAAGACAGAGGTCAGCTGAAGCAATCTTCTCAGCGAGCTCCTCCTGAGAGAGCCACTCATAGTAATCGGTGATATTCTCTGCGGTACGTCTGCCGCTGCCGAGAGGACCGACAACGATGAAGCGGATACCCTCCTCATTTTCGAGGAGCCTCATAGCCTCGAGGATAACGTCAACTCCCTGCAACGGAAGAACGCTGCCGAAGTAGAGGACGGTAAAGTCCTCGTGCGGAGCGGTCTCGCGGGGGTAATATATACTGGTATCGGCTTCGAGGTAGAGCGCTCTCATCTTATCCTGAGGATAGGAGAACTCCTTACAGAAATACCTGCCATGAGCCTTGGTGTCACATATCGCAAGGTCAGCGTGCTTGAGCGTATGTTTGTCTATCGCCTTGATGAACCTTCCGATGAGGCTTTTGGGACTGAATTTTTTCCTGTCGAAGCAGAGCGTGTCATACATTGAGATGAAGAAGTCCATAACGAGGGGCTTCTTTTTCAGCTTCCACGCAAAGAGCGGCATAACGAGCTGCGGAGCAAAGCCTATGAAGCTGAGGTCATAGTCGTCCATATCCACGCCGAGCAGCTTGCGGTAGACGTAGATAAGGCGCTTGAGGTAGCTCTTTTCGGGAGAAGCAATGACTGTGACCTCGTTGCCCTGTTCACGGAGCAGCCTTATCTCCTGAGTAAGACGGAGGTAGTCGCTGTTCTTCGTACCAACGTAGAGAACGCGTTTGTTTCTGATGTCGCTCAGGCTTTTCATTTCTCAGACTCCTTTGAGATCTTTTCGAGCTCCTCCTCTGTAAGAAGGTCAGTGGGCTCGCAGGTCTTGCACTCCATTTTTCTCACGCGGTACTGAACGTCCTCGAGCAGCTTGCGGTTAGCAGCGATAGTGTCGCCGAGAAGTCCGAGCGTAATGGTCTGGAAACCGAGCATTATGAAAATAGCGGTAAGGATAAGGGACTGAACGTGACCTGAGCCCTCTCCCATACCGAGAAGTATGAGGAATCTCACGCCGAGTGCACAGCCGACAATCATAAGTATCCAGCCGATAGTCATGAAGAACTGGAGCGGCTTGTACATTACGAACGAACGGGTGATGACAGTCGAAGAACGCTTCATATAGCGCCACATACTCGAGAAGAGTCTTGAGGGGCGAGTTTCGGGGTTAGTTCTTATCGGGACGGAAGTCATAGCAGTCTTGTTGTTGCCTGCCTGAATGATAGTTTCGAGGGTGTAGGTGTAGGCATTGACAACGTTGAGTCTCAGCGCAGCCTCGCGTGAGTAAGCGCGGAAGCCGCTGGGAGCGTCGGGGATATCAGTGCCGGAAGCTACGCGGACTACCCAGCTTCCGAGGTGCTGGAACTTCTTCTTTTTCCATGAAAAATGCTCTGTCTGGTCGATAGGTCTCTCACCGATAACGATATCAGCCTTGCGGTCAATAATGGGACGGACTATCTTTTCGATATCTGCACCGCAGTATTGGTTATCGGCGTCTGTATTCACAATGATGTCAGCGCCGAGGTGCAGGCAGGCGTCGATACCGGCCATAAAACCTTTGGCGAGTCCCTTGTTCTGCTTGAAGGAAACTATATGGTGAAAACCGAGCTCCTTAGCCTTTTTAACGGTATTGTCCTTGCTTCCGTCGTTTATTACGAGGTATTCGATAGTATCTATACCGTCGATGTGTCTGGGGAGATCGTTATACGCAAGCTCAAGTGTTTCCTCCTCGTTATAGCAGGGTATCTGTATTATCAGCTTCATTTCAGGTCGTCCTTTCTTTTAATTAGCAGCTCTGAACTGTACCGACTGTATCGGTATTCCGAGCTCTCTTGTATCATTAGGATTTATCTTTGATGCCTTCCAAATAGGAGAGCGTATCTCAAGGATATTCTCGCCGTCCACGACATATCCGCCGGGGAGCTCAAAGTTGAGCGGCTCTATCTTTTCGGTTTTTCTTATCGTCTGTGTTCCTAACTTCTTACCGTTGAGATACATAGTTACCTCGAGCTCGTCATAGCCTATCGTTCCGAGCGGGACCTTGTTTCCGAGGTTGAGTATAACTTTGTAATCGGTGGGATAAAGACCGCAGAGGATCTTGGTATCCTTTGAATTTGTCCAGCAGTATGTGCCTTCGACAGCAGATACGCCGGTCATTTTGTCGTGGTCGTCTTCGGCGGTATATTCAAAATCGTACTTGTCAAAGACATAGAGTCCAATATTCTCGTCTATCTTCCAGAACTTCTCAGGATAGGGCATAATATCAGCCGTATTGTTGAGGCCGTCCTCGATATGGTGTACGACATTCTTGTAGAGCGGCTTATAGTCGTTCTCGTCGAGCTTATTGCCGGAGATGTAGTAGACCTTTCCGTGGCGCTCTGTGAGTTTTCTGAGCTGATCCGGATCGGACTCGTCCTCAGGATAGACAGCCGCATGATTAATGCTTCTTATAGGGAGCCAGAGAGTATTCGTATAATTTGGTGAGATGACAACGCAGTCGCTGTCGTCGATGAAATCGGAGAGGTCGCTGATTATGCTCCATTCCATACGGGTATCGTCCTTGTGTCCCATGAGGTAGGTGTTATAGGGCATCGAGAACGCGATACCGGCAGCAGTTGCGGGATAGAGGAGCTTTCCGCCGAAACGGTCGAGAGTGATCACGCAGAGGATAACGCCTATCGGTACGAAAGGTGCGAGGTAGCGTGAATAGTAGTAATAATGCTGTATGTCATAGCGCAGGAAAGCGGAGTAGAAGAGTATGCAGTAGAAGAACATCATAGCCACTATGATCCTCTGCTCGCTTGCTGCGATGTGGGAGGTCCAGATCAGGGCAGCGATAAAGCCGAGAACGAAGAGTACCAGACCGATATTTCCGGCAAAGCCGACGAGTGTGAGGTACTTTGCACCGTCCCAGCTGCTGTACTTTGTGAGAGCCTTAACACCGATATAAAGTGACGGCAGTATGAACATGAGCCTGATAGCGAGAGTCTTGCTCTTTGAAACATTTATCCTGCGCTTTGTCATCTTCTTGACGCCGCTCTTTTTCTTCTTTTTTACCACCTTCGACACAACAGCTATGAAGGCTGCAACAAAAGCAAGTCCCACAGCCGAAACTGCGATGACAACCTTTGTTATGCTGAAAGGATCAATGCCGTGCACGAAGAGCGGGCTGTAATTGTTCATCGTGTAGAATGGCTGAACGTGCCTCATCATGAAGTAGCTGATGAAGTAGCCGCACACAGTCACCGGCATGAGCACTGCGAACTGTTTCTCGCGTGTAACGACGTACATATAGCCATAGATCATCACGAACATCGGTATCATGGTGTATATCGAAACGTGATAGCAGGAGAATACAGCTACCGGCAGTATCGAGAGCCATCTGTCCTTCGGGTTCTCATCGTCCGCTATGAGGTAGAGGAACGATGCCGGCAGAAGTGCAAGGAACATCTCGGTGAGCGCCGACTTGGATACCCATATAACTACCGGCGCCATCGCAACTGCTGCACACGCACAAAATGCCGAAGCAGTTTTCAGCTTGAATTCGCGGCAGGTGAAGTACACGAGGAATATCAGGAGGAAATAGAAGATCGTCTCTATCCCCATCATATTCTCCATACCGAAGAGAGTTCCCCACATTGCAAGGAGAGCTGAATAGGTCGGGATACCGTGGAAGATACCGGACACAGGACTTTCACCGCTCCTGTAAGAAGTCTTTGGGTAATTCTCCGGCTCTATATCAAAGCCACGGAGGTGGTTCTTGACATTATACTCAAAGGTCTCTCTTTCGTGGTCGCTCCTGAGATCGTGGTATTCTCTGAAGTCCTTCTGCCTGTGGGTATCGCCGTTCATAAAGAGGACAGCCTGCGTCTGATAGACGCCCTGATCCTGTCCCATGCCGAACATCTCGTTCTTGCTGTGGACGAACGGCAGAGTGAGCAGACACACCAGCAGCGGTATCACCGCATCTTTCAGGGAAAAGTCCGCTTTGATCAGCTTTTTCAGCTTGAAAGGTCTGCTCCTGCGGGCAAACACCGCTGCCCCGAGCAGTACAAGGTCTGTGAAAGCCGTGAGCCACGCGGTAGGCCCGACGCCGTACCTGTCGACGACAAAGAGTCCCATACTCACGATAACATGGGTGAACAGCCACAGAATGATGCCCAAAACAGCCGATTCAACGGCATTCTTTCTTCCGAACCATATCACGGAAGCCAGCACGGAAAAGATAACTCCGGCTATACATACTCCACCATACAGCATTTCCTGACTATTCCCCCTTAGATGCTTTCGATAAGTTCCACGAAATTCTTCATTATTACTTCCCAGCGGTAGTTATTCTCGATATAAGCCACCGCATTCTTTCTCATTTCAGCGTACTCGGCACTGTGAGAGAAGATGTAATCGAGAATTCCCTCAAACTCGAAGTAATTCATATAGTAAAGACCGCCGTTGCTCTTTATGCAGTGTCCCTTGAGGACCTCGCATATGCCGTTCACGATGACCGGAACGGAGAGCGTCATAGCCTCGAGCACTGATATTGAAAGGCTCTCGAACTTTGACGGGAGCACGAGCGCTTTTGCTCCGGAAATACCGCTGAACTTGTCCTCCTCGCTGACAAAGCCGAGGCTGAGTATGTCCTTGTGCTTGGGTATCTCGCAGACCGGCTTGCCCATGAGGACGAGCTTGAGCCTGCTGTCCGGACGGCGTTTCTTGAACTCCATAAAGTACCTGAACATCATCGGGCAGTCCTTGCCCTCGTCGATACGTCCGACGTAGATGATGTAGTCGCCGTCTATCTTATATTTCTCGCGAAAAGCCTTTTCGTCCGGCTCGCAGGGCACCTCCACACCGGTACCCATTACCTTGCACGGTATATTCTCACAGTGGAAAAGTCCCTGAACCAGAGCCTTTTCCTCGTCCGTGAGGAAAACGTAAGCCTTCGGAAGAGTAAAGATCTTCTCGAAAGATTTAAAGTGTATGAAAGGTTCCTCATGAGCAGTCGGGATAAACACCGCCTTTTCAGCGACCTCCGGCATACCCATAACGGTGAGATAGTAGAGGTAGGTCACGAAGATGAAGGCGTCGTAATTGTCCTTGTTGGCTCTGATGTAGTTGATAGCGTCAGGGCAGAAAGGTCCCTGCTTCTCGAACCACACCTTCTCGGCAGCCTCATCGAAGTCGCCGCTGCCTATCCTTCCGAGGTAAGCGCCGTTGTACTCGTTGAAGTCCGCAGCACGGCACTCCTTGACAGAAAAACGCCTTACATGGACGCCGTTTATATCCTCCTCATCGGCGGTATAGTGGTTCTCCCATGTAGTATAGTCAAGAGCCTTTGTCGTTATAACATCTACCTGATATTCACCTGTAAGTCTCTCGGCTATCAGTCTTGTGTAGTACTCCGAACCGCCGTTTACCTCAAGTCCGTAGCGCTGATTTACCAATGCGATCCTTTTCATTTCTCACTCTCCGGTTATATCCGCGAAAAATCGCTTGTATTTATCCACGATAACGTCCCAGTCGAAGTTCCTGCGGACGTAATCCCTGCCATTTGAGCCCATCTGCCATGCCGTATTCTTATGCTCGAGAATGTAGTCTGTACAGCCTTCAAATTCAAAATAATTTCCAAAGTACAGACCGCCATTCGACTCAGAAGCAAAATTTCTTGTAACGGCACAGTCCTCGTGAACGAGCACGGGACGTCCGCAGAGCCAGCTCTCCATGATAACAAGGGAGAAGCTCTCGTTCTTTGAGGGCTGACAGAGGAATTCCGCTGCGCCCTGAGCGTTGTACTTGTCCTGTCGGTCAACGAAGCCGAGGTCGAGTATCCTTCCGTTATCGACGAGCTCCTTCGGGAGGTCTATCTGACCGCCGCCGATGAGCACGAGTCTGAGGTCGGTATCGTGACGCCTGATATACTCCGCAAAATACTTTACGAGCGTGTGAACGTTCTTGCCCTCGTCCTTGCGTCCAGCGTAGAGAATGAACTGCTCCTTCACGCCGAATTTCTCGCGGAAAGCTGCGGGGTCCGGAACGATATCCGTATCCATGCCGATGCCCATAACGATGGTCTTTGTACCGCTCTTTGAGAAGCCGTAAAGTCTCTCAGCGAGCTCAGCCTCGGGACGTGCATTGAACACCATTCCGGCAGTCTTGGGAAATACTTCCTTGAAACGGCTGAGATAAGCGTAAGCCTCATCGTGGAAGCAGGGTATCAGCACCGACTTCTCCGGGCACATCTGTGCGCCGTTGTAGGTCGTGCCGAACATATAGGGTATGAACACGAACAGCGAATAATCGTCGGAATGTCCGCGCATATATTCATAGAGTTCGGGACTGTTGACCATTTCGCGGAGGAATGTGTCCTCCTCCTCAGCGGTAACGGGAGTCTTGTTCATCAGCTTGAGGTTCACAGCGTCGAAAGCCGCAGTATCGCGCTTTCTGACCTTGAAACGGCGAATGGTTATGCCGTTTGCAGTAGAGTCCTCGCCCTCTTTGTAGTAGTTTTCGCTCCAGTCCGCGCCGAATTCCTTAACGCAGGTGGTAAGTATCTCCACGGGTATGCCGGCATAGTGCAGGTGCGAAGCGACCTCGCGGAGCTCCATTTCCGCGCCGCCCGGAATACCGTCAGCGTACCACGGAATGACAAAGCCAATTTTCTTCATTGTACAAATCTCCTGTCTCAGCCGCGGCTGATGAAGTCCCTGAGCTGTTTCTCGAAAATATCTCTTATGCGTTCATAGGAGAAGTCCTCAAGACGGCGGCGCTGTCCGGAAATAATTTCCTCGCGCAGAGCCTTGTCGCGGACGATACGGTCGATAACCGCAGCCGCAAAAACGGGATCCTTGTCGTCGATAAGGAAGCCGCTTCCGCCGAGGGTATCGGAAATAGCGCTGGTATCGAGAGCAACTATCGGAACGTCAAAGAACATAGCCTCGACGAGCGGCACACAGAAGCCCTCATGCTGGCTCATACAGACGAAAACGTCAGCAGCGCGGTAAAAAGCGAGTATCGCGCTGAACTTTATGTGTCCGGTAAACACCACATCGTCAGCAAGACCGAGAGCTGCGGCATACTTCACGAGTCTGTGGTAGTAGTTCTCCATACCTGAATAAGAGCCGACGAGAATGAGTCTCGACTCGGGATTTATCCTTTTGTAGCAGTAGAAAGCGCGGATAACGTCCTCCTGCTTCTTATTGGGAGCAATTCTTCCGACAAAGACGAGGTTAGTCTTGCCGTCCCTGTACTTATTCAGAGTCTCTTCGTCGGGAGCCTGTTTGTAGTCCTCAAAGCGGATAAGTATCGGTCTCACATCAATGGGGCATTTATAGCCCATTTTCAGCAGCTCGCCGCGGTTGTAGGCAGAGTCTGCGAGGCAGTATTCCACCTTGTCGCGCAGGAACTCAACGCCTTTGTAGCCGTACTCTGTAAGAGCAGTCGCAGCAGCGCTGTACGGGCGGAAGAACTCCGGCGGTGTGATGTTATGGTAGACCATTATCCTGCGGCATTTGAAGTTATCTATCTTGAAAGTCAGGTCGGTACCGGTGGACTTGTGGTAGAGAACGATGTCATCGCTCCTGAGTCCCTTGAGCTCTTCAATGCTCTGACCGGAACCGGCAGGCAGTCTTTTGTCGATATTCTCGGCATATATATCAGTATCAAAGCCCATATCCCTGATAGCACCGCGGAGAGCGATAGTATCGTTGCCTATCGCGTCGCCGAACGACAGAGTGGGCAGAAGCTGAACTATTCTCATTACACCCTCTGCTTTCCGAGCTCTTCACGGAGAGCTGCGTTCTCACGCTCAAGGCGGTCAAGTCGGTTGAGGAGCTCCTTCTGAGCGAGCTCGAGCACTTCTATCCTGCTGCTGTAATCAGGAGCATCTGCGGCATCACCGGCAGCGCCCCTGAGGGTATTGAGCACCTTTGCGGTATTGGCATTGAATTCGTTCTGCTCAAATACAACGGGCTCAACATAGAACTTTGTGAGCTTTCTGATGACCTTCTTGAAGAAGACCTTGAGCGGATTTCCGCCGAGCTCCTTATAGGGCTGGATATAGTAGTGGGTATTGAGGTAGCTGAGAGCTGTATCGCACTCCTCAATAGAGCCTCCTGAGCTCATATCCACAGCCTTCTCATAGGGAACATCTTCAAAGCTGAGCATATCCGCAGTGAGGTTCTTCTCCTTGATGCTGCGCTTTATCTCAGCCATTATCTCTTCGATATTGATAGTATTCTCCATTATGTCTTTCTTCCTTCCTTATTTTACGGCAATTACCGCATAATCCTGACTTCCGTAGAGTATATCCGAGAGCTCCTTCATTGCCGAGTTGAACTCCTCAGCGCCCTCCAGAGCGAGCTCCGGTATACTGTGGGGCGGACGGCTGTTCTCGGTAAAGAGCGTCTCTATATTGCGGAAACCTGCCTTTTCGAGGTAATACTTCATAGTGAGCGGGTGTACCGGCTTTATGTGTGAGGGATCGATATAGAAAGCGTTGGTGTATATTGCGAGCGAGGTGGGGTTGGGAGTTTCGATGATGATGCAGCCGCCCTCGCTGAGCTTTTCGTAAGCGGTGTTGCAGAGTCTGATTATCTCCTCGGGCTTGAGGTGCTCGACAACCTGACCTACGAAGATACCGTCGAGGTGGTCAACGCCGGCGAGGAAAGCAGTACCGTCGCCGCAGACAGCCTTGAGTCCCTTGCTGTTGCAGTAGTCAACATACGGCTCATAGATATCCACGCCCTTAGCGGGGATATCGTTCTCCTTGAGCAGCGCGAGGAATTCACCTCTGCCGCAGCCGATATCGAGGACTCTCTTCTTGCCGCGGAAATACGGGAGATAGACCTCCTGAGCCTTCTTTATGCTCTCAATAGAGCCGCGGAAGTGGTTCTCGAAGTCGAAATAATCTATGCAGTCATAGTCCGATTCGCCGGTGGGCGCAGCAGCGGGCACGATATTTGCAGCTGTCTCGCTGTTTGAGCTTACCGGCACATTTCCGGCAGAAAGCTTCTTGATGGTCTTATTGATAGAGCCGAGCTTGACACGCATGAACTCCGAGTCGCTGTTGAGGTGTTCGAGAGCTATGTTGTTGTTTCTCAGGTTGCTGCTGATAGCGTCGAGGTCATTGCGGATAGCGCTGATAGTTCCGGCGTGACCGGTCAGAGCCTGTTCAACGGCGGTTATCCTCTCACCGAGAAAGTCCGAGCCCTTTGAGAGCTCCTCTATGCGCTGTTTGAGCATACTCACGTCCATTTCAAGGCGCTTATGCTCCTCCGAAGTTCTCGCCTGTTCAGCACTTATCCTTGCAAGCTCCGCATTAAGGCGTGTCTGCTCCGAGCTCATACGCGCACTTTCTCCGGCAAGCCGAGCCTGTTCCTGAGATATAGCCTCTTCTGCCACTCTTCTTTCGTCAATATCGACCGCAGCAGCTTCAAAAGCCGGCAATATACCGCCGTAGAGCTTCTTTTTGAGCTTGCCCTTCAAGCCTTTCTGCGCGTCAAATTCTTCGAGAAATTTCAAAACATTATTCATTATCAGATACTCCATTTATGGTCGATGCGCGAGATACCCACATCTCCCGAGCGCGTAATCATTTCGATTTTATAAGCCTCGCGGAAGTAATCCACGGGTATGCCGTCACCTGTCTCGATAGCGAAATCGAGGAGATATTCGCCTGCAAGCAGTCCGACATTTTTCAGAACGAGCTCAGCCGTACCGCTCTTTGTGAGCTCAAATTCCGGCAGCTTGTCTATACGGGTATTCGTGCCGTAGCACTGAACTCCGTCGCGGTTGAAGATACCTATGCCCATGACAGCGTCCGGTATTTTTTCCTTGACAGTATAGTCTATGCGGAAGATGATGTCCTCACCTGTACGGAAAACGCGCTGTTCTGCACCGTCGGAGGTAAAAGCGGTTATCTTTTTTATCCTTGCCTTACCGCTTCCCCAGCGCTTGCTGTCGCCTGACGCTTCATCTTCGGTGTCCGCCTGAGCAGCTTTACTGCCCTCAGCATTTTTCTGTTCCTCCTCAGCCTTTTTGGCGAGCTCCTTCTTGGTATTTTCCTGGAGCTTCTGTCCCATATAGTCGAGGTATTCGAGGTCTGTCTCCTTCGGAGGTCCCTCTGCGCGGATAAGTCCCTCGTGTATCCATATAGAGCGGTCGCATATCTGCTCTATCTGACCGAGCGAGTGCGAAACAATGACGATAGTCGTACCCTGAGCCTTTATCTCCTTGAGCTTGTTGAAGCACTTCGCCTGGAAATTCGCGTCACCGACGGCAAGTATCTCGTCGATGAGGAGAATATCCGCGTCAACGTTTATGGCTACGGAGAAAGCGAGTCTCATATACATACCGGAGGAGTAAGTTCTTACCGGGTTATCAATGAACTCCTCCAGCTCGGAGAAATCGACGATATCCTTGAGACGCGCGTCTATCTCCTTCTTGGTAAGACCGAATATAGCGGCATTGGTGTAGATATTCTCTCTGCCGCTCATATCCGGGTGGAAGCCTGCTCCGAGCTCGATAAGGCTGGAAACTCTTCCGTTCATGGTTATAGTACCGCTGTCGGGGTACATTATCCTTGTGAGCAGCTTGAGCGTTGTACTCTTACCGCAGCCGTTATGACCGATAAGGCCGACAGCCTCGCCTTTTTTAACGGTAAAGCTGATGCCCTTGAGGACCTGTCTGAGCTCATACTTGTTCCTTTTGCGGAAAAGCAGTCTCTCCTTGAGCTGAGCGCCCTTATCGAGATAGACCTTGAAGTTCTTGGTTATATTATTTACTTCGATAGCTGTTTCATTCCGAGCCATTATAATTCCTCCGCAAAGTGTTTCTGGAGCTTATTGAAAACAAGACAGCCGATCAGCAGGAAGAATATTCCGAGAGCCGTTGCGGAAAGCAGCGACGAAAGATCAGGGAAGGTCTTGTCATAGAGAACTGACCTGTAACACTCGATAACATGAGTCATAGGGTTTATGTTGAAAACCGGCTGGAGTCTCTCCGGAACGATAGATTTATCGTACATAATGGGAGTCATATACATCCACGCCATAGAAATGATGCCGAGGATATGTTCGAGGTCTCTGAAGTAGACGGTAACAGCCGAAGTGAGCATAGCCATACCGAGGGCGAGGATATATTCCACGACCATTATGACCGGCAGAGCGAACAGCGCAAGGAAGTTCACCCCGACGCCGGTTATGACAATGACGGCAAAAATTACTATGAAGCAGAGCAGCATATTGACAAAGCAGCTCGTGACGTACGAGATAGGTATGACCATTCGCGGGAAGTAAATTTTCTTGACGAGGTCTTTTTGCGCCACGACCGAAGCAGCTCCGACCGTTATCGACGATGAGAAGAATATCCACGGTATCAGGGCGACAAAAAGGTAAAGGTAGTATCTCTCGATGTTGGATTTGAGAATGAACGAGAAGACCATAGTGTAGACGATTAGCTGGAACAGCGGATTTATGAATGTCCAGAGGAAGCCGAGAACGGAGCCTTTGTAGCGCCCTCTGAGGTCCTTCTTGACGAGGCTGAATATCATTTGCCTGTAAGCATAGAGTTCTTTTAACGTATTCATTTATATCTCCTTCAAATACACACAATTTTCCATTGTATCATTTAATTATATCATATGATAGAATAACTGTCAATCGTGATATTGCCGAAAAATCACGACATTCCGGCAAAAAACTGTCATTTTTACGTCAAAAAAGCAGTCCCCGGAAGAACTGCTCATTTATGGTACTTACCACCTGTATTTATCTGGAAAGCACGGTATATCTGCTCCAGCAGCATAACACGCGCGAGCTGGTGCGGGAAGGTCATCTTCGACATCGAGAGCTTCAGTCCGCCCATAGCCTTTATCTCGGGATCGAGCCCGAAGGAGCTGCCTATGATAAAGGTCACGGTGCTCTGACCGCTCACACCGGCTTCTGAGATGCGCTCTGCGAGCTCCGGACTGCTGAGCTGCTTGCCCTCAATGCACATAGGCACGATAAGTCCCGAAGCATAGCGCTTTATCTGTTCAGCCTCCTTGCGGAGAGCAGCAGCTATCTCCTTGTCGGAGGGCTGGTCACTGAGTCTGCACTCGTCGAGCTCGTGAAGTTCGAAGGTACAATATCGTCCGAGCCGCTTGATATACTCCGCACAGGCGTTCCTGAGGTAGTCCTCCTTGAGTTTACCGATAACTATCAGCTTTATGGTCATCAGAAAATAACAGCTCCTCCCTGAGTCTCGACAGGCGCAACGCCCATAAGGTAGTCTTTTCCGCGGACAAATCCCGAAAGACCGGCTTCGACTGTTCTGTCAGCAATCGCCGGGCGGTTGTTGTCCTGACTGAGGTGCCCGAGCAGAATATGGGTAGTACCGCGGCTTATGAGACTTGCAGCCTGAACCGCACAGTCGTCATTTGAAAGGTGTCCGTTCTGCGAGAGTATGCGTTCCTTGAGGTACAGCGGATAGGGACCTGTCCGGAGCATATTCTCGTCATAATTGGCTTCGAGCATAACGAGCCGGCAGCCTTCAAGTGCCTGATCGACCTCCGGCGTAACGTGACCGAGGTCGGTGCATACGGCACAGTATTTATCGTCGCCGGTATGTATCTTATAGCCGCAGCTCTGAATAGCGTCGTGCGGCGTATTGAAGCAGCTTATCTCCATATCCGCGCAGGAGATAGAGATGCCGCTCATATCTATGACCGGCGAACCCGGTGCTATCTTTCCCCCGTCACAGAGCCGCTGGAGCGTCCTCTTCTGACCGTAGATCGGCAGGGAGGTTTTCTTGCTGAGCATAGCGAGTCCGGCGATGTGATCGGAGTGCTCGTGCGTGATAAAGACCGCCCTTATCGCCGAAAGGGGGATATTATTGACCTCAAGGGCTGCGGAAAGCCTTTTGAAGCTGACACCGCAGTCGATGAGAATGCCCTGCTTTTCATTGCCGATGAAGGTAGAATTCCCCTTGCTGGAGCTGAAAAGAGGATATATCCTTGCCATTGTAAAATCTTCTCCGTTTCTGAGGGAAAATCAGCCTATTTTATTAATCTCTGTACCCTGACGAGTCTCCTTAATCTCATAGCCGAGAGCAGCGATCTTGTCGCGAAGCTCGTCTGCGAGGGCGAAGTTCTTATCCTTACGGGCAGCCTTGCGCTGTTCAGCAAGTTCGAGCACCTCTGCCGGGATATCAGCGGTATTTCCGGAAGCGGAAGCACTTGCCTTCTCCTCAGCCTTCTTTACGAGGTCAAATCCGAGGACCTTGTCGAATTCAGCGATGAGTGCCAGCTTTGTAGCCGCATTTGCCTTGGACTTGAGCACATCATAGAGAACGGTTATACCCATAGCTGTATTGAGATCGTTGTCAAGAGCGTCCGTGAACAGCTTGTAGAGTCTGTCGTACTCAGCCTTGTCAACATCGCCGGACTTATCCTGAGTCAGCGGAGCTATCTTAGCAACGAGCTTATTGAATGTAGTAACAGCATTGTCGAGGTTCTCCCACGAGAATACCAGCGACTTGCGGTAGTGTGAAAGCAGGCAGAAATACCTGTAAACCAGCGGATCGTAGCCCTTTTCCTGAAGGAGCGATACTGTGAGGAATTCGCCCTTGCTCTTGCTCATCTTGCCGCTGTTGGTGTTGAGGTGATGAACGTGGAACCAGTAGTTGCACCACTTGTGACCGAGGTAAGCCTCAGACTGAGCTATCTCGTTGGTGTGGTGCGGAAAAGCGTTGTCGATACCGCCGCAGTGGAGGTCGAGGTACTCGCCAAGGTTCTTCATGCTGATGCAGGAGCACTCGATGTGCCAGCCGGGATAGCCCACACCCCACGGAGACTCCCACTTGAGCTCCTGATCGTCGAACTTGGACTTTGTGAACCAGAGCACGAAATCAGCCTTATTGCGCTTGTTTCCGTCCTCCTCAACGCCTTCTCTCACGCCGACCTCGAGGTCTTCCTCGCTGAAATCTCCGAAAACGTAATATTTCTCGAGCTTCGAGGTGTCGAAGTAGATATTGCCGCCGGCTTCATAAGCGTAACCCTTGTCCATAAGGGAGGATATAACGCGGATAAACTCGTCGATGTAGGTAGTTGCGGGCACAACGACGTCCGGAGTCTTGATATTGAGCTTTGCGCAGTCAGCAAAGAAAGCGTCCGTGTAGAACTTAGCTATCTCCATAACTGTCTTGTGCTCACGCTTAGCGCCCTTGAGCATCTTGTCGTCGCCGGTATCACCGTCGCTTGTGAGGTGACCGACGTCAGTGATGTTCATAACACGCTTTACGTCGAGACCTGTGAATCGGAGGTACTTCTCGAGAACGTCCTCCATGATATAGCTTCTGAGGTTGCCGATGTGGGCAAAGTGGTAAACTGTCGGGCCGCAGGTATACATACTTACCTTGCCGGCTTCATTGGGGATAAACTCCTCTTTTTTATGTGAAAGTGAATTATATAACTGCATAATATTCCTCCTGTCTGTTTTTTGCTGGACTCCGCCAATGGCACGGTCACATCATATTTATTATTTCTCTTGCGAGCTCCTCCGAAACAGGAAGAGCGTACTGTCCGCCGTCGAACTCCTTTATCGCGCCGATGCCGTCCTGAAGCACGAAGCGCAGCTTGCCGTCGCGGACCTTCTTATCGGTGTAGAGCTTCTTGACGAGAGCCTCGCGGTCGATGTAATCCGGTACAGCAGTGGGGAGCTTTGCCTTTCCGAGCAGAGCCTTCACACGCTCAACGTCCTCGTCAGAGCAGTAGCCGAGCTTCTTTGCGAGCAGCACCTCTGCAACGAGTCCGATAGAAACAGCCTCGCCGTGGAGCAGCTTGTAGCCGCTGACGGTCTCGATAGCTCTGCCGACCGTGTGACCGAGGTTGAGCACTTCGCGGAGACCGCTCTCGCGCTCGTCCTTCATAACAACATTGTACTTTATACGGCAATTCTCAGCAGCGATATGTCCGCAGACCTCATCGTCGAAAGCGAATATCCTGTCCATATTCGTGTCGAGGTAGTCGAAGAGCTCACTGCTTGCGAGGCAGGCGTGTTTAATAGTCTCTGCAAGACCGCTCGAGAGCTGTCTTGGCGGGAGAGTTTTCCACGCTGATATGTCGATATAGACCTTTTCCGGCTGATTGAACATTCCGATGAGATTAGTTGCGAGCGGCGTATCAACGGCAGTTTTTCCGCCTACGGAAGCGTCAGCGGCTGCAAGGAGAGTCGTCGCATAATTGATGAAGGGGACGCCCCTGCCGTAAGTTCCTGCAACAAATCCTGCTATATCCGTAACGACGCCTCCGCCGACAGCGATGATACAGCAATCGCGGCGGTATCCCTTTTCGAGCATAGTGTCCTCGATGAATTCCTTAGTCTCACGAGTCTTGCTCGTCTCGCCTGCCGGAAATACGATAAGGTCGCACTTATAGCCGTTTTTCTCCAGCAGACCGCATATTTTCTCCGCGTAGAGCTCCTTGACATTGCTGTCTGTTACCACGGCAAATTTTCTGATATTGCCAACAAGTCCTGCATTGATGTCATCGATGAGCTTCTGCTCGAGTTCGTGACCGACCTCTATCTCGTAGCTGTCGTCAACGATTTTTTTGAGTTCAACGTTGAATACGCTCATAATTTTCACCTGCTAAAAAATAATAAAGCCCCCTGTGAATGACACAGGAGGCGTAGATACGCGGTTCCACTCCGGTTTATAACTCTTGTCCCTTAACGCGGTAAACGCCGGCGTATACACAGGAAAGCTCCCTTCCCCGCCGGAGCTGACAGCCGCACTTCACCTGTCCCGTCTGCGGACTCGCACCGACCGTCCGCTCTCTGAAAGACCGCAGAAAGGCTACTCTGACTGCTACGCTTTTCTACTATTATATGGCATATCCGGATTTTTGTCAAGTCCCCGCAGCAAGTTTTGCGCTGCGGTGTTGAAAAATGCTGCGGAAAGTGATATAATGTAAAGACAGGTTACAGAGTTGGAGGAAATAAGCAATGTTCGCAAATTATCACACCCATACCTTCCGATGTCATCACGCTTACGGAGAGGACAGGGAATATGTTGAAGCCGCTGTTGCCGCAGGGATAAAAGTCCTCGGCTTTTCGGACCACTGCCCGTGGGTATTCCCGGACGTCTATGTTTCGGACATAAGAATGACGCCTGCCGAGACCGACGGCTACTTCAAGTCGCTCACCGACCTGAAAAAGGAGTACGCGGGCGATATAAAGCTGTATATCGGCTTTGAGGCTGAATATATCCCAGAGCTTATGGAGGCACAGGACCGTTTCCTCGCGGACTATCCCGTGGACTATATGATACTCGGACAGCA
Organism: uncultured Ruminococcus sp.; assembly: GCA_900318825.1. Taxonomy (GTDB): domain Bacteria; phylum Bacillota; class Clostridia; order Oscillospirales; family Ruminococcaceae; genus Ruminococcus. Next base: position 54,461 of record ONMB01000007.1, read on the forward strand.
CTCCTATGCTCCGGAGAACCACAGCGTTTACACAGGTGAGCCGACCGACTCTCTCTCCGACCTTAAGTGCTACACGGACCTCGTTATCGAGGGCATGGAGTCGGGGCGCTACCGCTATCTTGCACACCCCGACCTGATAAAATTCACCGGCAGTCCCGACGAGTACGACAGGCATATGAAGCGCATCTGCACATGGCTCAAAGAGCACGATTCCCCCGTTGAGATAAACCTCTTCGGACTTATGGACAACAGGAATTACCCCGCACCGCGTTTCCTGAAGATCGCCGGAGAACTCGGCTGCAAGGCTATAATAGGCTGTGACGCGCACCGTCCGAGCGTCCTGAGCGACACGGCTCTTGCTGAGCGCGGGATAAAACTTGCTGAAAAATACGGGCTGTCCGTCATCGACAGGATCCCTGGATTGGAGTGATAAGATATGACACAGAGAATTGCAACTACCAGCGATATAGACACACTTATTGAGCTGCGCATAGCCTACCTCACCGAGGATCACGGCGCACTTTCAGCGGATACCGAGGCAAAACTGCGCAGACAGCTCCCCGACTATTTCCGCCGTCATCTCGGCAGCGACCTCCGCGCATTCATAGCCGAGGAAAACGGTGAAGCCGTCAGCTGCTGTTTTCTCCTCGTCACCGAAAAGCCGGCAGGACCTCGTTTTCCCGACGGTCTCACCGGAACTGTTCTCAATGTCTACACAAGACCTGATTACCGGTGTCACGGCATCGCAGGTCAGCTTATGAAAAAGCTCCTCGCAGAAGCAAGGGAGCTCCGTCTCGACTACGTTGAGCTCAAAGCCACAAAGGGCGCTCTGAAGCTGTACAAGTCCATTGGCTTCGAGGAAGTCTTTTCAAAATATACAGAAATGAAATTTACACTTTAAGGAGAAATATATGAGTATTTTTGATGTGTTCGACCGGATCTCCTCAAAATCGCCGGCGCCGAATGGTAAAATAGAGTATGTCATCGCAGGACTCGGCAACCCCGGCATGGAGTACGACGGCACACGCCACAACGCAGGCTTCGCCGTTCTCGACACCCTTGCGGAACAGCTCGGCGAGAAGATAGACCGTCTGCGCTTCAAGGGCAAGACCGCAGAGGTCACCATAAACGGCAAGCGCTGCCTGCTTCTCAAGCCCACAACCTATATGAACAACAGCGGCGAAGCGATAGTTCAGGCGCTTGAATTCTACAAGATAGATGTCGGAAACCTCATCGTCATATGTGACGACATCTCCCTCGACTGCGGAAAGCTCCGCATACGCCGCAAGGGCAGCCACGGCGGTCACAACGGTCTCCGGAGCATCTGTGACCTGACCGGCAGAGACGATTTCCCGCGCATAAAAATGGGCGTCGGCAAGAAACCGCACCCTGATTACGACCTTGCAAAGTGGGTACTCGGAAAGTTCGGCAAGGAGGACGCCGAAAAGATGAAGGAGTCCGCCGAAAACGCCTGCGAGTGCATAAAGCTCATGGTACAGGGCGACACAGACCAGGCGATGAACAAGTATAATTCCTGAAAAGGCTAAATTAATATGAAATTCTTCAAAGAACTATTTACCGAGCTTTCCGGCTATAAGAGCATCAGGGAAGCCGTTCAGAAGCATATCTCACCCGTCTCCGTGACGGGTATTTCGCATATCCACAGGGCTCAGCTCATCAACGCTCTCAGCGAAAACGGCACGGTGAATCTCGTTGTTACCGGCTCAGAGGCGGAGGCGAAAAAGCTCTGCGACGATATAAATATGATGTCCGGTAACGAGAGCGCAGTCCTGTTTCCCTCGAAGGAGCTCGTCCTCACACCCGTTGACAGCTCCAACCACGAATACGAGCATATGCGCATATCCGCACTCTCACGCGCTGCCGCGAACAGGTGCAGCGTCATCTGCGCGAGCATCGAAGCCATAATGCAGCCGGTCATACCGGTCGGTGTACTCATTGCCGCCGCAATAACCTTAAAACAGGGGCAGGAAACTGACCTTCAGGAGCTATGCAAGGCTCTTGCGAAGTGCGGCTACCAGCGCTGCGAGAAGGTCGAGGGCGCATCACAGTTCTCGGTGCGCGGCTCGATACTGGACATATTCCCGGTTCAGGCAGACAAGCCGGTCCGCCTTGAATTCTGGGGTGACGAGATAGACTCGATAACCGAATTCGAGACCGATACACAGCGCCGTACCGAGCCGCTTGAGTCGGTCGATATCTCCCCAGCCGGTGAAGTCCTCTACGACTGTGAGGAGCTTGCCGGAAAGATCGAGGAGCTCTGCAAGAAAGCCCGCGGCAAACGTGCCGAGCTCATACGCGAAAGGCTCGGCTCGGACATTCACAGGCTCCGTGCCGGTGAACTTCTCGCCCATAGCGTAAAATACTACCCCCTCGTCTACGGCGAGCCGACAACGGTGTTCGACTACATCGACGGAGCGGTCATTTTCAGCGACTACTCCGACGTTATGGACAGCGCTTCCGGCATTTCGTCGCGCTACAACGAGGACGTAAAGATACTTCTTGAGGACGGTCAGCTCTGCAAGGGGCTCGACGGCTACGTCCTCGACCTCCCGTTCGTGCAGAACATCGCCGCAAAGAAGGTCTGCCTTTATATGAGCAGCTTCATGCAGGGCGGCGAGCGGATAGACTTCCGCAGACTCGTCAGCTTCGAGGCTATGCAGACTGCTCCGTGGAGCGGCGAGATGAAACAGCTCACCGAGGACCTCAGCGACTTTATTTCGCAGAAATACCGCATTATCCTTGCTGCCGGAAGCGATAAGACTCTCCCGATAATACAGCACGACCTCGAAGAAGAGGGTATCCCCTGCGACCTCGCCTCCGATAAAACGGAGCTCCGCAGCGGACGTGTGTGCCTGATGTCGGGCAGCTTCTCCGGCGGATTTGAGTATCCGGAGAACAAGACCGTCCTCATAACACAGGGACGCTCGCTCGACTCCGCCCGCAAGAAACGCCGCAAAAAGAAGAACAAAGCCGAGGAAATACGTTCCCTTGCAGATATTTCAGAGGGAGACCTCATCGTACACTCCGGCCACGGTATCGGACGCTTCATCGGTATCCGCAAGATAGAGTTCGAGGGCGTGACCAAGGACTACATCTCGATACAGTACGCCGGTACAGATAAGCTATATATACCGGTAACCCAGCTCGATATGGTGTCGAAGTACATCGGTCCGAGGGACGACAGCGGCGTGAAGCTCAACAAACTGAGCTCCGGCGAATGGCAGAAAACGCGCAGCAACGTCAAACGAGCAGTCAAGGATATGGCGCACGAGCTCATCGCACTCTATGCCAAGCGCGAGAAGAGCAAGGGCTTCGCATTCTACCCTGACGACGAGATACAGCACGATTTCGAGGAGCGCTTCCCCTACGTCGAGACGGACGACCAGCTCCAGTCGATAGCCGAGATAAAGGCTGATATGGAGCGCGCAAGACCAATGGAGCGACTCCTGTGCGGCGACGTAGGCTTCGGCAAGACCGAGGTAGCACTCCGTGCGGCGATGAAGTGCGTGCTCTCAGGCAAGCAGTGTGCGATACTCGCTCCGACGACAGTTCTCGCGTGGCAGCACTACCAGACCGCGCTGCGCCGTTTCGAGCATTTTCCGGTGAACGTTGAACTGCTCTCGCGCTACCGCTCCCCGAAGCAGCAGGCTGAAATAGTCAAAAAGCTCAAGCAGGGCAAGATAGACCTCCTCATCGGCACTCACAAGATATTGCAGAAATCGGTCGAATTCAGAGACCTCGGACTGGCTATAATCGACGAGGAACAGCGTTTCGGCGTTGCGCACAAGGAGAAGTTCAAGGAGGCTTTCACAGGAGTTGACGTGCTCATGCTCTCCGCGACTCCTATCCCGCGAACCCTAAATATGGCGATGAGCGGCATACGCGATATGTCGGTCATCGAGGAGCCGCCGCAGGACCGCTATCCCGTCCAGACCTACGTCATCGAATACAACGCCGGAACAGTCGTTCAGGCTATCGTCCGTGAGCTTCGCCGCGGCGGACAGGTCTACTATATCCACAACCGTGTCGAGACCATTCAGGCTTGCGCGTCACGTTTGCAGGAGTTCCTGCCGGACGCGAGGATAGCCGTAGCACACGGTCAGATGAGCGAGGACGAGATGTCCGATATATGGGAACAGCTCGTCGAGCACGAGGTCGATATCCTCGTCTGCACCACGATCATCGAGACCGGCGTGGACGTTCCAAACGTCAACACCCTCATTATCGAGGACTCCGACCGCTTCGGACTCTCTCAGCTCTACCAGCTCCGCGGACGAGTAGGGCGCTCAAACCGGCGCGGCTACGCATATTTCACCTACAAGCGCGACAAGGTGCTGACCGAGATAGCGACCAAGCGACTTGACGCTATGCGTGAATTCACGCAGTTCGGAAGCGGCTTCCGCATAGCTCTCCGCGACCTTGAGATACGCGGAGCGGGAAGCATACTCGGCGGCAGGCAGCACGGTCATATGGAGGCAGTCGGCTACGATATGTACCTGCGATTGCTCTCTGAGGCTATCGCCGAGGAAAAGGGCGAGCAGCCCGAAAAGATACAGGACTGCCTTGTAGATATCCAGATAGACGCGCACATTCCCGAGGACTACATACCGAGCCTGAATCAGCGTATAGATATGTACCGCAAGATAATGCTCGTGAACGAGGACACAGACAAGTCCGACCTCATTGACGAGCTCATCGACCGCTACGGTGATCCGCCGCGCTCAGTCCTCGGGCTCATCGAGGTATCGCTTCTCAGGAACAAGGCTGCACACCTCGGTATCACCGAAATATCGCAGAAGAACGGCTCGATGTACTTCTACACGGAGTACCTCTCCACAGAACAGATAGCCGGACTATCAAAAGCTTACAAGGGCAGGATAACCTTCAACGGTGCCGGAAAGTCCTATATTTCGGTAAAAATAGCTCCCAAGGTGCGTCCGTTCGACATGATGAAGGACACCGTCGAGATAATTTATCAGAACCGCCCTCAGAATTAGGCTTTATATACCAACAATCAATTTTTGCAGCTATCATATTTGTGCAAAACGCTACTTTACTAAACCCCGTATTTGTGCTAAAATGATGTATAAACACATAGAAAGGAGACCGATAGTGGACTACAAACACCTCATAGCCGGCGCTCTGGCATTTTCACTTGCTGCCTGCGCTTCCGGCTGCGGAAACAGCGACAGCAGCTCATCAAAGACACAGAGCACAGCTGCTTCCGGAACTACGGAAAACGACTCAGAAAATAACACTGATACTACTCGCACACCGCCTGTACCGTCAGAAGCGGACGATCCCAATGCCGTGACCTTTGACGACGGCGATCTCTCCTTTGCAAAGCTGATAAACGACGATAAGAAATGTGCTTCCGGCGAGCTCTCAGTAGTCGAGGTCCAGGGCAACAAAATGCTCTGCTTCAAGGACGATATGAAGGTACAGCAGGAGGGAAAAGTCCAGAAAATAGCCATTCAGGCAGCTCAGCTCATCGGTCAGGAGAACCTTGGCAAGGTACGGAGGATAACCTTCGACGCTTACGCTGACGCTCAGGCTGCAAACTATCTCAATCAGGACGGCGAAATGGTTCAGGTTCCCGGAACTATCTGCGGCGGCGGCGGAACGGTCGTTGCGCTGAAGGACAAGGACGGCAAAGGCAAATGGTGTGATTTTTCGGAATTTCAGGGTGGAGAGTATGATTTTGACTTCTCGGGAGCTGTTCACGGCGAATTCAAGTTCCTGCTGGCTGATTCCGGCGAGTGCTGGGACGACACCATGGACGACGCAAACTTCCTGATAATGCGCTGGGGAATTGAGAACGACTCCAACCTGTACATAGACAACATCATATTTTACGATGAAAACGGCAAGTCTATCCCGATAATCAAGGACGAGCTTGCAGCGGCAGCGGCAACAGCCGAAACTACCACAGCAACTGAAAACGCTTCCGAATAAACAAAAGGCGTTTTGACCGATAATTCCGTGTTATTGAACCGCTCCGCATCAACACATAAAAAACAAAAAGGACTCCCGAAGGAGTCCTTTTCATTTTACATATATCAGCCGAGAACGACCTTGATCTCGTTAACATCAGCGAGCTTGTCAGCCGGAACATAATTGCCTGCGAGCTTTTCGCCGTTGAGAGTGATCTCCTTGACGCCGCTCTGAACGTGTGCGGAGTTGTCGATCGCGATATTGAGCTTCTTGCCGCGGAAATCCTTCCTGATAGTGAAGCCGTCCCACTCAGCAGGGATAGACGGATCAATGCAGAGTCCGCCGAGGTCAGGACGCATACCGCAGATACCCTCAACACAGCCGACCATAACTGTCGAAGCTGTACCTGTGAGCCAATGAACGTGTGAACGTCCCTCGAAGGGTGAAGCCTTCGACTCAGTGAACTGTCCGTGTACATAAGGCTCCATAACGCGGATCTCAGCCTTATCGTTCATAGCAGCGGGAGAGCTCTCGAGGAAGTACTCGAAAGCGCGGTCGCCGTGACCGAGAAGAGCCTCAGCGAGTATCAGCCAGCCCTGAGTCTGAGAGAAGATACCGCCGTTTTCCTTAGTATCGAGGTTGAATACCTGCATAAGAGCGCCCTTGAAGTGGTGGTACTTGTAGGGGGGCTCGAGGAGCTTAGCGCCGTAAGGTGTATTGAGTATATCGTGAACGCTGTTCATAGCCTTGTCAGCCTGTTCCTCTGAAGCAAAGCGTGAGATAACGCTCCAGCTCTGAGGATTGAGCCACATATTTGCCTCGGGATCCTTCTTAGCGCCGACGATCGTGCCGTTGTCGCGGATACCGCGGATAAAGCGGTCCTCGTCCCAGCACTTTTCAAGAGTATCGCCGAGCTTCTTCTGAACGCCGTCGAGGTAAGCGATGTAGTCGGTATCGTTCTTATCCTTAGCCATATCGCGCATAACGTTCATAGCGTAGTAGAGCTGGAATGCAACGAATGTTGACTCGCCCTGAGCACCGAGACGGAGACAGTCGTTCCAGTCAGCGTGGAGACCGGCAGGCATATCGTGAGCACCGAGACGCTCCATAGAGAAGCGGATAGCGTTCTTGAGGTG
>ONMB01000032.1 GCA_900318825.1 uncultured Ruminococcus sp.
CTGCGTGCTCAGCTTCTTCAAATGCAGCCTTCTCCCAGTAAGCGCCGATCTCGGGGTAACCCTCTCTGTAAGCTACTCTTGCCATAGCAAGGTACATACCTACTTCTGTGCACTCACCAGTGAAGTTTGAACGAAGTCCCTCGATGATCTCAGGATCAGAAACAGCCTTTGCAACACCGAGCTCGTGCTCGCAAGCAAAAACGAGCTTCTCGCCTGCTTCCTTTTCAATGAATTTTGATCCGGGTACTCCGCACTGGGGACATTTCTCCGGGGGCTCGTTTCCTTCATGGACATAGCCGCATACGGGACATACATATTTTTTCATAATTCCTTTACCTCCGTAATATTATTATAAAGCCGGACATTCCGGCGTTCATACACTGTGCTTTACTCTGTCGTGCTCCTCGGCGCGCTTGCCGTTGTTGAATCTGTCGAGAGTTCCCACGAGATAGCCGGTTATTCTTCTTATACGGTCGAACGGGATATTCTTGAAGTCATACTGGAGATCAACATATTCACCGTCGATCTTGACAGTCATTCCGATTATCTCTCTGTCACTGTACTTCTTCTTGCCGTACTCAATGTAAGCATTGATCTCGTCCTGAGAGATCTGTTCGCCGATAACGTTAACTTTCATATGTATTACCTCCTGTTTTAGTGAGAACCGTAAAGTTCAGACAAATAAAAAATAAATATTGACTTTTGTCTTAAAATATTGTATCATAAAACTTGTGAAAAATCTGTTGCAATTGCAACACAGGAGGGATTTTTTTATGTTACCGGAAGATAACATACTTTTCAAGGGCGTAGATCCTTCGGACTGCCAGCGTATGATAAGCTGCTTCAATCCTGATATAAGAAAATACAAGTCCGGGAGCCGTATAGCTGAATTCTCGCGTGAGAGCGACCGCATAGGCATAATCCTGAGCGGCAGTGCTGTCGTCGAACGCTATGATGTAAACGGCATCAGGACAATAGTCGAGGCACTCGGCGAACAGAGCGTTTTTGGCGCGTTTTTTACCTATTCGCCTTCGAGCAGGAGCGTTATGGAGATCGTCAGCGAGACCGACTGTGAGGTAATGTTCGTAAGGCGCTCCGAGATAACGAAAAGGTGCGAGAATGCTTGCCCCTGCCACTCGAGAGTTGTCGAGAACCTCCTTGAGCTGATGTCGGAAAAGGCTATAAACCTCAGTGAGCGCATCGAGGTGCTGAGTCAGCGCTCGATCGAGGATAAGCTGATAAGCTGCCTCCAGATAATCGAGGACAAGACTCCTGACGGCAAAACGCCGCAGATACCCTTTTCCACGACTGCTCTCTCGGACTACCTCTGCGTGAACCGCAGCGCTCTCCAGCGTGAGATGACGCGGCTCAAGAATAACGGCGTCCTCACTATATCAAAGCGGAAATTCCGGCTCATCAGACCGAATGAACAGGATATCTGACGAAATATGGAATTTTTTTCGCACTGACTCTTGCTATTTATGCGTAACTGTGCTATAATTATTTTTGTCTGCAATAATCTGAAAGGAAATTTACATATGCTCGAAATATTCAAGACCATCATTCTCGGTATCGTTGAGGGTATCACAGAATGGCTGCCGATAAGCAGTACGGGACATCTCATACTCGTCGGCGAATTCGTAAAGCTCGATAAATCAGACGATTTCAAGGATATGTTCGATGTCGTGATACAGCTCGGCGCTATTATGGCTGTTGTAGTCATATTCTGGAGCAAGCTGTGGCCCTTCGGCAGGAAGAACAACCCTCAGCCGTTCAGAAAAGAGGGCTGGGGCTCATATGTCAAGAAGGACATATTCGTTATGTGGTTCAAGGTGCTCGTTGCCTGTATCCCTGCAATTATTGTCGGCCTTACCCTTGACGACTGGATAGATGAACATCTCTATAATCCGTGGACTGTCGGCATTGCCCTCATCGTATTCGGTATAGCGTTCATCATAGTTGAAAACTGGAACAAAGGCAAAACTCCCAAGGTAACGTCAATAGATCAGCTCACCTACAAGGCTGCTTTCATAATCGGCTGCTTCCAGCTTCTTGCGGCTCTCTTCCCCGGAACATCACGCTCCGGTGCAACTATCATCGGTGCGCTTATTATAGGCATTTCAAGAGTAGTTGCAGCTGAGTTCACCTTTTACCTCGCTATCCCTGTCATGTTCGGTGCAAGTCTTCTCAAGCTCGTCAAGTACGACGGCGGATTCAGCAGCGGAGAGATCGCTGTTCTCGCAACCGGTATGATCGTTGCATTCTTGGTATCCCTCTTCGTTATCAAGTTCCTCATGGACTACATCAAGAAGCATGATTTCAAGGTTTTCGGCTGGTACAGGATCGTCCTCGGAGCTCTTGTTCTCCTCTATTTTTCACTCGTTTGATACTATCTGCGGCAGTTTTTTCTGCCGCATTTATTTTTTTGCTTGCAAAAATAAACGAAATGTGTTATCATTATAAGGAATGTTCTGACGTAACGAAAGGAAGAGATAAATGGCTAAGAAAAATGATTACGGCAACGAAAGTATAACTATGCTCAAGGGCGCTGACAAAGTCAGAAAGCGTCCTGCGGTAATTTTCGGCTCGGACGGTCTCGACGGCTGCGAGCACTCAATTTTTGAGGTCATCTCAAACTCTATCGACGAAGCCCGCGAAGGCTACGGCAACAAGATCGTGATAACCCACTACCGCAACCACGATATCGAGGTCGAGGACTTCGGACGCGGCTGCCCCGTGGATTTCAATAATAATGAGCAACGCTATAACTGGGAACTCGTCTACTGTGAGCTCTATGCCGGCGGTAAGTACGATGATACTGCCGAGTCATACGAATACTCCCTCGGTCTGAACGGTCTCGGTCTGTGCGCAACTCAGTTCTCATCTGAATATATGGACGTTGAGGTAATTCGTGACGGTTTCAGGTACAACCTTCACTTTGAAAAGGGCGAAAACGTCGGCGGTCTTAAAAAGGAGCCCTGCAAAAAAAAGCAGACCGGTACCAAGACACGCTGGCGACCAGACCTCGAAGTCTTTACCGATATCGACGTTTCTGACGAATATTTCTGCGATATTCTCAAGCGTCAGGCTGTTGTAAACCCGAATATCCTCTTTGTGTTTCGCTCGGAAAACGAAGCCGGCGGCTTCAATGAAACTGAGTTCATATACGAGAACGGCATTACCGATTATGTTACGGAAATAGCCGGTCCGAACGCTATGACGACTATCCAGCACTGGTCTGCCGAAAAGCGTGGCAGAGACCGTGAGGACAAGCCTGAATACAAGGTAAAACTCGATGTTGCACTCACTTTCTCAAACAAGATCAAGTGTACTGAATACTACCACAATTCGAGCTTCCTTGAGCACGGCGGTTCACCGGAAGATGCTGTAAAACGCGCATTTGTAGCGCAGATCGACGCCTATATCAAGTCTGTGAACGGATACCAGAAAAATGAAGGCAAGATCACATACAATGATGTCGAGGAATGTCTCGTGCTCGTTTCATCTTCCTTCTCGACACAGACCTCCTACGAAAACCAGACAAAAAAGGCTATCACTAACAAGTTTATACGCGAGGCTATGACGGAATTTCTCCGCCACCAGCTCGAAGTTTACTTCATCGAAAATCCCGACGAAGCTCAGAAGATATCCGAGCAGATACTCATTAACAAGCGAAGCCGTGAGAATGCCGAAAAGGTCCGTCTCAATGTCAAGAAAAAGCTCACCGGTACTATCGATCTCGCAAATATGGTCGAGAAATTCGTTGACTGCCGAACTAAGGACGTTTCACGCCGTGAGATATATATAGTGGAGGGCGATTCAGCTCTCGGTTCTGTCAAACTCGCCCGTGACGCGGAATTCCAGGCTGTTATCCCCGTCCGCGGCAAGATACTCAATTGTCTAAAAGCCGATTACGCCAAGATCTTCAAGAGTGAGATAATCACCGATCTTATCAAGGTTCTCGGCTGCGGAGTCGAGGTCACTGCAAAGGCGAACAAGGAGCTTTCGACCTTCAATATCGACAACTTCCGCTGGAGCAAGATTGTCATCTGTACCGATGCGGACGTTGACGGCTTCCAGATACGCACTCTTATCCTCACGATGCTCTACCGCCTGACTCCCACTCTCATCAGCGATGGCTATGTCTATATAGCGGAGTCTCCCCTATTCGAGATCAACACAAAGGAAAAGACCTACTTTGCCTACACCGAACAGGAAAAACAGCGTATCCTCAACGAGATCGGCGACAAGAAGCATACTATACAGCGCTCGAAAGGTCTCGGTGAGAACGAGCCCGATATGATGAGCCTTACAACTATGAACCCGGATACACGCCGTCTTATCAAGGTAACAGTCGACGATATAAAGGAGTCCGCTGAGATATTCGAGATGCTGCTCGGTGATGACCTTCAGGGACGCAAGGACTATATCTCTGAATACGGCGCTGATTATCTTGAACTCGCCGATATAAGCTGATATATGTGCAGGATAGTAATGGCGTCGCCGGACGACGCAAGTACAGTTTATGATATAGCACAGAAAACTATAAAAGCCGTATATCCGCACTATTATCCGACTGGCGCAGTAGAATTCTTCTCCCGGCATCATAATACCGGAAACATTGCCCGCGATATCGAAGCCGGTGAGGTATGGCTCCTTATTGATGGTACAGGTTCGCCTGCCGGAACAGTCACGATAAACGGCAACGAGATAAACCGCCTGTTCGTGCTGCCGGAATGTCAGGGAAAAGGCTTCGGACGGCAGCTTATGGACTTTGCAGAGGAGCTTGTCTCAGAGAAGTATGATACTGCTGAGCTGAGTTCGTCACTTTCTGCAAAAAAGATATACCTCAGTCGCGGATATAAAGAGGTTAGCTACAATATAATAAATTCTCCCGGCAGCGATAAGCTGTGTTATGATTATATGGTCAAGCAACTCGACTCCAAAGGAGGAACAGATTAAATGCCAAGAAAAAGAGAACCTGAAAAGAAAAAGCCTGCTTTCAAGCACGAGGCTTATATAGAGGGTTCGGGAAGCGTCGTTGACGAGAAGATCACAGACACGCTGAAAAAGAACTATATGCCTTATGCCATGAGCGTTACGGCTTCAAGCCTTCACACAGGAAGCTGCTCTATATGATGTACAAGCGCGGTCTGCTCAATCCGGACAAGGAGCGTTCCAAGTCTGCAAATGTTGTCGGCGAGACTATGAAGCTCAATCCGCACGGCGATCAGGCTATTTATGAGACTCTCGTCCGTATGACACGCGGCAACGAGGCTCTTCTCCACCCGTACATTGACTCAAAGGGAAACTTCGGAAAACAGTATTCAAGCAAGATGCACTTTGCGGCTCCCCGATATACTGAGGTAAAGCTCGAAAAAATATGCGCCGAGCTCTTCCGTGATATCGACAAGGAAACTGTCGATTTCGTTCCGAACTACGACAATACCATGCAGGAGCCTACTCTCCTGCCCGCAACATTTCCTACTGTTCTTGTAAATTCCAATACAGGTATAGCAGTCTCTATGGCGAGCAACGTCTGCCCCTTCAATCTTGAGGAGGTCTGCGAGACTGCTATCGCTCTCATGAAGGATCCGCAGTACGATATCCTCAGCACACTCAAGGGACCGGATTTTCCCGGCGGTGGATTTATGCTCTACGACGAAGCAGAGCTCTCCAAGATATATGAGACAGGCAGAGGAAGCGTCCGCCTTCGCTGCAAGTACAATTATGACAGCGCCGCAAGATGTATCGAGGTCACTGAGATACCGTATACAACTACTATCGAGGCTATCATCGACAAGATAGTAGAGCTCGTAAAAGCCGGCAAGATACGCGAAATATCCTACATTCGCGACGAAACTGACATCGACGGTCTCAAGATAGCTATCGACCTCAAGAAGGGTACTGATCCGGATAAGCTGATGCAGAAGCTCTACAAGCTCACTCCTCTTCAGGACACATACTCCTGCAACTTCAATATCCTTATCGCCGGAACTCCTCGTGTTATGGGCGTTCGTGAGATACTTACAGAATGGACCGCCTTCCGTGAGGAGTGCGTTCAGCGCCGCACCTACTACGACCTGACAAAGAAAAAGGAAAAGCTCCACCTTCTTGAAGCTCTTTCCAAGATACTTCTCGACATTGATAAGGCTATCAGGATAATCCGTGAGACTGAGATCGAAGCGGACGTTGTTCCTAACCTTATGATAGGCTTCGGCATTGATGAGATCCAGGCTGAGTATGTTGCCGAGATCAAGCTGAGAAATATCAACAAGCAGTACATTCTGCGCCGCGTTGAGGAGGTTGACCAGCTCAGAAAGGACATCGAGGAAATGGAGGATATCCTCCGTGATAAGAAGAAGATACGCAAAATTATCGTGAACGAGCTCCGCGACGTCGTCAAGAATTACGCTCAGCCGCGTAAGACGCTTTTCTACTATCAGTCAGACGTTGACGACGGTGAGGAGATCGACGATACACCGGATTATCCTGTAAATATCTTCGTTTCCGACAGCGGATACTTCAAGAAGATCACGCCGCAGTCCCTCAGAATGAGCAGCGAACACAAGCTCAAGGAAGGCGATTTCATCAGTCAGAGCTTCGAGGCTACCAACAAGACTGAGCTCGTATTCTTCTCTGACAAGGCTCAGGCTTACAAGTCCCGCGCAAGCGCTTTCGATGACACAAAGGCAAGTGTTATGGGAGATTATATCCCTGCCAAACTCAGCTTTGACGAAGGCGAGAACCTCAAGACTCTCGTCCCGACCACTGATTACAGCGGATATATCGTATTCTTCTTCGAGAACGGCAAGGCAGCTAAAGTCCCGATGAAATCATATGAGACCAAGACCAACCGAAAGAAGCTCGCCAAGGCTTATTCCGAGAAATCTCCCCTCATTGCGGCACTTTTTGTCGGCGAGGACAGCGATGTTATTCTCAGAACATCTTCCGGTCACGCTCTGCTGTTCAATACCGGTATGATACTGCCCAAGTCCACAAGAGACTCGCAGGGTGTTCAGGTCATTAACCTCAGGAAAAATGCTACTCTTGCTTCGGCAGAGACAGTTGCTCCTGAACAGCTCGAACAGCTCGAAAAATACCGTTCAAAGAGCGTCCCGGCAGCAGGAAAGCCTGCCAAGGACCTCGGTGATACAAATCAGCTCACATTCTGACATTGATCTAAAGCTCCCTTTTGGGAGCTTTATTTTATGCCTGTAACTTCTCCAAGTTCCACACAGGTCACGGAATATCCTCAATGTCAATAAATAGTACCTCCATAGTGTCACATTTCATGCTTTTCTTACGATTGTTTAATATGGTACATGTATCGTGATATATGATTAGTCATATCTAACGAATTAATGTTAATTAAACTTTAAATTTGCTGAATTATTGCTCTGTTCTATTGCAAAGAGCGCCGATTTATGTTATAATAATTTTTAGGTGTTTTTATTTTCGTATATATAATTACTATCACGAAATTCCGATAAAAATGACAGGAGATGTTTTATGAATAATTCTTATTACTCTAACCAGATCAATACTATTGTCAGCGAGGTCAAAAAGGCTGTCATAGGCAAGGACGCAATCATTATCAAGGTTCTCCTCGCTATTCTCTGTAAAGGTCATATCCTTATCGAGGATATACCCGGTGTCGGCAAGACCACTCTCGCCCTCGCCTTCTCTAAGGCACTTTCCCTTGAGCATAACCGTATGCAGTTCACACCGGACGTTCTCCCCTCTGATGTTACGGGCTTTTCAGTCTATAACAGCTCAAACGGCAAGTTTGAGTTCCGTCCCGGCGTTGCTTTCTGCAACCTCTTCCTCGCAGATGAGATAAACCGTACCTCCAGCAAGACTCAGTCCGCTCTTCTTGAGCTCATGGAGGAAAAGAATATTACAGTTGACGGCAATACATACAAGCTGCCCGATCCATATACTGTTATCGCAACACAGAACCCTATCGGTTCTGCCGGTACTCACAATCTTCCCGATTCTCAGCTCGATCGCTTTATGATCAAGCTCAGTATGGGTTATCCGGATTTCAGCGGCGAGGTCGCTATCCTCAAGTCAAAGTACAATACAAATCCCCTTGATTCTGTTCAGGCTGTTGCCGACGCTTCATTTATCACTCAGCTTCAGGAATACATCGACAATATATACGTTGATGACAGGATCTACGAATACATAGTTGCACTTGCTGCTGCAACCAGAAATCACCCCTATGTCAAGCTCGGTGTCAGCCCCAGAGGTACTCTTGCTCTTATGCAGATAGCTAAGGGTATCGCTGTTGCTATGGGACGCGATTACGTTATCCCCGACGATATCGGCTACATTTGCAGCGACGTTTTCGAGCACCGTATAATCCTCAATTCAAAGGCAAAACTGTCTGACGCTACTCCTGCCGGTATAATCTCGGAGATACTCAGTGCAGTACCGGTTCCCGGCATCACAGCTCCCCAAAGGTAAGAAGCCGTATGCTGCTGACTAAGATACTATTTGCTGCCCTGATCGTTATCTGTGCGGCATTCTACATACTGTATGTGTGGGACTTTGCTCTTGTACTGCTTGTAGTGATGCTCCTGCTGCCGGTGATAATGTTTGCGACGACGTTCATTACAAGCCGGAGCATTACAGCAGATTTTGCACTCAAGGACAAGACTGTCACCAAGAACACCAGCTTTCCGATACAACTATGCGTTGAGAATTCAAGCATCTTTTCTATCGGCAAGGCTGAAGCACGCATCGAATACTACAACGTTTTCAATAACAGCATTTCTTCATTCGATATTTTTATGCCGGTACAGCCGTCGAATTCGCAGCGTATGACTTTCCAGATCAGCTCCGAATACTGCGGAATACTCGTTATACGACTCGCCAGGATCACCGTTTACGATCCGCTAAGGCTGTTTAAGTTCAGGATATGCAGGAATATCCACACTGAGATAACTGTTCTCCCGGAATTCCACGAGATAAACGGCGAGGTCACAGAGTCCGACAGACTCGATGATGAGAGCGAGGTTTTCTCCGAAAACAAGCACGGTGACGATCCCTCTGAGGTTTTCAGTCTCCGCGAGTACATCGCCGGCGATAAGCTCAACCGCATACACTGGAAGCTGACCTCAAAAAAGAACAAGTTCATCGTCAAGGAGTACAGTCTCCCTGTTGACATTCCTTCAACTATTTTCCTCGACCTAAAATGCTATGAGGATTCCGACAATACGCTCCCGGTATTCGACACTCTCATAGAGACTGCTCTCTCAGTCTCACAGTTCCTTACTGATAACGAGAGAATACACAGTATAGTCTACTATAACGGCAAAAAGAAACGCTTTGTCCAGAGATGTATCAAGGACAGCTCCGAGCTCTCTGACCTTGTTGGCGAGCTTGTGTCCTCATTCAATGATAACCTCTACTGTCCTAAGCCGGAGGTGTATTTTGCCGGCACTGACATTTCTGCCGCTTCATTCACCTTCATATCTTCAAGCGTCGATACAAAGATCCTTTCGTATATATCCGACGAGATAGATGCAGACTTCCGCAATGCGCTTATAGTCGTAAGAAACGATGCTGAGGGTGAAAAAGTAAAGTCTGCTGATGAAAAACTCAGGATAATGCCTGTCATCGTCGGCAGGATATCCGCTTCAATAAAGGACATTGTGATATAATGAAAAAAAATAAAGTTTCAAATACCAACGGCATTACGATATGTGACAGTATCGTTATGTCGGTAAGGAAGAAACGGCTCGATTTCCGGTTCCCGCTCGCATTGTTCATTTCTGTGTGCGGATTTACCTCGATCATAATGTCGTTTCTCGGTATGTTCCATCTGGTATACGACAAGAGGTCTCTTGTACTTGCCGCGACCGGATTTTCAGCTTTCTACATACTGCTGACCGTCCTCAACCGCAAGGCTCTCTGGATATATGCAGCTTCGGCTGTCACCTTCGCGGTAATCGCATATAGAAAGCTCGGAACGATAGTCGAGGGCTTCAAGTTCACCTATAACGTCATCTACCGGCAGTCCTACCATACCGACGTAGCTTATTACAGCAACCTGAATGCCAAGCACGAAAAAGCTGCCGTAACTATGATGCTCATCTTTGCGGTGTGGATGCTTGCTATCGTTATATACTACTTTACGATCTGCAGACCAAATCCTATACTCCCGCTGATGATAACCTTCCCGATTATAGAGATAGGTCTCTATAACGGTATAAAGATACCGATATTCTGGGGAATGCTTACTGTCTCCTACTGGCTCGCGCTGTTTGCTATGTCAACTATCGACGTAGGCGAATACACCAGCGGCACAGGCGGTTTTGTCCGGAAGGACGATCTGTTCTTCCCCAAGCGCAAAATGAAGCTGAAAGTCACTGAACGCTGTGGAGTCTTTATTATCGCCTCCGTAATGCTCATCACTGGTGTGACCTCTGCTTATATAAAGGCTTCTGACTACAAAAGAAGCGATAGTATCAATCAGAAACGTGTTGACATCAGCGACGCTTTCAGTGCGTTCACTATGGACGACTTCTTCGGAAGCCTTGCCCGTGTTGCCAATGCCTTCGGCTTCAATTTCAAGATAGACAGCAATAAGCTCGGTACTACCGACAGCATTGAGTACGACAATGAGACTGATCTTATCGTAACGTTCAGCGATATATGCAACGGTGCTGTCTACCTCAAGGAAGAGAACTGCGCTATCTACGAAGACAACGAGTGGAAGCAGTTCGACAGCAGCGTCTACAAGCAGGAGAGCTTTTCCGATACGCTCAGCTATATGTACCCGCAGGAGTTCTACGGAAGATTTGCCGGATACATCTACCCCGAAAGTAAATCAACAAAGATCGTCGTAGAGCCGCAGATGAAGCACAAACGCTTCTTTGCTCCTTACAGCACTGTCGGCGGTGATCTCGACTACATTAACGACAGTCTCACAGAAGCTGACGATAAGGACAAGCAGGAATACGAAGTCAACTTCGCCTGCGCATCTGCAATAATCAGGTCAATGTCGCTGATCGATGCAATGGTAACTCCATACAGCGAGTACAACGAAGGTAACCAAGCTGTAAGCTGCGGCGGTTTTGAGCGTATGCTCAATTCGCTCCCTGAGAGCTACGACATACAGCGTGCTGAAAAGTCTTACCGTGATTTTGTTTATGAGCATTATCTCCAGCTGCCGGATACTCAGGCTATGGATGATATAAAGAAGAAATTCCTTACTGATGATGGATATACTCCTGTACTGCACGATGTTCTGGAGAATTTAGTGGTACTCGATCATCTGAAGCAGAGGTTTGCTGAAAACTGCACCTACACTCTTTCTCCCGGTAAAACTCCTTTCAAAGAGGATTTTGTACACTACTTCCTCATGAACAATCGCAGAGGATACTGCGTACATTTTGCGACTGCCGGCGTTCTTCTCGCCCGTATGGCAGGTATCCCGGCTCGCTATGCGACCGGCTACGTCATAGTAAGGGACGACTTCAAGAATGCAAAGATCAATTCCGATGGCAGCTACACTCTTGAGATCAAGGATAATAGAAGTCACGCATGGACCGAGGTCTACCTTGACGGCTTCGGCTGGGTACCATACGATTTCACAACTGGTTACGGCGAAACTGTGATAGATCCCGGTAACAAAA
The DNA here is from genome assembly GCA_900318825.1 of uncultured Ruminococcus sp. Classification (GTDB taxonomy): domain Bacteria; phylum Bacillota; class Clostridia; order Oscillospirales; family Ruminococcaceae; genus Ruminococcus. Next base: position 11,649 of record ONMB01000032.1, read on the forward strand.
ATCCTGGACGTTCTCCCCAGCCACCTCAGCCCACTACTGCTCCCTCAGGTTCTTCGCCCACGACTACGACCGTGACAACAACGACCAACAGCGGCGGTGGAAAATTCACTATGACCACTACGACAAGCGTTTCCGGAACTAAGCCTGCCATTACACCGACAGGTCACGGCAGTAACAGCGGCTCGCACAAGGGTATCCCAAAAGCATTGAAAACTGTCCTCATAATTGTTGCGGTGCTGCTCCTTATCACGGCTGTATTCCCCCTGAGACGCAGCTACATCATTAAAAAACGCAACAGTTCCTTTACTGACGGCAGCGCTTCCGACAAAATGGCTGCTGTTTACGCCTTTACTGAGAAGCTGCTTGCTTCCCTCAGAACTGAGATCGGTGATATGAGTTACATTGATTATTCTGATGACGTTGAGCAGAAATTCAGCGGCAGATATTTCAAAAAAGGCGACTTCAGGTTCATTATGGACACTGCTTTGTGCTCTGCGTTCAGCAATTCAGGCCCTGATGAGGACGCTGTTAAGAAGTGCCGTTCGATCGCTGAAAAATTCGCCGGCAAACTCTACGAGGACTCAGGTTTCTTCAGAAAGCTCGTTCTCAAGTACATCGACGTTATTATATAGGAGGTCATGATGAAAAGTATTCGTTCAAACTACATCACTAAAGGCGTCGTTCTGACTATATGCGGTGCTCTGATAGGTTTCTTCCCCGGCGTTATATCCATGCTCTTTTACATCATCGGCGGTATCATAATCGTCGGCAGCGTTATCATGCTGCTGACCGGTTTCGGCGAGGGAATGGACGGCGGTCTGTTCGGCAGCGGTATCGCCGGCGTAATAATCGGTGCTATCGTTTGCCTCCTTCCGAGGATCATCTCGGTCGGCATACCGATAGCTGCCGGTATCATATTCGTCTTCTCCGGCGTCTCACGGCTGCTCAGTGCGTTGAAGGGTGACAAGTCCTCCACAGCGAAGAAAGCCGGTCTTATATTCGGCGGAATTCTCACGGCTTTTGGAGCTTTTCTGCTGTTCAGTCCTTTCAAGGCAGGTACTTTCGTCCGTGTTATCATCGGCTTACTTATGATAGCTCTCGGTGCATTTAACTTCTATGTTGCTCACGTTGCAAAACAGCGCATTGATAACGACGTTCCAGATGTCATCGACGTATGATACAAGTCAGATAAAAATAAAAATCTCCTCAGGATCAGTTCCTGAGGAGTATTTTTTAGTCAGCCATAAATACTGAGAAAGCCTTGTAAGCCATATATGTATCTATTTTCGATACTATTTCGTAAGGTGCGTGCATTGAGATAACAGGTACGCCCATATCAATTGTGTCTACGTTGAGGTTTGCAATGTAAGCTGCAACAGTTCCGCCGCCGCCTTCGTCTACCTTGCCAAGCTCTCCTGTCTGCCAGATAACATCATTTGCGTCCATGAGACGTCTGATCCTGCCAGCGAATTCAGCAGAGGCATCTGATGTGCCGGACTTGCCGCGGGCACCGGTATACTTTGTGATGCACACGCCCTTGTTTACATATGCACAGTTGTTGCGCTCGTTTACCTCCGGGAATGTCGGATCAAAGGCAGCGTTTACATCAGCTGAGAGGCACTCAGAAGCCGAAAGAACGGTTCTTCCGTCAGATCCGAGAGCTTCTGCGAGATCGTATATGAAGTATTCAAGGTAAGATGAGCAGAGACCTGTATTTCCATCGCTGCCGGTCTCCTCCTTGTCTGTGAGGACTGTTACAACTGTGTGCTTGGGAGTCTTGCAGTTGAGTGAAGCCATAAGTGCAGGATAAGCGCAGACTCTGTCGTCGTGGCCGTATGCACCTATGAGGCTTCTGTCAAAACCGATGTCCTTAGCCTTGAATGCCGGAACTGCTTCGAGTTCAGCTGAAATGAAATCAGCCTCCACGATGCCGTACTTCTCATTGAGTATCTGCATAATTGCCAGCTTAACGGCATTGCTTGCCTCATCGTCACGGAAAGGTCTTGAGCCGATGATAATATTGAGCTCCTCGCCCTTTATAGCCTGAGCAAGAGGTCTCTTCATCTGCTCGGTAGCGAGGTGCGGAAGAAGGTCAGATACACAGAAAACGGGATCGTTCTCGTCCTCGCCGATGTTCACCTTTACAGACTCACCGTCTGCCTTGACGATAACACCGTGAAGTGAGAGCGGTATAGTAGTCCACTGGTACTTCTTGATGCCGCCGTAGTAATGAGTCTTGAAGTAAGCGATCTCCTCATTTTCGTAGAGCGGATTTTGCTTCATATCAAGTCTCGGGGAGTCGATATGCGCTGCACAGAGACGAACGCCGTCTGCAATGGGCTCCTTGCCGATTATAGCTATGAGAAGAGCCTTGCCGCGGTTGTTGCGGTATATCTTGTCGCCAGCCTTGAGCTTCATACCAGCCTTGTACTCCTTGAAACCGTTCTTTTTGAGCATTTCAAGTGAAGTCTCGACTGCTTCACGCTCAGTCTTTGCCTTATTCATAAAATCCTTGTAACCCTCACAGAAATCGTCGCACACTGCGACTTCCTTGTCTGTGAGTCTGAATATTGAGTTCTTGCGCTGCATGAGGAGCTTTTCCTTGAGTTCCTTTGCGGCATTTTTCTTTTCTGCCATTGAGATCTCTCCTTTATATGTTATTACAGCATTTCAGCTCCGTGTGTTCACGGTTGCTGTACAGCTCGCGTATTTTGTCTGAGACCTCTTTTGAGATCTCATTTACTGTGTCTATCCTGCCGTTGTTGTGAATTATGTAGTCTGAATGTGTTCTGAAGAAGTCCTCATCAAGCTGGGAGTTCATTCGTTTCTGAGCCTGCTCGCGTGTGAGACCGTCTCTGACAATAATTCGTTCGCAGCGTATATCCGGATCTGCAAGTACAGATATTATTATCTCGCAGAAATCGTCTGCACGGCTCTCGAACAAAGTCGGAGCATCAAGGAGTATGAGCTTATCGCCGTTATCTGAGCACTCGCGTATGCGGCGGAGTATCTCGCCTGTGATATAAGGATAGATAATTGTGTTCAGCGTCTCCAGCTTTGTCTTATCGGAAAACACGATCGCTGCAAGAGCTTTACGGTCAAGAGTTCTGTCGTCAGTGATAACTCCGCTTCCGAACAGTTCCTCGATCTCGTCAAGGCACTTAGAGCCCTTTTCCACTACCTTACGCGCGATCATATCAGCGTTTATAACTGCAAAGCCATTCTCGGAAAAGATCTTCGAGACTGTGCTTTTTCCGGCACCGGTCTGCCCGGTCAGTCCAACGACCATAACTCCGTTGAGACTGTTCATACCCTTATCACCTCGAATCCTGCCGCCCTGATAAGGCGGTTGTATACTGCAAGTCCGATCCCCTCCGGTGAGGGTGCGCGGACGAAAACCTTCTTGGCGCCGATCTCGTCGAGTTCTCTCAGGCGCTGAAAGAGAAGATGAGCCTGTTGTGAGCTGTCAGCACCGTAGGTCATATGCCTGTAAGGGCAGGTATCGCCGTCGAAAACAAGCGCATAAACGCCTTCGTCATATTCCTTTTCAACTACCGACAGAAAGGCATCATGATCGGCTTCGACCATTATTATATCAGCCTTTGGCGAATAATGCTTGTACTTCATACCGGGAGAAGCGACCTTTGCGCCCTCTGCGACCTCGTGCAGTATCGCCGGATCTATTACAACATTTCCACATATCTCAAGGAGCATTTCACGGGTAACAGCTCCCGGTCTGAGTATGCGGACCGAATTCTCATCATCAAATGAGATGACCGTCGATTCTACGCCGAAATCTGACTGTCCACCGTCCACAACAGCCGCGATCTTCCCCTGCATATCTCTCATAACGTGTCCGGCAGTAGTCGGGCTCGGATAGCCTGAAATATTAGCTGACGGCGCTGCTATCGGACAGCCGGAGAGCTCTATTATCCGGTGCATGACAGGGTGTGAGGGTACTCTTATGCCGACGGTGTCGAGTCCGCCTGAAGTGACCATTGGTATTCTGTCGTTTTTCGGGAGCACCATTGTGAGCGGTCCGGGACAGAAGCGCTCTGCAAGTCTGTATGCGAGTTCCGGTATAGATGATGTGAACTTCACTGCGTCAGAAAAGTCTGCAAGATGAACGATGAGCGGATTGTCGGCTGGTCTGCCCTTTGCAGCAAATATTGCCCTGACAGCAGCCTCATTTGTCGCATCTGCTCCGAGGCCGTAGACTGTTTCCGTGGGAAGTCCGACTACGTTTCCGTTTTTTATATGCTCTGCCGCTTTTAGCAGATCGTTTTCGCTGTTATTCAGTAAAAAAGTGTCCATAAAAATTACGCTTCCTGATTTGCGAGCTTTGCAGCCTGATCGGCAGTTGCAAGAGCGTCAAATACTTCATCAAGATTTCCGTTGAGAACGTCCTCGAGCCTGTACAGCATCAGACCTATCCTGTGGTCTGTGAGACGTCCCTGCGGATAATTGTATGTTCGTATACGTTCGGAACGGTCGCCGGTACCGACCTGCATTTTCCTCTCCGAAGCGATCTTTGCGTCTTGCTCCTCCTGCATAGCCTCGTATATCCTCGAGCGCAGAATTTTCATTGCTTTATCTTTGTTCTTATGCTGACTTCTTTCGTCCTGACACTCCACGACAACATTTGTCGGGAGGTAGGTTATACGAACAGCTGATTCTGTTTTATTTATATGCTGTCCGCCCGCACCGCTTGCGCGGAAGTAATCTATTTTCAGATCTGTGGGATTTATTTCAAGCTCGACCTCGTCTGCTTCCACGAGAACGGCTACCGTTACGGTAGAGGTGTGGATACGTCCCTGAGACTCTGTCTCGGGAACTCGCTGAACGCGGTGAACTCCGCTTTCGTATTTGAGACGTGAATATGCTCCGTCGCCCTCAATAGAGAAGCTGATCTCCTTGAAGCCGCCGAGCTCAGTAGGATTTGCCGAGAGCACTTCCTGCTTCCAGCCGCGTGTCTCTGCGTACATCGTGTACATACGATAGAGGGAATTGGCAAAAAGTGAGGCTTCTTCGCCGCCTGCACCGCCGCGTATCTCTATGATGACGTTCTTGTCGTCGTTCGGATCCTTTGGCAGGAGCAGTACCTTTAACTGCTGTGATATCTCCTCCATAGACGCCTTGGAGTCCTCGTATTCGGACTGAGCCATTTCGCGGAAGTCCTTGTCAAGACCGCCGCCGTCAAGCAGCTCCTTAGCTTCCTCGAAAGACGACTGTACCTTTTTGTATTCACGGAATTTCTCGATTATCGGGGTAAGATTTTTGTACTCCTTCATAAGCTGAGCGTAGAGCTTGTTATCGCTTATGACCTCGGGCTGAGAGAGCTTTTCACTTATCTCATCATATATTACTTCCATAGCTGCGAGCTTTTCAAACATTATATTACTCCTTTTAAATAAAGTACGCTATGTCCGGAAAGCTGCTAACCCTCATCATCGTGTCTGATTGAGCGTATGCTCTTTTCGATCTTGTTCCGGGGAACCATAAACTCTCTCGAGCATTTCATACATCTGAGACGAAAATCCATGCCGGCTCTTATAACATACATCTCATTTGCACCGCAGGGGTGATTCTTTTTCATAGTGAGCACGTCGCCTGGGCGTATATCCAAAACAGTTCCCTCCTCTTCAAAAACTAAAATCGTACATTTCTCATTATACCTCAAATTCCTCTTCAAATCAATATTTACAGAGTATATTTTTTTGAATTTGTGTAATAATGATAAAAAATCACCTGCAAACATATTGAACTCAACCAAATTTTTGAAAGGAAATCAACTATGATATCAAGAGTATCCGCAGAATTTGAAACTTCCGAATTGGCAGAGCTCGCTCTGAAACGTGCCCGTGAAAATCCGGGCGGCATATATTCCTCCGGTGTTGTTTACGACAGGCGCTCAGATAAAGCGGTCAGACTGCGCAACGGAACTATCTATACTGTTATCCCGACCGCGGTCACTGCCCACAACTATATTACTGCCGTTATGGAGTCACCTGCAGCAGAAAGTGTCATTCCTGAGCCTTCACGCAGACGCCGTGCGCAGGTCTACGTCATATGCGATCAAGAAGCCTCTGCCGGTATCAGAGCAGTTTTTAATTCACTTGGCGGTCTGAATATCAAGACCGGCAGATAATGATTCACCCTCTGTGCATAACCGCCAGCCTGTGTGCATAGAATTGATTGTCAGCAAGGCAAATGCCGGAATAATGTTATCACGGAGGTATAAATTATGTATTTCAGACCTGAAGGCTCACTGTTAGGAACTCCAGTAAATGACCGTCTTACCGAAACTGCTGCCGGACTCGAGGAAGCTATGAGAAAAGGCTGCATTCTTGAAGCACGGGCAGCTATGTGTACAAGTTCGCATGATCTGATCGTGCATCTCCCCTGTGCTGTCGGTATAATTCCGCGCGAAGAAGGAGCACTCGGCATAAGAGAAGGGACTACGCGCGATATAGCTGTCATCTCACGGGTGAACAAGGTCGTCTGCTTCAAGGTAGTGTCTCTCAAGAACGACGAGGACGGTAAACTGACCGCTGTTCTGTCACGCCGGGCTGCTCAGGCAGAGTGCCTGGAACACTTCCTCAGACCACTAAAAGCCGGTGACATTGTCGAGGCAAAAGTAACCCATCTTGAACAATTCGGCTGCTTTGTCGATATCGGCTGTGGAATTCCTTCTCTTATACCGATCGACTCTATTTCTGTATCGCGCATTTCGCACCCAGCAGATCGCTTCTGCATAGGTCAGGAACTTAGAGTCGTTGTGCGATCAAACGAAAACGGCAGAATATGCCTCACACACAAGGAGCTCCTCGGAACTTGGTCCGAAAACGCTGAAAAGTTCTCGGTCGGCGAAACAGTAGGCGGTATCGTCCGCTCAGTTGAGGAATACGGCATATTCGTAGAGCTTGCACCAAATCTTGCCGGACTCGCTGAGCCGAAGGAAAACATTCGCCCCGGTCAGAGCGTCAGCGTTTACATAAAGGCTATACTGCCGGATAAAATGAAGGTGAAGCTCGTAATAATCGACGTCTGCGAAGATACACCGGAGATGCCGCAGTACGAGTATTTTATTGACAGCGGTCATATTTCGCAATGGATATACTCAACGCCAGAATCGCCGAAAAAAATAATATCTGAATTCTGACAAAAAACGGGACTGCTAAAAACAGTCCCGTAACTCTTATAAATAATTCTCAGAATGCGATCTGCTCAGCCATCTTGTGGAGCTTGATGTCATACTCCTTCTGCATAGAGAGCGCTTCCTGAATATCGTAATCGACGATCTTGCTGTCCTTTACGCCGACAACACGGTTGCCGATACCCTGCTCGAGAAGCTCTACTGCGTAGTAGCCCATTCTTGTAGCTTCGACTCTATCGCGCACTGTCGGTGAACCGCCTCTCTGAACGTGACCGAGAACAGTAGCTCTTGACTCGATGTGAGTCTTTTCCTGAAGCTCAGTAGCGATCTCGTTAGCGTGACCGATGCCCTCAGCAACGATCACAACAAAGTTCTGCTTGCCCTTAGCCTTCTTAGCGAGCATTGTGTTTGCAATGGCATTGAGATCGTAGGGAACTTCCTTAGTGATTATGTCAGTAGCTCCGCACGCAATACCTGTATTTACAGCAATGTGACCAGCACCTCTGCCCATTACCTCAACAACAGAGCATCTGTCATGTGACTGGGAAGTGTCACGGAGCTTGTCGATCATTTCCATAGCTGTGTTCATAGCTGTATCGAAGCCGATAGTGTAGTCTGTGCAGGCGATATCGTTGTCGATAGTTCCGGGAAGACCGATACAAGGGACGCCATGAGCGGAAAGATCGGCAGCACCTCTGAATGAGCCGTCACCACCGATAACAACGAGTCCCTCAATTCCGAGCTCGTCACACTTAGCCTTAGCCTTTGCAACACCCTCAGCTGTTCTGAATTCGGGGCATCTTGCGGTGTAAAGAACGGTTCCGCCTCTGTGGATTATATCCGAAACGCTTCTCTCGTCCATTTTATAAATGTCGCCGTTGATAAGACCACAGTAACCTCTGCGGATACCGTAAACTTCCATGCCCTTGCTGAGAGCTGTTCTTACGACTGCTCTAACGGCAGCATTCATACCAGGCGCGTCTCCGCCGCTTGTTAATACACCGATTTTCTTGATCATAAGTATTCTCCAATCTGCACATAGCATTATATTATTAACATACGAAACACTTCATTGTATCCCGTATCATAATTCCATACATATATATTTTACTACTTTGCTGAAAAATTGTCAAGTGGAATTCAATGATTTTTGCATTTTTAATCAAAAAATCTTTTTCTAACGAATGAGTCCAACCTGTTTAAGCGTAAAAATCTGCGACAGTTCGGCAAATGACTCAGGTGTTACAGCAATTGACAGTTTGTTTTTCGGACTGACAGTTTTCTTCAGGTCGGTAAGATAGAAGCATATCTGCGTTGTGCCGCTGTATTTCCGGCAGAGCGCAGTCAGTTCAGGCGTTATGGAAGCCTTTTCGGCGGTCGTTTTAATGCACAGTTTCATCATTCCTGCCTGTGAAACGAACTCCCCTTCCGGTACAGCGGACGTGCATATGATGCTTATGCTTTCGTCCTTGACCGATATCCTGCCGTTTATGACGAAAACTGCGTCCTTAACGAGCAGAGGTCCGTATACAGCAAACAAGTCTGGAAAGACCACTGCATCTACTTCCCCTGTGTCATCAGAAAGCGTCAGGAAGCACATCTTGTCGCCGTTTTTTGTCTTGTGGAGCTTCTTTTCCAGTATAGTACACAAAAGCCTCACGCTCTGACCGTCTGTCGAACCGCTTTCAGCTGTGACCGAGCTGATGCTCCTGACGTGCAGCAGCTCCGACAAGTAGCGGAATTCCGTCAGAGGGCTGCCGGATATGTACATACCCACAGCTTCCTTTTCCATAGAAAGCAGCTTTTTGAAGTCAAATTCTGCTCTGTACGGCATTTTCATATTCATCTCAGACGTATCCTGTGCCTCGAGGAAATTCAGCTGTCCCTCGATTACGCCGCGGTTTCCGGAACCAGTCAGCTCCAGCATTTTCTCGTAGCTGTCGAGCATCTGGTGACGGTTCGCGCCCAGACCGTCAAGCGCACCGGATTTTATGAGGTTTTCAAGCGATTTCTTATTGAGGTCCCTGCCGCTGAGTCTCTCACAAAGGTCCTGAAGTCCTGTAAAATCGCCATTTGCATTTCTTTCGGCTATTATCCTGTCAGCAAGTCCGCTGCCGGCATTTTTTATGGCAACAAGTCCGAAATACATCTTTCCGTCAGTGTATGTGAAGCCTTTCATACTCTTGTTCACGTCCGGACGGTGAATTTCAATTCCGGCACTCCGACAGGCGTTTATGTACTCGGAGAGCTTGCCGGTCATGCCCATGACACTCGACATAAGTGCTGCCATATATATGCCTCTGTAATGACATTTAAGGTAGGCGGTCTGATAAGCAAGGTACGCATAGGCGGCAGCGTGTGACTTGTTGAAAGCATATGATGCGAATGAGACCATTTCGTCAAAGACCTCATTTGCCGTTTTCTCCGGAACTCCGTTGCTGACAGCTCCGGATACGAAGCTCTCACGCTCTTTCAGCATAACTTCGTGTTTCTTTTTTGCCATTGCGCGTCGGACGATATCAGCGTGACCGTAGGAATAGCCTGCAAGTCTGCGGCATATTTCCATGACCTGTTCCTGATAGACCATGCAGCCGTATGTGTCTTCAAGTATCTCCTTTAGCATAGGGTGCTTGTAGCGGACTTTCGACGGATCTCTTTTGTTCTCAATATAGACCGGTATGGACTTCATTGGTCCCGGTCTGTAAAGCGAAATTACAACTATGAGATCCTCAAGGCGCTCCGGACACAGTTCCATCAGGCGCTGTGTCATACCCTCGCTCTCAAGCTGGAAAACTCCGGCTGTATCGCCTGCTGACAGCATTGAGTAGACCTCTCTGTCATCGAGAGGTATGCTGTTTATATCGAAATCAGGCTGTGTTCGCCTTATCTCGTTGACCGTATCGCGGATTATAGTAAGGTTCCGGAGTCCGAGAAAGTCCATTTTCAGCAGTCCGAGCGATTCGAG
>ONMB01000035.1 GCA_900318825.1 uncultured Ruminococcus sp.
GCGGTGAATGGAGAATACTGACTGCATCATCTGTTTCTAGATGAGCTTAAATAATGGTATCCTGCTTTAAATATAAAAACCGGGACTTTATGTCCCGGTATCTTTTTTGCATAAATAAAGGCTGTGCAGCGAAATGCCGCACAGCCTGTTCGTTTTATTTGCTTATACGTTTGCGAAAGCCTGCTTGAGGTCGTCGAGGATATCGTCAACGTTCTCAAGACCAACAGAGAGACGGATAAGTCCGCCGTTGATGCCGCAGGCGATGAGCTGCTCGTCAGTGAGCTGACGGTGAGTAGCACTTGCGGGGTGGAGAACGCAGGTCCTGATATCAGCAACGTGTACCTCGTTGGAAGCGAGCTTGAGCGAATCCATGAACTTGATAGCAGTATTCTTGCCGCCCTTGATAACGAAGGAGATAACGCCGCTTGTACCCATAGGAAGGTACTTCTTTGCGAGCTCGTGGTACTTGTTGCTCTCGAGACCGGGATAATTCACGGACTCTACCTTGTCGTTTGCTTCGAGGAACTTTGCAACGATCATAGCGTTCTCGCAGTACTGCTTCATACGGAGCGCAAGAGTCTCAAGACCGAGGTTGAGGTAGAATGCGGACTGTGCTGAAGGATAGCAGCCGAAGTCTCTCATGAGCTGCATTCTTGCCTTGATGATGTAAGCAGCCTTGCCGTAGGTCTTTGTGTAAACAGTTCCGTGGTAGCTCTCGTCGGGCTCTGTGAACTCAGGGAACTTGCCGTTTGTCCAGTCGAATTTACCGGAGTCAACGATGACGCCGCCGCCCTGAACTGCGTGACCGTCCATATACTTAGTAGTGGAGTGGATAACGATGTCAGCACCGTACTCGAAAGGTCGGCAAAGGATAGGTGTGGGGAAGGTGTTGTCGATGATGAGCGGAACGCCGTTTGCGTGAGCTATCTTGGCAAACTTCTCGATATCGAAAACAGAGAGAGCAGGGTTAGCGAGAGTCTCTCCGAAAACAGCCTTGGTATTGGGCTTGAAAGCCTTCTGGATATCTTCCTCGGAAGCGTCAGCGTCAACGAAGATGCACTCGATGCCGAGCTTCTTGAGGGTGTAGGCGAAGAGATTTACAGTACCGCCGTAGATAGTAGCAGCAGAGATGAAGCTGTCGCCTGCCTTGAGGATATTGAGGAGTGAAAGGAGCGAAGCAGCCTGACCGCTTGAAGTGCACATAGCACCGATACCGCCCTCGAGTGCAGCGATCTTGTCCTCAACAGCCATAACTGTGGGGTTCTCAAAACGGGAATAGATCAGGCTTTTGGTAGGATCGTCGAAAACAGCAGCAACATCGTCAGTTGAATCATATACATAAGTAGTGCTCTGGACGATGGGAACTACTCTGGGTTCAGTGTTTTTTGGGGTGTAGCCTGCGTGCAGGCACTGTGTCTCGATTTTCATTTACAGACCTCCGTAATGTTATTTGCACTTTATAGTGCGAGTCTATACCTATATATTATACCACAATGCTCGGAATTGTCAAGTTAAATTTGATTTTTTATCGTGCCGGACCGGACGGAGGAGCGGTATCCGGTATTACAGAGGAAAAATTGCGCTTGACAAATGCGGACATATCGTGTATAATAGGAGTATATTTCAAAGGCTGTGAAGAAAAGGAGTAAGCACGTCTGCCGATTTACAGAGAGCCGCCGTATGGTGCAAGGCGGTATGAGGAACGTGCTGAAGTAGTTTCGGAGCCCTGCGGGTGAAATGATAGTAGTCCGCGGCGTGTCCTCACGTTACAGAGGGAGCAGTTATTGCGACTGCGCGGAGTGCGGATAGAAATATCCGAATTCAGGTGGTAACACGGACTTTAGTTCGCCCTGGACCTTAAATGGTCCGGGGCGATTTTTATTGCACGGACCGGAAATCTTAAACATAAAGGAGAACTACCAATGGCAAAAGAACTCGCAAAGGCTTACGATCCCAAGGATTTTGAGGACCGTATCTATCAGGCTTGGAACGACAAGGGCTGCTTCAGAGCAGAGGCTGATCCCAAGAAAACTCCCTATACTATCGTTATCCCCCCTCCGAACATAACCGGACAGCTCCATATGGGACACGCTCTCGATGAAACTCTCCAGGATATCCTTATCCGCTGGAAGAGAATGAGCGGTTACAGCGCACTCTGGCTCCCCGGAACCGACCACGCTGCTATCGCTACCGAAGCGAAGATAGTTGAGGCTATGCGCAAGGAAGGCATAACCAAGGAGGACCTCGGACGCGAGGGCTTCATGAAGAGAGCATGGGAGTGGAAGAAGCAGTACGGCGGACGTATCGTTGAACAGCTCAAGAAGCTCGGTTCTTCCTGCGACTGGTCAAGAGAGCGCTTTACAATGGACGAGGGCTGCTCAAAGGCTGTAAAGGAAGTATTCATCAAGTATTACGAAAAAGGCCTCATCTACCGCGGTGAGCGTATCATAAACTGGTGCCCCAAGTGCAAGACCTCACTCTCTGACGCTGAGGTAACTTACGAGGATCAGGCAGGTCATTTCTGGCATCTCCGCTACAAGATCAAGGACTCCGACGGCTACCTTGAGCTCGCTACAACACGTCCGGAAACCCTCCTCGGCGATACGGCAGTTGCAGTAAACCCCAAGGACGAGCGCTATACAGACCTCGTTGGCAAGACAGTTATACTTCCTCTCGTTCACAGAGAGATACCGATCGTTGCCGATGACTATGTTGAAATGGACTTCGGTACAGGCGTAGTTAAGATCACTCCTGCACACGATCCTAACGACTTTGAGGTAGGTCTCCGCCACAACCTCCCCGTTATCAACGTAATGAACGACGACGCTACTATCGTTGACGATTATCCGGCTTATGCAGGCATGGACAGATATGCCGCAAGAGAGAAGATCGTCGAGGATCTCGAAAAGGAAGGCGCTCTCGTAAAGATAGAGGAATACAGCCACAATGTCGGCACCTGCTACCGCTGCGGAACTACCGTAGAGCCCAAGGTATCCACACAGTGGTTCGTTAAGATGAAGCCCCTCGCAGAGCCTGCTATCAAGGCGGTAAAGAACGGCGATACAAAGTTCGTTCCGGAGCGCTTCGACAAGATATACTTCCACTGGCTCGAGAACATCAAGGACTGGTGCATTTCCCGTCAGATCTGGTGGGGACATCAGATACCTGCGTTCTACTGTGACGCCTGCGGTGAAATGGTCGTAACAAAGGAGAGCAGTGCAGTATGCCCCAAGTGCGGCAAGCCCATGAGACAGGATCCTGACACTCTTGATACATGGTTCAGCTCTGCGCTCTGGCCGTTCTCAACACTCGGCTGGCCTGAGAATACTGAGGACCTCAAGTATTTCTACCCGACAAACACTCTCGTAACAGGCTACGACATCATTTTCTTCTGGGTAATAAGAATGATGTTCAGCGGCCTTGAGAATATGGGCAAGGTGCCTTTCGATACAGTTCTCATTCACGGACTCGTCCGCGACTCTCAGGGACGTAAGATGTCCAAGTCGCTCGGCAACGGTATTGATCCTCTCGAAGTTATCAACGAGTACGGCGCTGACGCTCTCCGATTCATGCTCGCTACCGGAAACTCGCCCGGAAACGATATGCGTTACATCGACGACAAGGTAAAGGCTGCCCGTAACTTCGCAAACAAGCTCTGGAATGCTTCACGTTTCATCATGATGAACCTCCCCGAGAACTTCGAGTTCAAGGGACTTCCCTCAGAACTTGAGATCGAGGACAAGTGGCTCGTGAACAAGTTCAACCGTCTTGCAAAGGAAGTCGGCGAGAACCTCGAAAAGTACGAGCTCGGCGTTGCTTCACAGAAGATATACGACTTCATCTGGGACGTTTACTGCGACTGGTACATCGAGCTCACAAAGCCCAGAATTCAAGCAGGCGGCGAGACTATGGCAAAGGCTCAGGCAGTTCTCGTATGGGCAATGCAGGGAATGCTCAAGCTCCTTCACCCGTTCATGCCTTTCATCACTGAGGAGATATGGCAGGTCCTCACAAACGAGAAGTCTATGATAATCCTCGAGAAGTACCCGACTTACGACAGCTCTATCGACTACACAGCCGAGGAGGAGTCCTTCGAGAAGGTCATTTCCGCTATCAAGGCAGTCCGCAACGTTCGTACAGAGATGAACGTTCCGCCGTCGGTAAAGGCAAAGCTCCTCATCGAGACCGCAGAGCCGCAGGTATTTACAAACAGCACGGTATTCTTCGAGAAGCTCGCTTCCGCTTCATCAGTTGAGGTAGGCGAGAGTCTTTCACACGAAAACTGCGCTAATGCTGTTACAGATTCCGCGCGTATCTTCATTCCTATGGACGAGCTCGTTGACAAGGATAAGGAGATAGCACGTCTCGAAAAGGAAAAGGCAAAGGTACAGAAGGACATCGACTTCCTCAGCGGAAAGCTCAATAATCAGGGCTTTATCGCTAAGGCACCGGCACAGCTCATCGAGGCTGAAAAGGCTAAGCTGGCAAAGGCTCAGGAGAAAATGGCTAAGATAGAGCAGTCTATCGCTGCATTCAAATAAAAACGCGGCGGACGGCGCCCTCGGAATTGAATTATGAGAAACAGGATATTTTCATACGTCTCGGAGCAGTACGGCACAGAGCCGGAGTACCTCTGGGCGAAAACTCCTGACGCTGCCGTCATCAGGCACAAGGGCAACCGCAAATGGTACGGCATAATAATGAACGTGCCGCGCAGGACTCTCGGTCTTGACGGCGACGGCAGCATAGATATACTGAATGTCAAGTGTACACCGGCTGTCCGTGAGATACTTACCGGCGAACGAAAGGCGCTTCCGGCTTATCATATGAACAAGCAGCACTGGATAAGTCTGCCGCTGGACGGTTCGCTCGAAACTGAAACGATTTTTTCACTTATCTGCGAGAGCTACGAACTCACGAAATGAGGAGGGCTTATGAGCATATTAAAAGTACCAACACTCGAAACTGAACGTTTCATACTCCGTCCGCTTACCGTTGATGATGCGGAAGCCGTTTTTGCATGGACAGGTGACGAACGTGTCAATACCTATATGCCTTATAATACCCACCGTTCTCCCGATGATTCAATGGCATGGCTCAAATCACTGGAAGGCCTTGAAAATGAATATCAGTGGGGATTTGTCAGAAAGTCCGACGGACTGCTGATAGGTTCGGGCGGTATGCGTCACCGTATGGACTGCGATAAATGGTCTTTCGGTTACAATATCCGCTTTGACTGCTGGAACAGGGGCTACACCACGGAAATTACCAAGTGCATGATAGACTTCATCATCAGTCAGGGAGCAAAGCATATCATAGGTGAATGCGCCGTTGAGAACATCGCTTCTGCAAGGGTAATGGAAAAATGCGGACTTGCTTTCACGGGATACAGCGAATACTCACGCTTTGACGGCAGTAAGACCTATAAATCAAAAGTATATGAATTGAATGAAGGTGAATGATATGATAAAGCACATCGTAATGTTCAAGCTGAAAGAGGCTGACGGAAGAAGCGAGTACGAGAACGCTCTTGAGGCAAAGAAGCGCTTCGACAACGTCATCGCAAACGTCAAGGAGCTGAAAAAAGGCGAGGTAGTCATCAACTCAAAGGAGGCTCCCGAGAGCAACTACACTATCTCTCTTCTCTGCGATTTTGAGTCTATCGCAGACCTGAACGCATATCAGGTGCACCCGGCTCATCTTGAGTTCGGAAAGTTCATCGGCACAGTCAAGACAGACCGTGCTTGTATAGATTACGAATACTGATCCGGCTACTGAACGGTCTCACCGTTCACGGCTGAATGATCGGGTAAAGGAGGTTCAATCATGACAGACATCAAGGGCAAATGGGCGCTTCTCACGGGCGCGAGCAGAGGAATTGGCAGACTCTCTGCGGTATTTATGGCAAAGCAGGGCGTGAACCTTGTGCTGCACAGCAGAAACAAGGAGCATTGTCAGGAGGTTCTCAACGAGGTAAAGGCACTCGGAGTCGAGGCTTACTGTGTTGAGGCGGAGCTCTCCGAACCGGAACAGATCGAGGCTATGTGTGCTGAGATCGACGCTAAGGGAACTCCTGTCGATATCATTCTCAACAATGCAGGTCTCCAGATAGCTTACAGGACGGAATACCTCAAAACACCGGCTTCTGATTACGATATCAGCTTCCGTATCAATACGACCGCTCCTATGATGATCTGTTATCATTTCCTCCCGGCAATGGAGAAGAGGGGCTTCGGACGTATCGTCAACACAACGAGCGGTATCGACCTCGAGCCCGAGCAGGCTGGCTATTCAGGAGCAAAGGCTGCGCTCAACAAGGTCACAAGAGACCTCGGTCTGAAGTATCAGGGAACTGACATAACGCTCAATCTTGCTGATCCGGGCTGGTGCAGGACAGACCTCGGCGGACCTAAGGCGCCCAATGCACCGGAAAGTGCTCTTCCAGGCGTGCTTGTGGGAGCTTTCGTTAGCGACAGGAAGTCCGGACGTATCTTCTCAGCGCAGGAATTTGCAGGAATGTCGCTGGAAGAGGCTGTTGCAAAGGCAGAGTCCCAGGACAGCCCGTATTGACATAATAAACTCAGGGACGGTGAGACTCATCGTCCCTTTGACGTGCAAGGAGAAAAAATGGATATTAAAGAATGTATGGACTTTGTGGACAGCTATACGAAGTCCGGCGGCAGGATAACTGACCTTTCCCGTGCGGAGGAGCTTGCTGAGAGGATAGGCGATCCGGAGAAAAGGCTGAAATTCGTTCACATCGCCGGCACTAACGGCAAGGGCTCGACTCTCGAGTTTATCTCCAACGCCCTCATCGACGCCGGTTACAGGACGGGACAGTTCACATCGCCGTTCGTCCTCAGATACACCGACCGCATCAGGATAAACGGTCAGGAGATAGACGAAAAGTCCCTGTGTGAGATGGCGGAAAGAGTGAAGTCAGTCGTCGGCGACAAGCCTTACTCGCAGTTCGAGATAACAATGGCGATAGCACTGCTGTGGTTCGAGAGGGAAAAGTGCGACGTGGTCGTTTTCGAGACCGGAATAGGCGGCCTCCTTGACTCGACGAACATCATACCGCCGCCGCTCGTTTCGGTGATAACGTCGATATCGCTCGACCACACGGCAATTCTCGGAAAGACCGTCGAGGAGATAGCTGCACAGAAAGCCGGCATAATCAAAAAGGGCTCGGCAGTAGTGCTCGCGCAGGATAACCCGGACAGCGTGATCGAGCTCGTGCGGAACAAGGCAGAGAGCGTTGGAGCCGAGTACATTGAGCCGGAGCCCTGCCGCCCCTACGGTGACGGGGGAATGTTCTCGTCATTCTATTACCGCGGAGTAAGGCTCAGACCTTCGATGCCGGGCGTCCACCAGCTCTACAACGCGCAGACTGCCATAACAGCCTGTCTTTACCTGAGAAGCAAGGGTTTTGAGGTCAGCGACGGCAGCATCATCAGGGCGATAGAGAATACTCAGGTGCGCGCACGTTTGCAGTATATCGACGGCGAACCGCCTGTGCTCGTTGACGGCGGTCACAATCCGGCAGGCGTAGCGGCACTGACGATGATGCTGATGTACCTGAGCAGCCGCGGAAAGAAAATATTTGCGGTAATGGGAATGGTCGATTCCAAGGACTATGTTGAGTGTGTTAAGTCGGTAGCCGGCTGTGCGGACACAGTTTACGCTGTGGACGGCTTTGCACCGAACAGCGTTCCGGCGGAGACTATCGCGGACATAGCTTCGTTCTACACGGAGACCGTTACCGGCAGTCTTGCCGAGTGCGCTGCAAAAGCAAAGGAACGTGCCCTCGCCGAAAACGGCGTAGCGGTCATATGCGGCTCGCTGTATCTTGCAAGCGAGTATCTCGCCTCAGAGGAAAGAGCCTGAAGCAGTCGCGATTATTATTGTACAAATTGCACAAATGTGTAAAATCAGGCTAACACCTCTTGAAAAATCCGGAACATAGTGGTATAATTGATTTTGAACTGCGAAAGCAGAATTTTATAAAGGAGGTTTTTTAACAATGGCGTTAAAAAATCAGTATCTCATCGATCTTTTAGGAAGAGTTGAAAAAAGAAATCCCGGCGAGCCCGAGTTCATTCAGGCTGTTACAGAAGTTCTCGAGACTCTCGAGCCCGTTGCTGAAAAGAGACAGGATCTCATAGATGCAGGCGTTTTTGAGCGTATCGTAGAGCCTGAGAGACAGATCATGTTCCGTGTTCCCTGGGTTGACGACAATGGCAAGGTTCAGGTAAACAGAGGCTTCAGAGTACAGTTCAACTCTGCTATCGGACCTTACAAGGGCGGTATCAGACTCCACCCTTCAGTATATCTCGGAATAATCAAGTTCCTCGGCTTTGAGCAGGTATTCAAGAACAGCCTTACAACACTCCCTATGGGCGGCGGTAAGGGCGGTTCTGACTTCGATCCTAAGGGCAAGTCAGACGCTGAGGTTATGCGTTTCTGCCAGAGCTTCATGACAGAGCTCTGCAAGCACATCGGTGCAGACTGCGACGTTCCTGCTGGTGATATCGGAACAGGCGCTCGTGAGATCGGCTTCATGTTCGGTCAGTACAAGAGAATCCGCAACGAGTTCGTTGGCGTTCTCACAGGTAAGGGCCTTACATACGGCGGTTCACTCGCAAGAACAGAGGCTACTGGTTACGGTCTCTGCTACTTCACAAACGAGATGCTCCAGGCTAACGGCAAGAGCTTCGAGGGCAAGACAGTTGTTATCTCCGGTTCCGGTAACGTTGCTATCTACGCTACACAGAAGGCTACACAGTACGGTGCTAAGGTAGTTACTGTTTCTGACTCAAACGGTTATGTATACGATCCCGACGGAATTGATCTCGCAGTTGTTCGTCAGATCAAGGAGGTTGAGCGCGGACGTATCAAGGAATATGTTGGCAGAACTTCACACAAGAATGCTGAGTACCACGAGGGCAGCGTTTGGACACTCAAGTGCAATGCTGGCGACATCAAGCTCGATATCGCTCTTCCTTGCGCTACACAGAACGAGATCAACGGTGACGGTGCTAAGGCAATCGTTGCTAACGGCGGTTTCGCAGTAGCTGAGGGCGCTAATATGCCTTCAACTCCTGAGGCTATCGAGACATACCTCAGCAATGGTATCCTCTATGGTCCTGCTAAGGCTGCTAATGCAGGCGGTGTTGCTACTTCCGGTCTCGAAATGAGCCAGAACAGCGAGAGACTCAGCTGGACATTTGAAGAGGTTGACGAGAAGCTCCACAACATCATGAAGTCCATCTTCAAGGCTTGTGATGAGGCTGCTAAGGAGTACGGCATGGCTGGCAACTACATGGCTGGTGCTAATATCGCTGGCTTCCTCAAGGTTGCAGAGGCTATGAAGGCTCAGGGCTGCGTTTGATCTTTGAATTGAATATAAGCTAAGTAACAAAGCTCCTTCCGGATTTCCGGGAGGAGCTTTTTGTCTGCCAGAGCTCAGGCGCGGCTGTCGTCAGCAAGATAGGGGACGATGTCCCCGTATGAACTGCGCTGGTGCTCGTCCTCGGCAGGAGTAGGGATAAGTCCCGTCATATCGCCCCAGCTCGCGGACGGGAATTCCAGCTCGTCCGGCTTGGGTTCAGGAACGGGTATCTCTTTGGGCTTTTTGCTCATATTTATCACCTCGCTGTTATTCTTTCCAAAATGCGAAAAATTATACCATATGTATGATTTTTTTTGAAATGCTATTGATTTATTTGACCTTATGTAGTATAATACAATAAAGTATTGCGCGGAAGGAGTGAAGATATGCTTAGGGCAATTTGTTCGCGCAAGGAGCTCTCCCTCACCGGGTATTATCCGCTTGTCTGCGACCTTATCGACTCTGAGGAGCTCGACGGTCTGAAGCAGATAACCCACCATATATCGACTACACGCTTCCAGCACTGTGTGAACGTATCATATTACAGCTACCTCATCTGCCGCAAGCTGAACCTCAATGCGAGGTCCGCAGCAAGAGCCGGTCTGCTCCACGACCTCTTCTATTACGACCGCAAGGAGTACAATTCCAGCCGCAGCAGGGGACAGCTTTCCCACAGCGCTATGCACGCTCAGCTGGCTGCCGAAAACGCTGCCGCACTCACCGATATAACTCCGCTCGAACGCGATATGATCGAGAAGCATATGTGGCCGATGACACGCACCATGCCCAGCTACAAGGAGACCTACGTCATAACCCTCGTTGACAAGTATTGTGCTGTGCTGGAGTTCTGTGTGCCTAAGCTGAAAAAGGCTGTAACTACGTTTCGGTGACAGAAAAGTGACGGGGAAATGAATGCAGGGTGACTATTTGTGAAAAATTGGTCGTGATGTGACAAGCGACTTGACAAATCGGTGCGGCTTGTGTATAATAAGTAATGGTACAAGTCGTGCTGTGCCATTAAGATTGTTCAATATTTGCCTCTCCGGGCAGCACTTTCCGGAACAGGCATAGTGTATAGTGAAAGGAATTACAGAAATGAAGACTTTAAAGCAGAGACTTATTGCTATTGCAGCTCTTACCTGCGTTGCTATGACTTCTTTTGTCGGCTGTGCAGATTCAAGCAGCAGCAGTAAAAAGGTTAATACAGCAGATGTCGGAAGCGATGACGATATCGAGATCGTTACCAACGATGACGGTAATATGATTGCCGCTCCTTTCCAGGTAATCACTCCTGAGGACGGCAAGGTATCCTTCAACGGTATGGACTTCAATGCTCCCGATCCTACAAGAGCAGCTGTAACTGAGGCAGCTTCCCAGCAGAGCACTGCAACTGTTATTGTTACAGGTGCCAGCGGACAGCCTGCAACTGAGGTGGTAAATGTCACTGAGGCTGACGGACAGCCCGCTACCGAGATCGTAAAGGTAACTAATTCTTCAGGTGAGATAGTTACTGAGGCTGACGGCAAGGAGGCTACATCATCAGTTGTTGTTACAAAGGTAGTTTCTGTTACAGAGGCGGTTACTGCCGGTTCTGAGAGCGGTTCTTCCGCTTCTGAGGCTACTCAGGGCGAAACAAGCAACTATGAGAGCAAGACAGACTCCAAGTACATATTCTGGTTCGATATCAACAAGGATATTGACTATAAGTTCGAGGGACAGTTCGTTAAGATCACATTCAAGGTCAAGGACGGTATCCCGGACGGCGAGTATCCTATAACTATTGATCCCGATATTTCAACTGTTCACGGCGAGAGCCTTAACAGAAAGCTCAATATCCTCAACGGTTCTGTAAAGATCGGCGGTACTGCTGAGCCTCAGAACGTAACTTCAGATGGCGTTACAGTCTATGCTGACAACGTATCTGCAAAGCCCGGCGACACTATTGATTACTACATCAATATCAAGAACAACCCTGGTGCAGCTGCACTTATGATGTGGTTCTCATATGATTCAAATGCGC
This sequence comes from uncultured Ruminococcus sp., assembly GCA_900318825.1. GTDB lineage: Bacteria > Bacillota > Clostridia > Oscillospirales > Ruminococcaceae > Ruminococcus. The sequence goes on from ONMB01000035.1 coordinate 11,412, forward strand.
TTGAGTGCCAGAAGGTAAAGGCTTGCGGCGATTTCGCAGACATAGCAAATGCTCCTGAGGTAGGAACAGCTTCCAAGAACTAATAACGTCAAGGCGTCCGGACAAGTCTCCGGACGCTTTTGATATTTCCGGCATATTTTTTTCAAAAAAGCCCTTGACAAAAGGAGAATGTGGTGATATAATATAAACATACCAATCAGATAGGAAATATAGTTGATATACGGAGGCAGTTACTATGGGTATTGCAAATAAACGATGTTGAAACAATAGCCTGTAAACGAACATATTTATATTACATTTTTAAAGGAGTAGATTTATTATGAGCATTAAGAATACAATTACTGATCTTATCGGCGGTACACCGCTTCTCGAACTCGCAAACCTCGAAAAAAATGAAGAGCTCGGCGCAAAAATAGTTGCAAAGCTCGAGTTTTTCAATCCCGCAGGCAGCGTTAAGGACAGAGTTGCCAAGGCTATGATAGATGATGCTGAGCAGAAGGGAGTTCTCAAGCCCGGCAGCGTTATCATCGAGCCTACCAGCGGTAATACAGGTATCGGTCTTGCTTCTGTTGCAGCTGCAAGAGGCTACCGTCTTATCATTGCTATGCCCGAGACAATGAGTATCGAGCGCCGCAACCTCATGAAGGCTTACGGTGCAGAACTCGTTCTGACTGACGGCTCAAAGGGCATGAAGGGCGCTATCGAAAAGGCTCAGGAGCTCGCTAACGAGATACCCAACAGCTTTATCCCCTCTCAGTTCACTAACCCTGCTAACCCTGCTGCTCACGAAAAGACCACAGGTGTTGAGATTTGGAACGATACTGACGGAAACGTTGACATTTTTGTAGCTGGCGTAGGTACAGGCGGTACTATCAGCGGCGTCGGTGCATACCTCAAGTCCAAAAATCCTGATGTCAAGATCGTTGCAGTTGAGCCCAAGGGTTCACCCGTGCTTTCTGAGGGTACAGCAGGTCCTCACAAGATACAGGGTATCGGTGCAGGCTTCGTTCCTGAGACTCTTAATACAAAGATCTATGACGAGATAATCGCTGTAAGCAACGAGGACGCTTTTGCAGCAGGCAGAAATGTTGCAAGAACTGAGGGCGTACTTGTTGGTATATCCTCCGGTGCAGCAGTATGGGCAGCTATCCAGCTCGCTAAGCGCCCCGAGAACAAGGGCAAGACTATCGTAGCTCTTCTCCCTGATACCGGTGAGCGTTACCTCTCAACTCCCATGTTTGACTGATAAGATCTAATTAATAGCTGAATTCATTGAGGAAAAGCTCCCACGGGAGTTTTTCCTCAATTTGCTTTATGTGGCGTTTACGGAAAAACCCCCGGCTCTGCCGGGGGATGTTTATTATATTCATTTGTTATACAATCTATCTCCATATATCAGATATTCCGCAAAATCTATTAATCCTATAATTGCAGGGAGCGAAAGAACTATTATGCTGATAACATATACAACAGTCCATTTTTTCTCCTTGTCGCCGCTGTTTCGCTTTTTTTTAAATAATAAAGTGTTTTCAAATATTCCTAAGCCGGCAATTAGTGCAACAAAAATCGGGGTAAACTTCCAAAAGGTGTGTTGTAATGAATTTGCAAATATAATTGAACCGGAAGCGCATAATTCTCCGTAATATGCTAACCAATATACTTCCAAGAATAGCGAATATAGTATGTTACATATTAGAATTAAAGCGATCTTTAATACTTTCACTGATCAAAAACCTCCTAATTTAAAGCGGCTTTTCAATTAACAGTGAACGTTAATTTCTTATATGCAGTAGTCGCCGCCGGCGGTGTTTTTTTCGATGATGTCCTGGATAGTGATACTGTCGAGGTAGTCGTTAACAGCTTTGTAGAGACCTTCCCAGATATAGAGCGTGGAGCACTCTGCAACGCGGGGACATTCATTGGGCTCGAATTCGAGACAGGATACCGGTGCGAGACTTCCTTCGGTCGCTCTGAGAATATCGCCGACGGTACATTCAGAAGGGCTGTGTGCGAGCATATAGCCGCCGCGGTTGCCGCGGTTAGTTTTGAGGATACCGCTTCTGTTTAGGAGCGGAACAATCTGTTCGAGGTATTTTTTTGAAATATTCTGGCGGTCAGCAATATCCTTCAATGAAACGAAGCCGTCCTCGTTATGTAGAGCGAGGTCGTAGATCATTCTGAGCGCATATCTTCCTTTAGTCGAGATCTTCATATAATTCTCCTTTTGTCGTTCCTATTGCTTGGTATAGAAAATTGGAGCTATACAGCTTAACAATAATATTATACCATAGGTACGCGGAGTTTTCAATTGACAAAAGCGTGATAAGTTGCACGATTTTTTTATGTTAAAACTGACAAATCCTACAAAAATACTATGTTTGTAGGTAAAGCAAAGAGAAATGCCGCAGACTTTTGGTCTGCGGCAAGCGAGATGTATTATGATGTATTAGAGGTTAGCGTGGAAAGTACGGGAGATAACATCGTCCTGCTGCTCCTTGGTGAGCTTGACGAAGTTAACTGCATATCCTGAAACTCTTACTGTGAGCTGAGGGTACTTTTCAGGGTGAGCCTGAGCGTCGAGGAGAGTTTCGCGTGTGAAAACGTTTACATTGAGGTGGTGACCGCCTTTTTCAACATAACCGTCGAGAAGTTCAATGAGGTTGTCGACCTGTTTCTGATTATCCATAATTTACCTCCTGTTTATAATTCGTCGTCTTCATCAACAGCATCCTCAGTCGGCTGACAGCAGGCGCCCTTGACGCCGCAGTCAGTACTGTTCACGGTCTCTACCTTGAGACCTCCGCTGTTTTCTTCGGGGAAAATATTTATATGACCAGTTCCCTGTGACATAAGCTGGTCAATGAGTTCAGCGAGCTCTTCAGGAGAGTCTGCCTTGCCTTTGATATTGGATTCGAGCATTATTCTTCACCCTTGAGCTTATCGAGGTCGAGATCGCCCATAAATACGTCCATATCCTTTCCGAGAGCGTTCGGGATAATGGAGAATGTATTGGAGATACCGTCCTGAGCGTGACGGAAGGGGAGCTTTGCGACTGATGAGAGCGAAGCTACTGCGCCGTGAGTATCTCTGCCGTGCATCGGGTTAGCTCCGGGAGCGAGCGGAACACCCTGCTTTCTGCCGTCAGGAGTGTTACCGGTCTTCTTACCGTAAACAACGTTTGAAGTAATGGTGAGGATAGACATTGTGGGAACACCGTCGCGGTAGGTGTGGTGCTTCTTGATCTTCTCCATAAATGTGCGGACAACTGTTACAGCCATCTGGTCAACGCGGTCATCGTTGTTGCCGTACTTGGGGAAGTCTCCCTCTATCTCGTAGTCAACAACAACGTTCTTGGCAACATCAACGACATTGCCAGCCTTGTCCTTGATCTCGATATCCTTGCGGATAGGCTTTACCTTAGCGTACTTGATAGCTGAGAGAGAGTCTGCAACGACTGAAAGACCTGCGATACCTGTTGCAAAGTAGCGCTTTACGTCTCTGTCGTGGAGAGCCATCTGGAGTCTCTCATAGCTGTACTTATCGTGCATATAGTGGATAACGTTGAGGGTGTTTACATAGAGACCTGCAAGCCACTCCATCATATCCATGTACTTTTCCCATACGTCATCAAAGTCGAGATACTCGCTGTCAACAGGGCGGTACTTAGGACCTACCTGAATTCCGAGTCTCTCATCGACACCGCCGTTTATAGCGTAGAGGAGGCACTTTGCGAGGTTGGCTCTTGCACCGAAGAACTGCATTTCCTTGCCGACTACCATTGAAGATACGCAGCAGGCGATAGCGTAGTCATCACCGTGGATAACACGCATCATATCGTCGTTCTCGTACTGGATAGAGGAGGTCTTGATGGACATCTTAGCGCAGTATTCCTTGAACTTCCTCGGGAGCTTTGTTGACCAGAGGATAGTCATATTCGGTTCCGGAGCAGTTCCGAGGTTCTCAAGAGTGTGGAGGTAACGGAAGCTGTTCTTTGTAACGAGGTGGTGACCGTCAACGTCAACGCCGCCGATAGACTCTGTGATCCAAGTAGGATCGCCGGAGAAGAGAGAATTGTACTCGGGAGTACGCGCGAACTTGACGATACGGAGCTTCATAATGAAGTGGTCGATGAGCTCCTGAGCCTGTTCCTCAGTGAGGATACCACGCTCGAGGTCACGCTGGATATAGATGTCGAGGAAAGTGGAAGTACGTCCGAGGGACATAGCAGCACCGTTCTGCTCCTTGACTGCTGCGAGGTATCCGAAGTACAGCCACTGTACAGCTTCCTTAGCGTTTGCAGCCGGCT
>ONMB01000047.1 GCA_900318825.1 uncultured Ruminococcus sp.
AGTTCGTTCACAGGGCTGATGTTCTTGCAAAGGTGGGAAGTACCGGTGTTTCGACCGGTCCGCACCTGCACTTCGGTATCTGCGACCACCTTATAAACAGCTGGCCTACAATTACTTACTACGATCCGCTCGAATTCCTTTCCGGAAGCATTGATGCACCGCCGTCAGATGAATGTACCTGCATGGACGCAAACGCCGGTGTATATACGACTAAAAATGTTGATAACTACCTGAATATCCGCAGCGGTCACGGAACACAGTTCGACATTGTCGGGAAGATACCGGCAGGCGCAAAGTTCAACGTTACCAAGGACAACGGTGTCTGGGCACACGTTGAGTACAACGGTGTGAAGGGTTATTGTTCTGTTGAATACATTACGAGGGTTGTCGAAGTAAGCTCCGATATGACGATAAGCGATGAAACTATCCCGAGCGGAGTTCTCGAATACGGAAAATATTTCATCATAAACGGCAAGATCACATCGGCTCTGCCTATATCCAAGGTATGGGGAGGAGTTTACGACAGCGAGTATGTTCCGACAGCGCAGTACGGTGAGGCTTTCCCTATGACCAATACATACGACCTATCGGTGTATTTTGACAATATACTGCACTTCGGGCAGCTCGAGTTCGGCGACTATATCTACTCAATAGAGGCAAGCGATACGAGCGGCGAGGTCTACAAGCTCGTAGAGTCCGGATTTGCGGTAGAAAAGCCGCAGAACGTTCCTGAGACCGGCGACCTCAACGGTGACGGCGAGGTAACTATTGCCGATACCGTTTTATTGCAGCGCTTTCTCATCGGCAGGAACACTCTTCTGCCGGAGCAGCTTTCAGGAGCCGACCTTGACGGCAACGGTCAGATAAACGTATTTGACCTGATCTTGCAGAAAAGAGCGGTATTTTCAAAAAATTCATAATATGCACTTGATATTATTATAACAATGTGGTATAATTGATTTCCGGCAGAGATAAACTGCCAGAAATTTTTTGCTTTGCGCTGTACCGCTGAGCGTTTTGGAGTGACGAGATGAGTAAATTCAGAAAACAGCATATGTCGATCGACTGGCACGACATCATCAATGACGAGAGCAGCGTTCCGGCGATAAAGGCTTCGCTCAGGGAAAAAGCCTCGCTTGTGGGACGGCTTGGTTCAATGATGCTTTCTGTCGGAACGAGTGCGTGGAGAGTCCGTGCGTCAATGAACAAGATATCGCGCGCTCTTGGCGTCGACTGCGTTGCAGATATCGGACTTATGTCCATTGAGTACACCTGCATCGAAAACGGCGAGATATACACAAACGCTCTTTCACTGAGCAATACCGGCATCAATACCGATAAGCTCAATGAGCTCGAGAATTTCGCGGACGGCTTTCAGGAGAGAGCCGGTAAGTATTCAATTGCTCAGTTTCACCGGATACTCGACAAATTTCAGAAAATGCCAGCGAATTACAAGGCGATAAACCTTGCCCTTGCTTCTGCCCTTGCGTGCTGCGCATTTACGTTTCTTCTCGGCGGCGGTCCGATAGAAATGATACTTGCATTCTTTGGTGCAGGCACCGGACAGTTCGTAAGAAAAAAACTTCTTGAGCGCCATGTAACTCTCCTTGCAAATGTCACAGCTGGCGTTGCAGCTGCCTGTACAGCTTATGTTATGCTGATGAAGCTCGCGGAGGCTATGTTTGATGTTTCGGTCGTTCATCAGGCAGGGTACATATGCTCGATGCTGTTCATAATACCGGGATTTCCGCTGATAACCGGCGGTATCGACCTTGCAAAGCTCGATATACGTTCCGGACTCGAACGACTGACATACGCTCTTCTGATAATAACAATGGCAACTCTTACCGGTTCAATGATGGCATGGATATTCAGTTATCACCCCTCAGAATTCAAGGAACAGGAGCTATCTGACGGATTAAAGCTCATTTTCAGGCTGATATGCAGCTTCTGCGGCGTTTACGGCTTTTCGTTCCTGTTCAACAGCAAGAGAAAAATGGCAGTTACAGCTGGCTGCATTGGCATGATAGCCAATACGCTGCGGCTTGAACTCATTGATTTTACTGAAATACCGGTTCCGGCAGCAGCATTTGCCGGAGCTCTCACAGCTGGACTTCTTGCATCACTTCTCAAGAAACACATCGGCTATCCGCGTATATCGCTGACAGTTCCGTCAATAGTTATAATGGTACCGGGAATGTTCATGTACAAAGGCATCTATTACCTTGGCTGCAGCGATATTGCGACAGGTTCGCTCTGGCTGTGCAAAGCAGCTCTCATCGTTATGGCACTTCCGCTCGGACTCATTTTCGCCCGTATCCTTACGGACAATAATTTCAGGAAAAGCAGCTGAATAACAGTAAACCGTCCTCATACGAGGACGGTTTTTATATGTATTTATCAGCCCATTCGCGGATACGTTCCTTCATACCGCTTATGTCGAGAATGCCGTAAGCAAAGCCCTTTCGTATGAGCTCAGGCGGGAGGTATTCGTCGTACTTCTCAAACAGCGGAACTTCGTTCGGGTAAACGAGTTCGAGCGGGTCAAATTCCTTTGCAGCTTCTGCTGCGAGTATCCGGAAAAAATCCTCAGGCGAAGTTTTCATCGTGAACTGGATAAAGTACGGGCGTGAGGAGTCCATACCGCGCAGTCCGAGCTGATCGCCGCATTTTATCTTGAGAAAGCGCTCCATTGCGAGAAACGCGTAGCTTCCCAGCCACGGCAGCAGACACCACATATTTCCGCCGAGACATATAAGCGGATAGTCGGTCAGACCGGCATTCGCGGCCGTGGAACGCGCTTGTGCAAGGCGTTTTACGGCGTTTTTCATCAGGTATGGGTAGGACTTATCTTCCGCAAGTACCAGCCGCATACGTTCGAGTATCTTTGTATTGATGTCACCGGCGCAGTCTCCGAAATAAGCCGGAACTTTGCCCTTGATCTGCGAAACATAGACAGTTCTGCGCTTGTGGTCAAGTTCTTCGACGATCCACACATGACCGGCGATAGCTACCTTTTCTCCGACAGGCGGCGGCATAACGATCGTGCCGAGCTCCTGAGAGTCCCAGCGGACGGTGTACTCCTCGTTCTCCTGAAATACAGCGTAAAACTTGAAGCTGTTGATGATACGTTCACCGGCGAGTCCGACTATCAGACCGCCTTCATCGGTTCGCTGTATATGGTCGGTCTCGAGGAGGTGGCGGAGCAGTACCCGGTAATCGTCCTTCGTTATGCGGTGAAAGTACTGGAGCCGGAGCACCTTTGAAGCCAGCTCAGCCGGTGTGAGTTCGCCGTTTGAAGCGAGCGTGCTCATTGTCTGGTGGTAGAGCAGAGAGAACGGCAGCCGGTCGAGCTTCGGCGGCTCTACCCAGCGTTCTTCGAGGTAGACCTGTATCAGCGCGATGCCTTGCAGGAGCTTCCACGGGATAGTTTCAGGGAGCAGCGAACGTGGTTCCGGCAGTTCTTCGCGGATAACGAACCACATTTCCGGCGGCAGATCGCGTCTGCCGGTCCTGCCCATTCTTTGCAGGAAGGACGAAACTGTGAACGGCGCATCTATCTGAAAGGCACGTTCGAGCCTACCGATGTCGATGCCGAGCTCGAGGGTAGCTGTGGTGCAGGTCGTCATAAAAATGTCGTCGTCCTTCATGGCAGCTTCGGCAGTTTCACGGTATGCGGAGGAGAGGTTACCGTGATGTATAAGGAAACGGTCGGGCTCGTGATTTGCCTCGCAGTATGAGCGTAGAGTTGTCGTGACAGCCTCGCATTCCTCGCGCGAATTGACAAAAACAAGGCATTTTTTGCCCTTCGTATGCTCAAAGATGTAGCCCATGCCGGCGTCAGCGTTTGCCGGAGCCGTGTCGGTAGCGTTGTCGAGAACGTCGAGGGCTTCTCCGGGGGAATCGCTGTCGTTCTGGTCCTGCTGGCTGATGTAGAAATGCTCCATAGAGAGCCGCCACTTTGCACCTTTGGCTTCTATGCGCGGAATGATGGTGCCCCTGCCGGTACCGGAGGCGAGAAATTTTCCTGTTGCTTCGAGGTCGCCGATAGTTGCAGAAAGTCCTATCCTTCGCGGATTTACACCTGCGAGCGCTGCAAGTCGTTCAATGAGACAGAGAGTCTGACCGCCGCGGTCGCCGCGCATGAGCGAGTGGACTTCGTCAATGACGATAAACCGCAGGTCGCCGAAGAGCTTTGGTATTATGGAGTGCTTGCGGAGCAGCATTGCCTCGAGAGACTCCGGGGTGATCTGGAGTATGCCGGACGGCTTCTTGAGCATTTTGCCCTTGTGGGACTGCGCAACGTCGCCGTGCCAGTGCCAGACTGGGATATCAGCTTCTTCACAGAGCTCTGTCAGACGCGAGAACTGGTCATTTATAAGAGCTTTCAGCGGTCCGATGTAGATCGCACCGACCGAGCGCGGAGGAGCTTCCGAAAACAGAGTCAGGATAGGGAAGAATGCGGCTTCGGTCTTGCCGGAAGCGGTCGATGCGGAAAGCAGGACATTTTCGTCAGTATTGAATATAGCGTCGCCGGCAGCTGCCTGTATTGCGCGCAGGGACTCCCAGTTATTGCGGTAGATAAAGTCCTGTATGAACGGCGCATATCTGCTGAAAATATCCATTTTTCTTCCTCCTTACGCGTGATATCAGAGAAGAGTTTCCCATTCCTTTTCCTTGAAGCCGATAAAAACGCGGTCGCCGTCGATGAGCAGCGGACGCTTCACGAGCATACCGTCCGTGGCGAGAAGCCTGAGCTGTTCCTCGTCAGACATTCCCGGCAGCTTGTCCTTGAGTTCGAGCGAACGGTAAAGCATACCGCTTGTGTTGAAGAACTTTTTCAGCGGCTGACCGCTTGCATTGTGCCACTGGCTGAGTTCCTCATAAGTCGGGTTATTCTCCTTGATATTACGGAGTTCGTACTTGATCCCGTTGGCATCGAGCCACTTCTGAGCCTTCTGGCAGGTCGTACATTTGGGATAGCAAATAAACAGCATATTAATTCTCCTTATATTTCAAATTCTGCAAATTCGTCATCATTTTCGGCTGAGGAAGGTGACGGCTGAGGTACTGCTACTGTACCTATCACCTCAGCGATAGTACGGCTGGGGTTCTGGAGTGAAATGTCGAGCACGGCTATAAAGTCGCGTATCACTTCACGCGGCGTAATGTGCGAATCAGCTCCTATTCGCCCGAATTCAGCCTGTAAGAAGGCTATCATTTCATCCTGAGTTATCTTCTGCTGGTAGTCGAAGAGCTGTGCGTGGATATCGGCGAGCTTTTCGGTTAGCACGAGCATTTCCTCATATGTGAGCGGCACAAGTCTGATAACAGGCGCCATCATATCGGTCAGGTCTCCGCTGCTGAACCTGCTGTCCGCGAGTCTTGAACGCAGAGCCTCGTAGCTGTACACTCCGCGCCGTGTATCCTCGATACACTGGGGAGTTCCGCCCATAATGATACCGAGGTGAGAAGCCTTGCCCTGAAGCGTATCGTTATACATTGTGAGTATCTTTTCGTAGTTATACTGCCTTGTGATACTGTTGGGTATCTTGTAGATGTTCACAAGCTCGTCTATGAGAACGAGCATACCGTTGTAGCCGGCGCGTTTCAGGAAAGCCGCAAACAGCTTGATGTATTCGTACCAGTCGTCATCGGTGATGATAATGTTTACGCCGAGCTCTGATTTTGCTTCGGTCTTTGTAGCGTACTCGCCTCTGAACCATTTCACGACCTTGTTCTTTGACTCGTCGTCGCCGCTGACGGCTGCCCGGTAGTACATAGTGAGCAGCTTTGCAAAATCGAAGCCGTGTACCATTTCACTGAGCTCGTTCACAACTGCGAATATCCGCTTTTCAACAGCCTTGGTAAATTCGGGGGAGCTGTCATCGAGACTGGTCTCAGTGGCAGTTTCGGACTGGATATTGCTTATCCAGCGATCGAGTATGAGAGTTAGAGCTCCGCCGTCCGGGCGTGTTTTTGTAGACATATTGCGTATGAGCTCCTTGTAGGTGGCGAGCCCCTGTCCCTTTGAGCCCTGAAGGCGGCGTTCCGGGGAGAGGTCAGCGTCAACAACAACGAAGTTCCTGTCCATAACGTGACTGCGGATAGTCTGGAGCATAAAGCTCTTGCCGCTGCCGTACTTACCGACGATGAACCTGAATGAAGCGCCTCCGTCTGAGATGATATCAACGTCTCGCAGGAGAGCTTCGATCTCCTTTTCACGCCCTACCGTGATATATGGCAGACCTGTTCGCGGAACAACTCCGCCTTTAAGGGAGTTTATGACCGCCGAGGCGATCCTTTTGGGTATTCTCATTATCTATCACTCTTTCTTAAATAGTTGCTGAGCTCGTCGGCGTAATCCTCGATAAGGAGGGGAGTGTCGCCTGAAAAATCAATGACTGTGTCGCCGAATTCGTCAAAGAGCTTTTCGTTTATCGAGTCAGCAAGTATAGCCGGGAGTGCAGAGTGAGCTTTCGCACAGGCTTTCCAGTCACCTCCGGCAATAAGTGCGGAGAGAAAAGCACTTTCGGCTTCATTGAGCGGAGTATCATCATTCGGCGTGTCAGCGGCGGTTTCCGTAGGAGCGGCTGGTGTTTCTGGGATATTCACCACTTCTGCTTCCTCATCGACTATGAGTTTTTCGCAGGTCCTTGCAGCTGCCGAACGTATATCTTCAAGAGCTGAGAGGTCGATATCTATCCTGATGACTTCTTTCGACTTTTCTTCTGCAAGGAGCGCGGTCAGCTCTTTCTGAGCGAGAGTAATGGTGCTTTTTGACGTCACACCGACGGAGATTTTATGGTATCTGCCTGTCAGTTCACGGAGTAGACTGTCAACTGTCCTGACGAGCTCGCCGAGAGGCTTGTTTCTGCCACGGTTGCCGCGGAGTTTAGTGCAGTACCAGATGCCTTTGCGGCAGGAGTAGCTGTGAATATCGCAGAAAGTGTACTCGCAGTTCCTGAGCGGCTCGGTGTCGAAGAAAACAGCCGATTCAAACATTCGGTACTTCATTTCGACGAGCTTGCCGAACAGCTTGTCACAAAGAGAATTTTTCCTGTGAGTCTCGAAGTGCTCCGAGAGCCTTACAAATACGCGGCATACAGCTTTACGGAAGAGCTCAGGTTCCTGAGCGTAGAACGCAGAGCTCTCGATCGGATAGGCTGAAAGACGTGATATAGCCTTATATAGACTTTCACTATCTGCTGAATCCCAGTTTATGAGGGTGAGCACAGCGCTGTCAAAAGAGCTTTCGGGCGTATCGGCAAGCAGTTCAGGCGGGAGCCCGTAATAGACAGCGTAATCATTCAGCCAGCGGTGTCCAAATCGTGAAATATCAGTTCCGAGATCAGCGTAGGCTTCAAGGAGCCTTCTGAACAGCTCGGCGCCATCAGCAGGGGAATTTACACCTATCTGATTTATCAGCTCGAACATATAAAGAATGATAAAAGGCTGCGGAGCTTCCGGAGCTGAGCCTTTTCTGAACGCCGTTCTCCAGGTAAAATAGCCGCGGAGCTGTTCGACGGAGAGGTCGCGGTAAGTCGGGTAATAAGCAGTGAAATCCTCGCAGCAGGGCTGGTCGTCGGTGTAGTCAGCCATAAATAGTCCCTGAGTCCTGAAGAGCCAAGCGGAGGTTTTCCAGTAGGCTTCCGGCGTATAGGCGAGACTTCTCATTTCTTTGATTTTTGCGGGGACAGCCGGTCGTGCAAGCTCGGAGGCACGTCTGAGTATAGGCTGGTCGCGGTAGACTTCTCCGCGGAATATCCGGCTTTCACGGAGCTTTTCATCATTCATCACTGCGTTTATTATATCATCAGCATCACCCATTAAAACGCCTCCTTTCCCGAAGTATCACCTTATATTGTAGCATAAAAATCCGAAAAATGCAACAACAACTCCAAAAGATAAGCCGGAGAAAAATCTCCGGCTTATCGCTGTATTCAGGTTGAAGCAGTTGTGTCAGAAGAGGCTTCTTCCTCAACTATATAAGTCAACTTAGCGTTATCGAGAGCGTTCTTGAGCTCGTTCATTGCACTGTCGGTAGCACTGTCGTCTGTGATGTGTACGAGAGCCTTGCCTTCAACGTCTGCGATCTTGTTTACAAGATCCTCGATCTCGATCGAATTGTTCTCATACATATATTTTGCACCTGAAACTGTCACATAGACATCGGTCTGAGCAGACTTGTCAATATCTGTTGTAGACTGACCGGAGCTCTTGGACTTTCCGTCGCCGTCTCCGTCACCGTCGCCTTTGCCCCACCAACCGAAGTGGAAGCCCAGCAGAAGGGCGAGCAATGCGAGGAGGATAAGAATGATGATTACGACTACACAGCCGCCTCTCTTCTTAACAACGACTTTTTCTTTTGGTGCGGGAGTTTTAGCACCCTTTTTTGAGTTTGGATTTGCCATAGTAGACCTCTTCCTTTCATTTTGAAGTATCAATATAAGTGCAATACAGGCTGCCGTAGACGCCTCTTACGTCCTCAACAGCTTTCTTGACTTTTGTAACGTGTTTATAGAGCGAATTCTCGCTGTCATAGACAAGTGCGCAGAGGATAACGTCGTCCTGCTTTAGACCTGCCTTTTCGATAGATGAGACGATAATATCATAGATATCTTTTTCAGAGTCCATCGAAGCCTTGCCGAGCTGATCCTGATAGTCGGATACATAGAGCATGCCGTCTGTGTCGTACTTGATACTCAAAGTGACCAGCATACCCTGTTCATAGCCGAGCAGAGCCTGTTGATTTGCGGCGGCTTCTCTGTTGATATCCTCAGCCTTCTGCCATATGCGGGCTATCTCAGCGTCAGTTTCGGAGCGGACGTTTTCGAGTTCCTGCTGTGCTTCCGCGACCTGCTGCTGAGCTTCGGCTTTAGTTTGTTCACTGTTGTCCTGAACGTTAAGCATTACCCAGAACAGCATTATCATTATTACGTCCAGCAGGGCGGTTAACTCGATGACTATGCCCTTGCTCTTGTGAAAGCCGCCCATTACTTGTTATCTCCGCGGTTGAGGGCTTTCAGTATCTCCGCGACTGAGTCCCTGTCGTTTATGATTATCTCAGAAACTGTTTCCTGCGTATCAGATTGTGCCGTATCTGACTGAACAGGCGACAGCACTTCGACAGGCGAAGTTTCCTTCACAGATGAAGCGGGAGTATTCCTGTCACGGGAGTTGTTGCGGTCGAGATAAAGAGCGACAGTCTTTTCGTTGTCCTCTATCTTAGCGGAAATGATACCGTCCATAAACTTGAAGGTGATAGCAAAGACGAGTCCCCAGAAGGTCGAAGTGAGAGCGCCGTAAAAGTTGCCTGTGACGTTTGTGTCATCGGCAACGAGTCCGAGCAGTGAAACTACGGTTCCGAGGATACCGAGAAGGGGGAAGATACCGGTCATATTGACGAATATCGAATATAGCTTGCCGGTCTGATTTCTCATAGTAACGATATCGGTCTCGCGTATGACGGAGATATCGTTCTCGGCTTCTTTGCCGGAAGCACCGCCGTCGGGAACGTAGACCGTCAGGTGCATTTTATTGTACAGCTTGTCCGCTGATTCGCGCAGTTTATAGTAAATAACTCCGGTAAGGACGGCTGCTATGAAGATTATCAGGTCATAGCCAAAGAAGTTCATAAATATAACTGAAAAAAGTTTTTTCATAAAACTGCCTCCTTATATAACATAATAACACTTTTTTTACAGAATTGCAAGGGCTTTTTTGCATTTCTGCTAAAATTTTTCATACTGTTCCGCGGTAAGTTATCCTGTTTCAGCTTGACATTCTTCGCCGGATAATGTATAATTGAGCTATAATATGGATAACGGAGGAATAACTATGATGATGCCGCGAGGTAACTGCTCGGTGCAGTCCTGAGATCTGGTAACAGACCGTACCGAGTAATTTAGTTATCAGCTGACTGCACCTTTATGATTTGAAATTAATACAATAAAGGAGTAGTTGAAATGAATTTGAATGAATT
>ONMB01000004.1:0-70332 GCA_900318825.1 uncultured Ruminococcus sp.
TTACGTACTGAAGAAGGAAGAGGGCGGCCGTCATACTCCTTTCTTCAACAACTACAGACCTCAGTTCTACTTCAGAACAACTGACGTTACTGGTGTTGTTACACTTCCTGCTGACAAGGAAATGTGTATGCCTGGCGATAACGTAGCTATGGACGTTGAGCTCATCACTCCTATCGCTATCGAAGAAGGTCTCCGTTTCGCTATCCGTGAGGGTGGTAGAACAGTTGGTTCAGGCGTTGTTACAAAGATCAACGAATAATTTTCCTTTGATAATTTAAACAGCGACTTTAGGCGGTCGTGCTTATGGCATGGCCGCCTTTTTATTAAGAAAACATTGTTAAATCAAAAACGATAAATGGGAATAAGGATTGATAAAATGGAATATGTAATTCAGACAGCGGACCTTGGTAAGCGCTATCACGCTTTCAAGGCTCTTGACGGTATCAATATGCACGTTCCTAAGGGGTCTATCTACGGTTTCGTTGGTAGGAACGGTGCTGGTAAAACAACTTTTATTCGTATCATAACAGGTGTTGCCTTTAAATCCAGCGGCTCGTTTGAGCTCTTCGGCGTTAAGGACAATTCTCCGGAGCTTGACATCGCGCGTTCAAAGATGGGCGCTGTTGTTGAAACTCCCTCTATTTACCTCGATATGACTGCTGAACAGAATATCAAGCAGCAGTGCAGAGTTCTGGGCAAAGATTTCAGCTGCGTAAAGGATATACTCGAGCTCGTCGGACTTTCCGATACGGGTAAGAAATTAGCCAAGAATTTTTCACTCGGTATGCGCCAGAGGCTAGGTATCGCATTCTCTCTGGTAAGCGACCCCGAGTTTCTCATACTCGATGAGCCGATAAACGGACTTGATCCTCAGGGTATCATCGAGGTCCGTGAGCTTCTCACAAAGCTCAATAAGGAGCGCGGTATCACTATCCTCATCTCCAGTCACATTCTTGATGAGCTCTCAAAGCTCGCTACACATTACGGTTTTATCGAGCAGGGTAAAATGGTAAAGGAAATGAGTGCTGAGGAGATCGACCATGTCTGCCGCCGTATCAACTACCTGACGGTAAACGATACAAAGCCCCTCGAAGGTGTTCTCAATGAGATGAACGCCGATTATAAGATCATTTCTGAGACCGAAGCTGAGATATACTCAGAGATCGTTGTTACACCTCTCGTTCTGAAGCTCCACGAAGCTGGCTGCGAAGTAAAGAAGATATCCGAGCGCCACGAAAGTCTCGAGAGCTTCTTCATCAATCTTATCGGAGGTGCTGAGAAATGAAAAGATTAATTTCAGAGGGTTTAGCAAAAGCGAGAAATGCCAAGAGATTCTGGGTATGTACATGGATACTCATCGGACTTTCTCTGCTTCAGGTGCTTCTTAACTATGCAATAGATAAGCATAGTCCTTCATTCAGTGAGTCGAAATCCGATGTGTCAAGCGTGATCTTTGGTATGCTCGGCAATCAGAGCCTCTTTATGGCAATCGTTCCTGCAATGTTCGTGGTTCGTGATTTCACTCAGAACACGGTCCGCAACAAGATAATCTGCGGTCACTCAAGAACAAGTATATACTTTGCACACCTTATATGCTTTGATGCAGTTGCAATGTTCTATCACATAGTTGCAACACTCTCTTCACTCATCTTTGGTCTTGCATTACTGGGCGGTGCAGATTCACTTGCTCACGGATATGTAGCATATTATTGTGTACACAGCGTCCTTCTCATTTTAGCTTACGCTTCAATGACAATGTTTATCTGTGTACTTATCCGCGGCGTTTCCGGAGCTATCATCGCTTATGTCATCAATACGCTCCTCAGTACATTCGGTGCGATAGCTATGATCGCTCTGAGAAATCACGAAAAGCTCGTTGACCTCATCAAATGTGCTGTTCTCGATATGCAGACTACGGAGCTGCTTACCGGTATTGAGTCTCCTGGTGAATATCCGAGTATGTTTTTGAGAGTTGCTATGCCGTTATTTGCACTTTCTTACATAATCGCACTTCCTATCATCGGCGTAAGAATTTTCAATAAGACAGATCTCAAGTAATAACAATTACATAAAAGTTACGGGGAAGGACATTCAGTCCTTCCCCATATTTTGTCTGTAAACTCTTTCGTACATAGTTTCAGCCCATATGCGGCGCATAGCTTCGTAGCCTTCGGGAGTCGGGTGGACGCTGTCCGAGAGCTGAGAAGTGTGATCGCGGAAATAGGCTTCAAAGTCAGGACCTTTAATGAGCTTATCGCTGAATTCGTCCCATAGAGCGTCGATGACCGCATTATATGCCGGCAGTCTCCTTCCGACAGCCGGATCGGCTGCAAACGGTATCTTCGGCAGAACAGGGGACTTCCCGTGAGCGAGAACAGACTCTATCATAAAGCGGAGATTGCTGTGATACTGCCCGGGCGAGATGAGTTTTCCCCATATATCGTTAGTTCCGTAGGCGATGCTCACGAAGCTGGCAGGCGAGTCTGCGAGCCAGCGCCCGATGTATTTTCTGCCGTCAGCGGAGGTCGTTCCGCCTATGCCGCCGTTTTCCTGAATGGTGAAAAATCGCTTATCGACGCGGTTCACGAAGGAAGCGAAGCCTGTTCCGTAGCAGTTGTTCATACCGCAGGCAGTTATCGAGTCGCCGAGGAAGAGCCAGCTGTCAGGAGTGCTGCCGGTAATGCTGTGAACGTCGAACACAAGTGAAACACGACCGTTGGTCTGACCGCTGACCGTCAGAATATTTAGCCTTATCCAGTTGTATCCGCTGAGGTCAAGAATATGCTGCCGGGAGCTGTAAGGGTTATCGTTTATGGTCACTGCAGTTTTCCAGCCGCTTTGCGGGCACTGACCGCCGGGAGCGGAGTTCGTTTCTATCATGTAATCGAGCGGTATCATATCCCGCGCGAGGTAGCTGCCGATAGGGAAGTAGGTACTTTTGTTGTACCATACTGCGATGACATTCTGCCTGAGTGCAGGCGGAACTTCGGACAGATCATAGGCGATAAAGTCCGGGACAGAGCTTTCCCAGAATGTTGAATAATCACCGTCGTTGGCGGGAGAAGCGTTCGCGGAGCTGCCGGAAAACGCCGGTAAACCGCGGCTTATCAGCGGAGCTGCGGATATTCTGTTTTTGCTGCTGTCTGCCATAATACCACCCTAATCGAATTATAATCTGATTATAGCACACTTTACTGCGAATAGCAAGAGAAAAATATCAAATAATTAGTTTATTATTAACAAAATAGTGTAGACTTTTTCAGAGCAATATGGTATAATTATCTTGTACAAATTAGTGTAGATGGAGGTAAGATCTATGAAAATGACTTTTATCGGTGCAACTCATGAAGTTACGGGAAGCTGCACATATATTGAAGCCTGCGGAAAGAAGCTCCTTGTGGACTTCGGAATGCAGCAGGGAGAGGATGTATTTGAGAACGTTCAGGTGCCGACAGCTCCCGGAAATATCGACTATGTCCTGCTCACGCACGCACATATTGACCATTCAGGAATGCTGCCGCTGCTGTACGCAGGAGGTTTCTCAGGGGAGATACACTCGACCGTTGCGACGTCTCACCTTTGCAGCGTAATGCTCCGCGACAGTGCGCACATACAGGAATTTGAAGCAGAGTGGCGCAACCGTAAAGGACAGCGCCGCGGTGAGGACAACTACGAGCCGCTCTACACCATGGACGACGCTATCGGTGCAATAGAGTTGTTCGTGCCGCATAACTACGATGAGGAGTTTGAGCTCTGTGAGGGCATAACTGTGTCGTTCCGCGATGCCGGACATCTGCTCGGTTCCTCGAGCATTATCATAACGATCACCGAGGACGGCGTCACGAAGAAGATAGTTTTTTCCGGCGATATCGGAAACTCTATGCAGCCGCTCATTCGTGATCCGCAGTACATCGACAGCGCGGACTATGTCGTTATGGAGTCCACCTACGGCAACCGCGTTCACGACCGCCCCACAGACTATGTTACTGCGCTTACCAACGTCATACAGACGACTTTCGACCGCGGCGGCAGTGTTATCATACCGTCGTTTGCAGTCGGCAGAACGCAGGAAATGCTCTACTTCCTGCGTCAGATCAAGGAACAGGGACTCGTCAAGGGACATGATGAGTTCCCGGTATATGTGGACAGTCCTCTCGCCAACGAAGCTACTGACATATTCATCAACAACCGCGATAGCTGCTACGATGAGGAGGCGCTCGGCTTTGTCCGCCGCGGCATCAACCCCATTGCATTTGAAAACCTCATCAGGACTGTAACAAGCGACGACTCCCGCGCTATCAACGACGACGTCCGCCCGAAGGTAATCATTTCCGCCAGCGGTATGTGTGAGGCAGGCCGTATCAAGCACCACCTCAAGCATAATCTCTGGAAGCCCGAAAATACCATTCTTTTCGTGGGATATCAGGCAAGCAATACCCTCGGACGCGGACTCATTGAGGGTGCGAAGAAGGTCAAGCTCTTCGGTGAAACAGTTCGTGTTGCTGCCGAGATAAAGCAGCTCCCCGGAATCAGCGGTCATGCCGATGTGAACGGTCTGCTTGACTGGGCTAAGGCTATCAAGGGCGTTCATAAGTTTTTCATCAATCACGGCGACGCAGCTTCCGCGGACAGCTTTGCGCAGAGACTTCACGAGGAGCTCGGCGTTGACACCTATGCGCCGTACAGCGGTGCGGAGTTCGACATTGCCGCAGGCGAGATAACCGTTGATGCTGAGCCTATGCCGATACCGAAGAAGGCCATAAATACGGCGAATATGAGTGTTGCTTACAGCGATCTCGTTGCAGCTGCCGACCGCCTGAGCAGAATGATAAAGCTGTCCGACGGCAGAGCAAACGCAGATATGCGCAAGCTGACCGAGGCTATAAACAGGCTTTGTGAGGAGTGGGAGCTCGACTGATGAAGAAACCGCATCGAATTGTCAATATCATAGCTTGGGGAATGCTCGCAGCGGCGTTCATACATCTCTGCTTCAAGTGGAACAGTATGCCCGAGATCACAGGAGTCCATTTCGACAGCAACGGCGAGATCGACGTGTATGCCAGCAAGAAATACATTGCTTATCCTTATATCGTGGGGACAGCCTTTCTGCTGCTGATACAGCTCGGCGATATGGCTGCGAGGAAGGTGAGGCTCGGTCTGAAGATCGCTCCGAAAGGGGAGAGCATCTTCCGCGATGAGATACGCGGACTGCTCGACCTCAACAAGCTCTTCGTGAGCGGTCTGGCAGTATACTGGTCGGAGTTCGTTATCTATCAGCACAGCTTATGGGAGCTCCCGGTCATGGCAGGAATGCTGATTTTGTTTGCTGCGTTCCTGACGGTCTGCGTGTCTGTCCCTGTAATAAAGCACATTTATCCGCTTACAGCATAATATAAGAACAAAAGCGATCCATTCCGGATCGCTTTTGTTCTTTCTGATTTGTCCCTTGTGCGTGTGTGACTTATGCACACGCTGTATCTTAAATGTTCCGGAAAGTGCAGTTCCGGTGCAAAAAGATCAGATGTTATGGTTTATGAACTCCCTTTTCAGCAGGATAAGGTCAAAGACGTTGAGCTTGCCATCGCGTGAGAGGTCAGCTTGCTGCTTCTGAGCATCGGTGAGGGGAGCTCTGCCGAGAAGGTAGTTGTTCAAGCAGACGATATCGGCGATATTCAGGTATTTGTCCGAGTTTATGTCGCCGATGATGTCCTCAGGAACAGCGTTCGGAGTTGCGAGCGCGAAGAAGTTCACGCACATATATGACTGACCGTTGCTGCCGAGGGTAACTTTTTCGCCCTTCCGGATCTGCTTGTTGTAGATCTTGAAGGTCACGTCGTTGGACGACACGAGGAGATCAGTCGTAAGAGTATAGTCTGCGAGCCATTCGGGTTCTTTTTCGACTCTGTTGTCGAGAGCGATGTGGAGCGTCATATCCTCGCCGGCGGTAAATACTGCCGTATCGCCGGAAGAGACCTTTGCATCGCAGGCAGTCATGAGTATTTCAGCTCCGCTGAGACCGGACGGGAGCTCAGCTATCGTAAAGTCGCGGTCGCCGAATATCTGTGAACCAATAGCAGCTTTCTGACCTATCTTCCAAAGCAGAGGGAGAGCTCCCTCGGCGACTTCAACTTCATTGAAGAGCATACCGCTGAGGGGGACGGCTTTTTCGCTGAAAACAAAGCTGTCCGCGTTGAGGAGGTAGCCATCGCCGCCGGTAAACTTTACATAGAGATTGTGGGTTCCGGTGATAGTCGGGATATTGAATTCAACTTCCTGATAGTTACTGAAGTTGCTTGTGCCGGCGAAGTGAACTGTTGCAGCGGGAGTTCCGCTGAGACTGTCTGTATAGAGCTCGATACCGGCGGCGTTTCCGGAGAGCTTAGCCCTGAAGGAACGTGCGCCGCTGCCAAAATCGACTTTTCGGAACATTATCCAGTCGCCGTTCTCAATGTAGCCGACGTTCTGACCGCCGTCAGTAAGGTCCTCGACCTGAACGCCCTCCTGAGATGTGAAGCTCTCTGCTTCGATAGTCTCAAAGGCTGATACAGCCGGAGTCGGGGGAGTGGACTGCTCAGGTGAGAGCTTTACCACACCTGTCGGGAACGAATTCACAGTCAGGTCGTTGATGTAGTATTCGAGGTTCATGTAGCCCTGATCGCAGTAATCGCCCTTGTAGTCGGTGGGATCGGTCGGATCAAGACCTCGTGCGAGTTCCCAGCTGTCGTCCATACCGTCATTATCGTTGTCGGTTATTTCCTTTTTTAGGACGGCTGAGGGATAGCTGTAAGTTACGCCGCACTTGATGTTGTACTTATTGAGGTCGGAGACAGAGCTGTTATAGGCGGCTGTACCGCTGCAGGAGCCTGTTCCGTTTTTAGTTTCGTAAGCGCACTGCTGGTCGATAGCGGTTCTCTTATTGGGAGCTGTACCGTTTCCGGCGAAGTCGATAACGTGGTCGTAGGAAGCTGCAGCGCTCTCGCAGGTAGCGGCGGTCGAGAGGTTCTCGCCGTTGTTGTTTATCTGGAAGGGTGAAGCGGTGTAGAGGTTATCCTTTGTTATACCGATGCCGCTCTTGACGGTAATGCCGTCCCAGTTGTTGTAGGTAATGCCGTGGGTTGAGCCGTCCTTGTTGATGAGGCGGTTGCCGCTGCAATATATCTTGAAATTCTCGGGCTTGGTGGTGCTGTCAACGTTTACCCAGTTGTAGCCGCCTGTTGTGGAGTTGCCGGCTTTGAGGGTGTTATTGACGTAGTTTAGGTGACCGATAGTACCGTAGGCTGTCTGGTAGCCCCAGTCGTAGATGATGTTGTTGGTGAAGTCCGCAACGCCCTGTCCGGGGATCTTTCCGCGGAAGTTTCTGGAGACGTTGTGAATGATGAGGTTGTGATCGTAGGTGAGACTGCTGTTGCCCATCATTATCGCGAAGCCGTGTATTCCCTTGTCGTGACCGCCCCACGAGTTTGCTGGACCGATGACGGAATACTGCACGGTATAGTTGGAGTTGTTGGAGTAGAGTCCCCACTGTTCATCTGAAGCCCAGCCGAGCGAACAGTGATCGACGATCGAATTTGCCCCCTTTGAACCGCCCCACGCATCGTTGCCTGAGGAGGTCGCCTTGTAGGGACCGGGGCGCGAACTGAGGTAGCGGCAGATGATATTGTCGCCGCCGAAAGCCATTTTGTAGTTCTTGAGGGTTATGCCTGCGCCGCCGGGAGCAGTCTGTCCGGCAATTGTAATGTTGCCCATACAGGAGACTGCGCTTTCGAGCTCGATAGTACCGCTTACGTCGAAAATGACGATGCGGTTTGATTTGCTCACGGCGTCACGGAAAGAGCCCTCGCCGCTGTCATTTAGGTTAGTGACGTGGTACACCTCGCCGCCGCGTCCGCCGGTAGCGTATTTGCCGCCGCCGACAGCACCGGGGAAGGCAGGCAGTCCGATAGAAGCCGCGTCGGAGCTGCCCTGATATTTTTCCGGAACTATTCCGGAAGTGCAGGAAAAAACGGTAACGAGACCTGTAAGGATTGCGGCGAGCCTTTTTGTTTTTCCGTACATTTATATCCCTCCTGAAAGACAGATGAACAAACTTTGCATTTGTAATCATTATACATCATTTCTGTGAGTTTTGCAATGAATTATAGTGCTAAGTTGAGGATATTTTAGTATTATTTTCAGGAGCATATATCAGCCGTATATGCACAATAGTGTTAAGATGCGAAAACAGTGTATTATTTTGCACAGTTTCAGAGCGGTCTGTATCTATAAAAAACGTAAATGTACTTGAGAGTGCATAAAAATATCGGGAACACCGAAGCGGCGTTCCCGATATAGTAATGATAATATTTGCGCTGTTACTTGCTGAGACCGGCTTCTTCAGCAAACTTCTTGTAGAAGTAAGGTGCGGAATTCATACCGCTGAGGATATCGCTGCTTACAAGAGCGCCGGTGTACTTTCCGTTGATGAAAACATAGCACTTTTCATTGCCGGCATCGGTGAGCTGGTACGTTATATCAGAGCCGTCAGTCTTGTGGAAAACGGCTGTGAACTGCGGATCCTTGAGCTCGGGATCTGACTTTATGTCGATATCAACGATAGTCTCGGCAGCTATTGTGCTGAAGAAATTGGTGAAAGGTGTAGCGGCAGCGGACTCTGAGCCGTTAAGGTCAAGCTCCTTGTCGTTGAGTGTGAGCTTATGAGTGGCATCATCGTATACTGCCTTGATATCAATATCGCCGGAAGTAAATTCAAATCCCTTGATATCGCTGAGCTCAGCGTGTGTGATGCTTGTTGTTACAAATGCAAGGTAGCCTCTCTGAATGAAGGCTATGTCGTCTGAGTGGAAGATCATTACCTGACCTGTTTCCTTGATATAAGTGCAGGAGCAGTTGTTCTCGGGATCAAAGCTAGAATTCACGAGAATATTGCGCTCTGTTCCGTCTGTACCCTTTACCGTCATCGTGTAGGTGGGCTTGTCGAGACCGTACTGCTTGAGATCAGAGGGATCCTCGTCGCGCATATTGTCCAGAGCAGCCTGAACCTTCGGGAGGATAAGGCTGAGTGAGTGAAGCTGAGTCTGATTGGGCTCAAGCATAGAGTATTCAGCCGGGAACGACCATGTGTCGGAGCTGATATCGTGGGTGAGGTCATAGGAGACTGTGTCGCCCTTCTTAACGATGACCTGTTTGATCTCATTGCTCTTGTACGGAATGAGCTTCTTTGTACGGAGCATTACATGATTTGCTCTGAGAACGCTTCCGTACATTGAGTCTATCGTGTAGACCTTATCCTTGCCGTCCACGGAGATGTAGTAATAATCAAGGGTAGGGCTGACTGTTCCGACGTAGATCTTGTAGCTGTTGTCGTCAGTGAAGAGTTCGATAGTCTCGGGCTCGTCAAGACCGTATTCAGCGAGCTTGTCTTTGTCGTTGGAGTAGCTTTCCTCAGCGGTGAGCTTGCTGGAATATGTGCAGACGTTCTGGAGATATGATTGATCGAGCGCGAAGTCTCCGCCGCTTGTGAGAGTCCACTCGGACTCTCCGTTGACCTCCTTGAGCTCTGCGGTATAATTGCCGTCGGTGCAGCTGAATTCGATCTTCTTGACAGCGCTGCTGTCGAAATCGAGAAGGTTCTTATCGGCAGCTATCTCGGATCTTTCCTTGTCGTCCTTATCCTTTTTATCCTTGGCAACGAAGAATGCGCCTACCGAGATACCGGCTGCGGCAACAAGTGCTCCGAAAGCTAAAACCGGACGTCTTTTCATTATGCGTGCCTCCTCTTGAGCCATACGGCGATACCGAAGAGGAGTACAGCGCCCGGAAGGATAGTTGTGAGAGCCATAAGGCGCTTAGCCTCCTGCGCGTTCTTGAATTCCATAGTATCGTAAGCAGTTACCTTGTTTCCGATGCCCATCTGGATATCGTTGTCGAAGAGCCATGTATTTGCGAAGATAACGAGCCACTTTGATGCGTATTCGTCTTCCGATGAAAGATATTTAGGTTCGAGGTTTGAGTCGATGATGTCGTTTGAACCTACAACGAAGAGCTTGCCGCCGTTTATTCTGTCGTAAGCGTAGAAGCCGAGGTCGAGCTCTTTTTTGCTCAGCTTGTTGTTTGCATAGTCCTGAGTATCCTTGTCGCCGCCCATAGCCTTGCTGACAGTAGAGTAGACACCTTCTGAGTCGGCTGAGTTTCTGATGATGGAGCATACCTCGATTTTCTCTGCATCGTACTGTGTCTCGGGAAGCAGACCGAATGATCTTGTATTATAGATGCCTGCAACACGCAGTTTCTTGTAGATCAGGGTGTTGATGTCGGTAGTGAGGTCCTGAGTGAAGTCGTCTGTCTTGAGTGGGAAGGTCACGCGGAAGTAATTGGGGTTCTGAACATCGTTGTGGTCCTTGAACTGGTTTGTGGGGCTGTCCTCTGAAACGATGTTGTAGTCCATTTCGATACCGTAGTTCTGGAGGAGCTTGTCGAAGTTCTTGAATCTGCCCTCTGTATCGCAGGGACCTGCGAGGATAGCTACGGAGCCGCCCTGTTCGAGATAGCCGGAAACAAGGGTGTACTCCTTGTCGGTGAGGTCCTTCTGGGGGCCGGCTATCCAGATAGCGGCAGTGTTACCGGGGATAGCGCCTGTCTCGTCGAGATTGAGTTCTGCAACGTCGTAGTTATCAGATCTTACAGTATTGACGTAGCTCTTGTATTCGTCATTTATGGACTTTTCTCCGTGACCTGTGAGAAAGTACATAGTCTGGAGAGAGCCGGCTGTGCAGACCTGTATAGCGCCTGCGATGAGTTCCTCGCCGGCATACTCAACGATCTTGCCGTTCTTGTCCTTGGTCTGATAGATCTTGTTGTGAGCGACACGCTTGATAGTTTCGCCGCACTTAACGAAAACGTCACCTCTCTCGATACCGAGGAGACCTGTGGGATCGAGCTCCTTAGCCTTTGTGGGCTCCTCATCGGGATCGAAGCATGAGAGCGAGATATTGTCGCGCTTTTTGAGCTCTGAAAGTGTATGATAGAGAGCGAGGTAGTTGGGATCTTCCTTTACCTGCTTGAGGCTGTCGAGGAGGAAGAATACCTCGATATCCTTGTCCGAAGTACTGTCGAGGAGCTCGACGGTCTTGGAATTGAGCGTGTACTGCTTGGCGGGAGTCATATCATAGACCTTGTCATTGTAGCTGACGATGAGGTTGACAGGTATGAACACAGCGAGCACGAGGAGTGCTGCAACGAAAGCGATAGTACCTGAGAAATTTGCCTTTTTCTTTGTTGTATTGTTTTTCTTTTCCATAGTGCTCACCCCCTCTTCCAGCGTCTCTTCTCAATGGAAATGTAGGTCCATGAGAGGAGAACTATGATAGCTGAAGCGAAGAATACTATGTCGGAGAGCCTTATGAAGCCTGCCGAGAAGTAAGCAAATCTGGGCTGTGCAGCAAAGTTGTAGAGTACGGACTGGAGCTTGGGGTACTGCGAGATAAAGCCTGAATTTGAGAAATCATCGAGGAAGAGGAATGCGAACATTATCATCTCACCGATGATAGCTGCGATAATGGGACTCTCAACGAATGAGGATATGAGCATACCAACGCAGATGAACATCGCACCCCAGCAGAAGAAGCCTATGTAAGCACATATGAGCTGGCTGTAAACGACGCTTCCGTAGTGTTCGGTGAGTATCGGATAGATAGCAGTTCCTGCGATCATGAAGAGGAAAACAGTGATGTTTGCGAGGAACTTTGCGATAACTATCTTCAGAACGCTGACGGGGGAGGTCATCAGAAGGACTTCCGTGCCGAGCTTTCTCTCATCGGAGAAAGTACGCATAGTCATTATCGGAATGAGGAATATGAAGTAGATGATGACGTTGTAGAAAACCTCAGTGTAGGAGAAGTTTGCGATGTGGTCATCGAGGTTTGCGATCTTGCCGCTTATCATATAGGTGAAGAGCAGCAGGAAGAGCGTTGTAAGAGCGTAAGCGAAGGGCGTAAAGAAGAACGAGTGCAGCTCCTTCTTATAAATAGGAAACATATTCAGTTTTCCTCCTTTTCTGCTGAGCTGCCGTCTGACTCAGCCGGTGTTTCTTCGGCAGGAGTAATTTCTTCGAGGAGCTCTTTGAGAGTATTTTTCTTGACGGGACGGTTGATGAGCTCGATGAAAACGTGCTCAAGGTTGGGCTTGTCCGTATATATCTCGAGGATAGTGACCTGATTTTTGAGGAGTTCAGCCATAAGGTCGTTGCGGATAGCATCAGCGTCGCCTTCGAGGTCAACGGTGAAGGAGTAGATATCGCTGCCCTCATCGTCGATAGCAGTTATCTCCTTGATGCCTTTGGTCATTTCGATGATAGAAGCGGCAGTTGTCTTGTTGCCCTTGACCTTGATGTGGAGAACGAGCTCGGTGTTGAAGGACTTCTCGAGGTTCTCGATAGTGTCGATAGCACGGATATCGCCCTTGTTGATGATAACGACGCGGTCACAGACTTCGCTTACCTCACTGAGGATATGCGAGCTGAATATAACAGAGTGGTTCTTTTTGAGATCGCGGATTATCTTTCTTACCTCGATAACCTGATTGGGATCGAGACCAACGGTAGGCTCGTCGAGTATGAGGAACTTCGGATCGCCGATGAGTGCCT
The DNA here is from genome assembly GCA_900318825.1 of uncultured Ruminococcus sp. Taxonomy (GTDB): domain Bacteria; phylum Bacillota; class Clostridia; order Oscillospirales; family Ruminococcaceae; genus Ruminococcus. The sequence continues at coordinate 12,641 of ONMB01000004.1, forward strand.
GAGCGAAACCGACACGCTGCTTGTAACCTTTTGAGAGGTTGCGTATGAGCTTGCCGCTGACGTCAGTGATCTTCAGGAGATCCATGACGCGCTTTACCTCTTCCTTCTTTTTGGAGAAGGGGACGCGCTTGAGACCGGCACAGAAGCTGAGGTATTCCTTTACCTTCATATCCGGGTATACAGGCGGGATCTCAGGGAGATAGCCGATGTCGCGCTTTGCCTTGACGGGATCCTGAGTGATATCCACACCGTTGATGACGACCTTGCCTGCTGACATTGGCAGGTAGCCGGTTATCATATTCATAGTAGTTGACTTTCCGGCGCCGTTCGGACCGAGAAAGCCGAGTATCTCATTATCATTTATTGTGAAGCTGATGTCATTGACAGCACGATTTTTGCCGTAATACTTGGTCAGATTTTCAATAGTGATCATAAGCTGCTCCTTTCCGTTGTATAAAATATACTATTTAATGATAGCAGTATCGTATGCGGCAGGGGATATGAGCTGCCGATGATAAAACATACTATTTCATTATCGCAGAATTATGTGTACATTTAGTGAACAAATGATGAACAAAGTGTTAAATTCAGATAGACAGACTGCGGGTGTTTACTATACCAATTTAACTAACAGCTAAATATTATCGTCTGTGTGTGTGGATTTTGTGAAAGTTAATTGAGGACGGAATGAATTTTGAGTGATGAAGTTAAATGTGAGTGCTTGTTCATAAAATGTTAATAAACGCTTTCTGAGCCCGTAAAGGCGGGTTGGCAAAATATACAAAAAAGCTGCTGACGTTGTGTGCATTGCGCCAAAATCACAACGCTACAAAAATGAAAAGGTGATAAACTGTTGACACGGAACAAAATGTAGCATATAATTAGACTTGAAAATAGTTTGAGAATTGTGTGTTGACTTCATGAAGTCCACACAGATACGAAGTATTTTCGTATGCGTATCCGCCGGATATCAAGGCGGTGCAGATATTTATTCATTTTCAAACCACTTTTAACCAAATCTATTATGAGAGGGGTAAAAAACAAATGATAAGCAAAAAGAACAAGGCTCTCGTTGCAAGTATCCTTGCTGCTGGAATGTCAGCTGCTGCTATCGTTCCTACTGCTGCAAGTGCTCTGACAGACGGTACTACAACAAAGAACACTTATGCTAAGGAGTCCAACAAGTCCTATGCAGAAATGTTCGAGTCACTCTATGATGACGTTGTTACAAACGGTGTTAAAAACGGCTACCTCAGCAGCCAGACAAACGGAAGCGGTTCCTTCGGAATCCCTTACCACGCTGTTGAAACACTCGTAGTTGAGGCTCCTGACTACGGTCACGAGACAACTTCTGAGGCTATGTCTTACATCGTATGGATGGCTTCTATGCACGATGTTCTCGCTAAGAAGGGCGTTATCAGCGGTTCAACCGGTGACCTCGCTAAGTCTTGGAAGACTCTTGAGGCTATCGTTCCTGGTTGGTCTGAGGCTTCAGGCATCAACAAGGAGATCAAGTATAACACTATCTGGACACAGGAAAGACTTAAGGCTGATCCTGCTTCAGAAGAGCCTACACCTGAGAACTATCCTGACAAGCAGACAAAGCTCGGTGAGGACGCTCTCAACCCGCTGTTCAAGACTTTCGCAGCTGCATATTCAGGCGATAACGGTTACTACCTCATGCACTGGCTCGCAGACGTTGATGACTGGTATGGTTTCGGCGGCGGCACACCTGGCGCTGGCACAGGTAAGTTCACATTCATCAATACATTCCAGAGAGGTGAGGAAGAGTCTTGTTTCGAGACAGTTCCTCAGCCTTGTATAGAAGAACTCAAGTACGGTACTAAGACCGGCGGTATCAAGGCTATCTTCAACGGCGATCCCGTTCCGGAGCAGTATGCTTTCACAAACGCTCCTGACGCTGAGGACCGTGCTATCCAGGCTGTTTACTTTGCAAACAGATACAGCGCTGGCGACAGCAGTGTTTCTGCACTCGCTGGTAAGATGGGTGACCAGTGCCGTAACGACATGTTCGATAAGTACTACAAGGAGATCGGCTGCCAGACACCTAACGCTTCTTCTTCAGCTGACGCTCAGAGCGGTTCACTTGGTAAGTTCGGAAGCCAGCACTACCTCATGGCTTGGTATACATCATGGGGCGGAGCTCTCAATACATACTACGGCGGTTCTTACGACTGGGCTTGGCAGATCGGATGCTCACATTCACATCAGTTCTACCAGAATCCTCTCGCTGCTTATGCTCTCCTTTATGATGATAGCATCAGCGCAGGTATGAAGGCTGACGGAGCTAAGGCTGACTACGAAGAGTCACTCAAGAGACAGATCGAAATGTATCAGTGGCTCCAGTCTAAGGAAGGCCCGTTCGCTGGTGGTTGTACAAACTCCTACAACGGACGTTACGACAAGTATCCTTCAGATCTTCCTACATTCTATAACATGGTATTTACTGCTCACCCTGTATATGCTGACCCGGGTTCAAACCACTGGATCGGTAACCAGGTATGGTCTACACAGCGTCTTGCTGAGCTTTACTACGATGTAAAGATCAACGGCGATAAGACTAACGGCAAGTGCAAGCCCGGCGGACTTTCACTTGAGGAAGCTCTTGATAAGCTCCTTGAGAGATGGATCGGCTGGTTCGAGAAGGAAACTAAGTTCAATAAGGCTGACGACTACGGCAACATTATGGAATACGCTATTCCTTCAAACCTCGACTGGGGCGACGGCGGTCACCACACAGATCCTGACTGTGTACCAGATACATGGAAGGGCTCTTACAGCGAGACAGCTAACCAGAAGCTCAGCTGCGAGATCACTGGCTATGGTCAGGGAGATATCGGATGCGTATCCTCACTCTGTAATACTCTTATCTACTACGCTGCTGCTAACAAGGTTGATCCTAAGTACGCTCAGGAAGAGGGTACATCAGTAGCTGAAAAGGGTCTCCTCCTTGCTAACAAGCTCCTCACAGCTCAGTACAACCTCGGCCGTGACGAGATCGGTATCGCATTCAAGGATCACAACGGAAGCCTTGACAGACTCTTCACTCAGAAGGTTTACATTCCTTCAAGCTATAAGGGCACAATGCCTGACGGCTCTAAGCTCGAGAGCGGCGCTACATTCAGCTCTATCCGTGAGTCTTATAAGAAGGATAAGATGTATCAGGACTGCGAGAATTACTACAAGGGCAAGGGCACCGATAACAACGGCGACGGAAAAGTTGACGTTAAAGACTTCGAGTACTACCTCCACAGATTCTGGCACCACGGTGATGCTGTAATGGCATACGGCGGAATGTCACTCCTCTATCCTGAGGTTAAGCCTTATGTTGATCCCGACCATGAAGAAGAGTCTTCTACTTCTACTGAGGAAGAGCTCAAGATGACTAAGTGGGGCGACGCTAACCTCGATAAGACCACAAACATCGCTGATGCTGTACTCGTAATGCAGGTTGCTACAAATCCTGACAAGTACGCTGTTGGTAAGACAGACCTCAGCATCAAGCCCCAGGGTGTTGTTAACGCTGACGTTGACGGCAAGAAGGGTCTCTCTAACTCCGACGCACTTCTCATTCAGAAGTATAAGCTCGGTCTTTACACACCTGAGGCTTAATCAAGATCTTTCAGATCAAATATGCTCATACGATTTTAAGGGACGCTTAGGCGTCCCTTTATTTTTTTCAAAATGCTTGCATTTCGGAAAAAATCGTGATATAATAATATAATAGCATAGTTATGCGATAAATTTGAAATGTCCCGCTGACTGCTGCCGGATATACCTCCGGAACAGCGCGGTATGATATATTTTTTAAGGAAAGCAGGCGGTATAGTGCTCAGAAGTATGACCGGTTACGGAAGATCACAGAAAATACTTAACGGCAGAGACATACTTGTCGAAATACGTTCGGTAAACCACAGATACTATGAGTATTCTTCAAGAATTCCAAGAGCGTATGCTTACATCGACGATAAGCTCAAGGCTCTGCTCAAGTCCGGTATCTCCCGCGGAAAGGTCGAGGTCTCGGTTACTATAAACAATATCGAGGGAAGAGATACTGAGATAGGCATAAATAAGGGCGTTGCAGAGGGATATGTCAAGGCTCTGCGCAGTATCGCCGGCGAGCTCGGTCTCGAGGACGACCTCTCCCTCTCAAAGCTGATAAAGCTCCCTGATGTTTTCACGATACAGAAAACTCCAGACAACGAGGAGGAGATATGGAGCGATGTTTCGGAGGTCGCTTCCGAAGCACTCGAGCGCTTCGTGGCAATGAGGATAACCGAGGGCGAAAAGCTCCGCAGCGATGTTCTCGAAAAAGCTGACAATATTCTCGCTATGGTGGAAAAGGTCGAGGAACTCTCACCGCGCACCGTCGAGAACTACCGCAATAGACTCTATCAGAAGCTCAAGGAGGTCCTTGAGGATAAGAATATTGACGAGCAGCGTATCGTTACCGAAGCTGCTGTGTTCTCCGAGAAGATAGCGGTCGATGAGGAAACAGTCCGCCTGAGAAGCCACATCGGTCAGCTCAGAGCTATGCTCTCCTCTGAGGAGACAGTCGGCAGAAAACTCGACTTCATAGTTCAGGAGATGAACCGCGAGGTCAACACCATCGGCTCAAAGGCTCAGGATCTCGATGTCACAAAGATCGTCGTTGATGCCAAGGCTGAGATAGAGAAGATACGCGAACAGATACAGAATATCGAGTGATCACCTATGAAGCTGATAAATATCGGTTACGGAAATATGATCTCCGCCGACAGGATAATCACCATAGTCAGCCCTGAATCAGCTCCCATAAAGAGACTTGTTCAGGAGGCAAGGGATTCCGGCAGAGCTATTGACGCTACATACGGAAGAAAGACAAGAGCCGTCGTCATAATGGACAGCGGTCATATAATCCTTTCGTCGCTCATTACAGATACACTCGCGGCGAGAGTCAACGGAACAGGAGGTACAGATGACAATGAATAAAGGCAGACTTATCGTTTTTTCTGCGCCGTCAGGCTGCGGAAAGGGCACTATGCTTGCCGAGATACTGAAGGATAAGAATTACTGCGTGTCAGTTTCAGCTACCACCCGCGAACCGCGTGAAGGCGAAGTTGACGGCGTGAACTACTACTTCATTAGCAAGGGCGACTTTCTCCAGAAGGTCGCTGACAGTGAGTTCCTTGAACACGCCGAATACTGCGACAATTACTACGGTACGCTCATCAGCGAGGTGGACGGAAGACTCAATGAGGGACTCAACGTGATCCTTGAAATAGAGGTTCAGGGTGCTATGAAGATCCGCGAAAAGAGACCTGATGCGCTGTTCATATTTATCGCGCCGCCGTCTGTGAACGAGCTTCGCAGAAGACTCAAAAAGCGCGGTACAGAGACCGATGAGGTCATCGAAAAACGTGTTTCGCAGGCGGCTGGAGAGATCGCTCTTGCGGAAAATTACGACTACATAATCGTCAATGACGCTCTTGAGGACGCCGTTAGCGACTTTTTTGCCGTTATGCGTGCCGAGAAGCTCAGAGCGGAGTTTTCAGAGAATACTATCAATGAGGTGTTGAAGAATGCTTAGACCTGCTGTAAACCAGATCATTTCAAAGAACGAGAGCTGCTACTCACTTGTTATCGCCGTTGCAAAACGCGCAAGAGAGATATCTGAGGAGCTCTATGAAAAGGGCGAAACTCTCGAGGAGAAGCCCGTTAAGACCGCTGTTGAGGAGATCGCAAGCGGTAAGTGCAAGATCGTAAATCCCACACCGGAAACGGCTGAATAATGCCCCTTATTGCGGAAACTGCTGTCAGCGGAGCGGCTTATTCCTTTGATATGCTGTTCAGCTATGCCGTTCCTGAGGAAATGGCGGAGCGCGTTTCCTGCGGCTGCCGGGTGTATGTGCCCTTCGGCAGGGGAAACAGGCGGCGTATAGGCGTTGTTATGAAGCTCAGTCAGGGCGATGTCAAGGGCTTGAAAAAGCTCTCGGCTGTCGTAGATGCTGAGCCGGTGGTCTCTGAGGAACTGCTCAGGCTCGCGGAGTACCTTCACGACAACACCTTCTGCACTTATTTCGATGCGGTAAAGACCATGCTCCCGCCTGCTATGAGCGTAAGTGCGGAGGAGCGGTTCGTTCTCGGGAAAATGCCCGCGAAGAGCAGCGTCAGCGATGAAGCGGCGGAGCTCTACGAAAAACTGCGCGTCTGCGGCGGTGATCCGAATGAGTTTATACCTGCATACATCAGCGTCAGCGGCAGAAAAGCTGTCGATGAACTGATAGAGAACGGTGCGCTCGTTTCGGACAGCGTTTTCCGGCAGGCAGTCGGTGACGCTCAGGTGAGAATGGTAAGACTGACTGAGAAGTACCTTTCCCAGCCGGAAAACTTTGAACTCACCCCAAAACAGAAAAAAGTCGCGGAGCTCCTTGCAGAGTACGGTACGGCTTCCACCAAGGAAGCGGCTTATATGTGCGGAGTTACGGCGGCTGTCGTGAAAAGGCTCATCGTGAACGGCGCTGCGGAGGAGTACGATATGGAAGTGCTCAGGAGCGTTGATGACGGCTCTGAGGAACGTACCGATCCCGAAAAGATCGTGCTCTCGGAGGAACAGCAAAAAGCCCACGACGCTGTTATGGCAAATATTTCCGCAGAAAAGCCGGCAGTATTCCTGCTGCACGGCGTTACAGGCAGCGGTAAGACCTCGGTTTTTGAAAAGCTGATAGCCGACACCGTTAAAACCGGCAGACAGGCTATGCTGCTGATACCGGAGATAGGTCTCACACCGCAGATACTCAGAAAATTCAGGTCACTGTTCGGCGAGAGAGTCGCAGTTATCCACAGCGGACTTTCACAGGGACAGCGCCTTGATGAATACAAACGAATAAAACGGGGAGATGCGAATATCGTTATAGGTACGAGAAGCGCAGTATTTGCTCCCCTTGACAATATAGGTCTCATCATTATGGATGAGGAGGGCGAGCGTTCCTATAAATCGGACAGCGCTCCCCGCTACACCACCAGCGACATCGCAAAGCAGCGCTGCGCCCACCACAGAGCAGTCCTTCTGCTCGCCTCGGCAACGCCCTCAATAGAGAGCTACTACCTTGCCGAAAGGGGCGCGTACTCCCTGCTGACGATGAAAAAACGCTACCACAGCAATCCTCTGCCCGAGGTGTCCATAGTCGATATGAACATCGAGCGCGAGGACGGCAATTCCACGGAATTCAGCCGGAAACTGGTCGAGGAGATAAACCTCAACCTCAGGAACGGCGAACAGACTATACTGCTGCTAAACCGCCGCGGCTACCACACTATCATAAGCTGCTGTGATTGCTATCAGCCGGTATACTGCCCGAACTGTTCCGTTCCGCTGACCTACCACAAGAAAAACGACAAGCTGATGTGCCACTACTGCGGCTATGTCAGCGAACCGGTCACGGTATGTCCGTCGTGCGGTTCACAGCACCTGAAAAGTATGGGCTTCGGCACTCAGAAGCTCGAGGAGGAGCTTTCGACGTTCTTCCCGTCAGCACGAGTGCTCAGAATGGACGCCGATACTACTTTTTCGCGTTATTCCTACGAAAAGGGCTTCGATGCGTTCCGCAGACACGAGTACGACATCATGATAGGCACCCAGATGATAGGCAAGGGACTTGATTTCCCGGACGTCACTCTGGTCGGCGTGCTGTCAGTTGACAGATCGCTGTACGCCGGAGATTTCCGCAGCTATGAACGCACCTTCTCACTCATCACGCAGGTGGTCGGAAGAGGCGGACGCGGCGGCAGTCAGGGCAGGGCGATACTCCAGACATTTATGCCGGAGCACTATATCATGAACCTCGCTGCGGCTCAGGACTACGAGGGCTTCTACCGCGAGGAGATCGCTATCAGACGCGCGATGATATTCCCACCGCTCTGTGATATGTGCGTTTTCTGCTTCACAGGCGCTCTTGAGAGCGGAGTGATGAAGGGAACAGAAGCGGTGCTTGCGCTTATGAACAGCCGGCTCAGGGAGCTTGCCCCGAAAACTCCGGTGCGTGTGCTCGGACCGGTAAGGGCTTCGTATGGAAAGATAGGCGGAAAATTCCGCTGGCGGATAATTATGAAATGCAAGAATACAGCCGAAATGAGGTGCTTTATAAGCGGTATCCTCAGAGACTCGGCTAAACTGAAGGAAATGAAAGACGTCAGCCTCTATGCCGATATGAACGGTGACACAGGCGTCTGAGGAAGGGATAGAAAATGGCTTTAAGAAAAATTCTTACTGATAAGGACGAGATACTTCACAAGGTGTGCAAGCCTGTGGATAAGTTTGATGAAAAGCTCGCAGTTCTGCTCGACGATATGCACGAGACTCTCGACAAGGCTCAGGGACTCGGTCTTGCAGCTCCGCAGATAGGCATCTGCCGCAGGATATTCATCATGCACCTCGAGGAAGGCAGCATTGAGGCTATAAACCCAGAAGTTACGATGAAGGAGGGCAAGCAGCGCGTTCAGGAGGGCTGCCTTTCCTGCCCGAATGTTTGGGGCTATGTCACAAGACCTATGAAGTGCCACCTGAAGGCTCAGGACAGAAACGGAAACTGGTTCGAGCGCGACTTCACTGAGCTCGGCGCACAGTGTACCTGTCACGAGAACGACCACCTCGACGGTCACGTTTTCACTGAGATAGTAGAGGAATTCTTCGTACCCGAGGAGGGATGAGATTGAAAATAGTTTTTATGGGAACTCCTGAATTCGCAGTTCCGTGTCTGAGGGCTCTCGCCAAAAGCGATAACGAGGTCGCAGCGGTATTCACACAGCCCGACAAGCCCAAGGGACGCGGATATAAAATGATACCGACTCCCGTCAAGGAAGCGGCTCTGGAGTACGGACTCCCGGTCTATCAGCCGCTCTCGCTCAGAAAGGGCGACGACGCGGAGGAGTCGATGAAAATTTTGAACGATATTGCTCCTGACCTGATAGTCGTGACGGCATACGGTCAGATACTCCCGAAGGAGATACTCGAACTCCCGAAGTACGGCTGCGTGAACATACATGCCTCACTGCTCCCGAAGTACAGGGGCGCGGCTCCGATAAACTGGGTGCTCCTCAACGGCGAGACTGAGACAGGCGTTACCTCGATGCAGATGAGCGAGGGGCTCGATACCGGCGATATGCTCATAAAAAGAGCAACTGCTATCGGCGAAAATGAGACCTATGAGGAGCTCTATGCAAGACTCTCTGAAATGGGCGGAGAGGTGCTTATGGAAACCGTCAGCGCTATTGCTGAGGGTAAGCTCTCACCGGAGGTACAGGACGACTCACAGTCCTGCTACTCGCCGATGATACGCAAGGAAATGAGCGCACTCGACTTCTCGAAAACAGCTGTGGAGGTCCACAACACCATACGCGGTGTTACGGGATTTGCAATGCTCGGCGGTAAGAGGATAAAGGTCTACCGCTCAGAAATTTCGGACAATATTGCTCCGGACGCAGAGAACGGCGCAGTTGTCGATACAGACCGCTTCACGGTAAAGTGCGGCGACGGAAAGGGCGTGACTTTCCTCGAAGTTCAGCCCGAAGGCAAAAAACGTATGAAAACTGAGGATTTCCTCAGGGGTAAAAAACTCGCTAAAGGCGAAAAACTTAGTTAACGGAGGTATTATTATGTGGCTTATCATTCTTCTTGTAATGCTTATTCTCCCGATATGGGCTTCTATCAACGTTAAATCAACATTCAGCAAGTACAGCACTGTACAGAATTCAAGAGGACTCACAGCAGAGCAGGTTGCCCGTCAGATACTCGACAGCAACGGTCTTACCTATGTCGGCATCGAGCGTATCTCCGGAGACCTCAGCGACCACTATGATCCTCAGGCAAACGTTGTAAGGCTTTCCGACTCTGTTTACGGAAAGACCTCCGTTGCAGCTATCGGCGTAGCAGCTCACGAATGCGGTCACGCCTGTCAGCACGCTGAGGAGTACACTCCCATAAAGATCAGAACAGCTATCGTTCCCGCAGTAAATATCTGCTCAAAGTTCTGGTATTTCGCATTCATCCTCGGAATTATCTTCTTCGAGTCGTTCCCTGAGCTCATCTGGGCTGGCATCATTATGTTCAGCGCAGTTGTACTCTTCCAGCTCGTAACTCTCCCTGTTGAGCTTGACGCAAGCGGCAGAGCTCTCAAAACTCTCGAAAATGATATGATACTCGATTCGTCTGAAACTGCACAGGCAGGAAAGGTGCTCAAAGCTGCTGCTATGACATATGTCGTTTCACTTGTAGTATCTATATTGCAGCTCCTCAGACTTCTTGCTTCAGCTAAGAGAAGATGACGGATCCTCGCTATCTTGCTGTAAAGCTCCTCGACAAGACTTTCGGGAGCGGAAGCTACTCAAATATCCAGCTAAATGCAGGTCTTGATTCCTCCGATCTTGATGATCGGGGGAAAAGACTTTGTTCAGCGATATATTACGGCGTTATCCAGCGCAGGATAAGTCTTGACTATGTGATAGGAAGACTCTCAAAACGCCCGATAGAAAAAATGGACAGCATAGTTGTGAATATACTCCGCGCCGGTATCTACCAGCTCGAATATATGGAACTCGTTCCGGACACCGCTGCTGTCAACGAGAGCGTAAAGCTCGCAAAGAAGTTCGGCAAGACCAGCGCAGCCGGTATGGTTAATGCTGTGCTGCGGAATTTCATACGTCAGGAGAAGAAGATATACGAAGGCGAAATTGATAGTATTGAGGCTATGTCGATCGAATATTCATGTCCGGAAGAACTTGTTAAAAGTCTCACAAATGACTACGGCAAGGAATTCGCCTTTCATTTTCTTGTTCATTCTGTGGAAAAGCGGCCGGTCTGTCTTCGCCGCAACCAGCTTCGCTGCAATGCGAAGGAGCTTCAGAAAGCTATGGGCGGTATAAAGCTGCTGAGCGTCGGCAACCCTGAGCTGCCGGAATGTTCACATGTCATCAAAGGCGGCGACATTACGGCGACAAAGGCGTTTAAAAATGGATATTTCCACGTTCAGGGAATGTCCTCGCAGTATTGCTGCCTGGCGCTTGCACCGACAGAAAAAGACCTTGTGCTGGACATCTGTGCCGCCCCCGGAGGTAAGACCTTCACAATGGCGGAAATGATGAACGGCAAGGGGAAGATATACGCTTTTGACCTGCACGAGAAGCGCGCTGAGCTGATACGCAAGGGCGCTGAACGTCTGGGACTTACAAATATACGGGCTGCGGCAGGAGATGCGACGAAATACAACCCAGAGCTGCCGGAGTTTACAAAGATACTGTGCGATGTACCTTGCTCGGGCTACGGCGTTATAGCCAAAAAGCCGGAGATAAAGTACAAGCCGCTCTCGGACTTCGCAAGGCTTCCGGAGATACAGTACAGTATCGCAGAAAACGCCCTGCGCTATCTTGCGGTGGGCGGAGAAATGGTCTATTCGACCTGTACTGTGCGCAAAGCCGAGAACGATGATGTAGTAGAAAGGCTTCTTCGTGAGCACCCTGAGCTCGAACCGGTCGAGCTTCCGGAAATGTTGTTAAGGAAGTTCGGCACTAAGGCTACGCTCTCTCCGATGTACGGCTTCGACGACGGATTTTTTGTGGCAAAATTCAGAAAGACAAGGCGGTGAGCAATTGGAAAAAACAGATATCCTCAGTCTGAGTCTGAGCGAACTGGAAGCTCTTCTTGTAGCACAGGGAGAGAAGAAATTCAGGGCGAAACAGATATTTCAATGGCTGCATATAAAAAGAGTGTTTGATTTCGATGAAATGACTGATATATCTGTCCAATTGAGGCAGCGGCTAAAAGAAAATTTTTGTACAAAAGGACTATTTGTGCAGAAAAGGCTTGAAAGCGCTATGGATAATACTGTAAAATATCTATATAGGCTTTCTGACGGCAATTTTGTGGAGACCGTTCTTATGGAATACAACTACGGTCACAGCATTTGTGTGTCAACTCAGGTCGGCTGCAAAATGGGCTGCAAGTTCTGTGCGTCTGCTATCGCAGGGTACGTCCGGAGCCTTGAGCCCTCAGAGATACTTATGCAGATATACCAGACGGAACGCGACGCCGGAGTAAGAGTTTCGGGCATCGTTCTTATGGGTATCGGCGAACCGCTCGACAACTACGACAACGTTATCAAGTTCCTGAGGCTTATTTCCGATAAAGACGGCAATAACCTCAGCCTGAGACACGTTTCTCTTTCGACCTGCGGCATTGTTCCGAGGATATATGACCTCGCCGAGCTGAAACTCCAGCTCACGCTGTGTATTTCGCTGCACAGTCCCGATAACGACAAAAGAAGTGAAATAATGCCGGTCAACCGGACATATAATATAGACGAGCTTATAAAAGCCTGCCGGTACTATATCGACAGGACCGGACGGCGCATCACCTTTGAGTATGCCGTCATTGACGATGTCAACTCCTCAGACGCCGACGCGGACAGGCTTGCCGCTCTGCTGAGAGGACTCAACTGCCACGTCAACCTTATCCCTGTGAATAAGGTCAAGGAAAGAAATTTCAGAACTGCGCGTTCGGGCGTTGCGGAATTCGCAAAACGCCTCGAAAAGCGCGGTATAAACGCGACCGTGAGAAGAACTCTCGGAAGCGATATAGAAGCTGCCTGCGGTCAGCTCAGAAGAGACGCCGCAGAGCATATTGAGAATGGAGGTGCGGATAATTGAGATTTAGATTCGGCACAGACATTGGTCTGAGACGCGAGGAAAATCAGGACGCGGTCAGATGCGAGTATTACGGACATAATGTTCTTGCTGTCGTCTGCGACGGCATGGGCGGAGAACGTGCCGGAAAAGAAGCGAGTGAGCTTGCTATCCAGGAATTCTTCCAGCGTTTTTCGGCTGGATATTCGGAAAGCCTCAACGATGAAGAGATCCGCAAGCTCCTGATCTCATCTGTTTCCGCTGCAAATTCAGTCATATATACCAAGGCAAGACTTGATTTCAAGAATTTCGGTATGGGCACTACCTGCGTCGCGGCTTTCGTGAACAGCAATTCGGTGTTCATCGCTAACGTCGGTGACAGCCGCGCTTACCTCATAGGAGATAAGGGGCTCAGACGCATCACCGATGACCATAATGTTGCCTCGATGCTCTTTGAGCAGGGCAAGATCACTGAGGAGGAAATGGAGAACCACCCTCAGAAGCATATGCTCGTAAGGGCTGTGGGCGTTGAAAAAACGGTGCTCACGGATACCTTTATGATAAGCTATACAGATAAGATCGGACTGCTGCTCTGCTCCGACGGACTGTCGGGTTATTGCAGCGACGATGAAATTTACGACGTTATCCTCAATTCTTCCTTTGATGACGTCGCAGAAGAACTAATTAATCTCGCACTCAGCAAAGGCGGCCGCGATAATGTAACAGTTGCGGTAATTTCTGATTGATCCAGGAGGAAAGGAAATGGACAAGAATATCGGCAAGAAGCTCGACGGAAGGTATGAGATCACCGAGCTTATAGGCGTAGGCGGAATGGCTGAGGTCTATAAGGGCGTCGATGTCATCGACAACAAGACAGTTGCGATAAAGATCCTGAAAAAGGAATACGCAGAGAATGAGGAATTCCTGCGCCGCTTCAGGAACGAATCCAAGGCTATCGCTGTTCTCTCTCACCCCAACATCGTGAAGATATACGATGTCGGATTCTCAGAGAAGATACAGTACATCGTTATGGAATATATCGACGGTATAACTCTCAAGGAGTACATTGAGGAAGAAAAGGTCCTCACATGGAAGGATACCGTACATTTCGTGATACAGATACTCCGTGCTCTCCAGCACGCTCACGACAAGGGCATCGTTCACCGCGATATCAAGCCGCAGAACATCATGATGTTCACGGACGGCACTATCAAGGTCATGGACTTCGGTATCGCAAAGTTTGCCCGTGAGGAGGGCAAGACCGCTACCGATCAGGCTATTGGAAGCGTTCACTACATCAGTCCCGAACAGGCAAGCGGAAATGTTACCGATGCCAAGAGCGATATTTACTCCGTCGGTGCTATGATGTATGAGATGCTCTCAGGCAGAAAGCCCTTCGACAGCGACAACCCGGTAGCTATCGCAGTAATGCATATGCACGATATCCCGGAGCGTCCGAGAGCTATCAACCCCGATATCCCTGACGGACTCGAGGAGATCGTCCTCAAGGCTATGGAGAAGGCTCCCGAGGACAGATACCAGAATACCGCTGAAATGATAAGCGACATCGAGGCTTTCAAGGCTGATCCCACAAGGACCTTCGGCTACTATCAGGAAGAAAGCAACGAGGATACTATAAACTTCCAGCCCCCTGTGAACAACGAGGTGCAGTCCGAGGAGACTGCCGGCGAGGAACAGTACGGCGCAGGCGTACCTGTTTATGCAGGAGCAAACGCTATGTACCAGAACCAGAACGGTCCGCAGAGAATGGGCGACGACGGCTACATCGACGGCGGAGATCCCAACGGCTACTACGAGGGCGAAGAAGAGGAAGAAGAGGAAGAGGAGCGTTCATCGCTCGTAGTACCGGTACTTACTGCGGTAGTCGTAGTAGTTATCGTAGGTGCTGCGATATTTGTGGCAATGCTTTTCAGCGACCTCCTCAAGGGCAGCGGCAAGAAGAGCGACTACAAGATGCCTGACTTCTACAACGTTGACCTCAACGAGGCTAAGAGCCAGTACGGAAATAATATCATATTTGAAGTTGAAGCACAGGAATACAACGAGCTCGAAGAGGGAAGAATTTTCGAGCAGAGTATAGAACCGGACAAGGAATTCAACAAGGGCGATACCCTGAAGGTCAAAGTCAGCAAGGGACGTGAGACCGTTGAAGTACCGAGAGTCAAGGGCATCAACCTCGAGCTCGCAAAACAGCAGCTCAAGAGCCACAACCTCGAGTGCGAGATCAAGCGTAAGCCCGATCCCGATATCCCTGCCGGCAACGTTATCGAGTCCGATCCTGCTGAGGGAACCGAAGTTCCTAAGGGAACAAAGATCGTCCTCAAGGTAAGTATGGGACCGAACAAGGGTACTGTAAAGGTTCAGGACTTCGTAGGCATGGACATCGAAGAGGCTTCATATATGGCTGAATACAGCGGTCTTACTGTAAAGACAGAGGATAAGAACTCCTCCGAAAAGGAAAAAACCGTTATCGAGCAGAGCATCGAGAAGAACGAGATGGTAGATCAGGGTACTGAGATCATTCTCTATTACAGTAACGGTAAGGATCCTGAGGGCGAAGTCAAGATCACAGCTAACTTCCCGCCTGATGAGAACGGCAATCCGCCGAGCGGACGTTTCGTTATCGACTATATCATTCAGGAAGAGGGCGGAGAGAATTCGCGTCCTGTTTCAACACCTACACTTTCACTCCCGACCTATACAAGCTATACACAGGCTATCACAGGCGCTGGTGAAAACGTAAAGGTTAAGGCTATCCTTACAAATGCCGTTAACGGTATGAACTGTGAGGCAGCAAGCTATACCGTAAACTTCTCAAAGGGCGAGGTAAGAACTGAGTCTGAGAATTTCCAGAACGCACTCAAGCAGATAGGCGGTTATCCGCAGCCCGAAACAGAGCCCGAGACAGAGCCGGAGACTGAGCCCGAAACTGAGAGACAGACCGAGGCTCCCAAGCCTACTCAGCCGACAACACAGGCTCCTAAGCCGACTCAGCCTCAAATGGTGAAAGTTCCTGATGGTCTGATAGGAATGGACTTCAACGCGGCAGTAGCAACATACGGAAATAATTTCAGTTTTGAAGTTGTTGGTGATAAGGTTTACTCTGATTATAATCCTGATAGTATCTTCTGGGTGGATTATATTGAGGGTTCTGAAGTTCCCAAGGGCACTGTGATTCATGTAACTCTAAGTAAGGGACCTGATCCGAATAAGCAGAACAACAACGAACATGGCGGAAACGAGTAATGGCTGTCACAGTCAATACAAGCGGAATAATAACAAAATGCTTAGGGGGACTCTACACAGTAGAGTCCCCTGACGGTATATATGAGTGCAAGGCGAGGGGAGTATTCCGCAACAGAGGGATAAGCCCGTGTGTAGGCGATACGGTCGAGCTCCGTGACGGAGTCATAGCCGACATCGCAGAACGCAGGAACAGTATAATCAGACCTCCGCTCGCCAATCTTGACCAGCTTATATTTGTGGTATCGACGTGCAGTCCGTCACCGAATTACCTCATACTTGACAAGTTTATAGCGATAGCCGAGTATAAGGGCATCAAGCCTGTGGTCGTGATAACCAAGACCGATCTCGGCGACAGTGCTCCGGTGAAGAGCATATACGGCAGTATCGGCGTAGATGTACTCGAAGTGGACTATTCAGATGAAAGCACAGTTCAGGCTGTCAGGGACATTCTCCGAGGCAGGATAAGCGCCTTTACAGGAAATTCCGGTGCAGGAAAGTCTACGCTGCTCAACGCAGTCGATCCGACGCTCGATATCCCGACTGCTGAGATAAGCAAGAAGCTCGGCAGAGGCAGACATACTACCCGTCACGCGCAGCTCTACAAGCTGAGCGAGGGCGGCTACATAGCAGACACGCCCGGTTTTTCGACATTTGAGACCAACCGCTACGACATAATCCGCAAGGAGGAGCTCGCAGGCTGTTTCCGTGAATTCGCGGACTATGTTGAGGACTGCCGCTTCAATGACTGCGCCCATGTATGCGAAAAAGGCTGCGCGGTATGTGCAGCGGTCGAGCGCGGTGAGATACCCGTGAGCCGCCACGAGAGCTACTGCACGATGTACGAAGAGGCGAAACAGTTAAAGGAGTGGGAGCTTAAATGAAGTGCCTTATCATCGCAGGAGGAGAGCTCCGTGAGGATTTCCGCGCTGTTCTGACTGAAACGGCTGCCGCAGCTGATATGGTGATATGCGCTGACCGCGGCTACGGCTACGCAAAGGAGCTTGGGATAGTTCCGGACGTGCTGCTCGGCGATTTTGACTCCTACACCGGAGAGCTGCCGGAAGGTATCGAGCTCCACAGGAGCGTTCCGGAAAAGGACGATACCGACACTATGCTCGCGGTCAAGCTGGCAATCAGCAGGGGAGCGGACGAGATAACGCTCTGCTGTGCTCTCGGAGGCCGCTTTGACCACACTATGGCAAATGTTCAGACGCTTGTCTATGCGCTGGAGAACGGCTGCCGTATGACGATAGCCGACAGCTGCAACGTCATCACAGTTCAGGGAGCTGAGAGACGTGAATATCTCCGCAGGGAAGGGGAGTATTTCTCCGTGTTCGCCTACACTCCTGCCTCTGATATAAGGGAGCTGTCCGGCGTGAAGTATCCGCTGAGAGCTCATACTCTGACCGCTTCGTTCCCGTTGGGTGTGAGCAATGAGATAACAGAGGAAAGAGCCGTGCTTGATGTGGCTTCCGGCACAGTAGTTGTAGTGAGGTCGGCAGCAGGCTGAAGATATTTCCGTGAAAAGAGGTAAAGATGAAAACACTTGTTATTGCTGCAGTGCTGCCTGCGCTGCTGCTTATGATCTACATATACCGCAAGGATAAGATAGAAAAGGAACCTGCAAACCTTATCATCAAGCTCGTCATATTTGGTGGACTTACCGTTATCAGCGCAGTGATACTCGAACTGACCGGCTCGTGGATACTGGGCAGATTTTACGATGATGAAGAGACTGCCTACAAGATAATTGAGAATTTCGTGATAGTTGCCGGAGCCGAGGAGGGCGGAAAGTACTTTATCCTCAAGCGGAAAACGTGGAATTCTCCGGAGTTCAACTATTCCTATGACGCCGTTGTGTATGCGGTAGCTGTTTCGCTTGGATTTGCGACAGTAGAGAATATCCTGTACGTCGTTACCGGCGGCTTTGGGGTAGCGATAGTGAGAGCGCTGCTTTCAGTTCCGGGACACGCGGTATTCGCGGTGTATATGGGCTATTACTACGGAGTGGCGAAAAAGGCTTCTGTGAACGGACGTATATCTGCTGAGGAGAGCAACCGCACAATGGCTTATATCATACCGGTATTCCTGCACGGCTTCTATGACTTCTGTCTGTCGATGCAGTCCGGCAAGTTCATTGGGATATTCCTTGTGTTTGACATACTTATGGTGGTCAGCGCTGCAAGAAAGGTCAACAAGCTGTCGGCTAACGACGCGCCGCTTTCAGAGCAGCCGTACTATTCAGACTATATGTGAGCTCCGTAAAGTGAAAAATCGGAAATACAAAGCGGGCGCCGTAACGGTGCCCGCATAAAGATATAAAGAACAGCTTTTCAATAAGCAGAAAGACCTCCTGAAAAGGAGGTCTTTTTACATATATCCGTTTTATCAGAGCTGAACTTCGTGACCGTCAATTGTTATAACGCCCGATGTTAAGTCTTCTGAGGGCTCCGGAAGTGGGAGCTTATCATAGAGTCCGAGCTTGAACTTCTGGATAGTGAGGGCATCTGAGTTAGTTAAACCGCTCTTGCCGTCAACGTTGCCCATCTTCTTGCCGTATTCGGAAATGCTCTTTTCTGACTTGCCGACATCGTACTTATCAGGATTTGTAACTACCTGCATAACGAGTACGGCGTCAGCGATATTAACCTGACCGTCAGCGTTTGCGTCGCCCCAGAGTTCGTTGTGAGTCTCACCTGTTATGTCCTCTGATGTGGGCTGAGGTGAAGTCTCGTTGGGAGCTGTTTCGGCGAGGAGGTATGTGAGCGGAGAGTTCCAGTAGATAGTTATCTCGTTTGTGGAGTAGCTCTCAGCGTTGTCGATGAAGCATCTTGCAGCAGGGGAGTTAGCACAGTAAGCCTTTGCAGCACTGTCCTCGAGGTTCTGGTTTACACCGCCTGCGAGCATACATGGCATAGCCTTGCCTACGACCATTGAAGGACGGTGGTGGGGGTGTTCAGGAGAAACAGTGCCCCAGCCTGAAACGAAGCATACGCCGTTGGGGTTCTGACCGAGGAGGTAGCTGAGCTGAGCGTTAGCGCCGTCAAGGTACTTCTGCTCCTTTGTCAGATCATAAGCGATAGCCATGATATTTCCTGCATTTGCGATAGTCATATTGCTGCCCCAGTTGAATTCTGAAATAGCAACGCCGTAGGGGTTGGACTTGTAGGTCTCGATGAATTCGTCAGCCTGAGAGATAACAGCATCGTAAGCGTTCTTGTACACATCTGAAGTCTTGTCAATGTCCTTCAACGTGAGGATAGCGATATTGCCGTAGTCGCCGACAGTTGACCAGTCGAGACCGGTTCTGGTCTTCATACCCTTGAGCGCATTGTAGTACTTCTCGCTTCCGGTGGTGCGGAAGAGCTGAGCGGCAGCCCAGTAACGCTCATCGACATCGGTTTTGTCGCCGTAGTCGCCAGTAACGATGTCCTTGGGGTTTGTGAAGTCAAAGTCGGGGTGCTCTTCGAGATAAGCCCAAGCCTTTTCAGCAGCAGCAAGGCACTTTTCAGCGAATTCCTTGTCGAATTCTTCATAGAACTCAGCAGCCATAGCCATTGATGCGCAGAAATCAGCAGTTGCAGTTGAGGATATGGGAGTTACGATGAGCTCATCTGTTTCCTTCTGGGGCATAATATATCCAGGGAATTTTGCGCAGGAGACCTTGTGGTGAACGCCGCCGTTTTCGTCCTGCATCTTGAACATCCACTCAAGCTCGAAACGTGCTTCGTCGAGGATATCCGGGACCTTGTTTCCGCTCTCGGGGATACCGATATTGTCGCCGAACAGACCGGGTTCAGCCTGATAAGCGTAGAGAAGGTCAGCAATGGTCTTAGCGCCCGGAACTACATACCTTCCGTAGTCGCCGGCGTCGTGCCAGCCGCCGCTGACGTCGATCTTCTGAGTTGTACCGTAAACGGTAGCGAGCGATTTATGGCAGGCAGGGTGACCGAAGTCCTTGTCCTCGACCTCAACGCCGCAGCGCTGTAAATAGAGCATTCTTACGGACTCATCTGTGAGTCCCTTGTAAACGTTGTCGCCGATATAGAAGCTGTAAGACTTATCGCAGCCCTCGACCTCGATGTGGTAGTCGCCGGGTTCGCGGAGGTCTGAGAAATCGCCTAAGCGGTCCTCGTTTTCGTCGGCAGCTGCATATTTCTGGGCAGGGGCGAGCTCGTTTTTGAATGCAACTTCTCCGGTCTTGTCGTTGATGACCTTGAATTCAATGGGAGATGTTGAGTCGTCGAGACCTTTCTTTCTTACAACGACATACTTCTGTGAATCAGGTCTGTAACCGACCTGGTTTAAGATGATATCGGGCTCGTAGGGCTTGTCAGCGTTGTAATCGACCTCGCTGTCGTCAACGAGCTCGAGAGAAACGTTGTCTATGTAGATAGTGTGCTTGGGGAGATAGCCCTCGTAGTCCTCATAGAAGCCGCAGTTGAAGCAGAGCTTTGACATAATATCTGTCTTGTACTCCATTGTGAAGTCGTACTCAACAGTCTGCGGTTCGGAGGTAAGGTCGAGCTCCTTCCATGTATATGACGTGTAGTTGCCGCCGTTCTGCTGTATCATAGCCTCGATATGGCGGTCAATGGTGCTTGAAATGTCGTACTTGATGTGGTACTTTCCGTTCTTATAGAGCGGAATGATGTCATAGAATGCCTGAACGGAGTAGTTTACCTTACCGACATTAGTGATGTTGATGGCGAGTTTTTCGTCCTCGGTGGTAAGAGTGCAGGCACCGTTGCGCTCCTTGTAGGTACCCCAGCCTGAAGTGCCGTTTTCAAAGGTGGAGTTTTGGATGAGCGGTTTGTCAGCTGCGCAGGTTGCTGTCGGCACGACGGGCATAGCTGAAGCCATGAGCGCACAGGCAGCGGCAATCGCAGCAAATCGCCTCATTTTTCTTGTTTTCATAATAATTTTCCCCTCTCGAAAATTATGCGGGGTAATAAGTACATTTTACCCCATACTAATATTTGTGAAATAATTATATGTTGTTGAGATTATTTTGTATATTAATTATATGACATTAATAGTAAAAATTTGACATATAAAAATAAGGACCGTTTAATCAACGGTCCTTGACATATCGAATGTATACTGTTTTTTGTACTTCTTTGGGGTGGTTCCGATGAACTTGCGGAAAACCTTTATGAAGTAGCTCTGCGAACTGAAACCAAGCAGAGCGCTTATCTCCGTATCCGTGTACTCTGTATACAGCAGCAGGGAAGCAGCTTCCTCTATTTTCAGCTTGTTCACATAGTCGCCGAACGCCATGCCTGTCTCCTTTTTGAAGAGACGCGAGAGGTAAGCCGGGCTTATCTTCAGCAGCTTTGCGGTGTCATCGAGGAGTATGCGTTCATGAAGGTGGCGCATGATGTGGTCTATCGTGTGGACTATCTGCTTTGAGTAAACGCCGCTGAGTTTGATCTTGCGCATTTTATTGGTATAGCCTTCGATCATCTCAATGTGTATCTGGTTGAGCTCCTCCTCAGTAGTACACTTATCGGTCTTGATGATGTAGTAGTCGCTGAGGCTGTAAGAGGTCTCGGGCGTCATACCGCCTTTGATGCAGTATCTTGCGATGATTGCTGCGAGAACGACTAAATGGTATTTCAGGTTGCGCAGGTGGTCTTCGCTGAGAACGCCGCAGCCCTCTGAGAATATCGGTTTCATAAAGAGTCTGACGAGCTCCATATTTCCGGAGCAGATGCTTTCATAGAAAGCGATCTCTCGGTCAAAGGAGTCGTGCGATAAGTCGGATTCGCGCTGTGAAAAGAGGTGCTGTGCGATCATTTTCTCTGTATTTTCATTCAAATCGATCATCCCCCGATCAAATATCTGAGAATAGTATACCACAATTCAGAGGATAAATCAACAATTTTCGTCCAATTTCTGTACTTTTTGCCAAATGAAATGCGGACAGCCGTGAGACTGTCCGCGTAAATGCGATATTCCTGAAAAATAAGATATTTATGGAGGAGATAAGAACACATAAGTGTCTTAAATATATTTTAGAATATCGCCTCTTACACTATTGAGACGCTCGGAAGTAAGACCGAAGTCCATTTCCTTGTAGCTCCAGATAGATCTGCCGATGCCGTGCTTTTCAAAAACAGCGTTGATGCACTTGAGCCACTTCAAGGTATCCTCTGCGCTGACAACGTCGATAACGCCGTACTCGCCGCAGTAGAGCTCTGTGTTGTTATCCTCAGCCTTTTTGATAGCAGATGCGAAGAATTCCTCAAAGAATTCCTCACTGCAGCCTGAGTCCTCGAAAGACATTCTCTCGTCAGGATCGATAGCGTCGGTCCAGTAAGCTCCCTGATGAGTGAACTTGAGCGGATCGTAGCAGTGCATATTATATATGACCTTGTCGTCATAAGGCGGATCGAGTGCGAACACAGTTGCGGCACTGTTATTCTGGTAGCTTCCTACGAGAATGATCGTATCGGGAGCAAATTTGCGGATACGTTCGATGCAGTTGCGGGCAATGCGATTCCATTTTTCGATGAAAGCCTCGTCGGTCACCTCATTGAGAAGTTCAAAAGCGATGTGGTCAGGATCATTGCCGAAGCGCTGAGCGACCTGTTCCCAGAGCTTGTAGAAGCGTTCCTGGAATTTTTCACTGTCGAAGAAGCCGCTTTCGTTTTCGCCGTAGTAGTCGAATGAGAAGCCGGCAGTCTTGTGAAGGTCGAGAACGACGTTCAGACCGTACTTTTTGCTGAGCTTTACGGCGTCAGCAAGACGGGTGAAGCCGCTTTCAATGTAATTGCCGTCTTTGTCCTCGATGATATTGTAGTCGAAGGGAATACGAACGTGGTCGGCGCCCCATTCGGAGATAGTTTTGAAGTCGTTTTCGGTAATGAAGTTATTGAGACGGTCCTCACTGTAATCGCACTGTGAAAGCCAGCCTCCGAGGTTGATACCTTTGTAAAAGCCTTTATCCTTTAACATATCATCACTCCCTTATGTAGTATGATGACATTATAGCACATTTTCACAGAAAAATATACCACTATTATGACATTAATGACATTTATTTTAAATACAATAAAATTCCCGCATATAGCAGCTTTACGGTCTGAGAGGGGGAACCGGCTGCTGTATGCGGGAGTAATTAGCTGTTTTAAGAAAGGATTTCAGCCGTGTAAGAAACACGGCTGATCGTCTGATTTGTCCATACCCTTACATATGAAAGTTCAGATTTATTAAAATCGGCAGCCGCCGTTGTGCAGTTGACGGCTGTCGATCCTAATCAGTTATGAAAGGCTCCAGTAGTCTATCTGTACATCATCGCTGAATACGAAGTAGATGCTATTGCTGCCTGTTGCTGAGTTAACAGCGGGAACTGTAATGTCCTTTGCATTGCTCTCGAGCTGAACGTAGCCGAGAACCTTGCCTGTGGGTGAGCCAACGCAAACCTTAACAGCTGCATTCTTGCTTGAAGAACCGTTGATGGTTATCTTGTTAACGCCCTTTGAGAGGTCAGCGCCTGTAACCTTGATCCAATCGCCCTTACCGCCTGTAACCTTGGTATCGCGGAGACCTGTTACGGAAACTCCTCTTGACTGGTTAGACATTGTCTCAGCCTGTACCTTGGTGTAGGGATTGAGAGCTTCGATCTGTGAAGTACCCTTCATATCGCCTGAGCAAGAGAACTTGCCGTTGCTGAAGGATGCCTCGTTGATCTGAGTTGAACGGTAGTTACCGTCTGCTGTAAGCTGATCCTTGTTGTTGTAGATCTTGAGTCCGTCAGTATTTACCATACGGATAGCCTGCTGACGGCTGTGGTAAGCTACATAGTACTTACCCTTGAAGTAAACGATAGAGTGGTGGTTATTACCGCCCTTATCTATACCCTGTGAACCAGTGTTCTTGAATACGTTTCCTGCGAGCTTGCTGGAGTTCCATTCAAGCGGGTTAGTAGACTTCATGTAGAGGATATCTGCATTGCCGAAGTTAACGCCGTTAACTGTCTTGTTTCCAACGTCCCAGTTGGAGCAGTATGAGTAGTACCAAGTGCCATCGACCTTGATAACGCTTGAGTCCTCGAAGAGGTAAGGGATATCCATCTTTACAGGATTGCCTGAAAGTGAAACCTTGTTCTTTTCGAGATTTACCTTTACAACTCGGCCGGTTCCGGGAGTAGCTGCGGGGATACCGTTCTTTCTGCCGCCGCCGAAGAAGAGGTAGCATTCATCAGTCTTGTCGTCGTAGTAAACGCCGGGGTCGAACATCCACTCAACATCTGAGCAGTTAGGTGAGCTGTGTGAGAGGAGAGCACCGCCGATAGGATCGGTCCAGGGACCTGTCGGGCTGTCGCCCATAACAACGCCGATACCGCCGCCGCTGTTAGCGAAGAAGAGGTAGAACTTTGTAGTACCGTCGCTGAATGTCTTGCAGCAGGCATCGGGAGCCCATGCAGCGCTTGCCCACTTAGCAGCACCGTTTGAAGTTCTGCCGTTTCTGTCAGCGATAGGCATTGCACCGTGGTCGGTCCAGTTTACCATATCAGCTGTTGATACGCAGTTGATAGTACCTGAGTTGTAGGTATTTTCCTGCATTCTTCCGTCGCTCTTGTACTCAAAAGCGTCGTTTGTTGTATAGAGGTAGAGTCTTCCGTCGTAAACCAGCCAGCCGGGGTCAGCGCCGAAACGCTGAGTTGTAAGCGGGTTGTTCTCGCCGTCCTTCTTCCAGCTGATCTTAGTGGAAACGTTCTTGAAGAGTCCTTCCATAGCGGTGATATCAACAACCTTTTCAGCTACGGGGAACTTTGTTATTCTGCCGAGGAGATAATTCTGAAGGAGAACAACGTCAGCAGCTTCAAAAACGCCGCTCTGGTCAACGTCAGCAGCCTTCTTTGTAAGGTCGTCTGAGAAGCCGCCCTTAACGAGGCTTCTGCGTGCGAGGATAGAATCGAATACGTCTATTCTTCCGTCGAATGTGAGGTCGCCGAGTACGAGAGTGCGTACTGTGGGTTTGCCTGCGCCTGCGATCTTAGTGCCTTCAACAGCACCGTAAACATCGTCAACGTAGAAGTTGGGGTATGTAGCGTCCTCAGCTTCCTTGCCTGCGGACTCAATGTAGATGTAAGCACTTGTAGCGCCCTTGGGGATAGTATAGCTTGTGTTAGCGAGCTGGAGCCATTCGCCCTTGGGAGCAGTACCCTCAGCGATAGAATCGTACTGAGTCTTACCGTCAGCATCTGTATACTCGAGTTTCATCATAAATGTTTCGGACTCTTCATCGCCGTCGAGGTAAGATACATTTGCTGAGAAGCTGAAAGCCTTGCCAGCCTCGAAGGGGTTGGAATCAAGTGCGAATTTAGCACCGTTCCAGCCAGCTGTTCTGTCCTTGACAAGGAGAGACTCGCTGCCCTGATAAGCTGTACGTCCGCTTGTGAGAACTTCGCCGGCAAATCTTGTTTCCCAGCTGTTTAATGCGCCTTCAAATGTGTGGTGGAAGTAATAGCCGTTGGAATCGGGCTTAACGGGCTCCGGAGGTGTGTAAGGACCTGAACCGGGACCTGTATAGGGCTTGCCTATACCCCAGTCGCTGTCAGCAACGAGATTTGTGATAGCTGTATAAGCTGACTTGGGCTGGTTATTGCCAGTGTAGAGAAGCGGGCTGTTAGGTTTTCCTGAATTCTTATCCGTAGCCACCCAAGAATTATTGTCGTTGGGGCCCCATACCTGAACGAGAGTAACGTTAGGTCCGTTGGGGTGGCTCTTGTTCCAGTCCATAGCATGCTTGAAAATAGCAGCATATTTAGCTGACTGCTGTGAATCTGAATATTTGCCTCCCTCTGTTGAGAGATCAAGCTCTGTTACCTGAACATCGATACCGAGGTTGAGGTATTTATCCATAGCAGAGAGGTAAGAGTTTGTATCGCCCCATGCACCGCTTGCAGCGCAGTTGAGGTGAGACTGCATACCCATACCATCGATGAGTCCCTTCTTCTTCAGCGGAGAGAGAATGGTGTTGATGATACAGTTCTGCTTGTCATAAGCAAATTCATTGTAGTCGTTGTAATAGAGCTTACAGGTTGAAGGAGCATATTTCCTTGCGTAGGTGAAAGCCTTTTCAACGAACGAGTTATTACCGTAAACTCTTACCCAAGCTGATGAACCGTTCTGTCCGTTTGTGCCGTTTGTAGGTCTGAGACCTCCGTTGCCGGCAGTGCCGTCGTAGATGACTTCGTTACATACGTCGTATGCGTAGAGGTCGAGTGATGGATACTGGTTCTTGAAAGCGTCAAACATATTCTTGATGTAGCTTTCCATACGCTGATCCATAGTAGATGAATTTACATAACCGTTATTATTGTTGAAGCCCTGCTTGAAGAACCATTCCGGAGTCTGGCTGTGCCATACGAGAGTATGACCGCGGAAGCCCATTCCGTTCTTCTGGGCAAAATCTGCGATAGCAGCGCAGCGGTTGAGTGATACCTTGACATTTGTATCGGTCGAGCCGCTCTGAACGATAGTAGCATCAGGCTTTGTCTCGTTCTCACACTCAATAGCATTGTGATCCTTGAGCATAATAGCGGTGATAGCCGAGTTTGTAACAGTACCGCCGTTGAGGATATTTCCTACACGGAAATACTTTGCGAATTCGTCCTTGAGTCCCTTTCCTGCAGGAGCTGCCTTAGCTTCACCGAACTTCTTCTTCTGAGTGATGAGCACATCGTCGAACCAGAAGTCGTTAGTGCTGTCGGTAGTGAGAGTCATGAGGTACTCGTAAGTATTCTCGGGAGCCTTGAATGAGGTTGAGAGGTCTGTCCATTCGCCGGCCTTTACGTCCTTGTTGATGAGCTCAACAGTAGTTTCCTCATTGGTATCCATATCCTTATACAGAAGTGTAAGGTGGAAAGTTTCGTTCGTTTTAGCAAAAACCTTGAGGTTGTAGGTATAGTTTATACCGCCCTCGAGCCAAAGGCCCTTTGAAGAAGCGGCACCGTCGGCAGGAGTAGTTCTGCCTGTAACAGCCATACCGCGTGAGTTTTCAAAGCCTGCACCATTAACGGCTTTGATCTCGAATTCGTTTGTTGTACCATGCCAGCCTTCGTAAGTGACTTCAAAGTCATTGCTGACTACTGAAGCAGCATATGAAGGAGCAACTGCGCCGGGAAGTACTGTCAGGAAACTTGCCATGCAGGCAGCAGTTGTAGCAGCGGCAAACAATCTGCGTTTCTTCATAATAATCATCTCCTTAATATTATTAACTGGACACACGATTCCGTACTTGTCAAAAACTATTATATACTATTCATTATTTGTTCACAACCCACAATGTGCAGATTAGGTGGAAAAAATGAATATAAGTCAGATAGTTTTGTGACGAGTGCCGACCACTATCGCTTATATATATATTATAACATGGTATATGTGGAAAAGTATGCAACTTTTATGACAAAAATGATAAAATTTTGATATCTTGATAAGCTGGCTATCAATAATAATTAAATATAAAAATTAAGGAACGCTTATGAGCGTTCCTTACAGTCTATACTATTATAATAGTATATTATTTGTGGTTTATATCCATAACGACATATTCAGATCGTGTACCGGTTTTGAAGGGGATAGCCCAGCCGGAGATGCCGGAAGTCACTACGAAATCAGTTCCGTCTCTGTTCTCGCTGCCGTAGGCTCTGTCGTTCGCACCGATCAGCACACCGATGTAACCGGCAGGGAAGATGTGTCCGCCGTGGGTGTGACCGGAGAATACAAGGTCAGTGCAGCCGGCTTCGTTATCGTAGTCGTTAGGCTGGTGGTCTGCGGTTATGATGAACTTTGACTTGTCCAGTCCGCTGACGAGCTCCTTCATGGGTTTTCTGTCCGAGTCGGAAGTATCCTTTCTGCCAACAATATAGAAGCTGTCGTTTACGAGAACGCTCTCGTCCTCAAGAATGGTCACGTTGTTCTTTTTCAGTTCATCGGACAGGTCGTCGATGCTGAAATCGCGGCTGCTGTAATAGCCTTTGTCATGGTTGCCCATTGTGAAGTAGATACCGTATTTGGCCTTAATAGAGCCAAGTGCACGGCAGGCTTCCACCATATCCGCCTTGTTGGAGTCATCGTCAACGAAGTCTCCGGCGACGAGAACGATGTCTGGTTTTTGGCTGCTGATACGTTCGCATTGCTCCGCGAATTCCTCACCGTCGAGGGTTATACCGAGGTGCAGGTCGGCTATCCCGACAACACGGAGACTGTCCTGACCGAGATCCTTTGAGGTGGAGAAAGTGTAGCTTGTCCGGTAAACATGGTGTGCGAGGTACCAACCTGTGCCGAGGTAGGCAGCCGTGAAGAGTATGGCGGCAAGTCCCTCGAAGTTGTGCTTCATCTCACGCTTTCCGCGTATGAGTCTGCCGATAACGGCTGCGAAAGCCCAGAACAGGAACAGATGTATCAGCACTATCATAGTTGCCCATATATTGAGGAATACAGCCGTCAGTACGACTATCAGCACTACCGGCAGAATAGCTGCTGCCCACGACAAGCGCTTGTGTTTTCCGGCAAGCCTGTTTATAAAGCTGAATTTATGGAAGCCTTTGACGAGGAAAACTATCCCGCCGATCGAAAAAGCTGAAACGAGCAGCAGTATGATGATCCACATCAAGCGTACCGCCTCCCTTTTATTTAAGGATTTACATTAGTATATCATATTTTAATTCAAATAGCAACAGAAAACGGCATCTGTTATTAATAAATTTACAATTATCAGGAGAGTTATTATTGACAGCATTTGCCAAAGCAGTTATAATTAAAGTATAAATATTTCAGGAGGTGTCGCTATGAAAAAGATATTAGCAGCAATTATGGCTGTCTGCATTGTCGGCGGAGCACTGCCGGCGGCTTATCACAGTGTGCCTGAATGTACCGTTACAGCTAATGCCGCTGATTACGAAGAGGTCGAGAGCGGCGTTCTCACTTTCAAGGTCTATTCAGACCATGCAGAGGTATCAAAGTGCAAATCTGATGTTGAAGGCAAGGTAGCTATACCTAATAAAATAAACGGTGTATTCGTTACAGCTATTGGAGATAAGGCGTTCAGTTTTTGTAAAGGTATGACAGAGGTCGTTATTCCCGGAAGTGTCACAAGTATAGGTAAAGACGCATTTAAGGGCTGCAATATCTGGGTATCACACTATGGAACCCTCTATTGTATTCCGGATCAGACGAATATAATAGTCCCGGACGATATAACAGATGTTGATATTTATCTGAATCCGAGTGTTCGTACTATCACCTGTCCTGAATCTGTTACAAATATAAAAATTGAACCACTTGAATTGGAAAATCGTTATCCATTATCGCTGACTGTTATGAACCCGGATTGTACAATAAATGCATATACATATCATTATTATAATTCTGTGGCTGATTACTACGGATCTAGTTATATAGGTGCGATCAAGCAGAAAGGGCACGAGTATAAATTGCCGTATTTCCCTCTTGATGATCCGAATTTTTCGCTTGAGGGCAAATATAACGATAATATAACCTACAAGATAGACAGCAACTACAATATGACCTTAAGCGGAAAAGGAACAATGTATGGATATGTGAATAATACCATAATCAAAGATCTCCGTTATGCTGTAAATAAACTTGTTATCGGAGAAGGAATAACATATATCAAGGGGTTCGACGGCTATGTTGCTGAGTCTGTAAAGATCCCTGATTCTGTTGTGGTTATAGGAGAGAGTGCTTTCGAGGGCTGTTTTAACCTTTCTGCGGTCAACATTCCCGACTCTGTTTTAAGTATCGAGAAATATGCATTTACAGACTGCTCCGCTCTCGACTCATTGAAACTACCTGATGATCTTAGAAGTATCGGAGAGGGCGCTTTCGTGGGTTGTACCGGACTGACCTCTGTAACTATCCCTGCAAATGTGAAAAGCATTGGTAAAAATGCTTTCATGGGCTGTGATAACCTTAAATCTGTTACTATACTCAATAAGGATTGTGATATTAGCTGTATATTTAATGAAGAACATAGCGAATATAACTATTACGGGCAAAGCTATAATGTAGGAATGTCTTATAAAGGCACGATCTATGGCTATGAGGGCTCAACAGCTCAGATAATGGCTGCGAAGTACGGTTACAACTTCGTTGCTATCAAAGCCCAGTCCTCCGATAAGCCTTATATCAGCTTTTCACCCACTCTCCTTGGCGACGCAAATGTTGACGATCAGGTAAATATCGCTGACGCTGTGCTCGTAATGCAGGTCGCGACCAACCCCGACAAGTACGCTCAGGGAAAGACAAAGCTCAGTATCTCGGCACTCGGCGAGCTTAACGGCGACGTTGACGGCAAAAGGGGACTCACTAATTCCGACGCGCTCCTGATACAGAAATACAAGCTCGGACTCATTGACAAATTCTGATAAGGTGATGATCTTTTGATTTACACAGTGACCTTTAACCCGGCAATAGACTATGTTGTACGGACCGGTGAACTTGTTCTCGACAGCGTAAACCGCGCTTCGTCGGAGAGTATGTTTTTCGGCGGCAAAGGTATAAATGTCTCGATAGTTCTTGCGGAACTCGGTGTGTGCTCGGTAGCTCTCGGCTTCACGGCAGGCTTTACCGGTGAGGCTATCGAAAACGGTGTCCGTGCCATGGGCATAGAGACGGACTTCATCAGGCTGCCCAAGGGAAATTCGCGCATAAACGTCAAGATAAAGTCCGGCAGCGAGACCGAGCTCAACGGTCAGGGACCGGACGTTGACGCAGCTTCGCTGGATAAGCTGTTCAGCCGCGTTGACCGACTTTCGGCAGGAGATACGCTGATACTTGCCGGAAGTATACCGAAAAGCCTTCCCTCTGACGTTTATGAGAGGATACTGAAAAGGCTTTCCGGCAGGGATATCAGGACGGTCGTGGACGCTTCCGGGGAACTGCTGATGAATGTGCTTAAATACCGTCCCTTCCTCATCAAGCCAAACGATCAGGAACTCGGTGAGCTGTTTGGCACAGAGATAAAATCAGCGGAGCAGGTCGAGCTTTACGGCAATAAGCTCCGTGAGCTCGGCGCACAGAACGTTCTCGTCTCCATGGCTGGCAACGGCGCTGTCCTTCTTGATGAAAACGGCGGTGTCCACAAGTGCGGAGTCTGCCGCGGAACTGTTGTGAACTCGGTCGGCGCAGGGGACTCGATGCTTGCTGGATTTATATCAGGTCTGGAGCAGGGCTTCGATAATGCCCTGAAAATAGGCACAGCCTGCGGCGGTGCAACGGCTTTCTCTGAGGGGCTTGCTTCGAGGGAAAAGATCGGCGAGCTGCTGAAACAGCTCTGAGGTGGCGTATGGTCAAGGGAAGTATTTTCACGCGGAAACGGAATAATAAGTATCTTGCGGAGCAGCTTGATGCTGTGAAGAAGTATGCGGACGTCATTTCGCATACCTCAAAAGGTGATATAATGACGGAGCCCGGTGAGGAGTATCGCTGCTATGACAGAGAGAACGGTTTTCCATTCATACTGCGATTTGAATACAGCGGCATATTTGGCAGACTCGAGGTCTCTGAGGGACATACGTTCAGCCGGAAGTATATGCTGCGTATACGTTCGGCTTGCGACAAACTCATTTCTGCCGGTAAAAACGGCTTTTCCGGCGACTGTTTTACGAGGTATTCTCCGGACGGCTGCTCGGGAGTCATGTTCTTTCTCCCGGAGAAAAATGAAGCTGAGGCGGAAACTCTTGCGAAAAGGCTGCATGATGAATCCGGAGCGCTCCGGAGCGGAGATGACATCTACCTGAGCTATACGGTGTTTATATGCCGGGAAGAACTATATGAAAAGCTCCGCAGCACGACTCAGGACGAGCTCGACCGCTGCGACGGCTATTACAGCGGCGAGAAAAGAGGGCAGCCGGGGATAGATGCGGCGGAGTACCTGCTTAACTGCGGCTTTGAGCTTTCCCAGGACGGCTGGGATATAGCGGTGATAAATGGTGAACCGAATTCCAGCGGCTTTGACATGATAAGATACAAAAAACTGCGTTCAGTATAAACTGAACGCAGTTTTGTTTTAATTCAGCATTGAGCTAAGCTCAGATGGGCTGGAAGTTATTGTGTGCGATAACGTAGTATGTAAGAGGCTCGTGAGTATCCTGCATACCGCCTGTAACACCGCCAACAGCGGGTATCTTACCGCTTGCAAGCACGAAGTTTGTCTTAGCAGTTGCGTATTTACCCTTTACGTCACGTCCAAGTTTAGGACCTACCTTTGTAGTCATATTAGCGAGTACCTGCATAAAGTATGCGGGGCAGTAGAACACTTCTACATGATATACCCAGCTTCCTACGATAGAAAGACGGCAGTACTTATAGAGCTTTTCGTTTTTAAGCTCGCTTGTAAGTGTGTTGAGCTCTGTCTGAGCACCTGAATAAGTTACATGTCCCAAGTTGTCTTCCCAAACCTTTGCGTCACTATCGCTGTTGTTGAAGACGTAGAGCTCATTACGGTTGGAAGCGATATTTCTGAATGAGCTGAGAGTATCGGAGAATACATCTGAGTCGATGCTGTCATAGTCGTGATCAGTGAACCATTCCCAAGAATTTGTTTTGTCAGTGAAGGGATTAGAATCTTCATAGTTGTCTTCAACGCTTATTGATCTTGTTGTTCCGTACTTGTGGAAGCCCCAGTAAGTAAGGGGAAGTGTAGGAACGAGGTCATCTTCGTTTACAACATTGAAGATAGTGCTGTAGCTTGTTGAATTGCTGTCTGTTGTGCAGTTAGGTGTTGCGAATGCGTATGTGTAAGAAAGGAAGTTAGCGTTGTTCTCAAACTTAGCGCCGAGGATATCAGCAATAGCAGCACCTCTTGAGTGACCGCAGATAAGGATAGAACCGTTTGAGATACCGTAAGTGCGGAGGTAAGTTTCGATCTTTACCTGAGCTCTGTTTGCTGCTACGTCAAAGCCCTTGTGGTTGGACTTGTTTGTCCACTCAGGGTGAGAACCTGTGAGTGTTGTATAGTTAGTTGTATCTGCACCAACGTCGAAGTTGCTTGACCATTCAGAGTTAGTTCCGTTTGTACCTCTTACTTCAACGATGACAACTTCCTTTGCACCGCTGACGGTAACGACCTTTCTGTGACCGATGATGATCTCTGTAACATCATCTGTATCCTTGCCGTTTGTTGAAATGATGTCGTAGTCCTTAACGTCCTTGCAGCCAAATCTTGTGAGGAGATCTCCAGGGGTGTCAGAACCGCCTGTGATACCATTTGTCCATTCAACATATGTATTATTATATGCGTCAGAAGCACCGAGGATAGAGAATACTGAGAGATCCTTCTTATATGTTGTATTGTTTGAAAGAAGGTTGCGGTAGTCCATCTTGAGCTCTACCTTTTCTTCAGTTTTTCTGTAATCCTTACCTTGCTTCCAGTGGTAATAGCCCTTGAAGAGGTTGTTTGTTCTTGCAGCATTGGGCTTGGGTGAAGAATCCTTCTTATCGTCGATACCGTCGAAGTCTGTATCGGGAAGAACAGGGTTGGAGCGAGTCTTCCACATTGTAGTAGTTGTCTTGCCCTTGTAGAGATCGGGATCAACGCCCTTGCTTATATATAATGCTCTGATGAGTGAAGTAAGATCAACTTCCTTCTTTGTGCCGAGCTCGTAAGCGTCTGTAAGACCGTCGTCATCGGAGTCAGTAGAGCTGATCTTGTCGATCTTGTCCTTGAGCTGAACTACTGAGTAGTCATCGAGGAGTACCCAGTCACCGCCCTCGTTTGTATCCTCGCCGACCTTCTTAGCGATACCGAGGAGGATGTCGCTGAAGTTGCCGTAGATGTTTCCGTAGAGACCGCCGGTAGAAGAAACGAGGTTCTTGTAGTAGCTTTCGCTTGAAGAGATAGCGGAAACGATGATGCCGTCAGCAGCGAGCTTCTTGGTCATCTCGTCCATATCCTTGATACCGCTGATGTTGTCATTCTTGTAGTTGATATCGGTAACGAGAACAACATACTTTGTAGAGCCCTTTCTCCAGTTGGACTTGCGGGCGAGCTCGAGAGCGTCGATAGGAGTCTCGGGGGCGTCACCGCCGCCGTTTACTGAGAGTGCATTGATCTCAGCCTTGAACTTGTCAGCGTTTGTGAACCAGTTGGAGGAGAGATACTTGTGCTGCTTTGTGGAGTTGTTGCCGTCACAGGTGATGTCACGGTACTCGATGAGTGAGAAGTTTACATTAACTTTGTAATCGTTCTTGAGTGTCTCTGCAAACTTGTTTACGTTTGACTTAACGTTGCTGATAGCGCTGCCCATAGAGCCTGTTGTATCAATAACGAAAACGATGTCGGACTGACCGAATGCAGAAGCATCTGAAGGATATGTGGGAGCTGCAACTGTATCAATACCGGCAGCGTTCTTGAGCTCCTCGAAGTCTACGGGAGCCGGAGCCTGATAGTTGGGAGCATCAACGTCGATCTCAGCTTCCTCAGCAGCCTTTACAGTTGCCTCAGAAGAGGGAAGAGAAGCTGCTTCAACATCAGCCATAGGATCAATACCGAAGCCCTTGAGGAATTCGTCGAGGTCAGTAACGAAGTAGTATGCGTCATCTGTTACCTCAGCAGAAAGTGTGTGCTTATCCTTGTCTACCTTTGTATCGAGAACCTTGAGTTCTTCGTTGTCGAAGCAGAATATAGCAAGGTTGCTTGTGTCGCCTGAAACAGAAGCGTCATATGTGAATGTAAGAGTTACAGGCTCGTGATCCTTTGAAGTGAAGTCGATAACGTCACTGAGAACTGAACGGTTGTCAGCAAATGAAGTTGTCTCGTCTTTCTCAAGGTTTACCTTGCGGTCGATGAGACCGGAAACGCTGCCTGAAACAGAGGGCTTGAACACGTTGTCGCTCTCTGCGAGAGTTTCGCTCATAGCCTTTGTTGAAGTTACCTGAGCGATCTTCTTCTCACCGTCGGGAGTTGTTCCGTCAGTGGAAGCCTTTGTGGGATCAAGGCTGAGCTTGAGCTCATCGGGATCAATGATGCCGTCGCCGTCTGTGTCAGCCTTTGTAGGATCGGTACCGTGAGTGTTTACCTCTTCACCGTCAGAGAGGCTGTCGCCGTCTGTATCAGCCTTTCTCGGGTTTGTACCGAGCTCCTGTTCCTTGCCGTTTGAGAGGCCGTCTCCGTCCTCGTCCTCGTCAAAGTCACTTACGGAATTATCATCAGAGTCAGCCTTTAACGGGTTAGAACCGAGCTTCTTTACCTCGAAGCCGTCTGTGAGACCGTCGCCGTCTGTATCAGCCTTTGTGGGATCTGTTCCGAGAGCGGCTTCGTCACTATCTGAGATGCCGTCGCCGTCAGTGTCAGCGGCAGCCTTCTCGATCTCAGCCTTCTCGAATGCGTATGAAACCTCAGCAGAGATGTTGAGTGACTTGCTTTCGCTTGTGATAGTTGTGTCAACGTTGATAGAGTTGGAGATGAGACCGTCCTCCTCAGCAGCGTGAACGAATGCCTCGTAAGGCATTGAAGAAGAAATGAGCATAAGGCTCAGAATGAAACTGAAAGTCTTCTTGTTCAGCTTGCCCTTCTTGCCGAGGTAAAGTGCAAGTGAAGCTGAAAGAACGAGTGTTACAGCAGCTCCGGAAACGCCCTTTGCACCTGTCTTAGGACTGTTCTCGTCGTTTGCAGCAGCTGCGGAAGTTGAAGAAGAGCTCTGTTCAGTTGAAGCTGCGGAAGTTTCAGTTGAAGCAGATGTCTCTGAAACGGCTTCGGTAGCGGTTTCGGAAGCAGCTTCTGAAGTTGCTTCGGAAGTAGTCTCAGCGGACTTTATAGCGATTGCTGAGATGCCTATTTTCTCGCCAGCCTTGAGGCTGATCTTTTCTTCGGGTGTTTCGTTGAGCTTGAATTCGAGCTCATCAGGAAGCAGGAGCTTTACGTCGACGTCATTAACGTCAAATGCGTTGGTGTTTGCAATAGTGACGTTAAGGTTTACCTCTTCTCCGACGTTGTAGTCGGTCTTATCAGAGGCGATCCTGACTGAAATGCCATCCTGCAGTTCGTCAGATGCAGCATTCGCAGACATCGGAGCAAGCGCTGAAAGGCTTGCAACTGCTGCGAGCGAGCAAGCTGCCAGTAAATGTTTTTTCATAAGATCCTCCATTCATTCGTCTTGGACCTGCAAAGCAGGTGAGACGAGTTTTTTCAGTCTGACAGCAGGAGTGCCTGCTTATCAGAACTGTACTTCTTTATTTTAGCATAAATAACAAAAATTGTCAATGCAATATGGCAAAAAATCACAAAAAATTAATCAACTCAGTGTTTAATAAAGTACTTTAAGGCATTATTTTATTCAATTAATTATACTATAAGTTATAATGAGAAACTGACTATCATTCTGCGCAGTTCTCTTTTTCCTGCGTGAAAGCTCTCCTGCGGTCAGAAATATCTTGTGCGGACGTAAAGAAAAATAGTTATTTAGTCTTGACTTAATGGGCTGTTGGGTGTATAATTAATCTATAAAATTTTCAAAGGAGAATGCTTGATGATTTATTCACATGAAGTTGAAACAATGTGCCCTATCGCTCAGGGCGTTGCTCACGGCGCTGCTCCCATCCCTGAGGAGGCTAAGTGGGTAAAGGCTAAGGAAATAAAGGATATTTCCGGTTTTACACACGGTATCGGTTGGTGTGCTCCTCAGCAGGGTACCTGCAAGCTCACACTCAACGTTAAGGAAGGTGTTATCCAGGAAGCTCTCGTTGAGACTATCGGCTGCTCAGGTATGACTCATTCAGCTGCTATGGCTGCTGAGATCCTCCCCGGCAGAACTATCCTCGAGGCTCTTAACACTGACCTCGTTTGCGACGCTATCAACACAGCTATGAGAGAACTCTTCCTCCAGATCGTTTACGGACGTTCACAGTCCGCTTTCTCTGAGGGCGGTCTCGTAGTAGGTGCCGGTCTTGAGGACCTCGGTAAGGGACTCCGCTCACAGGTCGGAACTACATACGGTACTCTCGCAAAGGGACCTCGTTACCTCGAACTCACTGACGGCTATATCACTGGTATCGCCCTCAATGAGGACAATGAGATCATCGGCTATAAGTTCGTTAACTTCGGCAAGATGATGGACTTCATCAAGGCTGGCGACGATGCTAACACTGCTTTTGAGAAGGCTCAGGGTCAGTACGGCAGAGTTAACGATGCTGCTAAGATCGTTGATCCCAGAAAGGAATAAGGAGGTACTTTTAAAATGGCTTTATTTGAATCATATGAGAGACGCGAGAAGCAGATCCTCGACGTTATAAAGAATTACGGCATCAATTCCATCGAGGAATGTGCTGACGTTTGCAAGGAGAAAGGCCTCGACATCTATAAGCTCGTTGAAGGTATTCAGCCTATCTGCTTTGAAAATGCTAAGTGGGCTTACACAGTAGGCTGCGCTATCGCTATCAAGAAGGGCTGCAAGAGAGCTGCTGACGCTGCTGCTGCTATCGGTGAGGGTCTCCAGGCTTTCTGTATCCCCGGTTCAGTTGCTGACCAGCGTAAGGTTGGTCTCGGCCACGGTAACCTCGGCAAGATGCTCCTCGAAGAGGACACTGAGTGCTTCGCATTCCTCGCAGGTCACGAGTCATTCGCTGCTGCTGAAGGCGCTATCGGTATTGCTGAAAAGGCTAACAAGGTTCGTCAGAAGCCCCTCCGTGTTATCCTCAACGGTCTCGGAAAGGACGCTGCTCAGATCATCGCTCGTATCAACGGCTTTACTTACATCGAGACAGAGATGGACTACGCAACAGGCGAAGTAAAGGAAGTTTTCCGCAAGGCTTACTCAGACGGTCTCCGCGCTAAGGTTAACTGCTACGGCGCTAACGACGTAAGAGAAGGCGTTGCTATCATGTGGAAGGAAAACGTTGACGTTTCTATCACTGGTAACTCAACTAACCCCACACGTTTCCAGCACCCCGTTGCAGGTACTTATAAGAAGGAGCGCGTTGACGCTGGCAAGAAGTACTTCTCAGTTGCTTCAGGCGGCGGTACAGGACGTACTCTCCACCCCGACAACATGGCTGCAGGTCCTGCTTCCTACGGTATGACAGATACTCTCGGCCGTATGCACTCTGACGCTCAGTTCGCTGGTTCTTCTTCTGTACCGGCTCACGTTGAGATGATGGGACTTATCGGTATGGGCAACAACCCGATGGTTGGTGCAACAGTTGCTTGCGCAGTTGCTGTTGAAGAGGCTATGAAGTGAGCTTATCACTAAGCTGAATATAATTTAAGGGACGACCTGTGGGCCGTCCCTTTTCATTTTGTTTAAAATCCGGCTTCGACCGGTTTGCTGAACTCCTTACTGCTGAATTTGAAAAGAGCTTGTACTTTAGAGTCTATAAGGCTGACAAAGCTGTATATTTCTGTGTCGTCGTTATCATTCCATGTATCAGTAATGGTCGTGTAACCAAAGTTGATCGCTTGGGCGGTTGAACTGCATGTTTCCGCCAAAGAATTTAATTGTACTTCATTGTGTTCAGGAGTACCGTATTTTTCTTTTATTCTTTCAACTATAACACTATATTCTGCTAACAGCATAGTAGTATCTGAGTCGGAATAAGTGTCTGAAGTGTCGTCTAAAGCATATATGACCTGATACAGACCGTTCTCGTCATCAAAATAGAGGTACATTTCAGCGGGATATCCGCATATCTCGACCTCATATGTTAATGCCTCGTCAGTTTCCTCAATGGGCTTGCCGGACTCGGACTTTTTAACGGTTTTTATTGAGTCTCCCCAGCACATATTCCTGATATCAGGAGTCCTTTCGGAAGGGGACTCCTCTGTAATATCCTCTTCTTCGGTCTCGGCTTCTGTTGTCTTGGGAGCTTTGTTTTTTTTCTCAGTTTCTTCTTCGGTTTCCTCTTCCTCAGTCTGTGAGCCGGAGCTCTTTTCCTGTGCAGCAGAGGTATTGGCAGAGGTTTCACTGCTGTCTGAGCTGCCTGATGAAGAACTGCCACAGCCTGTCAGAATAACTGCGGTCAATAGTATGGCAAATAACTTTGATCTCATTAGGATCCCTCCCTGTTTTGATATTTTGTAATTTAATTATAAGAGAAGGACGGGACATAATCAATACTTATCAGGCAAATGTTACAGATTATTAATTAAAAATGTATGAATATACAAAAATCAGCAGAAAAATATGTTGAATATTGCCTTATAAATAATATATGTGCAATCATATAATCTAATAGATTATTAATCTGACGCGCCACGTTGGGTATAATATATTATGTAGGAGGTCGATAAAATGCCGAATGTTGATTTGATAGCTATTGGAAAACGTATCCAAAATCAGCGCCTTGCATTAGGTTATACCCAGCAGTTTGTTTATGAAAAACTTGATATCTCGCAAAATCATTACAGCCGTATAGAAAACGGACACGTTGGTATGTCGTTTGAGATACTTTTACAGATATCTGAGGTATTAAGTATATCGACTGACTATATTCTTTCGGGAAATATAAGGTCGGACGATAATATCGAGCTGATAAACAACTACAAGTCCTTAACGCCAAAGCAAAGACAATATATAGATGAACATCTAAAGCTGTTTATTGACGCTGATCTGAAATGATTGTTTATTATCTGCTAAAATAAGAAGGTCTCCGAATTCTGCCGGTGACCTTCGTTTTTATTTCAGCAGAACCTTCTCCGCTTGTTAACCTCAGTTAAAGAACTTATGGAAAAAGGTGCGAGAAATATACAAATATCTTTCGCAGTAGTTGCCGGGCGGTGTCATAACTGACGAAAATAAGCAGTTAATAAAATGTTCATTGACAATCGCACAGTAAAGTGATAAACTTTAATCATCGAGGTTAGATTTTACTAACCTTAAGTTCATGATATAGAAAGGGGCATTCTATGTTTATTGAAATCAGCGACATCAAAAAGCATTTCGGTGAGGGCGAGAGCCGTGTCGAGGTGCTGAAGGGGATTTCCTTCGAGCTTGAAAAGGGGGAGTTCTGCGTTTTGCTGGGACCTTCGGGCTCCGGAAAATCGACGCTCCTCAACATCATCGGCGGTATTGACCGTGCGGACAGCGGCTACATTTCTATCAGCGGCGAAAAGACTGCCGATATGAACGAAAAGACGCTTACCGCTTATCGCCGAAAGCATCTCGGATATATATTCCAGATGTACAATCTCATTCCAAATCTCAACATCAAGGAGAACATCGAAGTCGGTGCGTATCTCAGCGATTCACCGCTCGACGTTGACGACATACTCAAAACGCTCGGTCTGTACGAGCACCGCCACAAGCTGCCGAACCAGCTTTCGGGCGGTCAGCAGCAGAGAACTGCTATCGGCAGAGCTATCGTCAAAAATCCGGATATACTTCTCTGCGACGAGCCGACCGGTGCTCTCGACTATAACACCTCCAAGGAGATACTCAAGCTGATCGAGACCGTCAACCAGAAGTACGGCAGCACTGTTATCATGGTAACACACAACGACGCTATCAAGAATATGGCTGACCGTGTGGTGAAGCTCAGAGACGGAGTTATCCGCAAGAATGTAAAGAACGAAAACAAGATAAGCGCCGAAGAGCTTGACTGGTAAAGGGGGCAGAATTATGAGAAATCCCCTTCATTCAAGGATACCGCGCGAGATAAGGAGAGAGTCCGGCAAATACATTGTCATATTTCTCTTTATGCTGGCGATAATCAGTGTAACTTCGGGTTTCCTGATAGCTGATGCGAGTCTGAAGAAGGCTTACGATGACAGCTTTGAGGAATACTGCATAGAGGACGGCAACTTCGAGATAGAAGAACCTGCCGATGAAGAACTTCTTGCCGAGATAGAAGCTGGCGGCGTAAAGCTGTACAAGAATTTCTACAAGGACGTTCCGTCGGTCGGCGGAAGCAAGATACGACTTTTCAAGCCGCGTGAGGAGGTCAACAGAATATGTCTCCTCGAAGGCGATATGCCTGAAAACGACAGCGATATAGCTCTTGACAGGCTCTATATGAAGAGCAACTCCCTCTCGCTCGGCGATGAGATAAAAGCTGCCGGCAGAGAATACAGGATAACCGGTATAGTTGCGCTCCCGGACTATTCTGCGCTTTATGAGAGCAACACCGACTTTATGTTCGATACCGAGCTCTTCGGAGTCGGCGTAGTCACAGCGAAATGCTTCGACGAAGATTCGAGCGGAGAAGACCTGCATTATTCCTATTCATGGAAATACAATGAACCTCCTGCGGAAATTTTCAGTTCAGAGGCAGCTGAAATGAGCGAACAGTTCATGAAGCACCTTTCCGGAAAGTGCGAGCTGATGAATTTCATTCCGACCTGCCGCAACAGTGCTATAAAGTTTTCCGGAGATGATATAGGTCAGGACCGCATCATGTTCATAGCTATGCTGTATATGCTCATCGTGATAATCGCCTTCGTGTTTGCGGTAACGACCACTAATACTATCGCAAGTGAGGCAAATGTCATCGGAACGCTCCGCGCTTCCGGCTATACAAAGCATGAGCTCATAAGGCACTATATGGCAGCACCGCTGATAGTTCTGCTGATAGCGTCGGTGATCGGCAATATCCTCGGATATACCGTTATGAAGGAGTATATGGCTGAAATGTACCTCGGCTCTTACAGCCTTGTAAGCTACAAGACGGTCTGGAACGCTGACGCTTTCATTGACACGACGGTGATACCCTTCATCATACTTGCGGCTATAAACTACGCGATACTCGCATCAAAGCTCAGCCTTTCACCGCTGAAATTCCTGCGCCGCGACCTCAAGCGTCACCAGCGTAAAAAGGCTTTCAAGCTGAATACGAAGATACCGATAATGATACGTTACCGCCTGAGAGTCCTCTTTCAGAATATACCGGGCTATATCATGATCTTTGTGGGACTCTTCTTTGCAAGCGTTGTAATGATATTCAGTATGCTGTTTGCACCGCTGCTCGATAATTTCGACAAGAACACCGAGAAGAGCATGATCGCACCTCATCAGTATATCCTGAAGGCACCTATGGAGACTTCCGTGAAGGGCGCGGAGAAATTCGCTGCCGGAGGACTCAAGATAGTCCGCGGTGACTTCAGCGAATCTGTTTCGGTATACGGAATAGTTCCGGAAAGCAGTTACTATAAGTCGTCGTTCAGCGAGGGCAGGGTAGATGTTTCGTCGGCTTACGCTGACAAGTACAGGCTCCATAAGGGTGACACGATAACGCTTCACGAGGAATTCGGCGACAAGGAGTATGAATTCAAGATAGGCGGCATTTACGACTATCCGAGCACACTTGTGGTATTCATGGATATCGGCGAATACAACAAGACCTTTGAGCTCCCGGAGGGCAGCTTCAGCGGATACTTTTCCAATGAGGAGATCACTGACATTGACAAGAAGTTCATTGCCACTGAGATAACAAAGGAAGATCTGACCAAGACCTCGCGTCAGCTCAGGCGTTCTATGGGCAATCTTATGTCTGTATTTGCGGTACTCGGTGTGGGAGTTATAATCCTTGTTGTCTACCTCCTCTCGAAGGTGATGATCGAGAAGAACACGCAGTCTATCTCGATAGCCAAGATACTCGGCTATAATTCGGCAGAGATAAGCGGTCTGTATCTGAGAACTACCACGATAGTAACGATAGCGTCGATGATACTGTGTATGCCTGTGACCGGCATGGCACTTGATGCTATATGGCGGGCGATAATGATGGAATATTCCGGCTGGCTCGCACCTGTTATACCTTTCTCGGCATATGTCAAGACCATTCTGCTCGGCGTTGCGACCTATGTCGTAACTGCGCTGATACTCAGGCACAAGATAAACAAAGTGCCAATGGAAGAGGCGCTCAAGAATACTGAATAAAGCGGTTTTCGCTGAAAAAGGCTGTGTTCATTGAACACAGCCTTTTGTTATGTCTTTATCCTTGATCTTCTTCTGCATTTCGTTGATGTAGAAGGATTTGCCGAGCTGGATAGCTATATGCTCGCCTCTGTCGTAGATGTCTCCTGCAAGCTCGCATAACAGGAAACCGTAGATATTGTCGCCGT
This sequence comes from uncultured Ruminococcus sp., assembly GCA_900318825.1. Classification (GTDB taxonomy): domain Bacteria; phylum Bacillota; class Clostridia; order Oscillospirales; family Ruminococcaceae; genus Ruminococcus. The sequence goes on from ONMB01000004.1 coordinate 55,610, forward strand.
AGAATATGATGAATGTAGCGTAGCCCTTGCATTTCAGCGGGAGCTCATCGCGTATGAAGAGGTCACTGAGCTGGCAGCTCTGACGCTCCTTGGGAAGAAGATAGAGTTTTCCTGCTTTTATCACGCACCTCATTCTGAGCGTCTCCGGGAACACCATTGTCTTGGTATGATCGAATTTTGCCGGCTCATCGTACATATAGAGCACGGCGTTCTGGAGTCCGAGGAGTTCGAGCATACGGAGCAGCTTTTCGGAATTCTGCTCCGGAGTGTTTCCGCTCTGCATACCGCATATGAGAAATTCCTGAAGATTGCTCCTGTTTTCAGCATAGGCGGATCTGAGGTAGTTCTCCTGTTCGGCGATAGAGCAGATAGCGTTATCGCGCATAACAGAGAATAGCCGGTTTATGATGATCCTTGCGGCTGGTGAACGCTGGAGAGCGTTCAGACTGTTCTGGAGACGTTCGATGCTGTTTATCAGCTTTGTAGCGTCAGTGTAGTCCATAATGCCCTTTTCAAAGAATTTGTTTATCATACGCTTGATCTCGTTGTATTCCTCAAAGCTGATGTAGCGGTTTTTGATAGCGAGGAATATCTTCGACATAAATATGTTGAACAGTCTCTTGAGATCGACGGAGCTGTCATCGTTGAGCTCGTTCTTGTACCGGTAGAAGCAGTCGTCGAACATTCTGTTGATAAACGTATTGTCGGCAGTCATAATATCGACAAAGTTATAATCGTACATATCGTACTGGAGCGATTCTCTGCCGTAGAGCCTTGTCGGGACAAATGCGGAGCTAACCTCCTCGTGGTTGAGCTTTTTGAGGAGCAGCTCGATAGCCTTCTGACCGATGGTGCAGTCTGCCGAGCCTATGGAGGAAAGGGTAGGCGAGAGAGCTCCTGACATTCTTGTGTTGTCAAAACCAAAAACGAGCAGATCCTTGCCGGGGGTGAGACCTTTCAGCTCCATAGCGTCGTAGAGCCCTTTTGCCGCGGCGTCATTGACGCAGAAAACAGCCTGAACTCCTGGGTTCCTGTCGAGGAGCGCAGTGGCTTCAACAACGCAGTTCGGGGACATATCAGTATTTTCAAACTGTTCCTCTGTGTATTCGAGTCCGTTTTCTCTGAGACAGTCTATGAAGATATTCTTTCTGTCGCAGGCATCAACATTGTCCTCTCTGCCGCCGAGCATACAGAACTTGGTCAGACCGTCGCCGTTTATGAGGTAGTCCATAGCTTCTCTTATACCCGAAGCATGGTCGTAGTTGACGGTGGTATAGTTTTGGGTGTTGAGACTTACGAATACCTTTGGGATACTGTGAAAATGCTCGGAATAAAGCGATTTTATCTCAGCCATTTTTTCGCTGCTCATACTTCCGAGGTGGATTATGAGGCCGTCGATGTGGCACTGCTCACTGAGCCGGAAGATAGTATTGAATACTGTATTATAGGATTTTATATCGTCATAGTCATAGTCGTGTATGTATTTGCCGGCAAGCACGATGAGACGTATGTTATCATCTGGACGGACTACGTTGACTATGCTCTGTATGTATTCCTTGGAGAAATCGGAAATGATCTCCTCGACCATAAGACCTATGATCTTTTTTTCACCTTTTCTTTTTCTCATACGATCAGACTCCTTAGTAAATCATAGTCCTTTTATGTCCGGCTCGGGCTTTGAGAAGAGGTAGCCCTGCGAGTAGTCGATATTGAAATCGAGTATGACCTTCTGTATATCCTCGTTCTCCACGAATTCCGCGATAACTCTGAATTCCTTGTTGCTCAGCCGCTTCCAGTCTGCGACGAGAGCTATGAGGTTGCGGGACTCCTGATCGTCGCAGCAGCGCTTTACGATAGAGCCGTCTATCTTCAGGTAATCGGAGTGGATATTGGCGATGTGGAGCAGATTTGAAAATCCGCTTCCGAAGTCGTCCACAGATATCTGAGCGCCGAGGGTGTGTATCTTGTCAACAAAGGCAATGAGCTCGTCGTAATCCTCGATGTCCTCGTTCTCGAGTATCTCGAAAACGAAGTTTTCGGGGTGCTTGACAGTGGACAGAAATTCGTATATATAGCCTATAACTTCGGGGTTCTTGAGGTCACGGACTGAGATGTTTACGCTTACGCTCTTGTCCTCTATCGTGCTGAATTTCTCAAAGACCTTGGTCAGCATTATCTTTGAGATAGAGTCGTAGAGCAGTCCGTAGGACCTTGCGACATCGAGGAAGCTGCCGGGATAGTAGACCTTTCCCTTTTCGTCCTCAAGGCGCATAAGAGCCTCGTAGTGGTGTATGCTCTTGGTCGAGTTGTCATAGATTCCCTGAAAATATGGGATTACCTTGTCGTGGGCAATGGCATAGTTTATTACATTCACCATGTGGTAGCGCTCGCGTATACTGTCCTCGTTGAGCTGACCGTACGTTGCATCGCGGACGTAGAACTGTATGTTCTTCTGCATCATCTCGACTCTTGCCGAATAGTAGGCAGAGTACATATTGTCAACGGTACATTTGTTGAGTACGCAGAACATCGGTACAATTGCGATATATTCCGCAGTCGTCTCGAACAGCCTGTGCTGGAGGAACTCCATATCCTCGGTGAATTCAGCGAGCGAGACCATGTATGACGGCGCTGCGATAGCCACATGCCAGTCGTTTATGACATAGAAGGTGTAATGCTTCTGTTTTGCGAAGCTGGAGCAGCTGGCAATGTAGTTTTTGTAGGTGAGCCCTATCATATGCTTTGAGAAAACTGTTTCCATACTGCTGATATCAAAGACATTTATCATACAGATACGGTCGTAGTATTTCAGTTTTATGTCCATATTAAGGGCAGCCGCATTGGGGATATCCTCGTTTTCGGAGTAGAGGAGCTTGAGCTCACAGTCGCGCACGAAAGCCTTGAGCTTGTCCGCAGCAACTTCGTGTGAGGACTGCGAGAGCTTGTTCTCAACGTCATAGAGGTAGTTGAGGAGTTCATGGTTATCTGCGGCAAGGGTGTCTGTATGCGAGAAGGCGTAAGGATTGTATTCCTGAGTAAACGGTTCTTCACCGAATACCGAAACTACAAATGAGAGGTTGGCAAAGCGGTTTTTGCCGTTTACATGGACAATTTCTCCTTCTACGATACAGCCGCACATATTCGAGTTGGCATAGGCAGAGATCTCCCATTTCATACAGTTTGAGTATATCATGGAACGAGTTATACAGGAATATCCGAAGATAGTCTCAGCCTTTTCAAAGTTTTCGACATGACGGAACAGCGCATGATTGTCAGAGATGATCTTTCTGTCGTATATGAAGGCGCGTCTGACCTTCTGACCTGTTTTGAGATTATAGCTTGCGCAGATGAGCTGACGTCTTTCGTCCATATCGAGGTCTGTGCGGTCAGAAGAAATATGCGAGAACACCGGAGAATTCTCGCCGTAGAGATCGTTCAGACTCGCGTTGGCAAGCGGAATGATGAATATCGGGATATCACTTGCCTCGGAGCACACATATGGAAAGAGCTCAGTTACTTCAGAATGGTTCGTAGCGTCGTCGCCAACGCTGGAGTAATATTCGGTGACAGCGTCCTTGTTGTCGATAGAGAGGATAACGCCGCCGAAAGAGTCGGTTATCTCGGACTCGGAGCCTATCGCCTGAGCACCGGTCGCATAGGAAGAATAGCATTCGAGCTCGCTGCCGCCGACAGATGCGAGCAGCAGACCTTTTTCTGTCCACATATTCTCGTTGAAGACAAAGCCTGTACTGCCGGTCTTTTTGGCGATAATATCGGATATATTGGCAAATCCTCCCGTCATATGTACACCTGGGAAATATTCGTTGCACTTGTCGATGAGCTTAACTATATCGAGATATTTTCTTGTGGTGAACGTCAGGAGCAGCTTGGTATCGCTGCCTGTGAGGATAGCTTTGGCGTTCAGTGCGAGTATCTCAGGCGGGACAGCTCTGCCGGAATCGTCAAAGGCAGGCAGCAGAGCAGATCTTATAGTGCCGCTTGTCATCTGCGTAACTGAGATTATGCACTGGTTGGGTATGAGTCTGCCCCAGCAGATAGCAGCAGAAGTGCTCGTTCCGAAGATATGTGCCTGTGGGATTATGGATTTTATATATTTAGCGAGGTCGACAGCTTCGTCGCCTGTATGTATCGCAGTATGGATACGGATGAGAATGTCGCCTTTGCGGGTGTTGTGCACAAACTGATTCAAGGTCTCTGCGAGCCTTGTCTTGGATATATATTGAAAATTCCATGTAAACATTCAATTTCCTCCCGCGAAACGAATTTCAAGAAATACACCTATTTATATAATAGCATTCTATGTACAAAAAATCAATAGAGTTCATAAAATCTTTATAAATTATCTCTAAAATGCACAGACATTTGTAGCATGGATAGGCGGTTTTGTTATAACGATTTGATAGATCGAGTATCAGTTTATGAGACAAAAGAAAACAGCCGGGAACACATAAGCTGCATTCCCGGCTGTTCCCGGCATATGTTACTTTGTTTTGCCCTAAAGGACAAAATTAGCTTGACATAAAAGAAATGTGATGCGCAAATTCCATATTTTATATTGAATTTGCGCTCCCCGAACGAAGTTCGGGGCAATAACCGCCATAAGGCGGTTATTGCTGCCACATTACTTTATAGCTGCAAAAGCATCATCGAGAGCAGAGATAAGGTCATCGATGTGCTCTGTACCTATCGAAAGACGGATAGTGTTGGGCTTGATACCCTGTTCAGCAAGCTCAGCTTCTGTGAGCTGGGAGTGGGTAGTTGAAGCAGGGTGGATAACGAGGGACTTTACGTCCGCAACGTTTGCGAGGAGTGAGAATATCGCGAGATTGTCGATAAACTTCTTTGCGTCGTCCTCGCTGCCCTTGATATCGAAAGTGAAGATGCTTCCGCCACCGTTGGGAAAGTATTTCTTGTAAACTTCGTGGCTGGATTCACTGCTGAGTGACGGGTGGTGAACAGCTTCAACCTGCGGGTGAGCAGCGAGATATTCGACGATCCTCTTTGCGTTTGATGTATGGCGTTCAACGCGGAGGGAGAGAGTTTCGAGTCCCTGGAGGAAGATGAAAGCGTGGAAGGGTGAGAGAGTTGCACCGGTATCGCGGAGGAGAATAGCACGGATATATGTCACGAATGCTGCCGGACCAACTGCTGCTGTGAAGCTGACGCCGTGATAGCTCGGGTTGGGCTCGGATACCCACGGATAGCGCTTTGACTCAGCCCAGTTGAAGTTTCCGCTGTCTACGATAACGCCGCCGATAGCAGTTCCGTGACCGCCAATGAACTTTGTCGCGGAGTGTACAACGATATCAGCACCGTATTCGATAGGACGAACGAGGTAGGGAGTTGCAAATGTGTTGTCAACAACGAGCGGGATACCGTGCTTGTGAGCTATCCTGGCGATCTTTTCGATGTCGATAGCATTGGAATTGGGGTTGCCGAGAGTCTCGATGTAAAGAGCTTTGGTGTTCTCGTCGATAGCTGCCTCAAAGCTGCCCTCAGCATCGGGATCAGCGAATTTTGTGGTTATGCCGTAAAGCGGAAGTGTGTGTGCGAGGAGATTATAGGTTCCGCCGTAGATCGTCTTGGAAGCGACGATATTTTCTCCTGCCTTTGCGAGAGCCTGTATAGTATAGGTGATAGCAGCTGCGCCGGAAGCTGTTGCGAGTGCTGCAACGCCTCCCTCAAGAGCAGCGATACGCTTCTCGAAAACGTCCTGTGTGGAGTTTGTAAGTCTGCCGTAGATGTTGCCTGCGTCCTTGAGACCGAAGCGGTCAGCAGCGTGCTGAGAGTCGTGGAAAACGTAAGAAGTTGTTGCGTATATCGGAACAGCTCTTGCGTCTGTTGCGGAATCAGCCTGTTCCTGTCCTACATGGAGCTGAAGTGTCTCGAAATGAAATTTATTGTTAGCCATTGTGAATTCCTCCTGAAAATAGATGATTTTTGATTTTTATTATTAATGATCGGTAATGCCTGATAACTGGTGTTTAATAACATCGTCCGTGACCGCACATTCGGTCAGTTCCTCTTACTACCGAGCGGAGCCGGCTGAGTATATGCTGTTTTATCATTATCACCGCTCCTTTCAAGCAGTTTTGTTTGGTATGCCTATATTATACATCGGTTTTGTTTGTTTGTCCAATCCGTAAATCTCATAGCCGGTTATAGCCTCACTCTATAACAAACGCACTCAGTGAAAGTAGTTAACCTATTGACAAAGTATGAAATAAGTGCTATAATTCTATTATAAATTGAGAATGGAGGCACAGCTATGACATTACAGCAATTAAAATATGTACTTGCCATTTCGGCGACAGGTTCTATGAACAAAGCCGCAGAGCAGCTTTACGTTTCGCAGCCGTCGCTTACATCGTCTGTGCAGGAGCTCGAAAAGGAGACCGGCATCAAAATTTTCAACCGCAGCGGCAGAGGCGTTACCCTTACGAATGACGGAGCTGAGTTTATACAGTATGCCCGTCAGGTCGTCGGACAGTTCGATATCCTCGCCGAGAAATACATAAGCAAGGGCAATGTAAAGAAAAAGTTCGGAGTCTCCACCCAGCACTATTCTTTTGCAGTGAAAGCCTTTGTGGAAATGGTCAAGGAATTCGATACCGCGGAGTACGAGTTTGCGGTCCGCGAGACCAAAACGGCGGAGGTCATAAGCGATGTTGCGACTATGCGCAGCGAGATAGGCATAATCTACCTCAACGATTTCAACCGCAAATCCATAACCAAGCTGCTTCATTCAAACGGTCTTGAGTTCCATACGCTGACGAAGTGCAGCCCGTTCGTTTATCTGTGGAAGGGACACCCCCTTGCGAAACAGGATAAGATAACCTTTGAGGAGCTTGCCGATTACCCCTGTCTTTCGTTCGAGCAGGGCGACAACAGCACGTTCTACCTTGCCGAGGAGATACTCAGCACCAGCGATTATCAGCGTACTATCAAGGCGAATGACCGCGCGACCATGCTCAATCTGATGATAGGTCTGAACGGCTACACACTTTGTTCCGGCATAATATGCGAGGAGCTCAACGGCAGCGACTATATCGCGGTGCCCTTCGACGCCGACTCAGATGACGCTATGGAAATAGGCTATATCACTCTGAAAAACGTCATACTCAGCGAAATGGCTGAGATATACATCGAAGAGATAAAAAACTACCTGAATATATAAACAGCCCGGAGGCAGCAGCGCTTCCGGGCATTTTTTTATGCTTTTGAACTGAAAAGCTCTCGTTTCATTATCATGAGGTCGAATACATTCAGTTTGTTGTCCTTGTTCATATCGGCAGCTTTCCATTTTTTCAGAGGAGCCTTATTTACTATCCATTTCTGGAGCATTACCACGTCGGCTACGGTGAATTCGCCGTCTGAATTGACGTCGCCGGTGATGTATTCGGTATAGGGCTTCCAGAGGTCTGTCAGCCAGTTCTTGCGTGTCTCGACATAGCTGCGGACGATATCGACCGAGTCCATAAATGTCGGACCACTCGACGAGCCGAACACTGTGTATTCTCTTCCGCCGTAGGTGTGCCAGCGGGCATTGCTCATTTCGGCAGAGGGGAGGATACTCTCGGCGAGTCTCGTCAGATAAGGCTTTTCACCTTCGGTGAGGTCAGTGAGGTACGGCTCGAAGTGTTCGAGGTATATCTCCGCGACACGCTCGACGTAATCATCGTTCTTGTAGAGCTGACCTAACCAGCTGATACCGATAGTGGGACGTCCGCTTCCTGAGGAGGAAGTCCTGTCGTTGTCGTCGTAGCCGTGTATCGGGAAGAAGGCGGCAAAGAGGTTCTTTGCGTTGTAGGAATAGCCTATTTTTCCGTCGGAATTTATACGCGAAGCCGGGAAGTTGTTATAGGCGAGGTCGTGATCCCATGCCGGACAGAAATGGAGTTTGCCGTCGCCGGTCTTGTCGGAGTCCTTCCAGAAGTAGAAGCTGGAGAACGTTGCGTCTATGTTCTGGCTTATTTCCTCGACGAGGTAGGCTCTGATGATGGAGTCGATATCTGCATAGCTGCTGTAATGTCTGCCCTTTGAGTTATAGCCGGTCTCGGAGTAGAGCGCGTCCTCGAAGTCCTGAACGAAGCCGCGTATGTACTCGACCTGCGCTTTTGAAGCGTATTCGGGACCGTCTATACCTATTGCCTGACCGCGTGAGGTCACAAAGCCGCTGCTGCACTTGCTGCCGTAGCGGTTCCACTGCTGGAACTGCAACAGATAGCCGCCGGTGATGTCCTTGGGATCATTGGGGATATCGTAGTATTTGTAGCTGTTTTCGACGTACTCTTTGGCGCCGGAAGCTCCGACGACCTTCTGCGGGTATTTATCGAGGTCTTTGTCGTTGAGCTTTTCGGTCTCTTCTTCGAGATCGGTGATGTTTACGCGCTTTTTCTGTATCTGGATTCTCTCATAGAGCTGATAGGTGCCGCGGTAGGAGCCGTCAGCGTAGAGGTCAACGAACGTGGAGTCGAGAACACATTCCAGACCGGCGGTCCTGCACATCTCCTCAGTCAGCTTGTTACGCATCATTGAGTGGTCGAGGTAATTGGAGATGAGAGTCCATTTTTTAGCCTTGCCCATGCCGTAGAGGTCAGCTTTCTTGGGCAGCTTGAGGTTGTAGGGCTTTTTCTTGCTGTACCACCACGAGGAGTTGCCGTGAGGGGAGAGTTTTTCGTACTCGCCGCTGTACTCCGTGCCGCCCTTCGCGTTGAGCATCAGTATCTTTCCGGTCTCTGAGGAGACCTTATCGCTGTCGAGAAGGTCGATGCTTCCGCTTTTAGTTGAAAGGAAGATGCAGCCGAGGTTTGACTGCATGACCTTGAGCGTACCGCAGTCGGTATCGCCGACGGTTATCCTGAAGGTATCCGACTCACTGAGAAGTGAGGTCTCAGTGCCGCTTTTTAGTGGGGTATCATTCAGTCTGAGTTCTTCCTTTGCGGTAAAGCTGACGGTCAGCTTTGAGCGGTCGGCAGTTGACGGCAGAAAGAGGTAGCGGCAGTCGTCCCATTCGCTGTACCACCAGTCGGTGTAGTCGAGAGAGGTATCAGTCTTGGGGGAAAGTCCGCTGACTGAGAAGCTGTCAACGGGAATATTCTTGTATTTCAGGTCAGGAGCCTGTCTTTTCTGTGGGATAATATTCGGCTCGGCTTCGGTGGACTCTATAAGGTCTTTGATCCTGTCGTCCGGGGTATAGTCCTTTGCCGAAGCTGCCGGCACCGCCTGAGCAAGCATTGATACAATGGCTGTCATAACGAACAGCGCTTTGATGAAAGGTTTCTTTATCATATCAGACCTCCTTAAATTGTTCCGATACGGCGGTAACACCGGATATTATATGTCCTGATAGTCATTATATCACATTTTTCGTTGTACTGCAAGGAGATTTTTGCGAAAAAAAGATTACTGGCGGTTATATTTGTGATACTTTGCCCGATTTGGAGAATTGTGCAGTTTTGTTATATTTTTGCTTGAAAAGTGCGAAGATATATGATATAATGAATACAAAGTGGTCATTATATTTTTACTTGAATACACTTACTACTTTATATAGATCTGATAATATGAAGGCTCCGGAGCACTTTTACTACTCCTTGAAGGAAGGGGGCATACATATGAATATGAGAGTAGCTTTTTCGTTTATATTCACAACTCTTGTTCTGGCATTGATAATATGTGCAATATGCGCATGGCGTTCGCGCAAGCCTATCGGAAAGTCTGTCGCTGTGCTTGATATTGCATTTATTCCGCCGGTGATCGGAAACCTCATCATCATCGGTTCTCATGTCAGTCTGATATCTTATATAGGCAGCTATATCTATTTCATCGGCATGGATCTAATAATGTTCGCGCTGGTGAGATTTACTGCGGAATACTGTCAGCCCGCTGAAAAGAAAAGGAAGGTGCCGCTGTTTATTGACTTGCTGCTGGCTGTTGATGTGGTACAGTATGCGCTCAATCCGCTGTTTGGGCAGGCATTTGAGCTCGAGGAGATAGAGTTTGACGGCTCGGCTTATTACAGGCTCGTCCCTCAGATCGGACAGACCTTCCACCGCGTTGTGGATTACGGGATAGTGGCGCTTGTAATACTGACATTTTTCGTGGTTATCCGTAAAATGCCGCGTATCTATACCGAGAGATATGTTATAATCGTTATAGCTATCGGTATACTCACGGTATGGGAATCACTATACATCTTTTCACGTTCACCGGTAGACCGCTCAATGATAGGCTTCGGCGTATTCGGAATACTCATCTACTACCTTTCGCTACATTACAGACCGCTGCGAGTGCTTGACCGTATGCTTTCAAACGTCGTGTCGGAGATGTCGGAAGCACTGTATGTCTTTGACCTTAACGGCAACTGCATATGGGCTAATTCACGCGGCTGTGAGCTTCTTGAGATACATGAAGGCGAGTATGAGAGCGTTACAGAGAACCTGCTTGCGATCTTCGGCGATGCAGGCAGCGCTTCTGACGAAAACAGCGTTCTGCGAACCGTCGGCAGGGGCAGAGAGATGAGATACTATTCCCTTGAAGAACGCAAGGCTGTTGACGACAGGGGAAAGCTGACAGGCTCTTATCTCCGTATAATGGACGTTACTGAAGAGCAGCAGAGAATGAAACGTGAGATGTTCGACGCGACTCACGACCGTATGACAGGGCTCTATACCCGTGAGTACCTCTACACGAGGATAGCTGAAAGGCTTGATGACGATCCTGATACTCAGTATCTCATAGTATATGTTGATGTGAAGAATTTCAAGGTCGTGAACGATATATTCGGTACGGAATTCGGAGATTATGCGATATGCCGCGTGGCTGACTGGGTCAGGAACGACCGTTCAGACCGCTGCTGCTACGGCAGACTCGTCGGAGACACCTTCGGTATGTGCATACCCAAGGAGGAGTTTGATGAGCCCCGCTTTGAGAAAGAGCTGTCGCAGTTCCTGGTAAAGAACGAAAAGGCTGAGCACCGTTTGCTGATACACCTCGGCGTGTATGCGGTCGAGACTGACGTAAATAAGGACGTGAATACCGGCATAGATGTTTCAGTTATGTTTGACAGAGCTCACCTGTCACTAACTTCGATACGCGATGAGTTCAACCTGCACATTGCCCACTACGACAATGAGATACGCAAGAAGCTGCTGCTGAACCAGTCGATAAACTCGCAGCTTCCGGAAGCACTGAGAACTCGCCAGATAAGACCGTATTTCCAGCCTATCGCTGACGGTAACGGCAGAATAGTCGGAACGGAAGCACTTGCAAGATGGATACACCCCGAGCGCGGATTTATGCCGCCTTCCGAATTCATACCTATCTTCGAGAAAAGCGGTATGATAGTTGAGGTAGATAAGCATATGTGGCGCTGTTCGTGTGAATTGCTCGCCGAGTGGCAGAAGCAGAACAACGATATGTTCATCTCAGTGAATATTTCACCGAAGGACTTCTACTTCATTGACGTATTGTCCGAGATAAAGGCACTCGTGAACGAGTTCGGCATAGACCATTCAAGGCTTCGCATCGAGATAACCGAGACCGTTATGATGAACGATGCCGAGAACCGTATGCAGATACTGGACAACTTCCGTAAAGCAGGCTTTATCGTGGAAATGGACGATTTCGGCAGCGGCTATTCGTCATTGAATATGCTCAAGGATATGCCGGTAGACGTTCTGAAGATAGATATGAAGTTCCTCGGAAAGACGAGCGATAAGGACAAGGCTAAGACTATCGTCAGAAATATCATAAATCTTACCAAGGAGCTTGGCATTTCGTCGCTGACAGAGGGCGTTGAGACACAGGAGCAGTTTGAGGCTCTTGCTGAAATGGGCTGTGAGCTGTTTCAGGGCTACTATTTTGCAAAGCCGATGCCGGCAGATGATTTCAACAAATTCGTAGCTGAACACAAGAACAAATGATAAAAACAAGCAGCCTCCGGAATAGCTCCGGGGGCTGCCTTTTTTGTGATATCGGGAATTATGGGTTCTGCGGCTATCAGGATTTTGCTGTGTTTTCCTGTATCTCTTCGGGCTTATTCTTAGTTATCCTGACAGAATAGCAGCAGAGCTTGACGTCATGTGCGGGCATGGTGAAATGCAGCACAAAGCCTTTCTTGGGGTGATAGCCGTAGAAAAGACCTTTGCCGTCGAGGTAGAAGGAATAATCCGTATCATCGACTATCATCTTGTAGTAAAGTTCGACCTCGGAGCCTTCCTTATAACTGCTTTTGACGTTTTCGTAACAAATATCCATACCGCACAGATCAACGCGGTATTTTTTCTTTTTCTTTTCCTTTTCCATTCGATAGCTATACACGGCAGTTGCCGGACCGGGGGCTGCTGCGGAATAAGTAAGCTGCAAGTCAGCAGATCAGCTGCCCGAACATTTTAACATTGGATAAATATCCTGAGAGCGGCTTATACAGCAATTCTCAGGTCATGGAATGTTGTTGTCTTAACGGAAAGAGTTCCGGGTTCTTTTGTCGGTAATATCTATCTATATATTATTATAACACAGAAACTTGAAAATAGCAACAATCGCGGCTGATTTTTTTCAGTTTCCGAAAAACTATGCCGTGAAAACGGCGGCGCACTCATATTGCAGCTGCCTGAAAAATACGATACAGGCCGCTGATATCCTTGGAATTGCCTTACAGAACAGGAAGTCCTCACAGCTTATGTTCTGTGAGGACTTCCTGTTCTGTTGATTATCTGCCGCATTTATCATATATCGTACTTTCCCATATCGAGACGCTTTTCAAATTCCTCGATAGGCAGTGGCTTGTCGAAAAGGTAGCCCTGAGCTTCTTCGCAGCAGTTCTCACGGAGCAGCTCGACCTGTGCAGGCGTCTCGACGCCTTCGATGACACATTCGAGTCCGAGTTCCTTAGCCATTGCGATGACGTATCTGAACATAACGCTTCTTGTACTGTATTTCGATTCGCCGTCTTCCGGGAGAAAGGCTCTGTCTACCTTCAGCACGTTCCACGGAACGACGCGGATAAGATTGAGCGAAGAATAGCCCATTCCGAAGTCATCGACAGATGTGCAGATACTGTGCTGCTGAAGGTCCTCGACGATGCGCTTCAGGTCCTTGAATTCCACATCGGTGGTAGTTTCGGTAAGTTCGATCTCTATGTATTCGTGCGGGATGCTGTGCTTGTCGATGATATCTATCAGTGTTCTGACAAGGTCGGGATTTGTGATGTGACGCCTTGACAGGTTCACAGATACACGGACTGGCTTTTTGCCTTCATCGAGCCATCTGCGGATATTTTTGCAGGTCATTTCGAGCATATGGAAGTCCAGCTTGCAGATTTCGTTTGTCTCCTCAAGGACTGGGATAAATTCCATAGGCGGAATGATATTGCCATTGTGGAACCAGCGGCAGAGAGCTTCTGCGCCGCACATCTCGCCTGTGAATATGTTGACCTTGGGCTGGTAAAACACATGAAATTCGCCTGAATTCAGTGCCTCTGGGAATATCTTCTGTATCTTGCCGGAGCGCTCCTTGTCTGTCATGAGCATATCCGAATAGAACACTATATTTCCGAAAGCACCTGCTTTAGCGACCTGATAGGAGTGCATGATCTTGCCCATTATATCGTTGGGGACATTGACCATGTAGCCGTCCGGTATCTGAAATACGCCGGCGCAGGTGGAGACGCGTGCGGTCTTGCCCTCTGAATTTACTAAAACAACAGCTTCGTTAAGGTATTCGAGGATTTCGGGCAGGTCGGTCTGATCGCATATGCAGACGAAGCAGTCGCCGCCGAGTCGGGCAACGATACCGCTGTTGCCGATGATATTATCAATATGCTTGTAGTGATTGGAGAGTACAGCATCGCCGCCGGCTCTGCCGAACTCCTCATTTACAAGGGTGAAGTGGCGGAGGTTGTATTCGATCGCAGCCTTGCCGTTGATATCGCCGGGCTTGTTGTTCCATGTGAAGTATCTGAAGAAGCTGCGGATATTGCGGAAGCCGTCATCGTCATAGAAGGCGAGTTCCTCAGCGATGACCTGAAGGCGGTTACGGCTGATGAAAGCGAGAGCGGTACGCATGGATATGTCTACCTTGAACAATTCATCCTGGGTGAGGGGCTCTTCATCTTCAGCCATATACACGGTCATGGTGGTGATAGACATGAGCTTTGTCACAAAACGGACGGTATGGACAGGTTTTCCTTCCTTGCCCGTATCGTAGCTGCACATGGTCTCGCCTTTGCCGAGGGCTTCTTCACCGGGAGAGCGGTAGAAGTGAGTTACGCCTTTTGACAGGCGGAACATTGCAGAGATCTCGTTAAGAACACTTTCTATTTCTGATACTTCAGGTTTTATGTTGACGACCTGTGTGAGTGATGCAAGCTGTTCGTAGAGCTTATAAAAATGAAGCTCTTTTTCTCTGTCCATAAGTTATTCCCTCCTTTGTAAGCAGCCTGACTGCCGCAGATGATCGTTTATGGTATATTCTAAAGTACAATGTTATAACAAAATCAATATAATACAAATTAATTATATACTAATCCCTGAAAAAATGCAATAGATAAATTGTTAATTTTGTCGAAAACAGTTTGGATTTCAGATCTGAACACATACTTTTACAGGGAAAACGGCGTATTACAGCCGAATGGCAGCGGATAGTGCAGTTTGCACAAAGCTTTTGCAGAGTTTGTTATTTTTTTTTTTTTTTTTTTT
>ONMB01000004.1:70388-114327 GCA_900318825.1 uncultured Ruminococcus sp.
TTCGGTCGGCAACTATTGAAAAAAATAACAGAATATGCTATAATATTAAAGAGTATATATGGCCGGTTGGAGATTATCTGACGCCGATCATAAGAATAAGACCGGCTGAAAGGAGGGATCATTGTGAGCGTAAACAGTGACAGCTATATGTGGCTTCACGAACTGCTGAGCAGCATACTTGCTGTCTCATCGGAAAAAGAACGTTCTGAGCTTCTGAAAGCATATCGCAGTGAGCATAAGAACGAAGCCGACCTCCTCATATTGCAGGAAGCGGAAAAAATATCTGAGATCGTTCTCGACTATAAGACTTACAGCAGTGTTGCACTTCACAAGATCGCATCTCTTTCAGAAACTGAACGCGCAGAGCTTGAAGAGACAGAGCATATCATAGATGATAACCTGTTTGATTATTATTTCCAGCCGATAGTCAGCGCTAAGGACGGCGAGATATTCTCCTATGAAGCTCTCATGCGTCCTAAGAGTTCTATGAAGCTCACGCCTTTCCATATCCTGAAATATGCAGGACTCGTCAACAGGCTCTCAGACATCGAACGCAGGACCTTTACGAATGTACTCGGCATAATCGATATGCGCAAGTCTGAATTTATGGGGAAATATGTGTTTATAAACAGTATCCCCGAAGTCAAGATGAGTGCAGAGGATTACAGACGTGTCTCGGCTATGCTGCTTAAACACGCTGATACAGCCGTTGTTGAGATGACTGAGCAGTCAGAATTCGATGATGAAAGCATCAAGAGCATCAAGGAAAGATACGATAATATGGGCGTAAAAATGGCGATAGACGATTATGGCTCGGGCTATTCCAATGCCGGAAATCTCCTTCGCTATATGCCTGACTTTGTCAAGATAGACCGCTCGCTGCTCTCGGATATCCACAATAATCCGAAAAAACGCCACTTCGTAAGAGAGATAATACAGTTCTGCCATGATAATGACATTCTTGCACTTGCAGAAGGCATAGAGAATGAAGAGGAACTCCATACAGTGATACTGCTCGGTGTGGACCTTGTGCAGGGCTACTATACTTCAAGACCTTCGCCTGAAATACTCAGCTCTATCCCTGAGGAGATAAAGCAGCAGATAAAGAAGTTTTATCAGGAGCGCGAGAACGGTATCGGTCAGCAGATATATGTTTCTGATTCTACCGAACACATTGTGCTGGACAGGCTCGTCAGAGCGGATTCAAAGTGCATTATCATCGGAGAAAACGGAAACGGCGATGTTACTGTTGAAGGCGAGTTAAATCTTGATTCACAGGTCAGAATCGAGACCAGAAAAGGTTACAGCGGCAGGATAATCCTTGAAAATGCGTGGCTTTCCGGTATAAAGAACAAACCCTCTGTGGATATCGGCGAGGATAACGACGTCGAGCTCGTCCTGAAAGGCGAAAATAAGCTCGATATCGGCGGAATTCGTGTTCCGGAATCATCGAGACTGACTATATCCGGTGAAGGAAGACTTGAGATAAACGTAGATTCATCGGAATTCTTCGGCATAGGAAACGGCGTGGGACTGCTTCACGGAGAACTCGTTTTTGAACAGTCCGGCAGAATAACCGTAAATTCAAAGGGACTGACAGGCGTTGCTATCGGCTCCGGAAACGGTGGAACAATAAGGATAAATGCAGGTCAGTACCGTATAAATATGCAGGGCGATATCATGGTCGGCATTGGCTCGCTGTATTCTGACAACGAGATCGTGATACATGACTGTGATATCGGTATGGAGATAAACGCTGCAAGAGGAACCGCTGTCGGCAGTGTCGGCAAGGGCAACGATATAACTATATATAAAGCGTCCGTAAAGGTGTTTATGTCGGGCATCGAGCTTGTCGGTGTCGGAACTCTTGACGGCAGTACGGCAAAATTGGATATCCATGAGGCAAGCTGCTTTGTCAATATCAAGGGCGAACGCTGTTCAGCTTTTGCCGCACTTGAGGGCAAGAGCGATATCCATATAAAACAGGCTGCCGTAAATCTTGCTGTAAATGGCATACAGGCACTCGGTATCGGCGGATTTACAGCCGATACGTCGATATCTCAGGAGAACGCTGAGACTCGTATCGCTATTGATACAGAGGTCAAGGTCGCAGAAGAATATATCCCTCGTGTTGATCTCAGTGTGTCCGGCGGAGAGTTCATTCTTACGCTGAACGGAAAAGACGTGCTTTTTGAATAACATATATGCTGTCCGCTTGAACTGAGGTTCAGGCGGATTTTTCAATTATAAAGCCCCCGGTCAGACCAGGGGCTTAAATCTATAATAACTGAAAGAGTTACTTCTCTATTATTGAGCGAAATCGCTTCATTGCTTCGATAGTATTCTCCTTGCTGTTGAAAGCTGTGAGGCGGAACCAGTTGTTACCGTTCTTGCCGAAGCCTGCGCCGGGAGTTCCGACTACACCGGCGTTTTCGAGCATAAAGCCGAAGAACTGCCAGCTGTCCATTCCAAAGGGGCACTCAAACCAGATGTACGGCGAGTTTATACCGCCTGTGAAGCGTATGCCGAGCTCTGTCATAGTATCTGAGATGACCTTTGCATTTTCCATATAATGCTTTATCATAGCTTTGGCTTCTGCCATTCCGGCATCGCTGAAAACAGCTGCGGCAGCACGCTGTACGATGTAGGGGACACCGTTGAATTTTGTACACTGACGTCTGTTCCACATCTTGTTGAGACTCATTCCCGAACCGTTTGCCGCAACCGTCTTTATAGCCTTCGGTACTACGGTATATCCGCATCTTGTACCTGTAAAGCCTGCTGTTTTCGACAGCGAGCAGAACTCGACCGCACACTTCTCAGCACCCTCGATCTCGTAGATGCTGTGGGGAAGCTCACTGTCTGAAATGAAGCATTCGTATGCGGAGTCAAAAAGTATTACTGCATCATTTTCGAGGGCATAGTCTACCCACTCGCGGAGCTGAGCCCTGTTGTAGCAGGCTCCTGTGGGATTGTTCGGCGAGCAGATGTAGATTATATCTGCGTGAACGCTCCTGTCCGGCATGGGAAGGAAGTCATTTTCTGCCGTTCCGTTGATAAAGACGATATTTCTGCCGTTCATCGTATTGGTGTCAACATAGACAGGGTACACGGGATCGGGTATCATCACTGTGTTATCCTTTGAGAACAGGTCGGTTATATTACCTGTATCGGACTTTGCACCGTCAGATACGAATATCTCGTCGGTGTCGAGCTCCACGCCGAAGGTCCTGTAATGTCCCTGTATAGCCTCGCGCAGGAAGTCGTAGCCATGTTCGGGACCGTAACCGCGGAAGCTCTCAGCCTTGCCCATTTCATCGGCGGCATCATGCATAGCCCGAACCACTGTTTTGCCGAGAGGGAGAGTTACATCGCCTATTCCAAGGCGGATAACCGATCTGTCAGGTTCTTTCTGCTGAAATACAGAAACACGTTTAGCTACCTCGCTGAAGAGGTAGCTTTCCTTTAACTCTAAAAAATTTTCATTGAATTTAGCCATAGTAATATTCTCCGTCAAAAGTATATTCCGCAGGACCGGTCATATAGATATGGCCGTCCGCTTTGCTCCATTCTATCGTCAGCTGACCGCCCAGAAGATCTACCGTCACAGGTTCGCGGGGGCTGATACCGTTAAGGCAGGCAGCTGCCACAGTTGCACAGGTTCCTGTACCACAGGCAAGTGTCTCACCTGTACCGCGTTCCCACACGCGCATTTTCAGATGTGTGGGAGAGAGCACGTTTGTGAACTCTATGTTTGCCTTGCGGGGGAAGTGCTCGTCAGGTTCAAATACTCTGCCGTATTTTTCCACATCAAAGCTGCTGACATCATCGTCTATGAATGTAACCGCGTGGGGATTGCCCATTGAAACGCAGGTGAATGTGAAGTCCCTGTCGAAGGCTGAGAGCCTGAGGTCTGTGACAGGAGAAGCTCCGGCAACGACCGGTATCTCAGAGGCGGTCGTTATCGGTTCTCCCATATCAACGGTAAGAGTCCGTGCAATATCGTTTTCGTCTGCATTTACGGTTATAAGTTTTGTGCCTGCAAGCGTTTCAACTGCTATCTGACGCTTGTGGATAATGCCTCTGTCGTAGACGTACTTCGCCACACAGCGTATAGCATTTCCGCACATCTCCGACTCGCTGCCGTCAGGATTGAACATACGCATTTTGCAGTCACCAGGCTCGCTCGGACATATCAGCACCAGTCCGTCTGAACCGATGCCGAAGTGTCTGTTGCTGACTGACTGAGCAAGCTGCTCGGGAGACGTTACCGTCTCCTCAAAGCAGTTGATGTAAACGTAATCATTGCCGCAGCCGTGCATTTTGGTGAATTTCATCGTATCACACTCCGAAAAGCAGCTTGTCGTATGTCGGGAAGGGATAGTAGTCCTCGGCAGTCATTGTTTCGGCCTTGTCAGCTGCTGCGCGGAGTTTATCCATTGCAGGGAGCATTGTGTCGCGGACAAACTCAGAAGCCGGCATTATCTCTGCGATCGTTTTCAGCTCAGCAATAGCTGCTTCAAGCTCTGTTGTTGCTGAATCCATAGCGTCGATGAGCTCTGAAAGTTCAGTAACGAGCTTTGTTTCGTACTTGCAGGCTGCCTTTGAAACGCTCTTCTTGACTGAAACAGCACTTGCTGTATCAGATGCAAATTTAGCAACAGCAGGGATTATCTCCTTGCGAGCCATATCTGTCATCGTAACAGCCTCGATGTTGACTGTCTTGATGTAGTTCTCAAGCATGATATCGCGGCGTGAGAATATCTCAGCTTCGGTGAAGATGCCGTGAGATGTGAGCATATCAACGTTCTTCTTGTCGCAGATGTGGGGCATTGCATCAGCGGTAGTTTTAAGGTTCATCAGACCGCGCTTTTCAGCTTCGGCTATCCACTTGTCATCGTAGCCGTTGCCGTTGAAGATGATGCGCTTGTGATCCTTGATAGTCTTTCTGATAAGGTCGTGGAGAGTCTTGTTGAAGTCCTTAGCCTTTTCGAGCTTGTCAGCGAACTGTCTCAGTATCTCGGCAACTGCTGCGTTGAGGTGAATGTTAGCGCAGGAGATACTGTTGGAAGAACCAAGCATACGGAACTCGAACTTGTTTCCGGTGAATGCAAACGGAGAAGTTCTGTTACGGTCAGTAGAGTCCTTGCTGAACTTTGGCAGAACATCAACGCCGAGCTGCATTTTCTCCTTCTTTGTGCCGCCGTAGGGCTTATCAGCCTCAATAGCGTCGAGAACTGCGGTGAGTTCGTCGCCAAGGAAGATAGAGATAACAGCAGGGGGAGCTTCGTTCGCACCGAGACGGTGGTCGTTGCCGGCAGTTGCAACTGAAAGTCTGAGCAGATCCTGATAATCGTCAACAGCTGCGATAACTGCGGCAAGGAAGAGCAGGAACTGTGCGTTCTCAGCAGGAGTTTCACCGGGTGAGAGGAGGTTTTCGCCGGCATCGGTCGAGATAGACCAGTTGTTGTGCTTGCCTGAACCGTTTACGCCTGCGAAGGGCTTCTCGTGAAGCAGGCAAACGAGATCGTGGCGGAGAGCTACCTTCTGCATGACCTCCATTGTAAGCTGGTTGTGGTCAGCAGCGATGTTCGTTGTATCGTAGATAGGAGCGAGCTCGTGCTGTGCAGGGGCAACCTCGTTGTGCTTGGTCTTGGCGAGGATACCGAGCTTCCAGAGCTCCTTGTCAAGGTCAGCCATGTACTCAGCTACACGGGGCTTGATAGAGCCGAAGTAGTGGTCGTCCATTTCCTGTCCCTTGGGCGGCATTGCACCGAAGAGAGTGCGTCCGCACATTATGAGGTCCTTTCTCTTCTTCCACATATCGCGGTCAACGAGGAAGTATTCCTGTTCCGGACCAACTGAGGTCTTTACGCTTTTAACGCTGGTGTTTCCGAAGAGCTTCAGGATACGCAGAGCCTGCTTGTTGATAGCTTCCATAGAGCGAAGGAGCGGTACCTTCTTGTCGAGAGCCTCGCCTGTGTAGGAGCAGAAAGCAGTAGGAATGTACAGTGTGCCGTCCTTGATGAAGGCGTATGAAGTCGGATCCCAAGCTGTGTAGCCGCGGGCTTCAAATGTTGCACGGAGTCCGCCTGAGGGGAATGATGAAGCGTCAGGCTCGCCCTTAACGAGCTCCTTGCCTGAGAACTCCATGATAACTCTGCCGTCTGGTGCAGGTGAGATGAAGCTGTCGTGCTTCTCGGCTGTAACGCCTGTCATTGGCTGGAACCAGTGTGTGTAGTGAGTTGCACCTTTTTCGATAGCCCAGTCCTTCATAGCGGCTGCAACTGCATTCGCTACGGAGATATCAAGAGGAGCTCCTCTGTCGATAGTCCTCTTCAAGGACTTATATACCTTCTCTGAAAGAGTTGCTTTCATTATTCTTTCGTCAAATACCATTGAACCAAAGTATTCTGTTACCTTTTCCATAATTATTCTCCTTTTCTATCGAGCGAAGCTCTTATAAAATCCGCAAACAGTTTATGCGGTTTGTTTGGTCTTGATTTGAATTCGGGGTGGAACTGTACTCCAACGAACCATGGGTGTGTGGGAAGTTCCACTATCTCAACCAGCTTTTCGTCTGGTGAAAGTCCTGCAATATTAAGTCCGTTCGATGTGAGTATCTTGCGGTAGGCATTGTTGAACTCATAGCGGTGGCGGTGACGCTCGTAGATGAGCTCATCGCTGTATATGCTGCGGCATCTGGAATTCTCGCTGAGCTTGCAGGGATAAAGTCCAAGGCGCATCGTACCGCCCTTCTGGTCGATATTCCTCTGCTCGTCCATAATGTCGATAACGGGGTAGGGAGTTTCTCCGAACTCCGCTGAATTTGCACCGCTGAGGCCGCACACATTGCGGGCATATTCGATGACCGACATCTGCATACCAAGGCATATGCCGAAGAACGGGACATTATTCTCACGAGCATAGCGGATAGTTTCTATCATGCCCTCAATTCCGCGGTGACCGAAGCCGCCGGGGACTATCAGTCCGCTGCAATCCGCGAAGATGTCTGCCGCATTTTCGGCTGTGACCTCCTCAGAGTCTATCCATTTTATATCAACTGCCGTGTCGTTGACGATACCGCCGTGACGCAGCGCTTCTGCAACTGAAAGATAAGCGTCGTGAAGCTCAACATATTTGCCGACGAGTCCGATGCTCACTTTCTTGTGAGCATTTTCTGCACGGTGGACCATTTCCGTCCACTCTGTCAGATCCGGAGCATTGTCAGTGAGCCCGAGGTGACGGCATACTGAGTGCGCAAGTCCTTCATTTTCGAGCCATATCGGCACCTCATACAGTGACGGTGCTGTAAGATTCTGGATAACGTCCTCCTTGCGGATATTACAGAACAGCGCTATCTTCTCAGCCATATCGCCCGGTATGCGCTTTTCGGTGCGGCAGACGATTATATCAGGCTGTATGCCGATGGAGAGAAGCTCCTTTGTGGAGTGCTGAGTCGGCTTTGACTTGAGTTCTTCCGAGCCGGTGATATAGGGGACGAGGGTAACGTGTATGTAGCAGACATTTTCACGTCCCTGTTCAGTTCCGACCTGACGTATAGCTTCAAGGAAAGGCGTGGACTCAATATCTCCCACTGTGCCGCCTATCTCTGTGATAACAACGTCCGCATTGGCTTCATTAGCCGCGCTGTAAACTCTGTCCTTTATCTCATTGGTGATGTGGGGAATGACTTGCACCGTACCGCCGAGGTAGTCTCCGCGGCGCTCCTTGGTGATGACGTTCCAGTAGATCTTTCCCGTGGTGACGTTGGAGTGGACTGACAGATTCTCGTCAACGAAGCGCTCATAGTGACCGAGGTCAAGGTCGGTCTCGGCACCGTCGTCCGTAACGAATACCTCACCGTGCTGAAAGGGAGACATGGTTCCCGGATCAACGTTGATGTACGGATCAAATTTCTGTATTGTGACCTTATAGCCGCGCTGTTTGAGAAGTCTGCCGAGTGAAGCGGCAGTGATACCCTTGCCGAGTCCTGAAACGACTCCGCCTGTTACGAAAATGAATTTTGACATTTGCATATGCTCCTTGCAATACATTTATGATAAAGGCAGTCTGCGGATATAGGGAAAGTATTATGATCTGAGATCACATACCCGCAGCCGCCTTTGTCAGCTTATGCTTTTTCCCATTCAGCCGAATCGTGGAGAGCGTTGTAGCCTTCCTCGCCTGTACGGATCTTGATTACGTTCTCGATGTCGTAGATGAACATCTTACCGTCGCCGTAGTTGCCGGTGTAAAGAGCTGCCTTAGCTGCTGCGATGACCTTCTCAACAGGTACTGCACATACAGCGATCTCAGCTTTTACCTTGGGAAGCAGGTTCATCTCAACGGTAGTACCGCGGTAGTAGTTGCGCTGTCCGTTCTGCATACCGCAGCCGAGAACGTTCGTTACCGTGATACCCTTTACGTCAATGGCTTCCATAGCCTCAATGAACTGCTGTAATTTCTGCTGTTTGAATATTACTACTATATTAGTGAGCTTTGTTGCACCGTCAGGTGAAGGAACTGAATAGTTCTCGACCTCGACTGCCTTATCAACTGTTACCTTCGGAGCTTCAGGAGTGGCGACCTTCTTTACGCTCTTTGCGTCGTCCTTTGTGTAGCCGTATACAGAAGCGTCGTTCATAGAAGGAGCAAAGTCTGCATAAGATGAAATGAGTCCGTGCTCTGTGATATCCAGACCGATGATCTCCTCCTGCTCGGAAGCGCGGAGACCGATAGTCTTTTTGATAGCGAAGAATACGATCGCCATTGAAACTGCTGTGAATGATGCGATAGCTGCAAAACCGCCGAGCTGTCTGCCGAGGAGTCCGAAGCCGCCGCCGTAGAACACGCCTGCGAGCTCGTTGCCGTCCTGGTCTGCGAGTGAATAACCAGGAACATCAGGGTTTGCGAAGAGACCTACTGCGATAGTGCCCCAGATACCGTTCATCATGTGAACTGCTACTGCACCGACAGGATCGTCGATGTGGAGCTTGTAGTCGAGGAACCATACACCGAAGCAAACGAGTAAACCGGAAACGATACCGATGACAGAAGCGCCGAGGCAGTCTGTTACATCACAGGGAGCTGTGATACCAACAAGTCCGGCGAGTGAAGCGTTCAGACACATTGAAACATCAGGCTTGCCGTATTTCACCCATGTGAAGATCATGCAGGTAACTGTTGCGATTGCGGGAGCAACTGTTGTTGTGAGGAATACTGAACCGAGCTGGTCGATAGATGTACAAGCGGCACCGTTGAAGCCGTACCAGCCGAACCAGAGGATAAAGCAGCCGAGAGCACCGATCGTAAGGTTGTGACCGGGAATAGCGTTTACCTTGATCTCGCCGTCCTTAGTCTTGTGGAACTTGCCTATTCTCGGTCCGAGGATAGCTGCACCAACGAGAGCTGCGATACCGCCGACCATATGAATGTGTGCTGAACCAGCGAAATCATGGAAGCCCCACTTGCTGAGCCAGCCGCCGCCCCAGCCCCAGTGAGCTTCGATAGGATAAACGATCGCACTGATTATAGCTGAGTAAACACAGTATGAAAGGAACTTTGTACGTTCAGCCATTGCACCTGAAACGATAGTAGCAGTTGTTGCGCAGAATACAAGGTTGAAAACGAAGTTTGACCAGTCGAAAGAGCCGTAGGAAGTGAAGATGTCAAATCCGGGCTCGCCAATGATACCGGCTGCGTCCTCACCGAAGAGGAGTCCGAAGCCTATGAGAATGAAAACAACTGTACCGATACAGAAGTCCATAAGGTTCTTCATAATGATATTGCCTGCATTCTTTGCACGGGTGAAGCCCGTCTCCACCATTGCGAAGCCTGCCTGCATGAAGAATACAAGAGCAGCGCCGATAAGGAACCATACGCCGAAGACTACGCCGTTAGTCTGGTCTGCGGCTTGTTGTAAAATTGTCTGAGAGTCCATAAAAATACCTCCTTGAAAAGTTACAGCATAAAATTCAAAGGGGCATATGACATACTGATATTTCAGTACATCATACACCCCTTTGTGTATGGAATTAGCGCTAACCAAAAAAAGAGCTACGGATACCATATCCGCAGCTCCCTTGCTGTTTACAATGCCATTATAGCTCTTCACGGAAGATTTGTCAAGAGCTTTTTTGAAATTTGACGTATCACACATTTTTGCTCTGGTGTTAGCACAAAATAACTGGTCAATTTTAACGAAAGAGAAAAACTTGCAGAAATCCTATTGACATTTCCGTTTTGAAGTGCTAATATTAATCCAGAACAAGGACGTTTCAGCAGGCTATCTGTCTGCTGGGACGTCTTTTTTAATATGTGATGCGTTTCAATGGCGAGACGTATCAGAAAGGCGTGACCTAAATGGATAACTTTAGATTGGAAGCTCCATATGAGCAGCAGGGACTTTACGATCCCAGATTTGAACATGATAACTGCGGCATAGGTGCCGTGGTGAATATCAAGGGCGAGCAGTCCAGATATGTTGTGGACAGCGCACTTACCATCGTGGAAAAGCTCGAACACCGTGCAGGCAAAGATGCCGAAGGTAAGACCGGCGACGGCGTTGGCATACTTGTACAGATGCCTTACAGTTTCTTTATCAGTGAGACCGCAAAGCTCGGTCACGACATCGGCGCTGAGGGCGATTTCGGTGTGGGAATGTTCTTCTTCCCGCAGAACGAGATGAAGCGCGGACAGGCAATGAAGCTGTTCGAGCTCATCATAAAAAAGAACGGCATGGAATTCATCTGCTGGCGTGAAGTGCCTGTATCTGCCGCTATACTCGGACAGAAGGCTCACGACAGTATGCCGTATATTATGCAGGCTTTTGTAAGACGCCCTGAGGAATGCCCGAAGGGACTCAGCTTTGACCGCAGGCTCTTCATTGCAAGGCGCGAGTTTGAGCATTCCAACGAGAATACATATGTATGCTCGCTTTCCAGCCGTACCATCGTATACAAGGGAATGTTCCTCGTGGACGAGCTGAGAAAGTTCTATACAGATTTACAGAGCAGCGATTTCAAGTCTGCGATCGCTACTGTACATTCGCGTTTTTCAACAAATACAAATCCGAGCTGGCAGAAGGCTCACCCGAACCGCTTTATTGTCCACAACGGCGAGATAAACACTATCACAGGCAATGCTGACAAAATGCTCGCGCGTGAGGAGAGCATGACCTGCGAGGCAATGAAAAGCGATATGTACAAGATCCTCCCGACTATTGACGTTAACGGTTCGGACTCTGCAAGACTCGACAATGCTCTTGAGTTCATGGTCATGTCGGGAATGCCTCTGCCGCTTGCAGTTATGATAACGATCCCCGAGCCGTGGAAAAACGATAAAACTATCTCCAAGTCGAAGTACGACCTCTACCAGTATTACGCTACTATGATGGAGCCGTGGGACGGTCCTGCTTCTATCCTCTTCTCTGACGGTGAGGTAATGGGAGCAGTCCTCGACAGAAACGGTCTCCGGCCGTCAAGATACTGCGTTACCAGCGACGGCTTCCTCATTCTTTCATCAGAGACGGGCTGTATAGATATCCCCGCTGACAAGATCGTGAAAAAAGACCGTCTCCGTCCCGGCAAGATGCTCCTTGCGGACACTAAGCAGGGACGCATCATCGAGGACGATGAGATCAAGTCTGCCTATGCTTTACGTCAGCCCTACGGCGAATGGCTTGATGCGAACCTCGTTCGTCTGCACGACCTTCATATCCCGAACAAGGGCATACAGACCTATTCTGCAGAGGAGCTCGCAAAGCTGCAAAAGGCTTTCGGCTACTCCTATGAGGACATAAAGACTTCTATCCTCCCAATGGCTGAAAAAGGCGCAGAGCCGATCGCTTCAATGGGCAGCGATATACCGCTCCCGCCCCTTGACAAGCACTCTCCGCCGCTGTTCAACTACTTCCGTCAGCTCTTCGCACAGGTCACCAACCCGCCCATTGACGCTATCCGCGAGGAAGTAGTTACCGACACAAGCGTCTACATCGGCAAGGACGGAAATATTCTTGAGGAAAAGCCTGAAAACTGCCACGTCCTCGAGATCTCAAATCCTATCCTCACTGAGACTGATATGCTCAAGATCAAAGCGCTGAACCGCGAAGGTCTGAAGAGTGCAGTTATCCCGATAACGTATTATATCGGAACATCGCTTGAAAAGGCTGTGGAGCGACTGTTTATCGAGGCTGACAAGGCTTACCGCGACGGTGCCTCCATACTTATCCTCTCAGACCGCGGAGTGGACGAATTCCATTGCCCGATACCGTCGCTCCTCGCAGTAGCTGCTCTCCAGCAGCACCTTGTCTCCACAAGAAAGCGCACGGCTGTTGCGATGATACTTGAGTCCGCAGAGCCGCGAGAGGTACATCATTTTGCAGCACTTCTGGGTTACGGTGCCTGCGCTGTAAACCCGTACCTTGCACATGAAACTATCCGCTCTCTTATCGATGACGGCACTCTCGACAAGGACTTCTACGCTGCTGAGGACGACTACAACAGCGCTGTCCTTCACGGCATCGTCAAGATAGCTTCCAAAATGGGAATATCCACGATACAGTCCTATCAGGGCAGCAAGCTCTTTGAGGCAGTCGGAATTTCAGAGGAGCTTATAAATAAGTACTTTGCCGGAACTGTCAGCCGTATCGGCGGCATAGGTCTTGCAGATATAAGCAAGCGCACCGAAGCTCTTCACACAGCGGCTTACGATCCGCTCGGACTCAATGTGAACGAAAATATCGCAAGTGCCGGCAGCCATAAGCTCCGCAGCGGCAAGTCCGAACACCTTTACACTCCGGAGACCATACATCTTCTCCAGCAGGCTGCATGGACTGGTAATTACGATACATTCAAGAAGTATTCCGAAGCTCTTACCCGTGAGGACAACGAGCTCACCCTCCGCAGTCTCCTTGACTTCAACTACCCCGAGAACGGCGGTATCCCGATCGACGAAGTCGAGTCTGTTGAGAGCATCTGCAAGCGTTTCAAGACAGGCGCTATGTCATACGGTTCTATCTCGCAGGAGGCTCACGAGTGTATGGCAATGGCAATGAACAGCATCGGCGGCAAATCCAACAGCGGCGAGGGCGGCGAAAGCCCTGAGCGTCTGAAATCCGACAGATGTTCAGCTATCAAGCAGGTGGCTTCGGGACGCTTTGGTGTTACCTCAGAATACCTCGTTTCCGCTCAGGAGATACAGATCAAAATGGCACAGGGTGCTAAGCCCGGTGAGGGCGGTCATCTGCCGTCAGGCAAGGTGTATCCGTGGATAGCAAAGACTCGTCACTCTACGGCTGGCGTAGGACTTATCTCGCCTCCGCCTCATCACGATATCTACTCTATCGAGGACCTTGCACAGCTCATCTATGACCTTAAAAATGCCAACGACAATGCCCGTATCTCAGTAAAACTGGTTTCGGAGGCTGGCGTAGGAACTGTTGCGGCAGGTGTTGCAAAGGCAGGTGCGCAGGTAATACTCATTTCCGGCTATGACGGCGGCACAGGTGCAGCACCGAAAAGCTCTATCTACAATGCAGGACTTCCTTGGGAACTCGGTCTTGCCGAGGCACATCAGACTCTTATGCTCAACGGACTTCGTTCGAGAGTCCGCATAGAAACAGACGGTAAGCTCATGACAGGCAGGGACGTTCTTGTAGCAGCTCTGCTCGGTGCGGAGGAATTCGGCTTTGCAACAGCTCCGCTGGTAACGATGGGCTGCGTTATGATGAGAGTCTGCAACCTTGATACCTGTCCTATGGGAATTGCTACTCAGAACCCGGAGCTCCGCAAGCGTTTCCGCGGCAAGCCCGAGTATATCGTGAACTTCATGCACTTTATCGCGCAGGAGCTCCGTGAATATATGGCAAGGCTCGGAGTACACACAGTCGATGAGCTTGTAGGCCGCAGCGACCTCATCAGGATAAAGGAAACAGCTGCTGATAAGAACATCGACTTCACAAATATTCTGTCAGGCAGCGTAACAGGTGAGAAGCAGCATTTCGATCCGGCAGATATTTTTGATTTTGAGCTTGACAACACCATAGACCGACGTGTTATAATGAAGAAGCTGGGAGCTGCTCTGAAAAGCGGTTCTCACAAGAGCATTTCCATTGACGTGGTCAACACAGACCGCTCTGTGGGAACTCTTACAGGTGCGGAAATTACGCGCATACACGGCGAGAACGTCCTTGCTGACGACACATTCACAGTCAAGTGCAACGGCAGCGGCGGACAGAGCTTCGGCGCGTTCATTCCAAAGGGACTTACTCTTGAGCTCTGCGGCGACAGCAACGACTACTTCGGCAAGGGACTCTCAGGCGGCAGACTTGTGCTCTGCCCGCCGAAGAACTCGGCTTTCAAGGCTGACGAGAACATTATCGTCGGAAATGTTGCGCTCTACGGTGCGACCTCCGGCAAGGCTTTCATCAACGGTATTGCAGGCGAGCGCTTCTGCGTAAGAAACTCCGGAGCTATTGCAGTCTGTGAGGGCGTCGGCGATCACGGCTGCGAGTATATGACAGGCGGACGTGCTGTTATCCTCGGCGTTACAGGCAAGAATTTCGCCGCAGGTATGTCAGGCGGAATTGCCTATGTTCTCGACGAGAAGCACGACCTCTATACCCGCCTGAACAAGGCTCTCGTATCACTTGAAGCAGTTGAAAACGACGAGGATATTGAGGAGCTGAAGGCTATCATAACCGAGCACGCCGAGGCTACCGGTTCCGAAAAGGCAAAGCGGATACTTGACGCATTTGAGCAGTATCTGCCGTGCTTCAAGAAGGTAATACCGCACGATTACGCAAAGATACAGACCACAGTAAGAACGCTCGAAAAGAACGGCGTATCACACGAACAGGCTGAAATAGAAGCCTTTGAGCTTATCAGAAAGGAGGTGTGAGCCATGGGAAAAGCAACAGGATTTCTTGAATTTGCAAGAACAGAAGCAGCTGCAAAGGAGCCGCTTGAGCGTATAAAGGACTTTAACGAGTTCCATGTGCCGCTCAGTGACGAGCAGCGTAAGGAACAGGCTTCACGCTGTATGGACTGCGGAGTGCCGTTCTGCCAGAACGGAAAAATGCTCTGCGGAATGGTATCGGGCTGTCCGCTCAACAACCTTATCCCTGAGTGGAACGACCTCATCTATCACGGACAAAAGGAACAGGCGCTGAGCCGTCTGCTCATGACCAACAACTTCCCGGAGTTCACGTCAAGGGTTTGCCCCGCACTTTGTGAAAAGGCGTGTATATGCGGAGTTTACGACAGCCCCGTTACCGTCAAGGAGAACGAGAATTCTATCATAGAGTACGGCTTTGAGAGCGGACTTATCAAGCCTCAGCCGCCTGCTGTAAGAAGCGGCAAGCGTGTTGCAGTAATAGGCTCCGGTCCGTCCGGACTTGCAGCCGCTGATACTCTCAACAAGCGCGGCCACAGCGTGACTGTGTTCGAGCGCTCCGACCGCGTAGGCGGACTTCTCATGTACGGAATACCCAATATGAAGCTGGAGAAGCGCATAATCGAGCGCAGAGCCGAGTTGATGCGGGCTGAAGGCGTTGAGTTCATGGTAAATTCCAACGTCGGCGAAAATGTATCCGCGAAGGATATCATGAGCGGCTTCGATGCTGTTATACTTGCCTGCGGATCGTCAAATCCCCGTGACATCAAGGCTGACGGACGCGATGCAGAGGGAATTTACTTCGCTGTGGACTTCCTTAGATCGACCACAAAGAGTCTGCTCGACTCCGGTCTCACAGACGGCAAATACATCTCCGCAGAGGGAAAGAACGTTGTCATAATCGGCGGCGGAGACACCGGCAATGACTGTGTTGGAACTGCTGTGCGCCACGGCTGCAAGTCCGTGACACAGCTTGAGATGATGCCTAAGCTGCCCGATGAGCGAGCTGAGAACAATCCTTTCCCGCAGTATCCGAGAGTGTGCAAAACCGACTACGGTCAGGAGGAAGCTATTGCGGTATTCGGTCACGATCCGCGCATCTACTGCACCACAGTCAAGGAATTCATCAAGGACGAGAACGGATGTCTCAAGGCAGTCAAAACAGTCAAGCTGGAATTTGTTCAGGACGAGGCGAGCGGCAGGAGAGTGCCGCGTGAGATAGCAGGCAGTGAGGAGGAGCTTCCGTGTGAGCTCTGCCTTATCGCAGCAGGCTTCCTCGGTTCTCAGAGCTACGTTGCTGAGGCTTTCGGCGTTGAGCTCGATCAGCGCACAAATGTTAAAACTGCTCCTGGTTATCACGCTGCAAATATACCGAAGGTGTTCACCGCGGGCGATATGCACATCGGACAGTCGCTCGTAGTCCGCGCGATACGCGAGGGACGTGATGCAGCAGCAGAGGTGGACGAGTATCTGATGGGCTACACGAATTTGAAATAACGGAGGATAAAATGGTTTATTCTGAAAATGAAATATTGCAGTATATCGAGGAAAACGACGTCAAGTTCGTTAAACTGACGTTTTGTGATCTGCTTGGCAGACTGAAAAACATTTCCATACTTTCATCAGAGCTGGCGGCCACTTTTGAGCGAGGAGTCCGCATTGCTGCGAAGAAGATATCAGGCTTTGAAGCAGCTAATGGCAAGGACCTCTTCCTGTTCCCCGACGCGCAGACCATGACTGTTCTGCCGTGGAGACCTCAGCAGGGCAGAGTTATCCGTATGTTCTGCTATATCCGTTACAAGGACGGAACTCCCTTTGAGGGAGACAGCCGCTATTTCCTCAAAAAAGCAATGAAGACCGCAGTGAATGCAGGCTACTGTTTCCGTTTCGGAACATCTTGCGAATTCACGCTGTTCCGTCTTGACGATAACGGCCTCCCGACAAAAACACCTCACGATTTTGCAGGATACTGTGATACATCTCCCGACGACAAGGGCGAGAATATCCGCCGTGACGTATGCCTGACGCTTGAACAGATGGGTATACAGCCCGTTTCATCGCGTCATGAGAGCGGCTGCGGCCAGCACGAGATAGACTTCAATTCCTCGTCAGCACTGAAAGCGGCAGACACCTTCCTCAGTTTCAAATCAGCAGTAAAATCCGTTGCTGAAACACACGGCGTCCACGCGAGCTTCATGCCTAAGCCTCTCCGGAATGACTGCGGCAATGGTATGCACATCAGCTTCACAGTTTTCCCGGACAGCGATTTCCTGGAGGAACGCGCTTCTGAATGCGGAGATATAGTAAAGAGTGCCGCCGCAGGTATTATGGAGCATATCCGTGAGTTCACCCTGCTGACGAATTCAACTGTGAATTCATATGCAAGACTTGGTGAGTTCACAGCGCCGCGCGATATCATCTGGTCGGACGAGGAGGGCTCACAGCTCATCCGTATGGCTGCTGACGGCGAAGATTCTTCCGTAGAGCTGAGAGCTGCGGACTGCGTCTGTGATCCGTATTTCGCACTGGGAATGATGATATATTCTGCACTTGAGGGCATAGCTGAAGGAGCGGTCCTTCCTGAGAAAAACTGCGGTACGGAACGCCTTCCCGAGACAATCGGAGAGGCGGCAGATATAGCCGAGAATTCAGAATTCCTGAAGAAATATATCCCAGATAATATCCTTAAAGTCCTTGTTCAGCGCAGCCGTGCGGAGTGGAAGGAATACAGCTCTGCATATGACAAGGAAGCGTTTGAGGAAAAGAAGTATTTCAGCTCACTGTAATGGAGGTTCATTTTGGAAAAGATCCTTGTAGTTTCAAGTAATAAGACTGCTTCTGAAACTCTGCTTGATTTTCTTCGCGGATCGTTCAAATGCACTCCAAAGATAGTCGAATCTGCATATCAGGCTAAAACGCTGCTTGACTCGGATATCATGACAGAGCTTGTGATGATAAACTCGCCCCTCATGGACGAATCCGGCGTTGAATTTGCCGAGTACGTCACCGGAAATACGACGGCGAACTGCATATTGCTCATCAAGGCTGAAGCTGCCGAAAAGATAGGCGAACGTGCCGAAAAAGCCGGCGTTATCATTGTCGGCAAGCCGTTCAGCAAAACAGTGCTGTATCAGATAGTAAGGACGGTGGATATCGCGTTCAACCGCTCGGCAGAGCTTTATCTGCGCAATGCTCGTCTTGAGGAAAAGATAAACGAGATACAGACCATTGACAAGGCAAAATTCATGCTTATGGAGTACAAGAGCATGACCGAGAGCGAGGCTCACGCCTATATTGAGCAGTACGCAATGAACAAGCGGAAAAAGAAGAGCATCGCTGCCCTTGCAATAATCGACAAGCTCAGCGAGCAGTATATGTAGAGGTGCAGGATATGTTTGACACGATACACGAAGAATGCGGAGTTTTCGGCATTTTTGAGAACAGGACAGCAAATGTCGCTGCCTCTGTATATTTCGGGCTTTACGCTCTTCAGCACAGAGGTCAGGAGAGCTGCGGCATAACGGTCTGTGATGATGGTATTTTCCGGCATAAACGTGCTGACGGGCTCGTATCCGAGGTTTTCACGCGTGAGGAGCTTGATAAGCTGGGCTGCGGAAATATGGCAGTGGGACACGTCCGCTATTCCACCACGGGCGGCCATAACCACAACAATATCCAGCCCCTTGTTATACGCCATATCAAGGGAAATATGGCTCTTGCCCACAACGGCAACCTTGTCAATGCGGCAGAGCTTCGCCGTTCATTTGAGATGTCGGGAGCTATATTCCACGGTACGTCTGATACCGAGGCGATAGCATATTCCATAGTCCGCGAGCGTCTGACGAGCAGTTCTACGGAACAGGCTGTGGAACGTGCGGTGCCCTACATCAAGGGAGCTTATTCCTGCATACTGATGACGGCAACAAAGCTCATAGCTTTCCGCGATCCCAACGGCTTCCGTCCGCTTTGCATAGGAAAAACTCACGACGGCGCATATGTTGTGGCGTCGGAGTCGTGTGCACTTGAAACAGTGGGTGCGGAGTTCCTGCGAGATGTTGAGGCAGGAGAAATAGTCGTCATAGACAAAAACGGGCTGCGCTCCATAACGACGAACTGCGGCAGCAAAAAGCATATCTGCATTTTCGAGTATATTTATTTTGCCCGTCCCGACTCTGTCATCGAGGGAACATCGGTGCATCACGCGCGGCTGAAAGCAGGGGAACTGCTTGCAAAACACAGTCCGGTCGAAGCTGATGTTGTAATAGGAGTTCCTGATTCGGGACTCGATGCGGCTCTGGGCTACGCAAATGAGAGCGGTATACCCTATGGTATCGGCTTCATTAAAAACAAGTACATCGGACGCAGCTTTATCCAGCCCGATCAGAACCAGCGAGAGAATGCGGTCAAGATCAAGCTGAACGCAGTGCGCGGAAGTGTTGAGGGAAAGCGCGTGATAATGATCGACGACTCGATAGTCCGCGGAACTACAAGTGCTCGTATCGTGCGTCTCCTCCGTGAAGCCGGAGCCAAGGAGGTCCATGTCCGCATATCGTCACCGCCGTTTCTTCATTCCTGCTATTTCGGCACAGATATAGATTCGGAGGAAAACCTTATTGCGGGCAAGTGCAGCTCTACTGAGGAAATAGCCCGGTATATAGGCGCAGACAGCCTTGCATATCTGCCCGTTGAAAGTCTCGGCGAGCTCGTTGACAACAGGTTCAGCTGCTGCAATGGCTGCTTTACGGGTGATTATCCCGTTGATGTTTCGGGGGCTGGAAGCAAGAACAAATTTGACGAAAAAATACATAAGTAGAGACGCCGGGAGCGGTGTCCCGCAATATAAAATGGACAGGCGAGTGAGTCTGTCCGAACAGCATAGGCTGCACATCAATGGCGATGCGGAGCTTGTTTATAACCTATTATTCGGAGTGATCTAATATGTGTACTATAATGGCATACTGCGGCGTCAGCGGCGGTACAGAAAAGGTGATGACCGGACTTAAAGCAACGGTCTCACGCGGCCCTGACGATCAGCGGATAGTAAAAGTTCCCGGAGGTCTTCTCGGCTTCCAGCGGCTTTCTATAATGGGACTTACTCCCGAGGGAATGCAGCCCTTTGAACTCGACGGCGATTTCGTTGTCTGCAACGGCGAGATCTACGGCTTCAGGAAGCAGCGTGACGAACTCATCAAGCTCGGCTACACCTTCAGAAGCGACAGCGACTGTGAGATACTGCTCCCGATGTACCGCGAATATGGCACGGATATGTTCGCAAAGCTCGATGCCGAGTTTGCCTGTGTCATATACGACGGCGCGACAGGAGAATTCATAGCCGCCCGTGATCCGATCGGAATACGCCCCCTCTATTACGGCAAGTCTGAGGACGGCACTGTGGCATTTGCAAGCGAGCCTAAAAACCTCGTAAAATGCTGCAAAAAGGTAATGCCGTTCCCGCCCGGACACTACTACAAGGACGGAGAGTTCCACTGTTACAATAATATTACCGCAGTTGAAAAGGTCAACCACGACGATCTGGAGACAGTTTGCCGCAATATCCACGATAAGCTCGTTGCAGGCGTGAAGAAGCGTCTTGATGCAGATGCAAAAGTGGGATTTCTGCTGTCCGGCGGACTCGATTCCTCACTTGTCTGCGCAATTGCTCAGCGCGAGAGTGACAAGCCTATCCGCACTTTTGCTATCGGCATGAACACCGACGCTATCGACCTGAAATACGCCAAGCAGGTCGCTGACTACATTGGCAGTGACCACACTGAGATCATCATCACAAGAGATGATGTAATAAATGCGCTCGATGAGGTAATACACCTTCTCGGCACATATGATATCACGACTATCCGCGCAAGTATGGGAATGTATCTGCTCTGCAAGGCTATCCATGAGCAGACCGATATCCGTGTTCTGCTCACCGGCGAGATATCCGACGAGCTCTTCGGCTACAAATATACGGATTTCGCTCCCTCTGCCGAGGCATTTCAGGCGGAGTCGGTCAAGCGTGTACACGAGCTTCATATGTACGACGTTCTCCGTGCAGACCGCTGCATATCAGTAAACTCACTTGAAGCGAGAGTGCCGTTCGGTGACCTTGACTTCGTGAAGTACGTCATGGCGATAGATCCCGAGATGAAGCTGAATAAATACAACAAGGGCAAGTATCTCCTGCGCCACGCTTTTGAGGGAGACTACCTCCCGCACGATATTCTCTATCGTGAAAAGGCTGCATTCTCTGACGCTGTGGGACACTCAATGGTCGACTACCTCAAGGAATATGCGAACAACTACTATTCGGACGAGGAGTTCGAGCTGGAATGTACAAAGTTCAGTCACGCAAAGCCTTTCACCAAGGAATCGCTCTTGTACCGTGAGATATTCGAGAAATACTATCCGGATAACAGTGAGATGATAGTTGATTTCTGGATGCCCAACAAGGAATGGGAGGGCTGCAATGTAAACGATCCGTCCGCCCGTGTACTTTCCAACTATGGCGAGAGCGGAAAATAATATAGTGCCCGAAAAACTTGTTGTGCATTATCCTATATTGTGCGGCTGAGACATCAATCATTTTTGGTGGTAATAACAGTTCGTGAAAAACCACTTGACATTTGCATATCTATGTGATATGATTAAGTACGATAAAACCGTTGAGGCGGAGATAAAGCATTTCATGAATCCACAGAGAGCCCGCGTTGCTGAGAGTCGGGTGATAAACAGTCTTGCAAATGGACCGCTGAGGGCGCAGTCAAATGCCTTTGGGCAGAGTATTCTGCGACGTTGTGGCATACGTTAATTGCCGGGGGTATGTTGGTACCCTGTTAAGTGCGCAGTTTTATGCTGCGAATCAAGGTGGCACCACGGATATTGCAATTATTCGTCCTTGACAGAAATCAAGTTATTCTGTCGGGGGCGTTTTTGTTTTACACCTCCGGCAACGGAGGTGTATTTTTATGCAGATAAAACCCGATCTTTCCACGGTCATGCAATTCGCCGACTGCGGAGAATACAATGTCTTTCCAGTGAGCTGTGAGATGCTTTCCGACATCTGCACGCCGATAGAGGCAGTGAGAAAGCTCAAAAATGTTTCCTCGCACTGCTTTATGCTCGAATCCGTGACTGACAGCGACAACTGGGGACGATACACATTTTTAGGCTATGATCCCAAGACCTGTGTTACTGCTTGCGGCAATAAGCTGACAGTCGGAGATATGACGATGACGACTGAAGATCCTGCTGTTCAGATACGAGAACTGCTCTCTCATTACAAAAGCCCCAAGCTCGAATATCTGCCGCCGTTCACAGGTGGACTTACAGGATATTTTTCCTATGACTACCTTGCGTACAGCGAGAAAAAGCTCCAGACCAATATCCCTGATTCTGAGAATTTCAAGGACGTTGACCTCATGCTTTTTGACAAGGTGATCGCCTTTGACAATCTCCGTCAGAAGATAATACTCATTGCAAATATGCAGCTTTCAGAGGGCGAAGCAGGCTACAACAAGGCAGTTCTTGAGCT
Source organism: uncultured Ruminococcus sp. (assembly GCA_900318825.1). Lineage (GTDB taxonomy): Bacteria > Bacillota > Clostridia > Oscillospirales > Ruminococcaceae > Ruminococcus. The sequence continues at coordinate 92,812 of ONMB01000004.1, forward strand.
CAATCAGATGGCAGAGCTGCTCCGTAACGGAGAATGCTCCGATGAGCCGAAGGGACATCTGAAAAGTGAAGTCAAGCCGCTTTTCAGCAAAGATGAATTTTGCGGAATGGTGAAAAATGCGCAGAAGCACATCACCGAGGGAGATATTTTCCAGGTGGTGCTGTCCAACCGTCTCAGTGCTGATTTTGAGGGCAGTCTGTTTGACACATACCGTGTTCTGCGGACGATAAACCCTTCACCTTATATGTTCTATTTCTCCGGAACAGACGTTGAGATAGCAGGCGCTTCCCCTGAGACACTTGTCAAGCTCGAGGACGGTGTTCTCCATACCTTCCCGCTTGCAGGCACGAGACCGCGCGGAAAGTCCGAAAAGGAAGACAAAGAGCTTGAAGCAAACCTGCTTGCAGATGAAAAAGAGCTTGCAGAACACAATATGCTTGTTGATCTTGGAAGAAATGACCTCGGAAAGATCAGCCGGTTCGGAACTGTTGAGGTCGAAAAGCTCCACTGCATACAGCGTTTTTCCCACGTTATGCACATCGGCTCGACCGTGCGCGGCGAGATAGATGACAAGCATGACGCTCTTGATGCAGTTCGTGCTGTGCTGCCGGCTGGAACGCTCTCCGGCGCTCCTAAGATAAGGGCTTGTCAGCTTATCGCAGAGCTTGAGCAGAACAAGCGCGGAATATACGGCGGTGCGATCGGATATATCGACTTTACGGGCAATCTTGATACCTGTATCGCTATCCGTATCGCTTATAAGAAAAACGGCAGGGTATTTGTCAGAAGCGGCGCAGGAATAGTTGCCGATTCTGTTCCCGAAAAGGAATACACTGAATGTATAAACAAAGCCGCTGCGGTGGTAAATGCACTGAAACTTGCAGAGGAGGCGGACTTATGATACTGCTTATTGATAATTACGACAGTTTCTCATACAATCTCTACCAGATGATCGGAGAGATCGAACCTGATATCAAAGTGATACGAAATGATGAGATGACAGTCGCAGAGATTGAAAAACTTGCGCCCGACAGGATAATCATTTCTCCCGGTCCCGGCAGACCGCAGGACGCAGGTATCATAATCGAAGCTGCTAAGACTGTTTGCAGAAATATCCCTACATTGGGCGTATGCCTCGGTCATCAGGCGATATGTCAGGCATACGGCGGACGCATAACTTACGCAAAGCAGCTCATGCACGGCAAACAGTCCGAAGTGAGCGTAACGGCAGCAACACCGCTCTTTGAAGGCTTGCCGGAACGTTTCCCGGTCGCAAGATACCATTCACTTGCAGCTGATCCCGAGCAGCTCCCCGAGTGTTTAGAGGTCACAGCAGCTACTGATGACGGCGAGATAATGGCGGTGCAGCACAGGGAATACCCGATATACGGCGTACAGTTCCACCCCGAATCAATACTGACACCCAACGGCAGAACAATACTCAAGAACTTTTTTGGAGGTAAGTAAGATGATTAAGGAAGCAATAGTAAAGATAGTTGACAAGCAGGACCTGACATATGATGAAGCCTATCAGGTAATGAGCGAGATAATGTCCGGACAGACCACTGCAACTCAGAATGCTGCATTTTTAGCGGCACTTTCCACCAAGAGCACTAAGACTGAGACTATCGACGAGATAACAGGCTGTGCGGCTGCCATGCGTGATGCGGCAACACGCTTCGAGAATGACCTTGATCTGCTGGAGATCGTCGGTACAGGAGGAGATAACGCTCACAGCTTCAACATTTCCACTACTTCGGCTTTTGTCATCGCAGCGGCAGGCATAAAGGTCGCAAAGCACGGCAACCGTGCTGCATCTTCCCTCTGCGGAACAGCAGACTGCCTTGAGGCACTGGGCGTTAACATAGACCTTTCACCTGAGCAGTGCAAGGAGCTGCTTGAAAAGGCTGGCTTCTGCTTCTTCTTCGCGCAGAAATACCACACCTCAATGAAGTATGTCGGCGGTATCAGAAAAGAGCTCGGCATTAGGACAGTGTTCAATGTCCTCGGACCGCTGACCAATCCCTCTTACCCGAACCATCATCTGCTCGGAGTATATGATTCTTCACTGGTAGAGCCTGTTGCACAGGTCCTGATGAAGCTGGGTTCAAAGACTGGTATGGTAGTTTACGGCAACGACAAGCTCGACGAGATCTCTCTCAGCGCTTCGACAACTGTATGCGAATACCGTGACGGTTGGCTGAAAACCTATGATATCACACCGGAGCAGTTTGGCTTTGAAAGATGTGCAAAGTCCGATCTTGTTGGCAGCGCTCCCGATGAGAATGCCGAGATCACAAAGAACATCTTAAAGGGCGAGAAAGGTCATAAGCGCAATGCAGTTCTTCTGAATGCCGGTGCGGCTATCTATGTGGGCGGCAAGGCAGCTTCTCTTGAGGAGGGCGTAAAACTGGCTGCTGAAATGATAGACAGCGGCAAAGCACTTGCTGTTCTTGAAAAAGTGATCGAGCTTTCCAACGGGGGTAAGGTATGACGATACTTGACACTCTCGCTGACAGTGCAAGACAGCGTGTGCAGGCTGCTAAGAAGCAGGTGAGTCCTGATGAGATACGCAGCAGGGCATTATCACTTCCTGCGGGTGGCTTTGAATTTGAAAAGGCACTTGCAAAGCCTGATATCTCGTTTATCTGTGAGTGCAAAAAGGCGTCACCGTCAAAAGGCATCATTGCTGAGGATTTTCCGTATCTCCAGATAGCAAGGGATTATCAGCAGGCAGATGCGGACTGCATATCTGTGCTGACTGAGCCGACTAAATTCTTAGGCTGTGACGAATACCTCCGTGAGATAGCTGCGGCTGTGGATATCCCTTGTCTCCGCAAGGATTTCACGGTAGATGAGTATATGATCTACGAGGCAAAGCTGCTGGGTGCCCGAGCTGTTCTGCTGATATGTGCGATACTTGATGAGCAGCAGATAAAGGAATACATCGGCATTTGTGACAAGCTGGGCATTTCGGCGCTTGTTGAGGCACATGATGAAGCAGAGATCACGATGGCTAAGAACTGCGGTGCAAGGATCATCGGTGTGAATAACCGCAACTTGAAGGACTTCACGGTCGACGTTGAAAACAGCCGCAGAATGAGGGAACTTGTCCCTGAGGATATACTGTTCGTATCTGAGAGCGGCATACAGACTGCGAAGGATATCGAGCAGCTGCGGAATATGGGTGTCAATGCAGCTCTCATCGGTGAAACACTTATGCGGGCTGCCGACAAGTCAGCTAAACTGAGAGAGCTGAAAGGCATACGACACGAATAAAAATGTGCGGCAAAGAGTGCAAAACAGAACGCCGCAAATGACTTTGAGAAAAAGCGTGAGTTTGCAAATACAGTCAGGAGGAAATTATGACAAACAGTAAAGGAAGGTTCGGAGTACACGGCGGACAGTATATCCCCGAAACTCTGATGAATGCGGTGATCGAGCTGGAAAAGGCTTATGAGCACTACAAAAATGATACCGAATTCAATAAGGAGCTGACAGCTCTGCTCAACGAATATGCAGGCAGACCGTCGCTTCTGTACTACGCCGATAAGATGACAAAGGATCTGGGCGGTGCTAAGATATATCTCAAGCGCGAGGATCTGAACCATACAGGCTCTCACAAGATAAACAACGTTCTCGGACAGGCGCTGCTTGCAAAGAAAATGGGCAAAACACGTCTCATCGCTGAGACAGGTGCCGGACAGCACGGCGTGGCAACTGCAACTGCGGCAGCTCTGTTGAATATGGAGTGCGTAGTGTTCATGGGAGAGGAAGATACAAAGCGTCAGGCACTGAACGTTTACCGTATGAAGCTGCTGGGAGCGCAGGTAGTACCCGTTACCTCCGGAACAGCAACTCTTAAAGATGCTGTGTCTGAGGCTATGAGAGAGTGGACCTCACGCATTGACGATACACATTATTGTCTGGGTTCTGTCATGGGACCTCACCCGTTCCCGACGATCGTCCGTGATTTTCAGGCAGTCATTTCCCGTGAATCAAGAGCGCAGATACTTGAAGCAGAGGGACGCCTTCCTGATGCAGTAATAGCCTGTGTAGGCGGCGGCTCAAATGCTATCGGCAGCTTCTATCATTACATTCCCGACAAGGACGTCCGCCTGATAGGCTGTGAAGCAGCAGGACGCGGTATCGATACCTTTGAGACTGCGGCAACAGTCAACACAGGCAGACTGGGCATCTTCCACGGTATGAAGTCCTATTTCTGTCAGGACGAATACGGTCAGATCGCACCTGTATATTCTATTTCGGCAGGACTTGACTATCCCGGTATAGGTCCTGAGCACGCACATCTTCACGATATCGGACGTGCGGAATATGTTCCCGTGACAGACGATGAAGCAGTCAACGCATTTGAATATCTTTCACGCACTGAGGGTATAATCCCGGCGATAGAATCAGCACACGCAGTTGCATATGCAATGAAGCTGGCTCCGACAATGGACAAGGACAAGATCATTGTCATTACAATTTCAGGCAGAGGTGACAAGGACTGTGCTGCCATAGCACGTTACAGAGGAGAGGAAATCTATGAGTAATATCAGAAAAGCCTTTGAAAACGGGAAGGCATTCATACCGTTCATAACCTGCGGAGATCCCGATCTTGAAACTACTGCGGCAGCTGTTCGTGCAATGGCAGAAAACGGTGCTGATCTTATCGAGCTTGGCATACCCTTTTCCGATCCGACAGCAGAAGGACCTGTTATACAGGGAGCTAATATAAGAGCACTGAAAGGCAATGTTACCACAGACAAGGTATTTGCTCTTGTGGAAGAGCTGCGCAAGGACGTATCTGTTCCTATGGTGTTCATGACCTATGCAAACGTAGTCTATTCCTACGGTGCGGACAGATTTATGCAGAGATGTGCTGAGACCGGCATCGACGGAATAATCCTGCCCGACCTGCCCTTTGAGGAAAAAGAAGAGTTTTCCGAGCCTGCAAAGAAGTACGGCATTGACATTATTTCCCTTATCGCACCGACTTCTGCTGATCGTATCGCTATGATCGCAAAGGAAGCGCAGGGCTTTATATATGTTGTGTCAAGTCTCGGAGTTACAGGAATACGAAGCGAGATAAGCACTGATCTTTCGGAAATAGTTAAGGTCATTCGTGAAAATACGGATATTCCATGTGCAGTTGGCTTCGGTATTTCAACACCGGAGCAGGCAAAGTCAATGGCAGCGGTGTCCGACGGCGCGATAGTCGGCTCTGCAATTATCAGGCTTCTGGAAAAACACGGCAAAAGTGCCCCTGAGTTTATAGGCGATTATGTAAGAGAAATGAAAGAGGCTGTCATAGGATAAGCCTCATAGCCTGACGCAGCAGCGTTAATTATTGCAAAACCGGAATATATGGCAAGAGCCTTGCACTCATAGTGAGAGCAAGGCTTTTTTGTTGATATCTGAGCTGCAAACTGCTTGCTAAATAGCTTGTAAAAGGCTGAGTATAGCTGCTTCAAGCTCTTATAGTCTCTGTCTATAATAAACAATAATCCTTTTGTATTGGACAAAAGCCTATCTGTATGGTATGATTAGTTCATCGAAGAAAACAGGAGTGAAGAACATGAAAAATTACAGATACATCATTAACTCGGAGCGAATGCGATGTTGCTGAACGTTTGCTTCATAAGGTATCAATAATTTGTAATAACTTGAAATCAATAATGATGTTTTGAAAGGTGATAAATATGAAAAATAACAAGATCAGATTTGCTTCTATACTCGCAGCTTTAGCGCTGCTCACAGGATGTAACGGCCTCAACAATACTTCGAGCTCAAGCTCAAAGAAGGCTGCAACGACAGAGTCGGCTCAGACAACAGAAGCATCTGCTTCTGAGGACGAAAAGGACTGCTGCAAGGACGGCAGCACAGATTGCTGCACAGAAACTGCGGCTGACTGCTGCGGAGATGATGCAGAAACAGTTCTCGGCGAGCCTGAAAAGAGCGACATCAATATAGGCTACCTCAACTCGACTGCTCATCTGCTTGCATTTGTTGCCAAGGAGGAAGGATACTTCGAGGAGGAGGGACTGGACGTTACTCTCACACAGCTCTCCAGCGCTTCCGAGCTTGTGAACGGACTTGAAGCTGATAAGCTCGATGCAGCATTCATCGGTTCAGTACCGACACTCACATTCCAGAGTCAGGGCCACGATATTTCAATATTCGGCGGTGCGATGACCAACGGACACGGCTACGTCATCAAGTCCGAGTACGCTGACAAAGATGAGCTCGGAGTTGAGATACTCAAGGGCAGAAACGTTGCTTCCGTAAAGAACAGCGTTCAGGACGCAGAGCTCCAGATACTTCTCAAGAATGCCGGCATCAAGATAGGTGAGGGTGATGACGAGGTCAATATCGTTTACTTCGACAGCCAGAAGGACGCTTATGCTGCACTCATGAACAAGTCTATCGACGCAGCTTCAGTATACTCACCCTATGCTTCACTTGCCAAGTCACAGGGCTACAAGGTAGTTTACTACTGCGCTCACGAAAAGGCTCTTGAGAACCAGCCCTGCTGCCGTCAGGTCGCAACAACTTCTGCACTCAGCAATAATCCTAATACATATATAGCTCTTGAAAGAGCATTCATAAAGGCTTACCGTTTCACACAGACCGACCATGACGCAACTGTCAAGGACGTAAAGAAGTACATTGACATTGATGAGGACTTCATCGAGACAGAGGTTTACGGTGGATACAGCGTTTCAAGCCCCGATCCCGACAAGAAGGGTACTCTCACTCTCAAGGATACGATCGTTGAGCTCGGTTACACAGAAGATTATGATATCGAGCCTCATTACAACACTGACATCTATAAGAAGGCACTTGACAGCATACTTTCTGAGAATTCTTCTGATGATGTCTACAAATCACTGAAGGAGCATTTCGATGACTACGAATAAGATAGAAATTAAAAATCTGACTGTCAACTACATCGAGAACAAGAAGAGCTTCAACGCTCTTCACGATGTATCGTTCGGCGTTGGCAATGGAGAGTTCGTGAGCGTTATCGGCGCGAGCGGCTGCGGAAAATCCACTCTCCTGAGCGTCCTCGAAGGACTTTACGCTCCGGCAGGCGGAACAGTTCAGATCGACGGAAAGGAACTTCACGGCACAGGTACAGAGCGCGGAGTAGTGTTTCAGCACTACTCGCTCTTCCCGTGGATGACTACAAGAAAGAATATAGAGTTCGGCATCAAGCAGTCCCGCCGCGACGTAAAGCGCAGCGAACGTGCAAAGATAGCAGATGAATTCCTTACCAAGGTCGGACTCTCCGGCTTTGGCGGTAAATATCCCTCACAGCTCTCTGGCGGTATGCAGCAGCGTGTCGCTATCGCAAGAGCACTCGCTATGGATACGGAGATACTCCTCATGGATGAGCCTTTCAGCGCTATCGACGCAAAGAACCGTGTTATCCTTCAGGAGCTCCTTCTCAAGCTCTGGGAGGGCGACGGTACTGAGGAGCGTAAGACAGTCGTATTCGTTACCCACGATATCGACGAGGCTATCCTTCTCTCTGATAAGATAGTAGTTCTCACAGCTCACCCGGGTACTGTAAACGAGATAGTAAATGTTCCGTTCGAGCGTCCGAGAAGCCGTTCCGAGCTTGTAAAGACCGACGAATACGGAAAATTCCGTAACAGACTCCTCTCCCTGCTTTACAATGACATTGCCGAGCGTATCGGCGGAGAAGAGGTGGTATTATGACACTCAAAAAACGCTATCTGCGTGTGGCACACCTGCTGTTCATAGCACTGCTTCTTATACAGCTTCTTCCGGATAAATCAGCAAATCCTGCTTATACGAACTCGCTGATATCATTTGCGATAGGTACTGAAGTCGTTGTACTCGCTGTTTCCGCACTTATCAAGAAGGAGGAGAGCCTTGCACTTCTGGTGGATATTGCAGGCTTTATATACATACTTCTTGGAATATGGTCACTGGCTACGGCGAAGTTCGACTATCTCAATCCGCAGCTCTTCCCGGCACCCGGCAGAGTAATACACCAGTTCGTTGTGGACAGAGACAAGATCTTCGTAAACGTAAAGAGCTCTCTCCAGACCATAGTCAAGGGCTTCCTGCTGGCAGTTGTCATCGCAGTCCCGCTCGGACTTTTTGTTGGCTGGAGCGCAAGACTCGGCAGTGCGGCTACATACATCACGAAGTTTTTCAGTTCGATACCGCCTATCGTGTACATTCCCTACGGCATCGCACTTCTCCCGACACTTAAATCAGTATCGGTGTTCGTTATCTTCCTTGCAACATTCTGGCCTGTATTTGCTGGAACAATGAGTGGTGTGCTCAATGTTGACAAGAGGATAATCGACTCGGCAAAGGTGCTCAATGTCAGCAAGCCTGAGATGCTGTTCAGAGTAATACTTCCGGCATCGCTTCAGCAGATATTCCTCGGCTGCAATCAGGGACTCAGCGTTTCATTCATACTCCTCACCTCTGCTGAGATGATAAACGCCAAGGACGGTATGGGCTACTATGTCAAGAACTACTCGGACTTCGGCGACTATACAAGAACTATAACAGGACTTCTCGTTATCGGCTTTGTCGTTATAGGAGTTACATTCCTGTTCAACAAATTCCAGAACCGACTCTTAAAGTGGAAAAGATGAATTATATATATAAGACTAAATATCCGGAGAACGCCGCAGTTTTGTTCTACGGATATTTATTTTATGTATGGATATGAAGTCCGGAAGCTCAAACGGCAATTTATACTAATCATACCTAAATAATAGGAAAAGTCTGTGGATATTGCCGATTATTAGATTTTCCTATTGACAAGATATGATATGAGTGGTATAATACATATAGTTCCGATAGGAATACAAAGAATTAACAGAAAGGATCGCTGATTATGAGAACTTGTATGATGTGTTGTTGTATGTGTATTGAAGCAGATGTTCGTATCCCGCATATCTATGCTCAGCGATGTTGCGCTGTTTCTGATGTCACTGAGTAATTACAGCTATTATGCTGCTATGCGCGGAGTGCGGACTGCATTCTGCGCATTTTTTATGTTCTGGAGGAATTTATGATAGATGAAAGAGAAAGCGTGACCGCTAAGATATGTGCGTTCGTCAGGGCGTGGCATTCAAACTACTCAAGGGATAAGATATACGACGATTACCTTGCCTACGATTTTATGGGAAAGGCTGAGTACGACAGCATTTACAGCCTGATAAGCACAGGTCTTGACGGTAAACTCAGCCTTCACCGTGAAGATACAGAACAGGTCATCGGCGAATACTTTGCACCGATACCGCTGTCAAGGATACACTTCAACGAGAGCAGACTTGCAGATTTCGCAGCTGAAAACGGTAAGATACAGTACGTTATATGCGGCGCCGGTTCAGACACGTTCTCGTTCCGGAACGACAACGCGGATATCGAGGTTTTCGAGATAGATCACCCTGACACTCAGCGCTACAAGCTGGAAAAAATACGCGAGCTCGAGTGGAATATCCGTCCTAATGTACATTATGTGTCGGTCGATTTTGAACGCGAGCGAATGTGCGACAAGCTGCTCGCAGCCGGTTTTGATCCGGCAAAAAAGACTTTTTTCAGCATACTCGGAGTCACATATTACCTCACGCTCGATGTGTTCACGGACACTCTCAGACAGATGGCTGAGCTTTCCGCACTTGGCAGTGCAGTAGTATTCGACTACCCGATAAGGAACGGCGACTTCCCGAGGCGAGTTCATAAACTTGAACAGATCACGGGAGCTCTCGGTGAGGTCATGCGCGGCGGCTACGATTATAATGAGGTTTCCCGCGCACTGTACTCGCTCGGTTTCCAGATAGATACCTATATGCCGCCTGAGAAGGTCCAGCGTGAGTATTTCGACGGCAGAGAGGACAGATTAAAAGCATTCGAAAACGTCAGCCTGATATCGGCAACTTACACCGCAGGCTATGATTATGAATAAACTAACGATTGAATTAAAAGGAGAATTATTATGAGTAAATTTGCAAATACAGAAACAGCACTTATCCACGGAGGCATCTCCATTGACGAGCGTACAGGCGCTGTAAATATCCCGATATACCAGACCTCGACCTACAAGCAGGACGGTCTTGGAAAAATGCGCGGCTATGAGTATTCCCGCACCGGAAATCCTACCCGTGAGGCTCTTGAAGCTCTCATCGCTGAACTTGAAGGCGGCGTTGCAGGTTTTGCATTCGCTTCCGGAATGGCAGCTCTCACAGCGGTTCTCAGTCTGCTCCACAGCGGCGACAGAGTTCTCATATCGAGCAATGTTTACGGCGGTACCTTCCGTCTGCTCGACAAGGTATTCGACCATTTCTCGATAAATTACACCATTGCCGATACAACAGACCTGAGCGTTTACGAGAGCCAGATAACAGACGACGTTAAGGCGGTCATCATCGAAAGCCCGGCAAATCCGCTCATGACTGTCACTGACATAAAGGCAGTCGCTGAGGTCTCACACAAGCACGGACTCCTCGTTATCGTAGACAATACATTTATGACTCCTTATCTTCAGAAGCCGCTTGAGCTCGGTGCGGACATCGTTGTTCACAGCGCTACCAAGTACCTCGGCGGTCACAGCGATGTCGTTTCCGGACTCGCAGTTGTAAATTCAAAGGAGCTCGCTGAAAAGATAGCTTTCATTCAGAATTCGACAGGCGGAGTTCTCGGACCGTTCGACTCCTTCCTGCTTATCCGCGGTATCAAGACTCTTGCAGTACGCATGGACAGACACGTTTATAATGCCGAAAAGGCTGCTGAGTTCCTCACAGCTCACAAGGCTGTCAAGAACGTTTACTATCCCGGTCTTGAAAATGCTCAGGGCTACGCAGTCAACCGCAGACAGGCAAAGAACGGCGGTGTTATGATCTCGTTTGAGCTCCATGAGAACTACGACATAAACAAATTCTTCGAGAGCCTTGAACTCGTTTCGCTTGCTGAGAGCCTTGGCGGAGTTGAGTCGCTCGTATGCCACCCTGCAACGATGACACACGCTTCCATACCGGCTGACATACGCAAAAAAGTCGGCATCACCGACGGTCTGATCCGCCTCTCGACCGGTATCGAGAACATTGAGGACATTCTTTCAGACATTGCACAGGCTATCGAAAAGGCTGAGATAAAGTGAGGTAAGACCATGAAATACTATGATTCAATGCAGGCTCTCATCGGAAATACTCCGCTCGTGAGACTCAGTAATATTGCAGACACAGAAGGCGTGAACGTTTTCGCAAAGCTGGAGCTCTATAATCCCTCCGGCAGCGTCAAGGACCGTACCGGTCTCTATATGATCGAGGACGCAGAGCGCCGCGGTATCCTCAAGCCCGGCGGAACTATCGTTGAAGCTACTGCGGGCAATACAGGTCTTGGAATAGCTTTTGCCGGACTTAACCGCGGATACAGGATAATCTTTGTTGTACCCACAAAATTCTCTGCTGAAAAGCAGTCTCTGCTCCGTGCACTTGGTGCGGAGGTGGTGAATACTCCCCGTGAGGAGGGAATGCTCGGAGCTGTCAGAAAGGCTGAGGAGATCAAGGCTCAGATACCCGGTTCGGTCTCGCTGGAGCAGTTCAAGAATCAGAGCAATCCTCTCGCGCACTATGAGACTACCGGCAGGGAGATATATGAAGCTCTCGACGGTAATATCGACTACGTTGTTGCTGGTGCGGGAAGCGGCGGCACTTACACCGGAATACTCCGCTACATCAAGGAGAGAAATCCGCAGACAAAGGGCATTCTCGCTGATCCTGTCGGCTCGACTATGGGCGGCGGTGAACACTCCGACTACAACATTGAGGGCATCGGCAACGACTTCATCGCTGAGACAATGGATATGTCCCTTGTTGACACCGTTGTCAAGATAAACGATGATGAGGCGTTCAACACAGCACGGCTTCTTGCTTCAAAGGAAGGCGTTATTGCAGGCTCGTCATCGGGAGCGGCTATGGCAGCTGTCCTGAAGCTCATAAAGAGCGGTGCCAAGGGCAATATCGTGACTGTATTCCCCGACCGCGGCGACCGCTATTTCAGCACAGGTCTCTACGACTGATATAGATCCAGTCTATAACTGAAAATAATCCTTTGGTATTGGACATACTGCTGTAATTGGAGTATAATCAGATCATACCAGTTTGATAGGAGAATTGCTATGGCAAATAGTAAAAATACAGAGCTGAAAGAGATACTCTGGCTCGGACGCGGCGGTCAGGGAGCCTTTACAGCCGCCAAGCTGCTCGGTGCGGCATATACAATAGATGACGATAATAAGTATGGACTTGCATTCCCGTCCTTTGGTCCCGAACGCCGCGGAGCTCCGGTAAGAGCCTTCACAAAGCTCGATACAAAGCCTGTCGTAGACAGGAGTCAGACCGAAAAGGCTGACTATATAGTGATACTTGACGATACGCTCTATGCGCCGCAGTTCAGAGAACTTCTCATGGACGGCGGAAAGCTCATCGTCAACTCTAAAAAAGGTATTGAAGGCGTTCTTACCTTCGACGCTGAGACCATTGCGGCGGAATTCAGACTGCCTACGGTCAATACAGTAATGCTCGGACTCCTCGTTGGTATTTCCGGAGTGATAACTGCTGAGAATGCAGTCGAAGCTATAAAGGATCATATGCCTAAGAAGATACAGGAACGAAATATCAATGCGCTGCTTAAAGCCGCAGAGGAGGCTGTTCGATGAGACCTTACATAAGAGAAAAGAAGGACTTCACATTTGATGAAGTCCCTGAAAATACATCATTTGAAGCCGGCTATCTCACTACCGTCAACAGCGGTTGGCGCAGTATAAGACCTGTCATAAACAGCGAAAAATGTAAGGGCTGCGAGCAGTGTTACCTTTACTGTCCGGACGGAGTCATCTCGATAGAGGACGGCAAAGCGGTCATCGACTACGACTTCTGCAAGGGCTGCGGTATATGCGCTAAAATATGCAAAATAGGTGCGATAGAAATGGAGGCGGAGCGCAAATGAGCAAAAAATTCTTATCAGGCAACGAAGCCTTCGCTGAGGGCATACGCCTTGCGCGTCCGCAGGTCATTTCAGCATATCCGATAACTCCGCAGACGATAGTTGTGGAGCGTCTTTCAGAAATGGTCGAGGACGGCAGTCTCAATGCCGAGTATGTTCACGTTGAATCCGAGCACTCCGCGCTTTCATGTGCGATAGGTGCAAGTGCAGCCGGCGCAAGAGCCTTCACGGCAACTTCCTCACAGGGACTCCTCTATATGGCGGAATGTCTCTACTACGCGGCAGGCGGCCGCTTCCCGATCGTTATGATGAACGCCGACCGTTCGACTGCTCTTCCATGGAACATCTACGGTGACCAGCGCGACAGCCTTTCACAGCTAGACAGCGGCTGGATACAGGCGTATGCCGAGAACGCTCAGGAGGCACTCGACCTCGCGCTTATGAGCTACAAGATCGCTGAGAACAAGGCGGTCTCAACACCGTATATGGCTAACCTCGACGGTTTCATTCTCACACATACATACGAAACAGTCGAAATTCCCGACCGCGAACAGGCAGACCGTTTTCTTCCGCCTTATGAGACGGATAACCGCATAGACTTTGATAACCCGAAGAATATGGCATTCTCGGCAGGTCCTGACACCAACTACATCTTCAAGTACAAGGAGCACGAAGGCGTTCTTGCAGCGAGAGATGTGATAAACGAGACCGAGAAGGAGTTTGCTGAGATTTTCGGCAGGGAATATACCGGCCTGACTGAGAACTACCTCACCGATGACGCAGATTATGTCATCGTGACACTCGGCAGTATTGCCGGATTGTGCCGCGAGACGGCTGATAAGCTCCGCGAACAGGGCGTAAAGGCAGGCGTAGTCCGTATACGCTATATGCGTCCGTTCCCGAATGAGGAACTCGCAGAAGCTCTGAAAAATGTCAAGGCTTACGGAGTTCTCGAAAAGGACATCAGCTTCGGCAACGAGGGTACAGTATTCACAAATGTCAACTCCGCACTCAAAAAGGCAGGAGTGAATGTTCCCGGCTATGATTTTGTAGGCGGACTCGGCGGCAGAAACATTTCTCCCGCTGACATTGAAAAGATATATTCAGACATCGAAAAGGGTACTGACAGTGTTAATTTCATTGGCATAGGAGGCGGAAACAATGGCAAATAAAGTCGCAGACAGCATTTCGCGCGAGGAATTCTTCTACGGACACAAGGCTTGTGCAGGCTGCGGCGGAAGTCTCGCTGTAAGGGCGGCACTCAAGGTCCTCGGACCGAATGCAGTATCGGTTCTCCCGGCAGGCTGTATGTCAGCGGTAGGCTTTAACTTTCCGCAGCTGTGCTTTTCCAATAACTCGATAATCTCCACATTTGCCGGAACAGCTTCCATGCTCACAGGAGTTGAGGCAGGACTCCGTGCAAGAGGTTACAAGGACTTCACAGCAGTTGGCTTTGCAGGTGACGGCGGTACAGCGGATATCGGTATACAGGCACTTTCCGGTGCTATCGACCGTAACGACAACATCATCTACATCTGCTACGACAATGAAGCATATATGAATACCGGCATACAGAAGAGCGGTCTGACACCTTTTGGCGCAAAGACCACAACAACTCCAGCCGGTGCGAATATCCACGGAAATATCCGCCCCAAGAAGAATATGTTCGAGATCGCAGCAGCTCACGATATTCCCTATGCGGCGACTGCAAGTGTGGGCTATATCTATGATTTCATTCAGAAGGTGCGCAAGGCTTCTCAGATACAGGGCACAAAGTATATACACGTTATCGCGCCCTGTCCGACCGGCTGGGGCGTTGCTCCGGACGAGACTGTGGACATTGCCAAGGAAGTTGTGGACTGCGGTCTGTGGTATCTTGCCGAGTACGAGAACGGTGAGTTCAGACTCAACCACAAGCCGAAGGAGTTCACAAGCGTTGAGGACTATCTGAAAAAGCAGGGAAGATTCAAGCACCTGACTGATGAAGATATAAGTATAATCACAGCTTCCCGAGATAAGAAATGGGAGTTCATCAATAAGAATTTTGAGTTATAAGAACAGCTTATAACTCATCATAATCCTTTGGTATTGGACAAATGCAGAAATTGGCTGTATAATAAAAGCATACCGAACAGATATACAATATATGAATATGGAGGATAAATACAATGAGCAGAGATATAAACAACAAATTCTGGAACGAGGAGCTTGAAACTCTTCCCCGTGAGGAGCTGCAGAAGAGACAGCTCGAGGATCTCAAGGAGATCGTAAAGTTTGCCTACGACCACGCTCCCTACTACAAGCGTTCATTCGATGAGGCAGGCGTTAAGCCCGAGGACATCAAGACTCTCAAGGACATCGAGAAGTTCCCGTTCATCAACAAGAAGACTCAGCGCGACACTCAGGGCGTTGGTTCATTCCTCGGCGAGCTCGCAGCAGTACCCGAGGAGGACGTAGTGTTCATTTCAACATCGTCCGGTTCAACAGGTGTACCTACAATGAGCCCTTTCACAAAGAAGGATTTCGACGAGTTCCAGGACACTGAGAGCCGCTGGTTCTGGCAGATAGGAATGAGACCGAACGACCGTTACGTTCACGCCCTCAACTTCTCACTCTACGTTGGCGGACCTGATGTAATCGGCGCTCAGAACCTCGGTGCTTTATGTATCTGGGGCGGTACTCTCCCGAGCGAGAGACTTCTCTTCATTCTCAAGACCTACCAGCCTACCGTTATCTGGACTTCACCTTCCTACGCTTGGCAGCTCGGCGAAAAGGCTGTTAAGGCAGGCTACGATCCGAGAAAGGACTTCAACATCAAGAAGATCATCGTTGCCGGTGAGCTCGGCGGTTCTATCGACGCTACAAGAAAGGCTATCGAGGATCTCTGGGGTGCAGAGGTATACGACTTCTACGGTCTGTCTGACATTTTCGGTGCTTGCGCTGCACAGTGCGAATACCACGACGGACTCCACATCGCAGAGAACCACATTCTCGTTGAGACTGTTGACATTCACACAGGCGAGATACTCGAACCCGGTCAGACTGGTGAGCTCGTATTCACGACTCTCCGCAAACACGCTCGTCCGCTTATCCGCTTCAAGACAGGCGACATCGGACGCATCGACGTTACTCCCTGCAAGTGCGGACGTACACACGGCAGAATACATATCCTCGGCAGAAAGGACGATATGTTCATCGTTTCCGCTGTAAACGTATTCCCGAGCGACATCGAGGCTGTTATCCGCGAGCAGAGCGGTATCACAGGCGAGTACCTTATCCGTATCTTTGAGAAGGACTTCACAAACAAATACGCAGTTGAGATCGAGAGATCCGCTGACAATACAAAGACCGATGATGAGGTAGCTGAGCAGATCAGTGCAGCACTCAAGGCTCGTACAGGTGTTAAGCCTGCAAGAGTTGTTGTACATCCCGACGGCGGTCTGAATACACGTTCCGAGCACAAGTCCAGACGTGTTATCGACGAGAGAAATATTGACTACTCTATCTGATGATGATATAATAATAATTCGGAATTCGGAATTAGGAGTTCGGAATTGTGGAGTTGGCTTCGCCAATGGATCAAAAGTTTCTGATTCTTCTGCCGTAAGGCGGATACCATTAATTCGGCATTTCGCATTCCGAATTTCTATTTTTTAAACCGGAGGTTTTTATATGCCAGAACTTTCAAACCGAACAGCTACTTTTACCGATTCCGTCATCAGACGTATGACGAGAATTTCAAATAAATACGGCGCAGTAAATCTCTCACAGGGCTTCCCGGATTTTGAGCCGCCCAGAGAGATACTCGACCGCCTTGCACAGGTCACAAATGAGGACTTCCACCAGTATTCGATAACATGGGGTGCACAGAATTTCCGCGAGGCTCTTGCAGAAAAGCAGTCACGTCTCATGGGAAGAAATATAGATCCCAACGGCGAGATCGTAGTTACCTGCGGCAGCACAGAGGCTATGATGGCAGCTATGATGTCCGTTACAAATCCCGGCGACAAGGTGATCGTGTTCTCGCCTTTCTATGAGAACTACGGTGCTGATACGATACTTTCCGGCGCTGAGCCTATATACGTTCCGCTGATACCGCCGGAATTCTCGTTCGATGCGGGTGTTCTCGAAGCTGCTTTTAAACAGCACCCCAAGGCGCTGATACTGTGTAATCCGTCAAACCCCTGCGGAAAGGTCTTCACACTTGAGGAACTTCAGGTGATCGCAGACCTCGCAAAGAAGTACGACACATTCGTCATCACCGACGAGGTCTATGAGCACATCGTCTACGCTCCGCACAAGCACGTTTATTTTGCAAGCCTGCCTGATATGTGGGAGAGAACTATTTCGTGCTCGTCACTGTCAAAGACTTACTCAATAACCGGCTGGAGACTCGGCTACGTTATCGCGCCGCCGCATATCATAGACACTGTGAAAAAGGTCCACGACTTCCTTACAGTAGGAGCTGCTGCTCCCTTGCAGGAGGCTGCCGTGACAGGACTGCGTTTCGGCGACGATTACTACAAGTGGCTCCAGGACAAGTACACCGAAAAACGCGACCTGTTCCTGAACGGTCTCGACCGCATCGGCATACAGCATACAGTACCGCAGGGAGCTTACTACATACTGCTCGACATCTCCGAATTCGGTTACAGGAGCGACCTTGTATTCTGCGAGAAGCTCGCAGAATATGTGGGAGTAGGAGCAGTGCCGGGTTCGAGCTTCTTCAAGGAGCCTGAGAACCGCTATATAAGGCTGCACTACGCCAAAAAGAATGAAACGCTCGAGAGTGCTCTCGAACGCCTTAACGATATACGAAAGAAAATGCCTAAGGAGTGATAATATGAAAAAGATAGCGAGCTTCACCGTCGATCATGACAAGCTCGAAAAGGGCGTGTATGTATCCCGAATCGACGGCGATGCGGTGACTTACGATATAAGAATGAAAAAGCCCAACGGCGGCGATTTTCTCAGTAACGGAGCTCTCCATACATTTGAGCATCTGTTTGCTACTTACGCCCGTAACAGCAAGTATTCCGACAGCGTTATCTATGTCGGACCTATGGGCTGCCGCACCGGTTTTTATCTCATTCTCAGGGACAGCGTATCACGCGAAGATGCAATAAAACTGGTACGCGAAAGCTTTCATTTCGTGTCTGAATTCAGGGGAAAGATTCCCGGTTCGGAACGTAAAGAATGCGGCAATTACCTTGAACATGACCTGGACGGTGCAAAACTCATAGCTGAGGATATGCTGAAGGTCCTCGAAAGCTATACCGTTGACAGGCTTGAATATGCTGCATGACAGATCTTGCAAAGAAATGGTTTTATAAGAATGTCTGCCGAAACAAACCGCATTTCCCTTAATAGGGGGTATACCGAAAATGGATTTGCAGATAAGGTGTATCATATTCATCTCAGATATATCGGTGACAATGCCGAACTGTACTTTCGTGATTATCTGAATGAGCATTCTGACGTTGCAAAAGAATATGAAGCATTGAACTCCGGCTTTGGAAGCAATATGAACATAACCGGGACGCATATACAGATGCAAAAACAGATTTCATCACCAAATGGACAGCAGAAGCACGAAAGGAATATGAAGACCGATACTAACAAATTCTGGTTTACCGCATTAACTGAATACACACTAAGCACTTGCTCAGGCAGGTGCTTATTTTATATCCTAACGGAGAAGATGAAATGCGGTTATGGACATAACGCCGTGGAGAAGTTCGATAAGCATTAGCAGCTGTTTAAAAGTTCTTTTATTGTAATATCAGTTTTACAGATTTAAGAAAAACACCTTCGGGAACGGATTCAGGTTGCATAACGTAGAATACCCAAAAGGTTTGATGAACAAAATATGGCTATAATAAACAATAAATATATAGCGTGAGTGAATAAAAGGTGCAATGATACAAAAAAAATGGACTTTTGAAACTTTTTGCGAATTTTTTCATTTTTTTACATGAAAATCTTGAAAAAACTGACAATTTGTGGTATAATTATTATATATGGGTATATACATTAGTGATCATCAATGATTAAGGAGAAAAAATGGTAAACGATAATATAAATAGTGAAATATGGTACAGCGCATCACCCGTGCAGAACAGAATGTTCCTTATCAACCTGCTTGATACGGATTCGCCGGCATATAATGCAGCTGTTGTATATACGATCAGAGGAGAATACGATCTTGAAAGACTGAGAGATGCTCTCAGAAAAGTTATTGTTCATAACCCTTTGCTTAAAGCAGTTTTCAGGGATAATAACGGCAGACTGGAATACAAAATAGGTGATTTTGACATAGATATAAAGGAAGTCAGATGCACTGATGACATATCTATGGATAATTTTAAGAAAAAAGCACTTAAAGACTTTATAAGACCTTTCAATATGCTGAAGGATGTGCTTTGCAGGATAACTCTTGCTGTTTATGACGAAAGAAATATGTTCATCCTATTTGATGCTCATCACAGTATCTTTGACGCAGGCTCCTCAAAGGTGCTTTCCGATGATATCGCTGCATGCTATGAGGGTAGAGAGCTTGAAGAGAAAATGGGATATGAGTATTTTGCTGACTGGCAGAATGAGAATGTAAAGAGCGAATCATATGCCCAGAAAAGCGCGTTCTGGAAAGAAAAAATGCAGGAGCCTGTTGAGATTTGCGATTTTATCCGCAGTTCTACCTCAACTGCTCCTGAGGACAGCGATGATATAAGCATTACCTATACGCTTGCCAAGGAGAAGGTTCATAGTGTTACCCAAAGCCTTGGTGTAAGCAATTATTCGTTCTTTATGGCTGCGTTCATGTTCACCTTTTCAAGACTTACAGGACAGGATGATATTTCGATAGGTACTGTTGCTTCCGGCAGAGTAAAGGAAGAATTTAAAAACATTTTCGGTATGTTCGTAAATACCTTCCCAGTAAGAAATAAGGTGGATGAAAGTCTGACTGTAAAGGATTATATCGTTCAGTCCCATTATAATGTCAGAGCACATCTTAAAAATTCTGATGTGCAGTTTGATGATATTATGTCAATTGCTGGATATTCAAATCACAGTCAGATGTTTCAGGCATCACTTAGGTATCTGCTCTCTATCCGTGATCACCTTAAAATCAAAGGTCTGCATTGTGAATTGGAGGAAATACCGCCAGTTAAGAACCCCTTTGAGCTTGAGGTATATGTCGACGAATATGATGATCACTTTACTGTAAGGGCAACTGCCGCACCTTCTATGTATGACGAGCAGTTCGTTGTAAAAATGCTCGATACTATGTTTTGCGCAGTTACAAAAATGTGTGATGGACTTGAAAAGCCTCTAAAAAACATTGAGCTTGTTTCAGATGCCGAAAAGCAGCTTATTCTTAATGATTTCAACGCAACAGAAAAAGAATATCCGAAAGATAAGGCGATAGTTGAGCTGTTTGAAGAACAGGTAAAGAAAGCACCGGACAATATTGCACTTGTATTTGAGGACAAGAAACTCACATATGCAGAGCTCAATGCAAGAGCAAACAGTCTTGCATACAGGTTGAGAGAACTCGGTGTAAAGCCTGATGATTTTGTAGCTATAATAGCAGACAGAAGCATAGAGATGATATGCGGTATATATGGTATCATCAAGTCCGGAGGTGCGTATGTACCGATAGATCCTGCATATCCGGAAGAAAGAATTCAGTTCATACTTGAAGATTGCACACCTAAAGCTGTGGTGAAGTATACAACAGAAAGAATAGAACTGAGTACAGAAGTACCGGTGATAGACCTAAGCGAGAGCGAGGCCTGGGAAGGTGTGCCTAAAAACCCTGAGATCGTCAATAAGCCGGAGGACCTCATATACTGCATCTATACTTCCGGTACGACCGGTAAGCCTAAGGGTGTTATGATTCAGAATAGGTCGTTTGTCAACTATTTGAAGACAGTTGATGAGCATTTCTATATCCATAACGGCATAATACCGCTTATTACAAATTACGCATTTGACCTTACTGCAACGGCTATTCTTGGCGGTATGTTGCTTGGCAGAGAACTTGTAATATTTGCGACTGAATATGACCTTGCAAGGTATGCGGCAAAAAATGAGGTTGCTGTACTTAAAATTACGCCATCGCATCTGAATATGCTCATGGATGAGATAAGCGAGGTGGGTGAATGTAACATCCATGCGCTTATGATAGGAGGAGAAGCTCTTAAAAGATCACTCATGACGCGGATTTACAGTGTTATTGGCGAGGATACAGAGATAATCAACGAATATGGACCGACCGAGACAACTGTTGCTTCCACCTTTGCAAAAGTGAAGAAAGATGATTCGATAACGATCGGAAAGCCATTCTACAATACACAGATATACATCATAAATGGTAATAATCTGTGCGGAATCGGAGTGCCGGGTGAACTCTGCATAGCCGGAGACGGACTTGCAAGAGGCTACCTTAACAGACCTGAACTTACAGCAGAAAAGTTCGTAAAGAATCCGTTTGGCGAAGGAAGAATGTAC
>ONMB01000036.1 GCA_900318825.1 uncultured Ruminococcus sp.
GGCTCCGCAGCCGAAGCAGTAAAAGCTCTGCGTATCGGTGAAAACGGTGCATGAGGGCGTCTTTTCCGAGTGGAAAGGACACGAGCAGACGTAGTTGCGTCCGCGGCGTATCAGCTGCACATATGAGCCGATGACGGTGTCGATAGGATTAGCGCTTCTCAGCCTGAAAAGAAATTCGTCGTTACGGGGCATAGTGACCTCCGTTATTTCCAGAATTTCGGTACGAACAGGTCGGTGTAGAGATCGACAGCGTATTCGTCGCTCATACCGGAAATATAGTCGCATACAGCACGGTCGGCGTCAGACTCTCTCATAATAGCCTTGTACTCATCGGGCAGTTTATTGCTGTTTGTAATGTAGAAGGCGTAGAGCTTCTTGACGAGGAGCTCAGCTTTTGCCTCCTCCTGTTTCGCGGCAGGGTTAGTGTAGACCTTTTCAAACATGAATTTTTTCAGGTCATCGTGAGCCTTGCGTATCTCAGGAGCGAAGTCGATCTCGAAAGGACCGTGGTCAATGACAGAAGCGATAAGAGTTGTTATGCGCTTTGTCTTTGTATTGCCGAGAGTCCTCACGCAAGCTGAGGGCAGCTCATTAGCCTTGAGAATACCGGCACGGATCGAGTCCTCGATGTCATGGTTGATGTAAGCGATAGTGTCAGCGAGTCTGACGATATTGCCTTCTTTAGTGTCCGCGATCATATTGGTATGGCACTCGATGCCGTTGCGGACAGCGTATGTAAGGTTGAGCCCCTCGCCCTTTTTTTCGAGCTTTTCAACTACTCTCACGCTCTGGAGGTAGTGCTTGAAGCCGTGCGGGCAGATCTCGTTGAGGACCTTTTCGCCGCAGTGACCGAAGGGGGAATGTCCGAGGTCGTGACCGAGCGCGATAGCTTCGGTGAGATCCTCGTTCATACGCATACCTCTTGCGATAGTACGCGCTATCTGAGCGACTTCAAGGGTATGTGTGAGACGGGTGCGGTAGTGGTCTCCGACGGGGGAGAGGAAAACCTGAGTTTTACGTTTCAGTCTGCGGAAGGAATTACAGTGGAGTATGCGGTCGCGGTCGCGCTGAAAGTCAGTGCGGTAAGGGCATTTGTCCTCATTTCTTTCGCGTTTTGTACCCTTTTCGTCGATGCTGGTGCAGGCGTACTTGCTGAGGATACCTATCTCGGTTATCTCAGTTTTTTCGCGTACTGTCATATTATCCCTCCTTGCAGAAGCTGGTGTGCGGACAAATTATCCGCCTATATACATATACTCCGGAAATACGGAAAACCCTTTAAAAATCTCCGGAGAAATTTTTCACAGAGGAGAAATCCTCGAATGATTCACCGATGTCCTCGATAGAAACAGAGCCGTTAGTTGCCTCGATGAGCTCGGCTTTCAGGGCTTCGAGTTTTTCCCTGAGGACGAGTATCTCGAGAACGACCTCGCTTCCGAAATCGGAACTGACGGTAATAGTATAA
Source organism: uncultured Ruminococcus sp. (assembly GCA_900318825.1). Taxonomy (GTDB): domain Bacteria; phylum Bacillota; class Clostridia; order Oscillospirales; family Ruminococcaceae; genus Ruminococcus. The sequence continues at coordinate 1,466 of ONMB01000036.1, forward strand.
AAATTCGGGAGCAGATAGGAGATCTTGCCGTAGAGGCCGTAATCAGTGGTGATACGGAGCTTGTGCGAGAGGCGCATATCCATAATATGTGCAGCGTCGCAGGCAAGAGAAGCGGCGTGGGAGTAAGCCCTTACGAGACCTCCTCCGCCGAGCAGGATTCCGCCGAAGTATCTGGTTACAACGACGCAGACATCGGTCAGACCTCGCTTTTTCAGGACGTCGAGCACCGGCATACCGGCAGTGCCCTGAGGTTCGCCGTCGTCCGAATACCGGGAAATATTATCCTGTCTGAGGATATAGGCGTAAACGTTGTGTTTAGCCTTGCGATGCTGGGCTTTTATGGAATTCACGAATTCCACAGCCTCGTCATTGGTGGTGACGGGGGAGATATAGCCGATAAACTCCGAGTGTTTCTCGATAAACGAGTCCTTAGCCGGAGCTGAAACAGTTAAATAATTCATCATACTATCATACGCAAAAAGCCGGTCGTAGACCGGCTGAATGACTTACTTGTCCATATTGAAACGCTTCTTGAATCTGTCAACGCGTCCGCCTGTATCAACGAGCTTCTGCTTGCCTGTATAGAACGGATGGCACTTGGAGCAGATTTCAACCTTGATATTCTCCTTTGTGGACATAGTCTCGATCACGTTGCCGCAGTGGCAGGTAATAGTAGTCTTAACAAAGTTAGGATGGATTCCCTCTTTCACGATTGTCACCTCTTTCACAGATTTTTGTATCCGTGCAGCCCATCAGTTCCCTTAGACAGTAGTGCCGTTATACATTACAGTAATTAATTATACCATACCACTTTTATAATGTCAAGCGGTCTGATAAAATTATTTTGTTTTAACTAACTCCCTTGCGGTAGACGAAGTATTTGTCAACGGTCTCGATGTGGAGGTTTTTCGGAAGGTACTCCTTATCGAAAAAGACATAGAGCGCATCGTCTCTGCCCTTGCCGTTTATGAGGAGCTCGTACTGCTCGTTCGAGTATGCAGCGAGCTGATCGTAATCTGCACGCGCAAGGTAGAAGCAGCTGAGGTCCATATGGTGATCGTAGGCGAGCTTGCCGAAGTCGAAGAACAGCGGCATATAAGCGAGGTAGTTTTCCGGGAGCGGAACGAAAACTATCTCATTTGCGCCGTCAGTCAGGGCTTCCCACCTGCTGCAGCTGAGGCGGTCCTTGTACATACTGAGGTCGCGGGTGTATTCGCCGTGAAAAACGTTTCTCCAGTCGCGGAGATCGACAGCCTGTATCATCGAACACAGAACGAGTGCGGTGTAGAGAGTCTTTTGCGTCATTTTTGACATAGTGCCGAGAGCTGTTGTGAGCACGATGAGGCATGGCAGCCAGATGAAGCGTCCGGAAGCTCTGAAGATAGATAGTGTGACGCGAAGACGCTCCGGTATCTGAATGTCGATCAGAACTCTGCCGTTGAGCGCAACTCTTGTGCTTACAGCCCAGCAGAAGCCCACGCAGAATACCGAACCGGCAGCGATGAGTTCCCAGCGGTACTTCTTGATGATATCAAGAGCATTCTTGAAGAACTTGCCCTCTTTCTTCTCGATCAGGCAGATAATGACGAGAAATGCTATGAACAGGCAGAGGAGAGCTCCGAGTCCGAGGTAGCCGAAGCCCTCATACTGACCGTCCATAGTATTCATAGATTTGATGAATTTTGACCTGTCCGAGCTGTTGAAGAAGGTGTTGATATTAGCCGAATAATAGCCGAAACCTCCGTCTGAATAGCTGCTGTCACCGTGAAATGCGCCGATTATCCACATCGTCAGCACACATGTCACAGTAGTGCAGCCGAAAGTGCAGGCTGTGCGGAGATAGTTCTTGTCCTTGAAGAAGGATATGATGAGGTAGCCTATCATCGCGGTGAATATCATAGGTATGAAGTACATATGTATGAGGACCGCGAGCATACCGAGTACGCACCAGAGCACGACCGGCGTGAATTTGTGCTTATACTTCCTGTTGTGGTCGAGGAAGAGTATCATTGCGATGAGGAGGAGCCATATCGCACCGAGAGAATTGTGGTGTGTGATACGGTTCATAGTTGGCGGGAAAAGCGCGTAGAACAGCGAACCGATACTTGTATAAATGAGACTGGGCTTGATGCGGTAGAGCAGAGCAGCTCCGAAGCCGCCGTTCAGTGCGAAGCAGGTAACGCCCCAGAGTCCAAAATACTGGAAGTTTTCCGGCAGTATCGGCGAGAGTATCTTGAAGAAAACTGCCAGCAGGGGGATAGCGTCGGTGAACATACACGAGACCTTTCCCTCAGAGTAGAGTCCCTCTGTGAGACCGATAGGGAAGGTCCAGTCCGACCTGCGGTAATACAGCCAGCCGAGGTGATGCTGAGTGACGTCATCAGGTCTGACGAATATCCACGTTGTATAAGTCGGATCAATAATTTTAGCTCCGTATATCCATATAAATATGATAGCGCCGAATAAAGCACCGATCGCAAAGGCATGGACAGCGTTCGGTGCAGAGTAGAACTTTTTTAGCTTTATCTGAATTTTGTTCATTATTTGTCTCCGTATATCATTATAAAAACAGTCTGAAAAGGCGGACATTAGTCCGCCTTTAAGATCATTTCATGCACTTGGTGAAATCTCCGTAGAGCTTCTGCTCAATGGCAGCTGCCTCATCGTGTGTGGAAGCCTTTGCCGTGAGGTAAGTCTTGATCTTGGGCTCTGTACCTGAAGGACGGATTATAGCCTTGCAGCCGCCTTCAAGGTAGAATGCGAGCACGTTTGACTTGGGGAGCGTGAGCTCTGTGACCTTACCGGTAGCGATGTCCTTGGAAGTGCTCTGCTTGTAGTCCTCGAACTTAACGACCTTGAGACCGCCGATAGAATCGAAGGGATTTGTGCGGATATCGCTCATGATCTCGTTCATGCGCTTCATACCGCTTTCGCCGTCGAATTCAAAGCTGTAAAGAGTCTGGTAGAATACGCCGTACTTCTTGTACATATTCTCTCTTGCCTGAATGAGTGAAATACCCTGTGTGCGGTAGTAAGCAGCCATTTCGCAGATGAGCATAGAAGCGTTTACAGCGTCCTTGTCGCGTACATAGGCGCCTGAGAGGTAGCCGTAGCTCTCTTCAAAGCCGAAGATATAGCGGTTTTCCTCGCCCTTTTCTTCGAGGAGACCGATCTGCTCGCCGATGAACTTGAAGCCTGTGAGAACGTTGATGATCTCAACGCCGTATTCCTTAGCGATGAGAGAAGCGATGTCAGTTGTAACGATAGTCTTTACAGCAACAGGGTTCTTGGGCATTGTACCCTTCTTGATGCGCTGCTCGCAGATGTACTCGAGGAGCATAGCGCCGACTTCGTTTCCGCTGAAGAGAGCGTAGCCGCCCTTGCCGTCGGGAACAGCGATACCAACACGGTCGCAGTCAGGATCGGTAGCAAGGAGGAGGTCAGGCTTGACTTCGTTGCAGTATCTGAGACCGACCTCGAGAGCCTCACGGATCTCAGGGTTCGGATAGGGGCAGGTAGTGAAGTGACCGTCGGGGTTCTCTTGTTCCTTAACGATAGTAACGTCGGAGATGCCGATGCGCTTGAGTATCTCGCGGACGGGCTTGTTGCCTGTGCCGTTGAGGGGAGTGTAAACGACCTTGAGACCGCTTGAAGCGCAGAGGTCGGTGTTGATGCCCTCATTGAGAACGTTCTGGTAGAAAGCCTCGATAACATCGTCGCCGATGTAAGAGATATTGCCCTTAGCGAGCTCCTCGTCGAATGATGAGGATTTGATGCCTGTGAAGTAATCGTGGGAATTGATCTTCTCGAGGACTATCTCAGCACCTCTGAGAGTGATCTGGCAGCCGTCCTCGCCGTATACCTTGTAGCCGTTGTACTTAGCGGGGTTGTGGCTTGCAGTTACCATGATACCGCCCTGGCACTTAAGCTGACGAACAGCGAATGAAAGGCAGGGAGTAGGCATGAGTTCCTTATATATATGTACCTTGATTCCGTTTGCAGCGAGGACCTCAGCAGCAGCCTTTGAGAAGATGTCAGACTTTATGCGGCTGTCGAAGGAGATAGCCACGCTGGGGTTCTTGTACTCCTGGTTGAGGTAGTCAGCGAAGCCCTGTGTAGCACGTCTGATAGTGAAGACGTTCATACGGTTTGAGCCTGCGCCGATAACGCCTCTGAGTCCGCCTGTACCGAACTCGAGATCGCGGTAGAATCTATCATTTATAGCTTCTTTATCCCCTTTGATGCTTTTGAGCTCTTCGAGAAGATCCGGTTCACCGGAAACGTTAGAGCACCAAAGATCGTAAAGTTCCATTTCTGTCATAAGATGACCTCCTGAATAGAAATATATAATATTATACCACAAATTTCCTGACTTGAAAAGCCTTTTCGGAAATTTTAAGGAATTTTTTAGTTTTTACCATATTTTGAACTGATTTCAGCCTGACCAGCTTATAAAAATAGTGCAAATATACCCGATATGTAAAATAAAGGTTACAAAAAACGGCATATCCATAAAAAAGGCGGATAGAGCATCCGCCTTTGGATATATCAGTCACCGAATGAAACGCCGATGTCCTTTGCAGCGATAACAAGGTGATTGTCAGTATCGACGAACTTTGTCTTGCCGGCAACGTCCTCGAGCTTGTTGGAGGTTATCTTGTTGCCTATCTTGGCGACGGTCCTGCCGTACTTTTCCTGAGCGATGAGGTAGGCTGCATGAACGCCGAACTGAGTTGAGAGAACGCGGTCATAAGCGCTCGGAGCGCCGCCGCGGAGCATATGTCCGGGAACGCAGACTCTTGCCTCCATACCGGTATTTGCCTGTATCTGTGCAGCTATGCGGCTTGTAGCGGTGATTATGCCGGCTTCGGCACGCTTCTTTGCACGTTCCTTCTTCTTCATTTTAGCTTCGGCAACGTCGAAAGCGCCCTCTGCAACAGCGAGTATCGAGAATGTCTTTCCGGAAGCGCTTCTTGCCATGACAGCGTCGCATACCTTATCTATATCATATGGGATCTCAGGGATAATGATGATGTCCGCACCGCCTGCGATGCCGGCATTGAGAGTGAGCCAGCCAGCCTTGTTGCCCATTATCTCGCATACGAGGATACGGGAGTGGCTCGCAGCAGTGGTGTGCAGTCTGTCGATAACGTCGGTAGCGATGTCAACAGCCGTGTGGAAACCGAAGGTAACATCTGTACCGTAGATATCATTGTCGATAGTCTTTGGCAGACCGATAACGTTGAGACCTTCATCTGAGAGGAGCTTTGAGGTCTTGTGAGTACCGTTTCCGCCGAGAGTGAGGAGACAATCCAGCTTCTGCTTCTTGTAGGTCTCCTTCATATTCTTGACCTTGTCAACGTTGTCCTCACCGATGACCTGCATCATCTTGAAGGGCTGACGCTTTGTACCGAAGATAGTGCCGCCCTGGGTGAGGATTCCAGAGAAAGCAGAGGGAGACATATCCTTGCAGAGATTGTTGATGAGTCCGTAGTAGCCGTTGGAAATTCCGACGATCTCGACGTTGTCCTCGCCGAAGCGCTCATAGCAAGCCTTTGCAACGCCTCTGATAGTAGCGTTGAGACCGGGACAGTCGCCGCCGCTTGTCAAAATTCCTATTCGTCTTTTCATAGTAGATTACCTCCGTTCATTGAGCCTGTTAGCAGGCATTAGTTCAGTTTTTCATGTTCTGCTCGAAGAATTCCTCCAGCTTGTTAGCGGGCATAGGCTTGCCGTAGAGGTAGCCCTGACCGTAGTCACAGCCGGCTTTGCGGAGTATCTCCTCCTGATTTTTATTTTCGATGCCCTCTGCGATAGTTTCGATCTTCTTGGACTTGGCTATCCTGATGACGGCGGAAACTATCTCATAGGCGATGTTATCGCTTTCGATGTCGGTGATGAACGAGCGGTCGAGCTTCAGGAGCGTTATCGGGAGTATCTGTAAGTAGCTCAGTGAAGAGTAGCCTGTTCCGAAGTCGTCCATGGCGAGCTTTACTCCGAGGTCGCGGAGTTTGTTCATCTGATCGACGGCATAGTTTATATCGCTGAGAGCGAGAGTCTCAGTGAGCTCGACCTCGAGCCATTTGGGTTCGAGACCTGATTTTACAAGTGCTTCAAACACCTTGTCCCTGAGGTCCTTCTGATAGAAGTCGGACGAGGCGAAATTTATAGACATAACGATGTTCGGGTAGCCCATTTTCTGCCACATCATGTTCTGACGGCAGCCCTCGTTGAGAACGAATTCGCTTATCTTGCCGATGAGGTGCGAACTCTCAGCGATGGGCACGAACTGATCCGGCTTTACTACCGTACCGTCGGGCTTTATCCAGCGGATAAGAGCCTCAACGCCCATTATCTTGCCTGTTTCGAGATTTATCTTGGGCTGGTAGAAGAGCTGGAGCTCATTGTTCTTGATAGCGACTGCGAGGGACTTTTCGAGCTCGGTATTGCCGATGATAGAGTCGTGCATACTCGGCTCATAGCCGCAGATACTGCTTTGTGCGCCGCCCTCGGACTTGAGTGCAAACTCAGCGTGTTCTACGACCTCAAGGAAAGTCCTTCCGTCCTCCGGCATTTTTGAGTAGCCGGCTGAACAGGTAAGGCTGATGGCGGAGAGTTCATCGACTGCCAGCTTGGCAAATTCGTCCTGAATGTCGCGGGCGGTGCGAACCGGGAGCTCGTCGTCACCGTAGTCGCGGAGGACGAGAGCGAAGTTGTCACCGCTCATACGCGCAGCGATGCCGCCGGGAGTAACGAATTTATAGAGGATATGGGCGAAATTCTTGAGGATATAGTTGCCGTTGGTATAGCCGCAGGTATCGTTGATGATGTGGAAGCGGTCTATATCGAGGACGATCACCCAGTAGGAATAACCGAGTATCTGAGCAGTCTCGTAGGTCTCCTGACCGACGACCATGAGCTTGTTGCGGTTGGCGATGTCGGTGACCTCGTCGATGTACGCGAGACGTTCGATGAGGAGGTCCTTTTCGTGTTCCTCAGTGACATCGATGATAGCGCCTCCGAAGAGGGGGAGAGTATGAGCTGTGCCTCTTATGGACTTATAGCGGTAGGAGTACCAGCGATAGGTGCCCTCGGCAGACCTCATGCGCATATCCGTGCTTCTGACCTCAGCGGAGTCCTTGGAGTTGACAACGCTGTCGAACTGTATCCTGTCGTTCGGGTGAACGAGCGAACGGAATTCACTGAGTGATATGCTGCTGCTCTTGAGTCCGAGCATACGCACCATCTCGGGCGAAGCGCGGAACTTTTTCCTGTCGGTGCTCATAACTACGCCGATCTCAGCGAGCTCCATAGAGGAGTTGAAGAAGTCGTTGGCGCTTGCGAGACTGAGCTTCATTTTCTTTATATTGGTTAGGTTGAAGCCTGTACTGAGGTAGAGGGAGTTTTTCTTGCGCTTTTTGACGAGCGAAGTGCTCCACGCGATAGTTACAAGGCCTCCGTTCTGTCCCTTGAAGTGGGCTTCGTGGGAGCTTTTCTCGATCATTTTTTCAAGGGTATCCTTGTTGAGGTCATCGAGACCGAATGCGAGCTTGAGGACTTCCTTGCCGTCTACGGGCTTTTCAGCGCAGCCGATGAGGTTTCTCAGCTTGTTATTGACATAAACGTCGGAGAAATCGTCAGTCCAGAGTATCATCTCCGAGTTGAGATCGTAGGTTATATCGGCAATGTCGGTATCGTCAACGGAATTCTTGTGTTTCCTGTAAAGCCAGCTGATGAGGACGAGTATCAGTGTGAGGAAGATCATTGTTGAGATGTATACTATCAGTGATTGTATAGCGTACTCCGGGTACATATAGCAATAAGCGAGTATAAGGACCGTAGCAGTTGTTACGACAAAAGCCGAAGCAAGAGGGTTATTGAATTTCGTCTGACTCACCTCCGGATAAGAGAATACAAGTATTTGGATTTCTAAAAAATATATGTAAGAATGGTAATAATTAACTAAAACTATTATAGCAATTATTAACGAAAAAGTCAATCAGTAATTTAGCCAAAGATACACTATTTCTAAAAATGACCGGAATTTTAAGAATTTTTTCACATAATATACACTTTTAGTCTTTATAATGATATAATAAAAGCGTAGGCTGAATAGCTGATAAAAATGTATAAAGCCGGGCGGCTTGCAGGAGACGTCCCGATAAACCAATAACATGGAGGTATATATATGGCGCACATACTCATAGTAGACGATGAAGTTAATATAAGAAAGGTAGTCCGCGAGTATGCGGAGTTTGAAGGATATGAGGTCACAGAAGCTGAAAACGGCATGGAGGCTGTAAAGCTCTGTCAGGAAAACGACTACGACCTGATCATAATGGACGTTATGATGCCGAGACTTGACGGCTATTCCGCCTGCAAGGAGATACATAAGACCAAGAGCATACCCGTGATAATGCTCTCCGCAAGAGGCGAGGAGTATGATAAGCTCTTCGGCTTTGAGATAGGCGTTGACGACTATGTTGTAAAGCCCTTCTCTCCCAAGGAGCTCATGGCGAGAGTGAAGGTAGTCCTCAAGAGAAATTCTCGTCCGGCAGCGGAGGCGGTTCAGGACAAGTATGTGTTCGAGGGACTTGAAGTCGATATCTCGGGCAGAGAGGTCTATGTAAACGGCGAAAAGGCGTCGATGACTCCCAAGGAATACGACCTCCTGTTTTACCTCGTAAAGAACAAGAACATCGCCCTTTCACGAGACAAGCTGCTCGAAGAGGTATGGGGCTACGATTTCTTCGGCGATGACAGAACGGTCGATACACATATTAAAATGCTGAGAAACAGTCTCGGCGAGTACAGAAAGTTCATCGTTACTCTGAGAGGAATGGGATACAAGTTTGAAGCTGTTCAGTAAAATACGCAGTATCAACAGCAGAATATCGCTGAAATTCAAGATATGGATGTATTTTGTGACTTTCACTATATTCGTATTCGTTCTGCTGTGGACTTTCCAGATATTGTTCCTTGAAAACTTCTACGAGAGCATGAAGACAAGGGCGGCTTCGAGGAGTGCTGACAAGATAGCTTCGGGCTATACGCAGCTTATGTCCGGAGAGATAGACAGCACTCAGTTCACCTCAAAGGTCGAGGAGATAGCCTTTGACAACGACCTCTGTGTCGAGATACTGGACAGATATGAGCGAAACCGCTATTCCGTCGAGACTCTCGGTGACTGCCTCATTCACGGCAGGGCAAACAGGATCCACACCTATATCGTCGATATAATCAACAGCGATGACAGTACCATACGCTATACGATTAAAAATCCTCGCAGCGGATATGATATGCTCCTCTATGGCAGGACTCTCGGCGATCCGGACAACCCAAGCGGCTATCTGCTGGTGAACTCCGCACTTGTTCCGGTCGGCTCGACTGTGGACATAATCAAGCATCAGCTGATGATAATTACTATCGTACTTATCGTAATGGCGTTCATAATATCGCTTTTCCTATCGAGGAGGATAGCGCGTCCTATTGCCAATATCACCAAATCGGCTGAAAACCTTGCGAAGGGCGATTTCAGCACAAAGTTTGACGGCAAGGGCTACCTTGAAGCCAAAAAGCTGGCAGATACTCTTACCTACGCGGAAAGCGAGCTGTCGCGCGTCGATACTATGCAGCGCGACCTCATAGCGAACGTCTCCCACGACCTGAGAACGCCGCTCACTATGCTCAAGGCTTACGCCGAGATGATACGAGATCTTTCCGGCGACAATCCGGTCAAGCGCAACGAGCACCTCGAGATAATCATCGACGAAACAGATCGCCTTTCACTTATGGTCAACGATATCCTCGATCTCTCCAAGCTCGAGAGCGGCAAGCAGAAGCTGAACCCGTCAGAGTTTGAGATAAGCGGAAAGCTCAGTGAGATAATCGATCGTTTCAAGGGAATATCCGAGAAAATGGGCTATCATATCAGGTTTACGGCTGACGAGCAGAGGATAGTCCGCTGCGACGTCGTGAAGATAGAGCAGGTCATCTACAACCTCATAAACAACGCTATCAATTACACCGGCAAGGACAAGCAGGTGTTCGTCCGCCAGATAAATACTGAGGACGGCGTTATAGTTGAGGTCGAGGACACCGGCGACGGTATCGAGGAGGACAAGATCAAGCTCATTTTTGATAAGTATTACCGCTCGGAGAACCACAAGCGTGAGGTAGTCGGCACAGGTCTGGGACTTTCGATCGTCAAGGCTGTGCTGAAGATGCACAACTATGACTATGGCGTGCGCAGTACGCTCGGCAAGGGTTCGACGTTCTGGTTCAAGATAAGCAATATTGAATGAAATGATACTCCCGCAGGTGCTTGACAAAAAAGGCTCTGCGGGAACATTATTCTGAACAGCCGGACCGCTGGCAGCAGAGTTCAGAGAGTATAACAAACGTTCAAATATGTCCGCAAAATTACAGTGAGTAGAGGGGAAAGCCACTCTGAATAGCATCCAATGTACAAATTGTACAAAAGCAACGGTAAAATGTTTGTGAATTTCAGTTTGGAATTTTGAAAATTCTTAATAAAAAGTACACAAAAGTATGCTATAATATAATTGCTGAAGGAGAGATCCTGAAGCTGATTTTCATGGTAATTTAATGTTTACCCCAACATTAAATTATTAATCCCCAATAATCCCTATATCATGGCAGATGAGCTTCCTGAAAAGGAGGCTCGTTTGTTTTTCTGCGAAAAAGTTGTTGCAGTGGGTTAATTGCTATTGACAAATTCCGACTTTTGTAGTATACTTAATTCATAACCTTATCAAGAGCGGCGGAGGAAACAGGTCCTGTGAAGCCCGGCAACCTGACTGTGTTATCAGACAAGGTGCTAAATCCTGCGGTTTATCCGAAAGATGAGGAGCATTAGTTAAAACTGCGCACTTCTTTCATAGAGTGCGCTTTTTATTGTTTATGGAGGTTTTTATTAATGAGCAGATGTTTTTTCACTTCAGAATCAGTCACAGAAGGACATCCCGATAAGATTTGCGACCAGATCTCAGACGCTGTTCTCGATGCTATCCTCGAACAGGACAAGCTCGGCAGAGTTGCCTGCGAGACCTGCGTTACCACCGGTATGGTAATGGTAATGGGCGAGATCTCAACTACTGCTGATGTTGATATCCCTAAGATCGCACGCAAGGTCATCTCCGATATCGGTTACGACCGTGCAAAGTACGGCTTTGATGCACATACCTGCGCTGTTCTCACAACTATCGACGGTCAGTCACCTGATATCGCTATGGGTGTAAATGAGGCTTTTGAGTACCGTGAGGAGAACAACGAGTCCGACGGTCTTTCAAACGGCGCCGGCGATCAGGGTATTATGTTCGGCTTTGCCTGCAACGAGACTCCCGAGCTCATGCCGCTCCCGATCTCACTTGCACACAAGCTCGCACTCAAGCTCACTGAGGTAAGAAAGGACGGCACTCTCCGTTACCTCCGTCCCGACGGAAAGTCTCAGGTAACAGTTGAGTACGACGACGGCAAGCCTGTAAGAGTTGACGCTGTTGTAGTTTCCTCACAGCACTCCGCTGATATCTCACTCGAACAGCTCCGCAAGGACATCGAGGAGTTCGTTATCAAGGCAGTTATCCCTGCTGAGCTCATCGACGCAAATACAAAGATCTTCATCAATCCGACAGGACGCTTCGTAGTAGGCGGACCTCAGGGCGACAGCGGTCTCACCGGCAGAAAGATCATCGTTGATACATACGGCGGATATTCACGTCACGGCGGCGGAGCTTTCTCCGGTAAGGATCCGACGAAGGTTGACAGAAGTGCTGCTTACGCTGCAAGATACATCGCAAAGAACATCGTTGCAGCAGGTCTTGCTGACAAGTGCGAGGTACAGCTTTCATACGCTATCGGCGTAGCTAAGCCTATTTCTATCCTCGTTGACACATTCGGCACAGGCAAGGTCGATGAGGACAAGCTCTCCGAGGCTGTAAGCAAGGTATTTGACCTCCGTCCGACAGCTATCATTGAGATGCTCAAGCTGAGAAAACCACAGTACAGACAGCTCGCAGCTTACGGTCACATGGGCAGAGAGGACCTCGGCGTTGCATGGGAAAAGACAGACCGCATCGACGCTCTCAAGGCTGCTCTCAACTGATCATACATATAATAAAAAACTGAAAATATAAACTGACGGGTGGGCGAGGGCGTCCACCCTACGTTTTTGTTATGCTGCGATTTTGTGCGACAGATAAATGAGATCGAGGTTTGCTGACAAACTGAAAGCTCCTGAAAAACAGGAGCTTTTTCTTATAATGAATAAATTTTCAGAAGCTGAAAGAGCCGTCGAGCTTCATAGAGAAGCATTTGCCCTTATTGTAGATGACGACGTCTGCGACCTTTGTCCCGATGAAGGAGAGAGGCTCAGATATGGCTTTGATGAGCTTATAGTCGGTATCGGTGGGGATAGTGAAGGTGTCCGGACGGTTTATGCCGATGATGATACTGCGGGCGTCCGCGATGAGGACGTCCTCGACGATAGTGCGCGGTGAGATCTTACCGGATATCATATCGCTGACCTCGAAGTCTCTCGTGCTGATGAGCGTGAGGTCGGGAGCGGTGAACAGTATCGTGAAGAGTTCCTTGTCCTTTCCGGAGAACTTTTTGCTGAGGTAGGAGCAGATAATGTCCTGAACGCTGCCTTTTGGAGGAGTGCTGCGGCTGCCGATGTCCTTGATTATACTGCCGATTAGGTTGAGCATTACCGCACTTGACTTGCCGACGCCTTTGACGGAGCTGAGTTCTTCCGGGGAGGCATTGAGTACGCCGTTTATGCTGCCGAAACGCTGGAGCAGTGCGTGAGAGATGCCGTTTGTATTGGCGCGTGGGATAGAGTAAAACAGCAGCAGTTCGAGGAGTTCGTGCTCACTGAAGCCGGTTATGCCTGTTTCGAGGAAACGTTTGCGGAGGCGTTCTCTGTGACCGCTGTGAATGTTTTGTTCTTTCATTGTGTCCCACCTCGTTCCGGTTGTATATGGTATGATTGCCCGATTGCAGGGAGCAGATCTTCGATATGCGTATCTGCAAGGGCATTTAAATAATGTATAATGAATGCTTATGCGTTCATTATACCATAAATCGCTCCAAATAGCAATGAAGACGGCATATCATTTTTATATGCACAATAGTGGCGGCGCTTTTGAAAGGGAGTACGCAAAAGTGCATAGCCGACGGTTTGTGTTGATGAAGAATCCACAAAAAGATTTAAAAATGCACATAGTAAATATTGACTTTGCAGAAAATGTGTGGTAAGATTAAAATGATAATCTATGCATCAATTACTGATCGGAGGAATTATTATGAAATTCAAAAAACTGATCAGCGGACTTAGCGCTGCATCTGCAAACTGGAAATTCGACTTCGGCAGCGGCGGAGTTTCCGGCGGCTATACCGGGGTTTCGGCAGGCGACGGATATGATGCCTCAAGGGGCTACGGCTTCGCTCAGACGTGGAACGTAGGAAATGTATCTGCAGGAGGCAGCGGTGCAGGAAGCGACGCGGTCGAATTCAAGAGCGACGACGGTTCAAATACCTTCAACGTTGACCTGCCGAAGGGACTGTACGAGGTCAAGGTAACGGTCGGAAACGCTCCGCGCTGTTCGATCAAGATGGAGGGTATGCTCCAGATGATGAACCTCACCCGTCTCAACGCAACAGAGACGGTCAAGCTGCCTGTCACAGACGGACAGCTCAATATACAGGC
>ONMB01000037.1 GCA_900318825.1 uncultured Ruminococcus sp.
ATTCTTGAGACCAACAGCTGCAGCGATATCGCCTGAGTAAACAGTTGTGAGGTCCTTTCTGTGGTTAGCGTGCATCTGAACGATACGGCCGAAACGCTCACGGGTATCCTTAGTTGCATTGAGGACTGTATCGCCCTGGTTTACAACACCGGAGTATACACGGAAGAACGCGAGCTTACCAACGAACGGGTCAGTTGCGATCTTGAATGCGAGAGCTGAGAACGGCTCATCGTCGGAAGAAGGTCTGTCCTCTTCCTCTTCTGTATCGGGATTTACGCCCTTGATAGGGGGAACGTCGAGCGGTGAAGGCATATAGTCGATGATAGCATCGAGGAGCTTCTGAACGCCCTTGTTCTTATAGGAAGTTCCGCAGGTAACGGGAACCATATGGTTAGCGATAGTAGCCTTTCTGATGCAGGTCTTGATCTCTTCCTGAGTAAGCTCGCCCTCTTCAAAGTACTTTTCCATAAGGGCTTCGTCCTGCTCGGCAACGTGCTCTACCATTTCATCGTGATACTTCTGAGCGATCTCTTTCATATCCTCAGGAATATCCTCGACCTTGATATCTGTACCGAGGTCGTTTGTATAGATGTAAGCCTTCATCTCAACGAGGTCGATGATACCTCTGAAATCGTCCTCAGCACCGATAGGAAGCTGGATCGGAACGGCATTACACTTGAGTCTGTCCTTCATCATGTCGATAACACGATAGAAGTCGGCACCCATGATATCCATCTTATTTACATAAGCCATACGGGGTACCTTATAGTTATCAGCCTGACGCCAAACGGTCTCAGACTGGGGCTCAACACCGCCCTTTGCACAGAGAACTGTTACAGAGCCGTCGAGTACACGGAGTGAACGCTCAACTTCAACAGTGAAGTCAACGTGACCAGGTGTGTCGATGATGTTGAGTCTGTGGCCAGCCCAGTAGCAAGTAGTAGCAGCAGAAGTGATCGTGATACCTCTCTCCTGCTCCTGCTCCATCCAGTCCATAGTAGCGGAACCTTCGTGAGTCTCACCGATCTTGTGGTTTACGCCGGTGTAGAAAAGGATACGCTCTGTGGTAGTGGTCTTACCTGCATCGATGTGGGCCATGATGCCGATATTTCTTGTATTTTCAAGTGAACAATCTCTTGACATAAAGATCCTCCTTCGTTAAGACGATTACCAGCGATAGTGTGCAAACGCCTTGTTTGCCTCTGCCATCTTGTGTGTATCGTCACGCTTCTTGCAAGCACCGCCGGTGCCGTTAAGAGCGTCGAGGATCTCTCCTGCAAGTCTTTCCCTCATTGTCTTCTCGTTTCTCTCTCTGGAGTACTTTGTGATCCAGCGGAGACCGAGTGTCTGACGTCTTTCAGGTCTTACCTCCATAGGTACCTGGTAAGTAGCACCACCCAGACGGCGAGCCTTTACCTCGAGTTCAGGCATAATGTTCTCCATAGCCTGCTCGAAAACCTCGAGAGGGTCCTTGCCTGTTTTTTCAGCTACGATCTCGAATGCATCGTAGACGATCTTCTGTGCAACACCCTTCTTACCATCAAGCATAATGTTGTTGATAAGGCGTGTTACGAGCTTTGAGTTGTATACAGGATCCTGTAATACATCACTTTGCGATATTACCTCTTCTTGGCATTTCGCTTCCCTCCTTCACATAGATTCATGAATTCATAGGTACTCGTACCGAACCGATTACTGCCGGAACGTGTAACCGGCGTACTTCACCGGTCGGTATGTCAGCAGCCAATGCAGAGGAATACAGCATAATATCTATATTGAACTCCGCATTATTCTGCGGCATTAGTCAGCCTATATTGTTTGATGATACGGCATATTTTATGCAGCCTTGCCGTTATGCTGCGCGGGGTATCTTACTTCTGCTTAGGCTTCTTAGCACCGTACTTGGAACGAGCCTGGCCACGGTTAGCAACACCCTGAGCATCGAGAGTACCTCTGATGATGTGGTAACGCACACCAGGGAGATCCTTTACACGTCCGCCTCTGATGAGAACAACGCTGTGTTCCTGAAGGTTGTGGCCGATACCGGGGATGTAAGAAGTTACCTCGTAACCGTTTGTGAGCTTAACTCTTGCGATCTTTCTCATAGCTGAGTTAGGCTTCTTAGGTGTAGCAGTTCTTACAGCTGTGCAAACGCCTCTCTTCTGAGGTGAGCTGAGGTCGATCTGAACCTTCTTCTTTGCATTGTAGCCCTTCTGGAGTGCAGGAGCAGTAGACTTTGTCTCAAGATCCTTTCTTCCCTTACGAACGAGCTGGTTAAATGTAGGCATATTTTTCCTCCTTTTCTCAAGATATAGTTATGCTGATACAGCATACTCAAATATTATACCCAAAAAAATCCGGCTTGTCAAGGGCAGTCCCCTTAAAAAGCCGGATATTTATGATATTTTGTTATTTTTCCCATTACCGCAGCCGCACAAGGCGGTCCGGCTTAGTCATTTTTACATAATAGCCAAGCCTTCACGCGGATAATGCTCAGCATCAGTCTAATGCTTTAGCCTGTTCTTCTGTGATGAGCTTCTTATCAAGGAGCCATTCTACGAATGTCATCATTTCGCTTTCATTCTCCTTAGTAAAGCCTGAAGCATATGTGTAGTATGCCAGTACGTTTGAAGCGTCGTCCGCAGAATATCTGCCGTCGCGGTTGGTATCTCCCATATCGTACTGCCAGTGCTCCTCGAAGTGTGAGGGCTTGCCGGAAGAGAGGATAGTGAACTCTCTCAGTATCGCAGAAGCGTCATTGGCTGTATATCTGCCGTCGCCGTCAACGTCGCCGAGCAGATGCTTCTCGGTTTTCTCATCGCTTACATAGAATGTGATCGTAACAGGCTCATAGCCGCTGGCTGAAAGCGTTATCGTTTGCTCGCCCGAAGCCTTGAACGTTATGTCGAGGTAATAGTCATCGCCGACACGTCTGAAGCTGCAGCTCATAGCATCGCCGTTGCTCGAACTCCAGTAACCCGGCTCCTTCGCGCCGTCAGAAGTGCCTACCTTGATAGAAACAGTGTTTCCTTTATAGCATTTCTCCTCAGCGGGCTGCTCATATGTCAGGAACTTCGCTATCTTTCCGCCGCGCTTGAAGTAATAGATCGTTTTATCTTCTTCAGAATTCAGAATGATCCTGTCATTTTCCTTATCGTATATTCCGATTATATTACCTGAAGCCTCGTCAGCATCGTCACCAACGGTCTCAATAGTGATCTCGTTTCCGTTCAGAGACCACTTAGCAGCGTTCTTCTCATAGTACATTACTTCCTTGAGACAGATGTCTACTGAATGATCGGCGTTATATACAATAACGAACTCATCATCACTGTCAACTGTATGGTCGCTGCCTGATCTGTTGAAGGTATAGCAGTACCATGAACCGATCACGTCAGACTCAGAAATGCCTGTTGTAGTTGTCTCAGACTCTGTTGTAGACTCAGATGTCGTGGTAGAAGTCACAGGTGCTGTTGTTGAAGTAGTTGCGCTGGTGCTTGTCGTTGTTTTGCTTGTGGTAGCACTTGTAGTGGTTGTCGTTGCGACGGTAGTTGTTGTCTCGATAGTCGGGACCTTTCCGCCGCGCTTCAGCTGCATACTAACATCTGAAGAACTGATACTTAATATGTCTTTTGTTTTGTCCAGATAAGCGATAGCCGGTTTTTCGCTTCCGCCGCTTTCAGGATTGCTGATAAAAATAACTTCACCGACGTGCCATGTACCGGAGATCTTTTCATAGCCTGCCGAACTCTTCATGTAAGCATCATATGTTTTATCATCGTTGAACTGCCATACAAACTGATCATCATCAAAAGAATATTCCCTCTCAGACTGAGTCATCTTATAAACATACCAAGTGCCTTCAACATCGCTTTCGCTTATTGGTGCCATAGTTGTAGTGGTCCCATCAGTTGTTGTAGATGTAGTTGTGGTAGTAGTTGAAGTAGTGGTGGTGGTAGTTGTTGTTGTAGTTGTTGTTGTAGTTGTAGTTGTTGTTGTCGTCGTAGATGTGGTAGTCTCAGCTTCCTTGATAGTGATAAGAGAGTAGTTCTTGCCGTTGTTTGCATAGCCTGCATATGCAGAACCTTTCCTGTCACATACAACAAGATCGTCGATAGTCACCTGATATGTACCAACCTTGCCGCCTTCAAGTGTAACTGTGATGTAATCGCTGTTAGGAGAACTTGTATTACCCCAAACAAATATTCCTGTCTCTTCATTGAAAGAGCCGCCGGCTCCCGCAGAACCATTGACCTCTATACCGCTAAAGCCTGCTTCATTCCAGTTTTTGCCGTTGACGCGGATCTTGCCGCTGATACCGCCTACACCAACATTGTCAGTGCATGAAAGGTCGATCTTGACCTGTACTTTGCCTTCAGCCGCATAAGCCTCAGCGTCATTATAGCCAACAGTTACAGTGTTTGTGTTCTTTATAGGAGTCAGAGCGATCTCCTGAAAAGTATTTTCAGGTAAAGAGCCTGTTGACATAGCTGCATAAGCTCTTAAAACAAGATACGAATCTCGTACATCAATTGCTCCGTCGCCGTTTACATCGCCCTTTGAACCTTTAAAGTAATCATTGCCGGAAGCGTCCTTTGTATCCATACCAACGATTTTTTTGATTATCAGAACAGCATCGTTGGCGTCGATCTTTGTGTCATTGTTTGCATCAGCGTTGTCCATGAGGTTTTCATAGAGTGCAGTCGTTGTCACGGGAGCTGTTGTAGTTGTCGTGGTTGTTGTAGTAGAAGTAGAGGTAGTAGTTGTCGTTGTTTTAGAGGTAGTGGTAGTAGTTGTTGTGGTGGTGGAGGTAGTAGTTGAAGTTGTGGTAGTAGGTGTTATAGAACCGCCTGATACCTTGATAGCACCGCCGGCAAGTCCGGGTTTATATGAGCCTGTCGGAGTTACGACCTTCGTGTCGGTCCCCCAATTGATCTTGTATGTACCGTCAGCGCAGCCGTTGGGAACAAAGAAATCAAGAGTTATAGCGCGTACACTGCGCGGTCTTGAAGCAGTGCTTCCTGAGAAGCTGAAGTTCATAGTGTTGCCGCTTACGCTGCTGTTGATCTTGACGCCGAAATACTTGTCCGTTACGCTCTTGGGCTGGATAGGTCCTTCGACTGTAACGCTTGCATTAGTCATGCCTGTGACCTTTTCAGACTGAGAAAGGACCAGCACATCCACAGAAACCGCAGTACCCGGAGCGGACGGTACTTCATCAATGGATAAAGTGATCATTCCTGCTGCATCAGCAATGACACCAACAGCCGATGTCGTCAGGCACATCACAGCTGCCATAATGCTGAGCAGCAGTGATATCACCCTGTTTTTGGTTTTCTTCATGTTTAAATTACCCCTCTCTTTAATATATTACCTCTTTTTAGAGGCAAAGAGCATAATTATCGGATATATCTCGAGTCGTCCGAGAAGCATATCCGCACAGAGGACCAGCTTTGTAAGAACGGTGGTCTCGGAAAAACCGCCGTTTGGTCCGAAACGTCCGACTCCGAAGCCTATATTGTTCATACAGGTTATGACTGCCGAAGCCGATTCCTCGATAGAGTATTTATCAAACGATACGATAAGCAGCGATATCGCCATGAGCAGCATGAACAGCACCATATATGAAAGAGCACCTCTCACGACTGCCTTTTCGACCGGCTTGCCGTCCATTTTTACAGTAACTACTGCTCTTGGGTTCGCGATGTATTTCAGTTCCTTGATACCAGTCTTGAAGAGTATCATTATTCTTGCCACCTTCATACCGCCGCCGGTCGAGCCTGCACATGAGCCGACGAACATCAGCAGGAGCAGCAGCGTCTGTGAGAAACCCGGCCACTGCGTTATATCGGCAGTTGCGAAGCCCGTCGAGGTTATCGTCGAGGACACCATGAAGAAGGAGTGCCTGAGAGCGCTGCCGAAGCTGCTGTAAAGGTGCATTATATTTAAGGTTATCACTGCCGTAGCCGTGATTATGAGTCCGAAGTAGACCTTGACCTCTTCGTTCTTGAACGTCATCGAGAACTTCCTTATTATAAGGTAGTAGTAGAGGTTGAAGTTTACGCCGAAGAGCAATATGAACGCTGCGATGACCATTTCGATGTAAAGGCTGTCGTAGTGTCCGATACTGTCGCCGTATATTGAGAAGCCTCCGGTACCGGCTGACGAACACGAGTGTATGATGCAGTCATACAGCGGCATTCCTCCGCAGAACAGAAGAATTGCCTCGGCAACTGTCAGTGACATATATATGCCGTAGAGTATTCTTGCTGAAACGCTTGATTTAGAAACGAGTCTGCCGACATTAGGTCCGGCGCACTCGGCTCTCATCATGTGCATTGTACGGGAGTCGTTGCTCGACATTACCGCCAGCACGAACATAAGTATTCCCATACCGCCGAGCCAGTGGGTGAAGGCTCGCCAGAAGAGACACGAACGTGACATGGACTCTATGTCTGTCAGAGCAGTCGCACCTGTGGTAGTGAAGCCCGAGACAGTCTCGAACAGTGCGGTTATGTAGTTGGGTATCTCACCCGATATCACAAACGGAAGTGCTCCGACAGCCGATACCATTATCCACGAAGCCGCTACGCTTACAAAGCCCTCTGTTGAGAAGAAGGACTTGTCCGAAGGTCTCTTGACTGTCGAAATGATACTGAATATCATCAGTATCAGAAACGGTATGCCGAACGATGTCACAACATGGCTCTCGCCGTATATAGCTCCTACGATTATGGGCAGAAGCATAGCAAAGCCTACGACCTTGCATATCTGTCCCATAATGTAGAATATCATTCTATGGTTCATCTCTAAATATACGCTCCCTTAATCAAAAATGTTGCTCAGATCGTGGAAGCCCTTGTTCGTTGTGACAACAACGACGCTGTCGTTGACCTTCAGGCAGTCATCGCCCTTGGGTATGATAAGCTCGTTTCCGCGGACGATACTTGCGATAAGTATGCCGCTGCGTATCTTGAGCTTTTTCAGCGGAACTCCGACATAGTCCTTTTCATCGCGTATGATGAACTCTATTGCCTCGAGCCTGTCGTTCACAAGGCGGTAGAGCGTCGTGACGTTGTTGCCGAGCGAATTCTGCTTAGCGCGGACATACTGGAGTATCTGATTTACGGTTATCGACTTCGGCGATATGATACTGTCGAGTGAAAGTGTATCCGAGAGCTGTATAAGCGACATACGGTTTACCTTCGTTACGACCTTGTCTACGCCGTTTTTCTTTGCAAGCAGCGAGAGAAGGATATTTTCCTCGTCTATGCCTGTCAGCGTCACGACCGCGTCAGCGTCATAGACGCGCTCCTCCTCAAGAATATCGTGGTCTGTACCGTCAGCACAGGAGATATTCACCTTGTCGAGCCGCTGGCTGAGCTCGAGACAGCGCTTTTCGTCTATCTCGATTATCTTTACCTTGACGCCCATTTCAATGAGCTGCTGAGCAAGGTGATAAGCCACTCTTCCTCCGCCTATGAGCACTGCGGACTTGACTCTCTTTTCGCGGTATGCAGCACTTATGCTCCTGAAAAACTTGACCATAGCACTGTGCGAAGCCGTCATATGTATCTTGTCTCCGGCTTTGAGGATAAAGTTTCCGTTTGGTATGATGAGTTCCTCACCGCGCTGCACCGCGCATATGAGGACATCGAGCCTGAGTCTCCTTGAAAGGTGACTGAGAGACAGATTATCAAGGATACTTCCGCTGGTAATGCGTATCTCAGCAAGATCGACTCTTCCCTTTGCGAATGACTCTATGTTTATAGCCTCCGGGTACTTGAGCACCTTGGCTATCTCGTTTGCTGCGTTATAGTCCGGGTTGACCATCATACTGATGCCCAGCTCCTCACGCATGAATACGAGCTGCTTTTCAAATTCAGGGCTGCGTACTCTTGCGATACAATGTCTTGCCTTCATTCTCTTTGCGATAAGGCAGGAAAGGATATTGACCTCGTCCGAAGTCGTTACTGCGATGAAGAGGTTAGCCTTATCGACGTTTGCCTCCTCGAGAACGTTGGTCTGAAGGCAGTTTCCTGCAATTCCCATTATGTCAAAGTCGTTTATGGCAGCGTTGATAAGATTTTCGTCCTTATCTATCATGGTGACGTTATGCTCCTCGCTGAGTACCTCGGCAAGAGCGATACCGACCTTTCCGCAGCCTACTATGATAATGTCCATAATTCCTCCGTGAGTATTCATTTTTGAAGCCGTCTGCGGCTATAATTACTCACATTAATTATACTCTCTCCCCCAGCTTTTGTCAATAGAAATAAAAAAGAATATCCGTCCTCAAAAGAGAACGGATACCTGTTATATACTATTATAGTGTCTCGACAAGTCCGAGCTTGAATTTCTGTATCAGAACCGCATCTTTGTTGGTGAGTCCTTTCTGACCGTCAACATCGCCGTTTATCGCACCCTGCGGTGTTATGCTTGCCTCAGACTTGCCGGGTGCATACACGTCCGGGTTAGTAGCGACCTGCATAACAAGTACAGCATCAGCTAAATTCACATTGCCGTCAAGGTTAGCGTCACCTTTTATAGTGAAAACTTCCCCGGTGGAAGTCTCATCGCTGCCGGCTACTTTGATATAGCCGTTTTCTACACCTCCGGAGAAAACACAGTATTTCAGGTAATTTCCGGTTCCTGACGGATAATCGACATCTCTGATATAATCCATGGACGGAGCTTTATACATATAAGAAATGCCTATGGGATAGAGATCACCGGGCTCGGCATCATCAGGAAGAGTAAAGCTGATCTCCGCAAACGCACCGTCGCGTCCACTATTGTTATGAGGATTTCTGTCACTCCACCATCCATCTGCACGAAGATATATCTCACCGGGATTTACAGTAGATTCATACAGATCCATCTCCGATGAAGCTCCGCCTTCAGAACTTCCTATTTCACCGACTTTTAAACGTGTATCGTAGTATATATGGACAGCAAGATCATTGTAGAGCTTATCCATACCGCTGACATTCAGGTTGATTTTGTAAGTCTTGCCCTGAGCTTTATCCGCTGACACTGATAATTTGTCAAACGAGAGTTTAGGCTCAAGTCCCTCAATTATATTAGGGGAATATACCAGATATATATCTTTATAACCGATATAGTTGTATGGTATCTCAACATTCTCATAACCATACCTGATCCTGTTTACATAATCCTCAGGCGTATCGTAGATATCCTTAAAGCATTCAGGCAATTCAAAAACCCCGGCTGCTGCATTATCGGCTTTTTCTTCAGCCGAAACGATAATATCCTTGTCCCCCGTTGTGCTCTCGGCAAATGCCTGAGCGGTTGTGCAGAAAGACATTGCAAGTGAAAACGCCATAACTGCTGCTATTGTTTTTTTCATGATACCCTCCAATGATTTTAATTATTTTTTTGTCTATGACAAGAAACGACAAAATACATGATCTTTTACCTGAACAGTGGTCTGTATGATACACGACGCACCGGCTTAGTTCATATCGCAGAAAATACCTTTCCTATCTTATCGCAGATAAGCAGTCCCGCCGCACCGTCCATCTGCGTAGGTGCCATATTGATGATGACGAGGTTCTTGCCGCTGAAATAGCGTATGAGACCGGCTGCCGGGTAGACGTTCAGCGAAGTTCCGCCGATAATCAGCGTATCCGCATTGGAAATAGCGTTCACAGCACCGCTGACGGTATCGTTGTCAAGCCCCTCCTCATAGAGAACGACGTCCGGCTTGATTATGCCGCCGCAGTCACAGTGCGGAACGCCCTCCGACTCGGTTATCGCCTCGATACCGTAGAACTTATGGCACTTCATGCAGTAATTCCGCAGGACGCTGCCGTGGAGCTCATAGACCTTTTTACTGCCGGCTGCCTGATGCAGACCGTCAATATTCTGCGTAACTACGGCAGTCAGCTTGCCCTCCCTTTCAAGCTCAGCGAGTTTCAGATGAGCCGGATTGGGCTTAGCCGAGGTGCATATCATCTTTGCACGGTAAAAGCGGTAGAATTCCTCCGTTTTCTTCATAAAGAAGCTGTGGCTGAGGATAGTTTCCGGGGGATAGTCCCACTGCTGACTGTAAAGACCGTCAACGCTGCGGAAGTCCGGAATGCCGCTCTCCGTCGAGACTCCTGCTCCACCGAAAAAGACTATCCGCTCAGAGCTGCGGACTATCTCCGCGAGCTTTTCGATTTTCTCGTCCATGGTCAGCCTCCTATTATCTTAACGTAGAATTTTCTTGTTCTCGGACCGTCAAACTCGCAGAAGTAAATGTCCTGCCACGTTCCGAGGAGCAGTTTTCCTCCGCTGATTATGATAGTCTCGCTCGCACCGATAGTCGAGGACTTGATATGCGCATCGGAATTGCCCTCCGAATGGCGGAAAGCGTTGAGCTCCGGAAAGCTCTGTGCCATACCCATTATGAAATCGTTCTGAACGTCAGGATCGGCGTTCTCATTTATGGTCACAGCCGCGGTAGTATGCGGACAGTAGACTATGCACAGTCCCTCGAGAACTCCGCTCTCACGGACTGCCGCGCTCACCTCATTGGTGATGTCCACCATTCCCTCCGAAGGTGTGCTCAGTCTGAAATCAAATAACATAATATCCCTCCTTTGAATATTGCAGCAATAAGTGCGTATTATTTTGAATTTTTTGCGTAATATCTGCAAAAATAGTTCAGCGGACAATTCCCGCAGTCCGGCTTTCTCGCGCGGC
The DNA here is from genome assembly GCA_900318825.1 of uncultured Ruminococcus sp. Lineage (GTDB taxonomy): Bacteria > Bacillota > Clostridia > Oscillospirales > Ruminococcaceae > Ruminococcus. The sequence continues at coordinate 10,711 of ONMB01000037.1, forward strand.
ATATGTCGCGCCCGAACTGCACCGTCTGGTGACAGAAATGATTGGATATTTCCGGCGGCAACAGCTTTACAAGATCCTTTTCGACCTTTGCCGACTCCTTGTTGTCGGTAAGACCAAGTCTCCCGGTTATCCTTATGCAGTGGGTGTCTGTGACCACAGCAGGCTTACCGTAGACGTCGCCGAGTATCAGGTTGGCAGTCTTTCTGCCGACTCCGGAAAGACTCAGCAGTTCCTCCATAGTCTGCGGGACTTCACCTCCGAAGCGCTCGATGAGCTGCCCTGCCATTTCCTTGAGACTCTTAGCCTTCGTATGATAGAAGCCGCAGGGCTTTACGTCCTGTTCGAGCTCCTCGAGGTCGGCATTTGCAAAGGCTTCGAGCGTCGGATACTTTTTGAACAGAGTCTCAGTAACGATGTTCACTCTCGCGTCAGTACACTGTGCCGCAAGGCGAGTCGCAAACATAAGCTCATACGGCTTGTCGTACACGAGAGAGCATTCCACATCGGGGTAGAGCTTTTCCAGCTCCTCGCAGGCAAGCGCCGCGCGTTCCTTACGAGTCAACCTTATCAGCTCCCTTCGCAGCAAATTCCCTGCGTTTTTTCAGTATCTCGTCATAGACCTTATACATCTTCTGCACCGTATTCTCAAGGAAATAGTAATGCTTTATATAGAAAGCTATCAGCACCAGCATTATCGTCACGAGCAGCAGTACCGCAAGGTTTTCGGCAAATATCAGCACCGACATAAATATTGTAAGTATCAGTGCAAACATCATCGTCACAAGGAAATGCACGATGCGTTCGTGCTGCATGAAAGCGATCTTGTCCTTATGTTCAGCAAGTATCTCTTCAAGGAGCTCACTGTCAGTGCAGCTGTCCAGTCTCTGCTGAACGTATTTCATATAATTAGTAAGATATTCTGTCATAGCGCCGCCTCCTCATGTATAAATTATACACCTTTTTGCCTTAAAAGTCAATGTATATCCCCGTATCCATCAAGAATGTATTAAATATTTATATAACCTGCATTGATTGACATCACCTGTATCCCGTGTTATACTTAGCATAAAGCAGGCTTGTGCCTGTAACGACAGAATACGAAAGAAGGAATTGAAATGAAGTATTACTCCGCCGAATGGAACGGCCACACTATCAGAGTCGAAAACACTATGTCAACAGAGCGTGTGCTGTTTGACGACAAGGTCATCGCTGAAAACAAGAGCGGTATTCGTCTGGCAGCAGTTTTCGATACCGAGCTCCCCGATACAGACGGCCTGCACTGCTTTGTGTGCGTTCAGGGTATGGAAGGTTCTTTTAATACACCTATCTGCTACGGTATCATCGGCAGACCTCTCAAAGCTGAATACGACAAGAGCTCAAAGGTGTACTCCGCAGAATACAACGGCCATAAGATCGAGACTTCTTTGAAAGGCAGGACCAGCCTCAGCGTAGACGGACAGGTAGTAAACGAAGGTCCTAAAGGTCTGCACTTCGCAATTCTCCTCGGAAGCAAGCAGGACGAAAACGGAAAACGTTACCTCTCACTTATCGAAGGCTCATCAGGCAGCGGTCTCAAGCTCCACTGCTATATGTTCGCTGACGCCGAACCCCTCAAGTTACAGCACTATAAGAAAAAAGGCGAAGAATTCATTCTCGATGAAAAATTCGACAAGTACCTCCAGTACTCGTTCGAGGAAGAATAATGAAACAGCTCTCCCGGTAAGCTCTGCCGGGAGTTTTTCTTTTCTCCCTATTTATTCTGCAAGGAGCTTCGCAAAGATAAAACGTTTATTTTTATCAGAGAGAGTAAATGCTGCTGTCTCTACAAATACCCCCGATACACTTGATTTATTTCTGTAACTGTGGTATAATAATAAGGAATTTGTCCGGATTTAATAACACAGGAGGCTTTTATGCTAAATGCAGATCTGAAAGAATTTGAATTCACTTCCGCCTTTGACGGACTTCTTATATCCGCAGTAATAGCTATCCCCTCAGAACAGCCATGCGGCGTCGTTCAGCTCATACACGGCATGAACGAACACAAGGAACGCTATTACCCATTTATGGACTATCTCGCTGAACAGGGCTTCATCACCGTTATCCACGATAACCGTGGTCACGGAAAGAGCGTCTGCTCACCGGACGACCTCGGCTTTTTGTTCAGGAACGGCGGCGAAGGCATCGTGAGCGACATAGCTCAGCTCACAAAAATCGTCAAGGAGACCTACCCGCAGCTCCCTATCTTTATGATAGGTCACAGCATGGGCTCGCTCGCACTCCGCTGCTTCCTCAAGGAGCACGACGATATGATAGACGGCGCTGTTATACTCGGCTGCCCGTGTTACAGCAGGTTCTCAGGAATAGTACGCGCCATTGACGGCAGTGCTTCAAAGAAGCTCGGAAGCCGTTTCAGAAGCGAAAAGATCTACGATATCGCTCAGGCATTCCTCAACAAGAACTTCAGCAGTGATCTGCCTAATTCGTGGATATGCAGCGACACAAGCGTCGTGGAGAAATTCAACGCCGATCCGCTGTGCAATTTCAGGTACACTCTCAACGGCTACGAGGGCTTTCTCTATCTGCTCCGCTCGACCTACTCGAAACGCGGCTGGCAGGTGAAAAATCCTCACCTCCCGGTACGCTTCATCTCCGGCAAGGACGATCCGTGTATGCTCTCGGAGAAGAAGTTCTTCAAGGCAGTCGCTATGCTCGAAAAGCTCGGCTATGAGAGCACTTCCCACCGGCTGTTTGAAGGTATGCGCCACGAGGTGCTCAATGAGAAGAACAATATCAACGTCTGGAAGGACATTGCAAAAACTCTGTTCTCGTGGATAGACAGATTTAACGACAGCATCGCAGAACAGATACCCGCGGAGGAATGAGCTTCCGCTCTCAGAAAGGATAAGTTATGGAAATAAATAAGATACTCGCAAAAGAATTCGGCCTCAGACAGGAACAGGTCGACAATACCGTCGCTCTCATCGACGACGACAAGACTATCCCCTTTATCGCACGTTACCGTAAGGAGCTCACAGGCTCCCTCGATGATCAGGTGCTCCGTGATCTCTACGACAGACTGATGTACCTCCGCAACCTTGAGAAGCGCAAGGCTGAGATAACCAATTCTATCACAGAACAGGAAAAGATGACTCCCGAGATAGAGGCTGCTATCAGTGCCGCTATGACTCTCGTCGAGGTCGAGGATATATACCGTCCGTTCAAGCCCAAGCGCCGTACCCGTGCAAGCATCGCGCGTGAGAACGGTCTCGAACCGCTCGCAGTCCTCATCATGGAACAGGCTGACGGCACAGAGCCCGAAAAGGAGGCAGAAGCCTTCATCAACGAGGAGAAGAACGTCCCCGACGTTCAGACCGCAGTTCAGGGCGCTATGGACATCATCGCCGAAGATATCTCCGACGATGCCGACATAAGAAAGAAGCTCCGTGCTCTCGCAGGAACAAAGGGCGAGCTCGTTTCAAAGGCTGCCGATCCCGAAGCAGAGAGCGTTTATATGAACTACTACGAATACTCCGAGCCTATCCCGAAGGTGGCTAACCACCGTGTTCTCGCACTCGACAGAGGTGAGAAGGAGGGCTTCCTGAAGGTAGCTGTAACTCTCGATGAGACTGCCGCTACTGATATAATTTTCAGCAAGTACATAAAGAACAACAACGCCTGCGGAGAGCTTGTACGCGCTGCCGCTGCCGACAGCTACAAGCGTCTCATCTTCCCCTCTATCGAAAGGGAGATACGCTCTGAGATGTCCGCAAACGCTGCCGAGGAAGCTATCAAGGTATTTGCTTCCAATCTCCGTCAGCTCCTTCTCCAGCCGCCGCTCAAGAACAGCGTTATCCTCGGACTCGATCCCGGTTACGCTCACGGCTGCAAGACCGCTGTCATCGACGGCACAGGCAAGGTCCTCGACCACGCTATCATCTACCCCGTAAGAGAAACTGCTTCCGCTGCAAGAGTCGAGGAAGCCAAGAAAAAGGTGAAGCAGTTCATCACAAAGTACAACGTAAACACGATCTCTATCGGCAACGGCACGGCTTCACGCGAGACCGAGAGCTTTGTTGCTGAGATACTCAAGGAGATCCCCGAGAATGTGAGCTATATGGTAGTAAGCGAAGCCGGCGCTTCCGTTTACTCCGCTTCAAAGATAGCCGCAGAGGAATTCCCCGAGTACGACGTTTCCATAAGAGGCGCTATCTCGATAGCCCGCCGTCTTCAGGATCCGCTCGCAGAGCTCGTTAAGATCGATCCCAAGGCTATCGGTGTAGGTCAGTACCAGCACGATATGCCGCAGGCGCGTATGAGTGAAGCCCTCTCCGGCGTCGTTGAGGACTGCGTTAACTCCGTCGGCGTTGACCTGAATACAGCTTCTCATTCCCTCCTCTCCTATATCTCCGGTATCAACGCAACTGTTGCAAAGAACATCGTTGCCTACCGTGAGGAAAACGGCAGATTTACCGACCGCAAGGAGCTTATGAAGGTCGCTAAGCTCGGCAAGAAGGCTTTCGAGCAGTGCGCAGGCTTCCTGAGAGTACGCGACGGTAAAAATCCCCTCGACAACACAGCCGTTCACCCTGAGAGCTACGCTGCCGCAACTTCCCTGCTCAGCGAGTGCGGCTTCTCACTTGCCGATATCTCAAACGGCGGTGCTAACGGCATCTCCGAAAAGGCTGAAAGCCTCGGCATCGAGAATATCAGCAAGACTCTCAATATAGGCGTTCCCACCCTCACCGACATCATCGGTGAGCTCAAAAAGCCCGGACGTGACCTCCGTGACGAGCTTCCGCCTCCGCTCCTCAGAAGCGGCGATGTTATGGACATCAAGGACCTCAAGCCCGGTATGGAGCTTGTCGGAACCGTCCGCAATATCATTGACTTCGGCGTGTTCGTTGACATCGGTGTTCACGAGGACGGTCTCGTTCATATCTCACAGATATGCAACCGCTACATCAAGCACCCCCTCGAAGCAGTTAAGGTAAACGAGGTCGTAAAGGTGCGCGTTCTCGACGTCGACCTCAAGCGCAACCGTATCTCCCTCACAATGCGTCTCAACGACGAGGAGGAAAAGAAGCAGTCCCGTCCGAGACCGCAGAAAAAGCGCGAGGACCGCAAGCCGAAGGGCTTCGACGCAAGCCAGCTCCGCAACAGCAGCTTCCGCATAAAACAGAAATAAACATAAAAAGAGGACTCTTACGAGTCCTCTTTTTGAGCCGCAGCTTCTGCGCCTTTGTGAGCTGCTTTATGCGGTACTCCAGCTTTGAAGCAAGACTGCGGTCAGGCGCAGTCCACAGAGCTTCAAGCGACTCCGCTCTGTGCGAACGGGTGTATTTCGCGCACTTTTCCGTCTGTCCGAAATGCTCGCGCATACGCCGCTCAATATCCGCAGCAATACCGGTATACAGCGTATTTCCGGCACATCTCAGGATATATACATAGTACATTACTTCGCAGAAACTCCCGGTACTTCATCTGCACGGTGTGCACCTGCGTCGCCCCTCGAAGCAAGGTTCACTTCGAAGAATGCGATAGCCGTCATGAGCTGCGAAGTGAAAGCCGTTCCCTCAAACTCGCGGACAACTCTGTCAAAGTCGCCGGAACGTCTCAGCAGATCAGCCATAAGAAGTCTGAAATTTGCATCGTTCTTGAAGGCTGCCGGGTGACCGTCCATGACCGCAACGGCTGCCTTTCTGCAAGCCTTAGCCTGCTCACCGAGCTTTTCGTCATCGAGTATCCACGCTGCATAAAGGTAGGACTGCACAGCCTCCTTGAAATTGTGGTTTTTTACGCAAACGAGCGCCTTCTGTATCATCTCGCCAGCCTTTTCGCTGACTCCGGTAATACCGCCAAATCCGGTGTACTCCTCAGAACTGAGGTACTCGCGCTCGCCGTCGAAAGGCATATCGAGAGTTGCGTGACAGTATCCGCACTCCGGACACTTCATCACCCAGTATTTCATATAGCTGCGGTGCGGTTCATCGGGGCGGAGGTCGATGTCCGGAACTCCCTGCGGAGGATCTGTCTCGGTTATTATAGTGTGCTCGGAAGCTGTCCCGCAAACGCTGCACACGAACTGTCTGTTTTCAGTCTTGAAAGCCATAGTTATCTCCTTTTTTAGTGCCGGTACCAGCCCGGCGTTTATTTAAGATACATTAATTATATCAGTCACGGAAGATATTGTCAATAGCGTGGGCATACAGATATTACTATGTGAATATACTGCAAAATATCGCGCAGGCTGTTTACAAAGCACGAAAAATATGTTATCATATCTATATAAAGATAAATCGCTCAGCAAAACACAAACCATGGAGGCAGAAATGGCTGAAATAACCCCAAACAAGAAAAAACGCAAAACCTACAAAGGACTTGCTATAACCGAACTCATCATAATATTAGGTCTGGTCTGCGGACTCTCGTGGGACCTTTTCATACGCGACCGCGGAAACAGCAAGAACGAACCCGCTGTCCCGGCAAGCAAGCAGGTCTCGGCATCTTCATCAGAGGATCCCGGAGCCCGTACAAAGGCTGTCATCGAAAAGGAAGAGACCTTCTACCAGCTCAGCGGCAAGAAGATACTCTACAACGACGGAGCTCTCGGACAGGTCTATCTGCCGGTTTTCGAGAACGTTCCGGCTTGCAGTCTCGATATGAACGACCTCGTCACAAGAAACGGCTACTCATTCTACCGTGAAAACGGCAATATCACGTCTATTGCAGGCATTGACGTTTCAGAGTACCAGCACGATATCAACTGGGAACAGGTCAAGGCTGCCGGAGTTGATTTCGCCATAATAAGAGTCGGATACCGTACATACGGCGGCGGCGAACTGAACTTCGACACCAAATTCAAGGAAAACATCGAACAGGCTGATGCTGCCGGCGTAAAGGTCGGAGTTTACTTCTTCTCACAGGCTGTGACCACTGAGGAAGCTATCGAGGAAGCAGACTTCGTTCTCGACGCGATAAAGCCCTACAATATCACCTACCCCGTTGTTTTTGACTGGGAGCTCATATACGGTGAAACTGCCCGTACAGACTCCGTTACAGTCGATATGCTCGCGGACTGCTGCGTTTCCTTCTGCGAAAGAGTAAAGTCAGCCGGCTACACGCCGATGATATACCAGAACAAGAATACTTCCCTGATGAAGCTCGACCTCCCGAGACTTACAGCCTATGATTTCTGGCTTGCGGAATACAATACCGCACCTACATACTACTACGACTTCCAGATGTGGCAGTACAGCAGTACCGGATATATCCCCGGAATTGAAGGCAGCGTTGATATGAACATCTGCTTCAGGGATTACAGCGCACCTGCTCCGGAAGAACCTTCTCAGCCGTCGTCGGAGCCGACTTCGGAAACAACAGCTGCGGCTGCTTCGTCAACTGCAACGACTACCGCTGCAACAACTGCAACAGACTCAGCAACAACAACTACCGTAACTACTGCCAGTAAGTCAGCCAGTACATCTGCCACTGCAACAACAACGGCAGCTGCTACTGCGGCAGCGGCTTCAACAACCGCAACAAATCCAAAAGAATAATGCTAAAGGGACGCATATGCGTCCCTTTTTCTTTTAAATATTACCGCTTCTGACGAAGTTTATCTTCATCGAATTGATGGTGTATGTACCGTCATCGTGACCGGTGAGTTTGAACTCAACGGACTTCGACACGCTCTTCTCCATCCACGCCGGAAGCTCGTCGATATAGTCAACGCTTACCGTGTACTCACTGCCGCTCTTAACGACAGACTTTATGTCAGGCGAGTAGGTGAATGTTACCGGCTTGAGCTTGACATTGTAAGCGCCCTCCGAATAGAAGAACCTCGAATCAACAGGTCCGACTGTGCAGTGCTGGAACTCGGGGTGATCCGTGCCGAACATCTCAACAGCTCTCGCTTCAACGTCCATATAGGGAATGGAGATCGTATCCGTTCCGGGGTTTACGTCGTACTTTGAGACTCTGTCCTCGTCCATAATAATGGACCATATAGATGCCGTGATTATCTGCTCAGAGCTGAGCTCTGACGGCGAATTAAAGGACTCGATGTCCATGATGACCGCAGGGTAAACTACCTCTGCAAAGCCGTCCTTCTTGACCTCGCCGGTCGCAAAACGCTTTACAGCACCGATACACTTTTCGGCAACTACTATAACGCCGATCACAGCAAATACTGCAAATACCGCTCCCAGGACTGTGTACAGCTTCTTCTTGAAGCTCTTCTTGTCAGCAGCAGCGATATCGTCATCTGCTTCCGGTTTTTCCTTGCTTTCGTTCAGGAGCTCGTCGGGATCCTCATCGAGGATACGCTCGAGGACGTTCTTCTTTTTAGGCTCCTGCTCGGTTTCGGGCTCGGACTTATCCTCAGACTTCTCTTCGTGCTTATCCTCTGCCGGAGCTTCCTCAGTCTTTTCCTCTTTGGGCTTTTCAAGGTCAGCGATAGTGCTTGCAGCGTTCTCACGCATTCCCTCGATCATATTGTTCACAGGATCGCTCTCGGTATCGTCCTCCGGAACCTCTTCCGGCTCGGGCTCTTCCTCAGACTCGTTTTCCACGGGCACTTCTTCCTCAGCGGCAGTCTCTTCGGTCTCGGAGCTGTGTATAGCAGCGAGTGCAGCATCGAGGAGCTCATCAGCGGAGGGCTCTTCTGATGCCGGAGCTTCTTCAGTCTCGGGCTCTTCAACAGGAGCTTCTTCCTCCATAGGAACATAAGCGCTCTCCTCGGAAGCCTTCTCGGCAGCCTCGATAGCCTCGTCCAGCTCGTCCTTCACCTCAGGCTCGGGAGCTTTCTCCTCAGACGGCGGCACGGGCATACCGCCCATAAAATCGTCGTCATCTTCGTATATGTCTTTTGCAAGTATCTTGTCCTTCAGCTTTGCAAAGAAGCCCTTCTTCGGCATCTCAGGGCTGAGGTCGATAGGTTTGAACTTCGGCTTTTTAGCTGCTGCAGCTTCGCGCTCTTCCTGCTCTGCCTTTTCTCTTTCAGCAGCCTCGCGGGCTTCACGCTCTGCCTTTTCTCTTTCAGCAGCCTCGCGGGCTTCACGCTCTGTCTTTTCTCTTTCAGCAGCTTCGCGGGCTTCACGCTCTGCACGTTCTCTTTCAGCAGCTTCGCGGGCTTCACGTTCTGCTCTTTCTCTTTCAGCAGCTTCGCGGGCTTCACGCTCTGCTCTTTCTCTCTCAGCAGCTTCGCGGGCTTCACGCTCTGCACATTCTCTCTCAGCAGCTTCGCGAGCTTCACGCTCCGCTCTTTCTCTTTCGGCAGCTTCGCGGGCTTCACGCTCTGCCTCTGCCTTTTCATCAACGTTCGATACAAAGACCTCTTCGATAACGATAGGTCCGGCAGGCTTTTTGGCTTCAGCTTCTTTTCTCTCGCGTTCAATGCGGTCCTTTTCGAGCTCGTGCTGGCGGATAGCCTCATAATCCGGAAGCTCTCCGGTGATAACTATCTTCTTATGCTTGCGCTCGGGAGCTTTGACCGGTGCCTCAGTCGGCTTTTCCGGCTCCTGAACCTTTACAGGCTCCGGGATCTTAACAGGCTCCGGCTCGGGAGCGAACTCCTCCGTGAGTTCTTCCGCTATCTCATCAGTATTGTTTTCTTTTTTGTCGTCGGCAAGTGCGCTGAGTAAGTCATCGATCGACATATCATCGTAAATGCTCTTTCGCGGATGAACGCTTTCGGCGCTCTCCTTGGTTTTTCCGGTATCCGAAGTGCTTTTTTTGCCGCCTTTAAGGCTGTTCAGCATATCGTCCAGATCTTTTCTAATAGCCATTCAGACCTCCAAAAATTATCTTATCTGACCGTTTCCGTTTATCAGGTACTTAACGGTAGTAAGCTCTCTGAGTCCCATAGGTCCTCTTGCGTGGAGCTTCTGAGTCGAAATGCCGATTTCTGCGCCGAAGCCGAACTCTCCTCCGTCAGTGAACCTTGTGGAAGCATTGACGTAGACAGCTGCTGCGTCGACCTCCTTCTGGAATCTCTCAGCACTCTCGAGCGAGCTTGTAACGATACACTCGGAATGTCTCGTGCTGTATTTTCTTATATGTGCAATAGCCTCGTCGAGTGACTCAACGACCTTAACAGCTATAACATAATCATTGAATTCTGTGGCGTACTCGGTCTCGCCAGCCTTTTCTATGCCGCTGCCGAGTATGGCGATGGTCTTATCGCAGCCGTATATCTTAACATCGTGCTTCTTGAAGCGTTCCGCTATCATGGGCAGGAACTTCTCTGCGCAGTCCTTGTGAACGAGAAGGCTCTCTATCGCATTGCAGACAGAAGGACGCTGGGTCTTTGCATTGTCTGTTATCTCAAGAGCCATATCGAGGTCAGCGGAAGCATCAACGTAAACGTGGCAGTTTCCGGCACCAGTCTCGATAACAGGCACGGTAGCGGTCTGAACGACAGCCTGGATAAGTCCTGCACTGCCGCGGGGGATTATAACGTCAACGTAGCCGTTAAGACGCATGAGCTCGTTGGTAGTTTCTCTTGAAGTGTCCTCGACTACCTGGATAACATCAGCAGGGAGTCCGGCAGAGGCAACAGCTTCCCTCATTATAGCGCCGAGGCACACATTTGAATGTATAGCCTCCTTGCCGCCCTTGAGGATAACAACGTTTCCGGCTTTGAGGCAGAGTGCAGCCGCGTCAACAGTAACGTTGGGGCGTGACTCGTAAATTATGCCGATAACGCCGAGAGAAGTTCTTGTCTTGACTATCCTGAGACCGTTAGGACGTGTGAAGCCCTCTATGACCTCGCCGATAGGATCGCCGAGCATTATTATCTCATCAACGCCCTTCGCCATACCTGCGATACGGTCAGCGTCAAGGCGGAGTCTGTCCTGCTTAGCCTCGGACATACCGTTAGCCTTAGCAGCTTCGAGGTCCTTCGCGTTCTCAGCGATTATCCTGTCCTGATTGGCGAGGAGCGCCTTTGATATAGCAGCGAGTGCGTTGTTCTTCTCGCGTGTGCCTGCGGAAGCGATGAGAGCTTCAGCAGCCTTTGCGTTTTTACCAAGTTCTAATGTATAGCTCATATTATTCACCTCAGATCATTTTTTGCCAAGGAATATCGTACCTATTTCCTTATCCTCGAAAAGATCGTAGAGCTTTTCGGGATCGCGTCCGTTCATTATTACCATATCTATACCGGCTTCGGTAGCTATCTTAGCGGCATTTATCTTGGTTGACATACCGCCTGTGCCGAGGCTTGTGCCGGCACCTCCTGCGACCTTCTCTATCTCCGGAGTTACCTCATCGACTACATATATCGGCTTTGCGTCCGGATTTGTACGCGGGTCGTCGTCGTAGAGACCGTCGATGTCGGAGAGGATAAGCAGGAGATCTGCACCTGAAAGGTCAGCAACGAGTGCTGAAAGTGAGTCGTTCTCGCCTATCTCGAGCTCCAGCTCATCAATAGCGATCGTGTCATTTTCGTTGACTATCGGGATAACTCCCATCTGAACGAGCGACTCGACGGTATTCTTGAAGTTTTCACAGTGACTTGGATTATTGATAATGGTCTTTGTGAGAAGTATCTGTCCCACTGTAACGCTGTATTTTGCGAACATATCGTCATAGACGTGCATCAGCTCGCACTGCCCGATAGCCGCAACAGCCTGCTTCATCTTGGTATCCTTCGGCTTCTCAGGCAGTCCGAGCTTGCCGGCACCGAGTCCGACAGCACCGGAGGAGACCATGATTATCTCCCTGCCGGAATTGTGCAGGTCCGAGATAACTCTTACGAGATTGGTCATTCTCCTGATATTTAGCTTTCCGGTCTTGTGCGCAAGAGTCGAAGTACCCAGCTTTATGACTATCCTTTTTTTATCGGAAATATTTCTCATTTCAAAACTTCTTTCAGTTTACTTTATTGGTAGGAGCACCTTTCAGCCACGCTCTGATATTATCACAGACGATGCCGATGAGACGTTCCCTTGTCTCCTTGGGAGCCCATGAAGTATGCGGCGTAATAACGCAGTTCTTAGCGGTTTTAAGGGGAGTATCCGGTGACATTGGCTCTACTGCGAGTACGTCAAGGTATGCTCCGGCTATCCTTTCGCTGTTGAGAGCGTCGGCAAGGTCGTTTTCATTAACGACTCCGCCGCGGGAGGTGTTCACGAGTATCGCAGAGCTCTTCATTCTGCCGAGAAGCTCAGCGTTCACGATACCGGCTGTCTGCTCTGTGAGAGGACAGTGGAACGTGATAATGTCAGCCTTCTCAGCCGCTGTAAGAACGTCGGTGACCTCATACGGGCAGTTTTCAGGCTTTGTCCTTGTGCTGACAACAATATTCATACCGAATGCATCTGCGATGCGTGCTACCGCGCGTCCGATAGAGCCGTACCCCACAATTGACAGCGTCTTACCGGCAAGCTCGGCGGTCGGGATAGGGAAACACGAAAAAACAGGTGAGCGTTCCCACATACCGTCCTTGACAGCATTATCGTAGTCGCGTATGCGGCTGAAATGGTCGAGAATATAAGCGAATGTCTGCTGTGCGACAGCATTCGTCGAATACGAACCGGCGTTGCAGACAACTATCCCCTTCTCTGCGGCACAGGCAATATCAACGTTGTTGTAGCCTGTTGCAAAGAGCCCGATATAGCGAAGCGAGGGGCACTTGTCCATTACCTCGCGGGTTATGAGGACCTTGTTGCAAAGAACAATATCCGCATCGCCGATATTTGCAGCGGTATCCTCCGGAGCTGTCAGGCGGCAGATCTTTATCTCGCCGAGTTCTTCGAGCTTATCTGTGGGAATGTCACCGCAGTTGCTGACGGTGTCCCAGTCAAGAACAGCTATCTTCACAGATCAATCCTCCTGCGAAAGGCTGTCGAGTATTTCATCAACAGTGAGTTCAGACGCAGCTTCAGCCGGCTTCTCAATAATATCGTCGGCAGATGTCTCAGTCTCAGCTGGCGCTGCTGTTTTCTCAGCAGGAGAAGCATTCCACACGGGAGCAGCACCGTCATCGAGCTTCACGCCGCTGTCCTTGCTGTTATCGTCATCTGTTTCCTCAGCTTCCTCGGGTGCCTTGAAAATAATCGCGGTAACGAGTGCAGCAAGTATAAGTATTACGTCGATAAGTCCGACGCCATAGTAGACCTTTCTGCTGTCAGAGAGCCATACACCCATGGAGAAAAGTATTGCAGCAGCCATAATTATCTGATATGGTCGCTTCTGCATAATAAATCTGTATGAGAAAAAGACAACGCTTATGAGTACAAACACAAGGTGCATCGAAAATGGGAACGGGAAAAGTGACGGTTTTTCCGCATCTGCCTGCTGTGTAAGTGTGATTAAAGTATTAGTAAGATCCATATTAACTCCAAACCGCATGTGCGGTGACTGATATCATTCCGGCTGACAGTCAAAGCCGATATATACGATAGCCTGCGAACAGGCAAAAATACGCTATTTACAGTATAGCACAAAGCCCTCAGGAATTCAACCTTTTTGCGAAAAATACAGCTTTTTTAATAAAAAAGAGCTCCCATACAGCAGGAGCCTTATATTATATATAAAAATCGAATAAATAAAAAAGTCTATCCAAATTGGATAGACTTAAAAGTGCCGGCATTGAAATAGTTTCCCGGGCCGTCGCCAGCCAAGTATCGTCTTCGCGGCAGAGCTTAACTTCCGTGTTCGGAATGGGAACGGGTGTGACCT
>ONMB01000046.1 GCA_900318825.1 uncultured Ruminococcus sp.
GGCGATCAGGACTGGAAGGAAGTAGCTTCTGCTGACGCTAAGAGCGGCGAGTGGACAAAGCTCGAGAATACAGAGTTCACAATTCCTTCAGGCGCTTCAGATATGACTCTCTACATCGAGTCATCTGACGAGACACTTGATATCTTCCTCGACAGCGTTCAGATCGCTAAGAAAGGCAAGTCCTCAAATGTTAAGACCGGCGGCGGTACAGTCGGCGGTTCTACAACATCTACTATCACAACAAACACAACTTCATCTTACTCTGAGAAGATCAACTATGATGACGCTCAGCTCAAGTATGTCTTCGGTAAGTACTTCAAGTTCGGTACTTGCGTAAGCCAGAACGAAGTTGGCAAGAGCCCTGATTTCATCAGAAAGCACTTCAATTCCATTACTCCTGAGAACGAGCTCAAGCCCGATCAGATCCTCGATCAGAATGCTTCCAAGTCAAAGGGCAACAACGTTAATCCTCAGGTAAGGCTCGGCTACGGTGCTAAGCAGATACTTGACTTCGCAGCTAAGTACAACATTCCTGTAAGAGGTCACACTCTTATCTGGCACAGCCAGACTCCTGCTTGGCTCTTCAAGGAAAACTTTGACGACAATGGCGCAACAGTTTCCAAGGAGACAATGAATAAGCGTATCGACAACTTCATCAAGAATACATTCGACCTTCTCAAGAAGGAATATCCTACTGTTAAGTTCTACGCATATGACGTAGCAAACGAGTGCTTCGACGATCAGAACGGCGGTCTCAGAAGCGCTGGCTGGAATCAGAGAGACGGTCAGTCACCCTGGACACTCATCTACGGCGACGACAGCTTCCTCGAGGTAGCTTTCACATCAGCAAAGAAGTACGCTCCTGCTGACTGCAAGCTCTTCTACAACGACTACAACGAGTATTACAACCCCAAGCACAAGAACATCGTTAACCTCTGTCAGAAGCTCTACTCCAAGGGCCTTCTCGACGGTGTAGGTATGCAGTCACACCTCGGCACAAGCCAGCCTGATCTTAACACTTATAAGCAGGCACTTGCTGACTTCCAGGCAATCGGATGCGAGATCCAGGTAACTGAGCTCGACATCACAAAGGACAACGGCGCAAGCGACGATGCACAGGCATCTGTTTACAAGAACATCGTAAGCGCTATCATGAACACTAAGAATGTAACTTCACTCACAGTTTGGGGCACAAACGACAGCGCAAGCTGGAGAAGCCCTCAGTCTCCTCTCCTCTTCAACGGCAGCTATCAGCCTAAGGCAGCTTTCAACTCTATCGTTTCACTCGTAAACAAGAGCGACTGGTCAACAGGCGAAACTGAGCAGCCCACTACACAGGAACGCACAACTGAGGAGCCCACAACTGAGGCACCTACATCAAGCTCAAAGGTTACAAAGTACGGTGACGCTAACTGCGATAAGATCATCAACATCGCTGACGCTGTACTCGTAATGCAGGTAGCTACAAACCCTGACAAGTACGCAAAGGGTAAGACTTCTTACTCTATCTCTGAGATCGGCGAGGCTAATGCTGATGTTGACGGCAAGGCTGGTCTTACCAATCAGGACGCACTTCTTATCCAGAAGTTCAAGCTCGGTCTCATCACTGAGTTCCCGGCTCAAAAAAAAACTAATGTAACAACAACAAAGCAGACTACTACTGAACCCACCACCATCAACGATGTTCCTGCCAACTACTTCAAGAGCTCATTCAACAGCTCATCTGACAGCTGGAAGGGCAGAGGCGATGCTTCAGTAGCTGTAAACAAGGACAACTATATCAGCGGTAGCTCACTCAAGGTAACAGGCCGCTCAAAGAACTGGAACGGCGCTGAGATCGCTCTCGACAGCTCATTCGTAGCTGGCGGCACATACAGCATCAGCGCAGGCGTTCTCCAGAGAGTAAGCGAAAGCGACAACTTCAAGATCTCTCTTGAGTACACAGCAAGCAACGGCGAGAAGGACTATAACACTATCGCTGAGGGCAAGGCTTCCAAGGATACTTGGACAAAGCTCGAGAACACAGCTTACACTGTTCCTGACGGTGCAACTGATCTTATCATGTACATCGAGACAGCTGAGACAACTATCGACTTCTACATTGATGAAGTAGCTGTTCAGGCTAAGGGGACAAAGTCTTCTATCACAACAGGAAGCGGTACAGTTTCCAAGGAGGAAGAGATAACAACCGGCAAGGTAGATCCTTCCAAGCCTATGATCGCTATCAGCTTCGATGACGGCTGCTCACCTGCAAACAACAAGAAGATCGTTGACGCTCTCACAGAGCAGGGCTTCCACGCTACATTCTTCTATGTAAAGAACTGGTCACAGGGCGCAGATAATCAGGCTGAGATCAAGTACGCTTACAGCAAGGGTATGGAGATCGCAAACCACTCCACAACACATCCTTACCTCGGTCAGAAGAGTTCTTATGAGGTTCGTCAGGAAGTTGACGGCTGTCACGACTACCTCAAGAGCATTATCGGCGCAGAGCCTTCAAAGCTCCTGAGACTTCCTTACCTCGATCAGGGCGGTGCTGTTAAGTCTACACTTACAGATTACGGTCTTGTAACCTGTGCTATCGACACAGAGGACTGGAAAGATGAGACATCTACTTCACAGATAGTTCAGACTATCAAGAATGCTATGTCAAACGGTTCTGGTAACGGCGCAGTTGTTCTCTGTCACGAAACAAAGGATAAAACAGTAGCTGCTATCCAGGAGCTCGCACCCTACATCAAGGCACAGGGCTGGCAGATAGTTACAATTTCTGAGATGTATGCTGCAAAGGGCAAGTCTATCCCTTACGGTCAGATCATCACAAGAGTGTAATGAACTGCACTATAAACTAAGGTTTCTCCAATTTTAATATCCCCTGAAAGGCAGTCGGCGCACCACCGGCTGTCTTTTTTTACTTATTCACATATTATTTATATAAAAGCAGAAAATGGTCACTTTTATTTGGTGTATCTTGACGAAATATACAAATAACTGGCATTGCGTTGTCAATAATCGCCAAAGTTCGCATCAGATACTTTACAAAAACTTGATAATATACTATAATAATGGTATCAGTAGATGAAAAATTCCGCAATTTTTGGTGAGATTACCTGCTGAGAGGGGGATAAAGATGATAAAACATCTTTCGGGTGACTACGAAACAGTTGAATATGATGAAAAGAAGTATGTGCTTCTTTATGATAATACTGATAATGAGGCGTATCCTGTCCACTGGCACAGCGCTCTCGAAATAATCATGGCTCTGAAGAATACCTACATC
The DNA here is from genome assembly GCA_900318825.1 of uncultured Ruminococcus sp. Taxonomy (GTDB): domain Bacteria; phylum Bacillota; class Clostridia; order Oscillospirales; family Ruminococcaceae; genus Ruminococcus. Next base: position 3,281 of record ONMB01000046.1, read on the forward strand.
GTCAATGTCGGCGGTGTTGACTACCATATCCATGAGAACGACGTCCTGATAATTCCGTCCGGAGAGCTTCACAGTATGCCGGCTATCCCTGGACGAAGATATATCTTCCAGTGCGATAACTCGATACTCGGCGAGATACCTGCACTTGAGGCTATTATGAGAGGAGTTTCCGCACCTCAGCTCATTAACGCTGATGCCGATAAGGAACTCCAGGTGCGTGCGAGAAAGACCATGCTCGATATAGCTGCACTTTACAATTCCAAGTCGGAGCTTGCTGACGTCCGTATATACATGGAGGTCGTGGGACTGCTCACTGCCGTCCGTGAGGATCAGCTCAGACAAAATCAGGAGAAAATGGAGTGCGATGACGAAAAGCTCAACGAATACAGCGAAAAGTTCGGCACAGTCCTCAAGTACATCGACAATAACTATATGTATGACATTTCGCTCGACCAGCTCGCTGACGTTGCCGGATACAGCAAGTACCACTTCTCGCGTATTTTCAAGCAGTACAACTCTATGTCGTATATCCAGTACATAAACGCTCGCCGTACCAAGGCTGCGGAACAGCTCCTCTTCGAGCCGGATATCCCGATAACCGAGGTCGCAATGCGTTCCGGCTTCAAGAGCCTGACAACATTCAACCGAATATTCAAGGAGATAAAGCACTGTACACCCACAGACTTCAAGAAGCTCCTCGAAAAACGCACACTGTAAAAAATACCGCCCACTTGATGTGGGCGGCTTTTTCATTATTCCTCAAGCAGAGTTTTTAATACGTCTGTGAAATCCTTGTGATAGCAGCAGTAATTGTTCATTAATTTCTGCTGCTCAGCTTGTGCATTGTTGTCGTTTTCGGCGATTGATATATAGTCGTCCTTGAGGTAGATATGCAGAGTTTTGTCCTGAATTTCGTTCTTGAAGCTGACTTTGATATGCAGGGCGTCCTGAGTGCTTCCGTATGTGCTGACAGGGTACCATTTATAGTTGTTTATTTCCTGTGCGATCTCGTTCAGCGTTTCAAGTGGTATCGCTTTTTCAGAGATACCGCTGTACTCATATACTGCTTCTGCCGGCGGATAGAACGGCGCAAGCAGGTTCTCCTTGCCATCGCCGGTCAGGAGAGCCATAACGTCTTCATAGAGGAATTCGTCGTCTGTTTTGAAGCAATGATCCTTTGACTCCTTGTTGTTCAGAACTATTTTGTCGTCAAAGATGACAACAGACAACGACTTTGAATTATCTATCGTAGAACCGTATACAACGACAGCCTTCTCTGCGTTCTTTTCGAGCTCACTTATATCGCCCGGCTCGATCCTGAGTCTGCTCAGCTTGCTGAACAGCAGTGCGCGTACTTCGTCAGACACTCCTCTGCCGATGTCATCACCGTAGGGGAACCAGCCTATGTGCATATCGTCTGCGAAAAGTCTGTTAAGATTAAGAATAGCGCTGTCATTTGTCTGTATTTCAGCCTCATTTCTGCGTGCTTTTTCTTCTTCATAAGCGTGGCTCGCTTCTTCCTCGAGCTTGCTGATATTTTCCTGTATACCGCGCTGAATGGAAGCGTTTGCGATGTTGAGGATATGCTCGGCACAGTCACTGGTGTTTGCGTTGTAATATGAAGTAAAGTTGGTCTGTTCACCGTCCGGATGGAAATACGTTACGCTGAAAGACAGGCAGCTTCCTGTGATATTGAGCTGATATTTCAGGTTTTCTTCCTCGTAATTGAGGGTGATATTTGCACTGAGATCTCCGAATTCGGCGTCAACGCTCGGAACCTTTTTCAGCTCAAGACCGTGGATATAAGAGCGTATCTCATTTCGCTCATTTTCACTGATATCGTTGAAGTTTTCAGCGAAGAAATCATAGCCGATGATGTTTTCGAGCGGCATATTGATAATTGCTCTGAGGTCTGCCTCGATGTTCGCGGAGAGCTTGTAATACTTCCTGACCTTCTTTATCAGTTCGTCGGGATCGCCGTCGGTATCCGGGGAAATACGTACTCCGGCAACCTCTTTGGTTTCAGTGCTACCTTCGGTATCTGATGAGACTGAATAGCCCTTGAGAGTTGCAGGTTCTGTTTCGCCCAGTGCGATATAATTGCGCGACCAGCTCATAACATCTCCCTTGACACCTATGAAATAGTAATAATTACCGCTGATAAATTTTATACCGGTGCAGTCGGTCATATCGTAGTTGTCTATCTCTGTTCGCGCCGGACTGCTCAACAGCTCGCGGATCTTCTCGCGCTGGTAAGGGGAGAGCTTGTCGGTGTAACCGTTATCAAAGCTGCCGTCGTTGTTTATGGTGAAGTCCTGAGCAAGCATATCAGCTATCGGATCACCGCTGATCTCAGGCGAAGTATTCTCGGAAGCTCCGGCGGTTGAAGCCGAACGGCTGTCGGGCTTTGGCTGATCTTTCGTCAGCTTCATAGTGATACCGACACTCGCTGCGACAACGGCACAGGCTGCTAAACCGGCAGCTATCCTTGCGAACCTGCGCGGCTTGTAGTGTTCAACTGTGAAAACATGGTCTGTGTATCCTTCGTCTCCGCTGACTGTCCTGTGCGGCTGTACCTCAGCAGAGATATCGGCACATTTCTGCAATATACGTTCTTTTGCGTCATCGGGGAGCGTTATCTTCTCCGCGGACTTTTTCAGATCGTCGATATTCATTGCATATACTCCTTTCTGTACTTTTCTTCGAGCAGCTTCCTGCCTTTTGCAAGGCGCATTTTTACTGCCGAGGAAGTCTTTCCGATCATTTCCGCGATCTCGTTCACCTTGTAGCCCTCTATGTAGTGGAGGGTGAGGACGATGCGGAATTTTTCGGGTATCTGTGTGAGTGCCTCGAGGATATGTGAGTCTTCATCGGCAGCCGTCAGGGTATTCAGGGCAGCTTCATCGAGCTCAGCAGTCCGGTTTCTTTGGCGGAGCATATCTTTGCAAATATTTGCCGCGACCTTTATCAGCCACGCCTTTTCGTGCTCGTCACTGCTGAAAGCAGGGGCTTTCTGCATATACCTGATGAATGTATCCTGAACAGCGTCCTCAGCGTCGGCTGTATTTTTTAGCATAACAAGACATATCCTGTAAAGCATATCTCCGTATTCTTCGACTGCCTCGCGAACGCAGTCAGTTTTCAGCATATCATCAGCTCCTTTCAACAGTAATACGAACGAAAAGCCGTTATGGTCAATTCTATTTTAGCATTTTTTCAAAAAAGATACAATTCTTTTCGGTTACCTCTGGAAAACATCTTTACAAGCGCGGAAAATAGTGATATAATATAGGAGTAATCTGTGTTCAATGGCGAGCACAGTAATTTTAAGGAGGTAATTCCAAATGGGAAAGTTAAGAATTGGTATCGCAGGATACGGTAACCTCGGCAGAGGCGTAGAGCTTGCGATAAGACAAAACGATGATATGGAGCTCGCAGGCATCTTCACACGCCGCGATCCTTCAACTGTAAAGCCGCTCACAGCCGGCGCTAAGGTCTACAAAATCGACGACGCTGAGTCTATGAAGGACCAGATCGACGTACTTATAATCTGCGGAGGAAGTGCTACTGATCTTCCCAAGCAGACACCTGCATTCGCTAAAAACTTCAACGTTATCGACAGCTTCGATACACACGCAAGAATTCCCGAGCACTTTGCAAATGTTGACAAGGCAGCGAAGGAGAGCGGTCACCTCGCTTTCATCTCACTCGGCTGGGATCCCGGTCTGTTCTCACTCAATAGACTCTACGCTGAGTCTATTCTCCCCAACGGCAAGAGCTACACTTTCTGGGGCAAGGGCGTAAGCCAGGGACACTCCGACGCTATCAGAAGAGTCGAGGGCGTTAAGAAGGGTATCCAGTATACAGTTCCGATCGAGTCAGCTATGGAAGCAGTCCGTTCAGGAAGCCAGCCCGACCTTACAACACGTCAGAAGCACAAGAGAGAGTGCTGGATAGTTGCTGAGGAGGGCGCTGATCTCGCTAAGATCGAGAACGACATCAAGACAATGAAGAACTACTTCGACGAGTATGATACAACTGTAAACTTCATCTCTGAGGAAGAATTCGACAGAGTTCACAATAAGATGCCTCACGGCGGCTTCGTTATGAGAAGCGGTCTCACAGGCGACGGTGAAAAGACTCATCAGATGATCGAGTATTCACTCAAGCTCGAGTCCAACCCTGAGTTTACTGCAAGCGTTCTCATCTGCTATGCAAGAGCTCTCGGCAGACTCCGTGCAGAGGGCGCAACAGGCTGCAAGACAGCATTTGATATTGCTCCTGCTTACCTTTCAAAGCTCAGCGGTGAAGAGCTCCGCGCTTCAATGCTCTGATCGCAGTTAGATCAAATATCCCGCACATTTGACTGTGATATTCTTACGGAAGTATCTACATGATCATCGGGGCACCTTGTTTCTCAAAGGGGGGCTTCAGTTATCAGACACATTGCTTTCATATGAAATATCACCGTAGAATGTGCGGATTTTTTTATCAAGGAGTGAGGGAAATGAAGATATCGGACGGTTTCTGGCTGACCAGACCGGGGTACTGCGTCAGGTATGCGATGCAGATATACGACATCGAAGCTGATGAGAGTTCTGTGACCATTCACGCTGTCTGCGAATGGATACACGGCAGGGGACAGACATTGGGCGGTCCTATGCTCACGGTCAGACTTACGTCTGCTCTCGAGAACAGTATCAAGGTCAGCATCGAGCATTTTTCCGGCACTCCTGAGACAGGACCTTCCTTCCAGCTGAATGAGGACGCAGACTTCAAGCCCGTGGTGAAGCGGACTCCTGACGGAGGATATGAGCTGATATCCGGAAAAACAAGGGCTGTCATCGGATCGGAGCGTTCCGGCTGGGGCGTGAAGTATTACTACGGAGACAGACTGCTCACGAAGAGCTGTGCGAATACGACTTCCGTCATAACTACCGAAAAATGGCGCAGGGAGCTCATCAGCAAGGAGCAGTCCTGTGAGCGCTTCTTTGCAGCTTCCGACAACGGCGGCAGCACCTATATACGCGAAATGCTCAACATTGCTCCGGGGGAGTACATCTACGGCTTCGGTGAGAAGTTCACGCCGTTCGTCAAGAACGGTCAGATCGTCAAGGTCTGGAACAGCGACGGCGGAACTTGTTCCGAGCAGACCTACAAGTCAGTTCCGTTTTTCGTATCGTCGCGAGGCTACGGCGTTTTTGCGGCACACCCCGAGCACGTCGAGTTTGAGGTAGGCAGCGAGAACGTTTCCAAGACAGCCTTTTCCGTTCAGGGCGAGCGGCTGGATTATTACATCTTCGGCGGAGACAGCGTTGCGGACGTTCTCTCGGTCTATACCGACCTCACCGGAAAACCTGCGCTTCCGCCGGCTTATACCTTTGGTCTGTGGCTCTCGACTTCGTTCGTGACCGACTACGACGAGAAAACTGCCCTGTCGTTCATCGACGGTATGAAGCAGCGTGACATACCGCTCGAGGTCTTTCACTTTGACTGCTTCTGGATGAAGGAGTACGAGTGGTGCAGCTTTGAGTGGAACAGGGAGCTCTTTCCCGAGCCTGAAAAAATGATCGCCCGTCTGAAGCAGAGAGGTCTGCACATATGTGTGTGGATAAATCCATATGTCAGCCAGCGCGCACCGGTTTTCAGGGAACTTGCGGACAAGGGCTGTTTTATTAAGAAACGTGACGGTTCAATATTTCAGACCGACTTCTGGCAGCCGGGAATGGCGGTGATCGACTTTACGTCGCCGTATGCGCGGGAGTGGTTTTCCGGACGTATACGGGCGCTCGCTGAAATGGGCGTTGACGCGGTCAAGACAGATTTCGGTGAAAGGATACCTACGGACGTGGTTTACCACGACGGCTCCGATCCCTATAAAATGCACAATTACTATTCCTACCTGTACAATGAGACGGTCTTCAATGCTCTCCGGGAAGCCAACGGCGACGGCAATGCCTGTGTGTTTGCGCGTTCTGCAACTGCCGGCTGTCAGCAGTTTCCGGTCCACTGGGGCGGCGACTGCTTCTCGAATTACGAGTCGATGCTGGAGACTCTCCGCGGTGGGCTATCGCTTTGCCTTTCAGGTTTTGGCTTCTTCTCACACGATATCTCCGGTTTTGAATCAGTCGGGACCCCTGACCTCTACAAACGCTGGACCGCTTTCGGTCTGCTCTCCACGCATTCGCGCTATCACGGCAGCGGTTCGTACAGAGTCCCGTGGGAATTCGACGAGGAGAGCTGCGAGGTCGCAAGGCACTTTGCAAAGCTCAAATACCGCCTTATGCCGTATCTCTTTGCAAGTGCGGTGACGACTCACAGGACAGGTGTCCCGATGATGAGGGCAATGGTCGTTGACTTCGGCTATGACAGGAATGTCCTTCCGTTAGACACGCAGTATATGCTCGGTGAAAACCTACTTGCCGCTCCTGTTTTCAGCGAGGACGGCGAGTGCAGCTTCTACCTCCCGACTGGCGGTATATGGACGGATATCCAGACCGGAGAACAGCTTGAGGGCGGTCAGTGGTACACTAAGAAGTATGGCTACTTCGGACTGCCGCTCTATGCGAGACCGGCTTCAATTATTGTATTCGGCAGCCGTGATGACCGCGCGGAGTACGACTATACTGATGGTATGCGGATAGTTGTTTACGGAGTTCCGGAGGGCGGTTCGGCAAGGGCAGCGGTTTACGACAAAAAAGCGGAGCTTGCGGCTGAGATAACAGCAGAGCGTACCGGAAACGAGCTGCGGGTGACTGTTACCGGAACGGATAGCCCGTACGAACTGAGCGAGAGGGTCGTATCCAAAGTAGCAGCGTTATGGTGAATGGTGTCTAATAACGTTGTGTCCGCGCCGCCTTTATAGAGCAACCAGCAATAGACGAACTCGCTGCCTGACTCACCGCTGGCCGCTTTCGACTCCCGGATGTCCATCGGGATATCGTCAATGTTGCTCGTCTCGGAGCAGATCTGTTCGTCGATCATCTTGATCGCTCCGGCTTCGTACTCTTTGTAAACCCGGATATTCACTTCTCCGTCGGAGGTGACCCAGTCCATGATACCGGTGTTGTCTTTCACTTGGCGCTGGAAGATATAGGTCCGGTCGTTCTCCATCGGCATGTTTTCCAGCAGAAAAGCCAGCGAATCGTTTCCGGCGACAGGTGTTCCGTTGCAGAGCCAGCGGTAGGTGTATATCCCGTTACCGTCGCTTACGGCCTCCAGTTCATGGATGGTGTCCGGGCAGAACGGTGTACATAGCTGCCGCTCGAAAGTATCGATACGTCCCGGTTTGA